>CAZOBK010000075.1:0-12110 GCA_964578115.1 uncultured Roseicyclus sp.
GGCCTGCGCGACGGGCGTATCCACGCCATCGGCAAGGCCGGCAACCCCGACACGCAGCCCGGCGTCGATATCGTCATCGGGCCGGGGACGGAGGCCATCGCGGGCGAGGGGCGCATCCTGACCGCCGGCGGCTTCGACGCGCATATCCACTTCATCTGCCCGCAGCAGATCGAGGATGCGCTTCATTCGGGCCTCACCACCATGCTGGGCGGCGGCACGGGGCCCGCCCATGGCACGCTTGCCACCACCTGCACGCCGGGGCCTTGGCATATCGGGCGGATGCTGCAATCCGCCGACGCCTTCCCGATGAACCTCGCCTTCGCGGGCAAGGGCAACGCCTCCCGCCCCGCGGCACTGGTCGAGATGATCGAGGCCGGCGCCTGCGCCATGAAGCTGCACGAAGACTGGGGCACGACGCCGGGCGCCATCGACTGCTGCCTTTCCGTGGCCGATGACATGGACGTGCAGGTGATGATCCACACCGACACGCTGAACGAAAGCGGCTTCGTCGAGAACACGCTGGCCGCCATCGGCGACCGGACGATCCACGCCTTCCACACCGAAGGCGCGGGCGGCGGGCACGCGCCCGACATCATGAAGGTCGTGGGCTACCAGAACATCCTGCCGTCCTCGACCAACCCCACGATGCCCTACACCGTGAACACGCTGGAAGAGCATCTCGACATGCTCATGGTCTGCCACCACCTCGACAAATCCATCCCCGAGGACGTGGCCTTCGCCGAGAGCCGTATCCGCAAAGAAACCATCGCGGCCGAGGATATCCTGCACGACATGGGCGCGTTTTCGGTCATGGCCTCCGACAGCCAGGCCATGGGGCGCGTGGGCGAGGTCATCATCCGCACATGGCAGACCGCAGACAAGATGAAGAAGCAGCGCGGGCGACTGCCCGAGGAGGTGGGGGATAACGACAATGCGCGCGTCAAACGCTACGTGGCGAAATACACCATCAACCCCGCCATCGTGCACGGGATCTCGACGCATATCGGCTCGGTCGAGGTGGGAAAGCGCGCCGATCTCGTGCTCTGGAACACCGCGTTTTTCGGGGTAAAGCCCGAGATGGTGCTGATCGGCGGGACCATCGCCATGGCGCAGATGGGCGATCCCAACGCGTCGATCCCGACGCCGCAGCCGGTCTATTCGCGGCCCATGTTCGGCGCCTATGGCCGGTCGCTGGAACGATCTTCCGTCACCTTCGTGAGCCAGGCCGCACAGGCGGCCGACATCGCGGGGGCACTGGGGCTGGCCAAGGAGACCGTGGCCGTCGAGGGCATCCGCACGGTGAAGAAGGCCCACATGATCCACAATTCGGCGACGCCGCATGTCGAGGTGCATCCCGAAACCTACGAGGTGCGTGCCGACGGCGAGCTACTGACCTGCGAACCGGCGGAGGAACTGCCCCTCGCGCAGCGCTATTTCATGTATTGAGAGGGGCATGACCCTGCGCCTGATTCCCGCCCTCTGCCTTCTGGCCTCTCCCGCTTTGGGGCAGGACGACTGCCCGCGTGGGCCCGGGGCGCTGGACGCCGGCATCACGATCGATTTCGGCGCCATGCGAATCGACTACCGGCGCGAGGCCGGCGACCGCATCCTCGAGACCGAGCGGTACGAGGGCGAGGCCGAGGTCTGGTTCTATCGCAGCGATCCCACGGGCCTCATTCACGAGGCATGGGCCGAAGGGCCCGGCGGCATTCCCGACGAGGCCACGCGGGAGAGCTACCGCTACGACTTCGCCGGCGGCCTGCCCCGCGCCGAGCCCGGCACGAACTGGACCGGGCGCGAGACCTCCGTCATCGGCGGGGTGGAGGAGGCGAACCTCGTCTCGTGGAGCTTTTCCAAGCTGGAGGCATACACGATCGGCGGCTGCACCTATGACGCCATCCGGATTTTCGAGACCCGGACTTCTCCCACGGATGCGGCGCAACCGCCATGGATCAGCCAGTATGTCCATCTGGTCGATCTGGGCATGTCGATCTTCCTCGGCGGGGACGAGCTGGGCGTGGAGCCCGGCCTCGAGGTGCCGCGCGCCATTTTCATGACCGCCAAGGCAAACTAAGGCGTGACCGGAATGCCGCAGCGCGGCATGGATGCGTCCCGGTTCCACAAGCAGTGCCTCGACGCGCCACCGTTCGGTGTTAGCGTTTCGACAGGGGAGGAGCCCCGAGGACCCGGCTTTCCGCGACGATCGGCTGCCGGGCCGCCCATGAATAATGGAGGCGCTCCAATGACTTCAATCGCGAACCGCAACTATTCACCGTCGCTGGGCAATCGCTTCGATGCCTATTTCTGCATGCTCGGTCAGGGGATCGGCCCGCAGCATATCCGGGGCGCGCGGCTGGAACGTGCCGTGCATCTCGACGGTCTGCCCGACGCCGCGTTGCGGCAGATGGGGATTGCGCGCGGCGACATCCCCTCTATCGTGTTCCGGGACCTGTTCACCATCTGACCGCGCGGACCGTATCCGGGGCCCGTGCGAGGCATCGGGAGGGCCGCGCATGGCACGTGACGAGACCGATCCGAACGCTAGCGATCTGAAGGCGGGCGCCGTGCGCCGGTCGGGTCATTGGGACGGACCTGCGGGCGAGCGGCTCGTGCTCGACTACGAGGGCCGGTTTGTGCGGCGCAAGCGCGTCGTGGCGGCCTCGGGGCGGGGGGTCATGGTGGACCTGCCCGAGACCGTGTCGCTCGACGCGGGCGACGCGCTGGAAGCGGATGGCGGCCTGCTGGTCGAGATCGTCGCGGCGGCCGAGCCGCTTTTGCGGGTGTCTGGCGACCTGGCGCGTCTCGCCTGGCACATCGGCAACCGCCATACGCCTTGCCAGGTCGCCGGGGACCATCTGCTGATCCGGGACGATCACGTGCTGGCCGACATGCTGCGCCGTCTGGGGGCGGAGGTGACGCCGGTCACGGCGCCCTTCGTGCCCGAGGGCGGGGCCTATGGCCATGGCCGGACCCATGGTCATTCCCACGGGCCATCCGATGGGCATTCCCACTGACGATGAGCGCCGAGGCAGATCTCCTGACGCTCACGCAATGGCTGTCCCCGGCCTTTCCGGTCTCCTCCTACGCGTATTCCCACGGGCTTGAGGCGGCGATCTCGTCGTGTGCGGTGCATGACGGGGCGACGGTGGCCGACTGGATCGCAATTGTTATCGAGGCGGGCAGTGGCCGGACGGATGCGATCCTGTTGGCCGCCGTTCTGCGCGAGGGAGCGGACCCGGTCGCGCTGTCGGACATGGCGCGCGCGCTGGCGGGCTCCGCCGAGCGGTGGGAGGAGACGCGTGCGCAAGGCGCGGCTTTCGCCGCCACGCGCCGGGCAATGGGCGCCGAGGCCGCCGACCGACCCTATCCGATCGCCGTGGGGGAGGCCGCGCGGGCGCTGTCGCTTGCGCCCGAGATCGTGGTGTCGCTCTATCTTCAGGCCTTTGCCGGGGCGCTGGTGTCCGCTGCGGTCCGCTTCGTGCCGCTCGGGCAGGCGGAGGGGCAACGCATCTTGGCTGCTCTCGCGCCGCGGATCGAGGCGGTGGCGCGTATCGCCGTGGCGCTGCCCCCGGAGGAGGTCGGGGACGCCCTGGGCGGTGCCGCCTTCGGCGCGGACCTCTCGGCGATGGAACACGAGACGCAGGAGGTGCGGCTGTTCCGGACGTGAGGCACGGGCGGCGGAGGACGGGAGCGAGGGGTTTTCCACCCCTCGCGCTCCCCGGAGCGGTATTTTTGGAAAGATGAAGGGAATCGGGATGGGAAGTTCGAACGGACCGCTTCGGGTGGGCATCGGTGGCCCGGTGGGTGCCGGCAAGACGACGCTGACCGAGGGGCTGTGCCGGGCGATGGCGGATCGCTACTCCGTCGCCGTCATCACCAACGACATCTACACCGCCGAGGATGCCGAGTATCTGTTGCGCGCGCAGGCGCTGCCCGCCGATCGGATCAAGGGTGTCGAGACCGGCGGCTGTCCCCACACGGCGATACGGGAGGATGCCTCGATCAACCTTGCCGCCGTGGCCGAGTTTCGCGCCCGCATCCCCGATCTGGACGTGGTGTTTATCGAATCGGGCGGCGACAACCTTGCCGCCACCTTCTCGCCGGAGCTGGCGGACCTGACGCTTTACGTGATCGACACCGCCGCGGGACAGGACATCCCGCGAAAGAAGGGTCCGGGCGTGACGCGATCGGACCTCTTGATCGTCAACAAGATCGATCTCGCGCCCCATGTGGGCGTGGACGCGGGCCAGCTGGAGGCCGACGCGGCCGCCGCGCGCGGCGACCGGCCCTTCGTGATGGCGAGCCTGCGGACCGGCAAGGGGCTCGACCGGGTCGTGCGGTTCCTCGAAGAGGCCGGGGGGCTCTGAGCGGTCAGACCCGGGCGGCAGGCTTGCCCGACCGCGCCTCGGCCAGGAGCGCGCTGAGCCGCTTGTCCCCCGTGAGCGACAGCCCGTGCTCGGCGATCAGCGCCGCGCGTTTCGGGTGGCCCTGCACAAGCGCCGCGCGCGCCCGCCGCACCATCGTGCCGGGGTTCCTGCGGGAGGCGTCCTTGAGCGCGGCGCGCACCGCAGCGGGGCTGGCCTCGTCGCGCTCCAGAAGCCGCAGGACGGGGATGCTGGCCTCCGCCTCCTGCAGGATGCGCGAGAAATCGCGTCCGGCGTGAGGAAGGCCCAGGCGCGTGACGTTGGGCCCGGCATGAAGCGCGGCATGGGCGGCGGGCGCGATCTCGGTCGGGTCGTAGAGGACCAGCGCGCGCTCGGCGGTGGCAAGGCCCGCGGGCCCGAAGCCCAGTGGACCCGGGAAAGGCAGGCGCCGAGCGCTGCGAAAGCGCCGCTCGAAGGGCGCGCGCGCGGGGTCGAGCGTGGCCACGGGCCCCGCGGCCAGAACGCGCGCGCCCGGGGCGAACCGGGCATAGGTGCAGGCGGCGAAAGCGCAATCGGGGCCGGCACCGTAGAAGATGACGCGGGAAAACCCGTCGAAGACGCCGCGGGCCTGCAGCGTGCGGAAGAACCGCGTGAGCGCATCGTCGAGAAACCACGTCTCGCCCCGCGACATGACCGACAGCAGCGACCAGGACCGGCGGCGCACCATCTCGAACCCGGCCGGAAGCCCCTGGGCGGACAGATCGCGGGCCCGTTCGGCGCGGTCGAATGCCACCAGGAGCGTGTCGCCCTCGTCCACGTAGAGGCCGAGATGATTCTCGCCGATCCGGTCGAAAAGCCCGTGCTCATCCCCGATCTGGGCCAGCCTCCCCATCCATGTATCGTGACCGATTCCGCCGGTTTTCGCGGAGCCGTGGTCTTCCTTCGACATGTGTTGCGACATCCCCTGACCGTGCACCGATCCTCTCCACCGGCGCTTGGGCATACCCTTGTCGCGGGAGTATTGCAAAGTGATGGAATGCCCGGGGCGAAACCAAGACCTGTAGCCGTTCGGACAGCAAACTCCGAAAGCCCTCTCGCGGCCTGCAATGCGCCACGAGAGGGTCGCTTTCCTTTGACAATCCTTCGGGGCGGGCAACTACTGTCCACGCAAACGTGCCAATCATCCGACGGAGACACCATCCATGAGGCCAATAAAGACAATCATTGCGGCAGCGGGCATTGCCCTTGCCGCGCTGGGCATGACGGCCGGCGCCGCCCTTGCCTGTCCGAGCTACAACAATCCGACCGTGTTCGGCAGCGCCAACATCCCGGCCAATTTCATGCCCGATCCATGGGTGCGCAACGTCACCGCCGGAGGCCGTGTCAGCCTGCAGAACTGCGGTTTCAACTTTCCCGGTTTCGTGGTGTCGCGTCCGGATTTCCGCATCTTCTATTCCGGCACGTCGCCCACGGGCCAGCTGACCATCGCGCTGGAGGCCCGGTCGAACGTGGATACGATCCTTCTGGTCAACACGCCCGACGGGCTTTGGCATTACAACGACGATTTTCGTGGCACGAATTCCGCGATCACCTTCCAGAATCCCCAGCAGGGCCAGTATGATGTCTGGACCGGCAGTTATAACCTGTCTTCCAACAACCCCGCGCAGCTGATCGTGACGGAGTTGAACTACTAGCCCGCCGGAGTGCGGAGCCGGCAGGGGGGAGCCATGACAGCAGAACTCGAGAACATGCCCGAACAGGCGCTGGCCTGGCACAGGGCGGGGCGGGGCGCCGTGCTGGCCACCGTGGTCGAGACATGGGGCTCCGCGCCGCGCCCCGTTGGCAGCCAGCTGGTGATCTCGGGCGAGGGCGACATGGCGGGGTCCGTGTCGGGCGGCTGCGTCGAGGGCGCGGTGGTGGTCGAGGCGATGGAGGCCGTGACCAGCGGTACGCCGCAGATGCTGGAATTCGGCGTCTCGGACGACGAGGCCTTCGCCGTGGGGCTTGCCTGCGGCGGGCGCATCCGCGTCTGGCTGGAGCCGGTGGGCCGCGCGCTGCCAGAGGCGATGCTGGCCGATCTGGTGGCCGCACGCGCCGCGCGGACGCCCGTGGCCTACGTGGTGAACACACAGACCGGAGAGCGTCGCCTTGACGGCGCGGGCCCCTGGGCCGAGCGCTTTCGCGCCGACCGGTCCGGCATGGAGGAGGACGGGGCGACCTTCGTCCATGTCCACAATCCGCCCCTGCGCATGATCGTCGTGGGGGCCGTCCATATCGCGCAGGCGCTGGTCCCCATGGCGCGGATGGCGGGCTATGACGTGAGCCTCGTGGATCCGCGCCCGGCCTTCGCGCAGGAGACACGGTTTCCCGGGGAGACCGTCGTGGAGGACTGGCCGGATGAGGCGCTGGATTCGCTGGCGCCGGATGCGCGCACGGCGGTGGTGACGCTGACCCATGACCCCAAGCTCGACGATCCCGCGATCCTGCGGGCGCTTGACACGGAGATCTTCTATCTCGGCTGCCTCGGGTCCACCCGCACCCATGCCAAGCGCGTCGCGCGGCTACGGGAGGCGGGGGTGAGCGAGGACGCAATCGCGCGGATACACGCGCCCGTGGGCCTCGATATCGGGGCGCGCGGGCCGGCGGAGATCGCGGTGTCGATCCTGGCCGAGGTCACCGCTCGGCTTCGCAAGGGATGAGGTTCGGTCCGGTTCCCGTGGCCGAGGCGGAGGGCGCGATCCTCGCCCATTCCGTGCGGTTGCCGGACGGTGTGCTGAAGAAGGGTCGGCTTCTTTCCGGGGACGACATCGCGGCGCTGACGTCCGCCGGGATCGATCGCGTCACGGTGGCGCGGCTCTCGCCCGGAGACGTGGCCGAGAACGAGGCTGCGGCGCGGCTGGCCCACGCGCTGGTGCCGAACCCGGAGGCGGCGGGGCTGAGCCTCGATCGCGCCTTCACGGGGCGGGTGAACATCCGCGCGACAGGGCCGGGGGTCGTGGCGCTGGATGCGGGTGCCATCGCGCGGCTGAACGCGGTCGACCCGATGATCACGCTGGCCACCGTGCCGGAATGGCAGCGCGTGACCGAGGGCACCATGGTCGGCACGGTCAAGATCATCTCCTACGCGGTCGATGGCGCGGCGCTTGCCGACGCCTGCGCGGCGGGGGTGGGGGCGTTGAGCCGCCGTGCACCGGTCTGCCGGACGGCGGCGCTGATCGTGACGGCGGCCGCCGACGGGCCCGCGCGGCGGGACGAAAAGGGGATCGCTGCAGTCGAGGGACGGCTTGCGGCGCTGGGCGTGACGCTCACGGATCTGCACATGGTGCCCCATGACACGGAGGCGGTCGCGGCGGCGCTGGCGGGCTGCGAGGCCGACCTTCTGCTGATCCTGACGGCCTCGGCCACTTCGGACCCCCATGACGTGGCACCCGCGGGGCTGGTGGCGGCGGGCGGGCGTCTCATCCGCTTCGGAATGCCGGTCGATCCGGGCAACCTGCTGGTCCTTGGCGAGATCGGTGCGCGGCCTGTCATCGGGTTGCCGGGCTGCGCGCGCTCGCCCGCGCTCAACGGTGCCGACTGGGTGCTGGAGCGCGTTGTCTGCGGGGTGGAGGTGAGCGCCGCGGACATCGCGGCGATGGGGGTGGGGGGGCTCCTGAAGGAGATCCCGACGCGGCCCCAGCCGCGCGACGGGCCGCGCGCACGCGGCCATGGTTCTTGACGGGATTGCCCCGGCGCTACCTTTGGGCCAGGTCCAACCCAAGGGAGAACCCGAGATGACACGCCAAGTGACACGTCTTGCCGCAACCGCCGCGCTGGCGCTGACGGCCGCGCCGCTCGTCGCCCAGACTGCGGGCGACCACGTCACCTACGAGGTGGGTGGCATGGAATTCGAAGGCTATGTCGCCACGCCCGAGGGCGAGAGCCGCGGCACCGTCCTGATCGTGCATGACTGGGACGGCATGACCGACTACGAGGAAGGCCGCGCCGACATGCTGGCCGAGGCGGGCTATACCGCCTTTGCCATCGACGTCTACGGCGCCGACACGGATCCGCAGGGGTTCGAGGAATACCGCGCGCTGTCCGGCGCGCTCTATGGCGACCGCGAGACGTTTCGCGAGCGTCTCATGGGCTCGATCATGGCCGCCGCCGATATTCCCGGCGCGACCGACAATGTGGTGATGATCGGCTACTGCTTCGGCGGCGCCGCGGTGCTGGAAGCCGCGCGCGCGGGCGCGGAGCTCGACGGCTTCGTCAGTTTCCACGGCGGGTTGCCCACGCCAGAGGGGCAGGACTGGTCCGACGCCAGCGGGGCGCCGGTCATGTTCTTCCACGGCTCGGCCGACCCGGTCTCGGGCATCGGCGATCTTGCGCAGGTCATGGCAGAGCTGAACGAGGCGGACATCCCTCATGGCGCCGAGATCTACGGCGGCGCGCGCCACAGCTTCACCGTGCCCGGTTCCGATGACTATCTCGAGGAGGCGGACGCCGACAGCTGGGACGGTCTGATGGAGTTCCTCGACGAGACGCTATGAGGTCGGGGGCCAGGGGGCGGCGCGCGTCTCCCCCTTCTCGTCGCCGGCGATCCGTGATTGGATGGCAGAGACAAGACCGTGACGGCGAGATGAGGAATGACATGACCAGGGTCGAGATGACCGTGAACGGAAAGCCCGTGTCGGGCGAGGTGGAGGGGCGCACGCTTCTCGTGGAGTTCCTGCGCGACCAACTGCGCCTGACCGGCACCCATGTGGGCTGCGACACCAGCCAGTGCGGTGCCTGCGTGGTCCATGTGGACGGCGCACCGGTGAAGGCCTGCACGGCGCTGGCGCTGGACCTGCAGGGCGCCGAGGTGGTGACGATCGAGGGGCTGGCGGCCCCCGACGGCACGCTGTCGCCCATGCAACAGGCCTTCAACGAGCACCACGGACTTCAATGCGGCTTCTGCACGCCGGGCATGATCATGTCCGCCACGGCGCTTCTTGAGGAGAACCCCACGCCGACCGAGGCAGAGGTCCGCGCGTATCTCGAGGGCAATATCTGCCGCTGCACCGGGTACCACAATATCGTCAAGGCGATCATGGCCGCGAGCGGGCAGGACGTGTCTGCCGTCGCCGCCGAATGACGCGTCCCCCCCGGTGGTTGGCCGGGGGATTGCGTATTTCTGGAAAGATGAAGGGGTGGGGGCGTGCCCTGCCGCAACAGGGGCGAGAGAGATGTACGATTTCGAATTCGCGAAACCCGGGACGATCGCCGAGGCCGCGGCGGCGCTGAAGACCGAGGGCGCACAGGCGTTGGGCGGGGGGCAGACGCTGCTGCCGACGATGAAGCAGCGGCTTGCCGCGCCCGAGCTTCTGGTGAGCCTGAGCGGCATCGCGGAGATGCAGGGTGTCTGCGTCTCGGACGAAGGCGAGATCTGCATCGGTGGCGCCACGACGCATGCCACGATCGCACGGGAGGCCGCAGCGCATTACCCGGCGCTGGCCGATCTGGCCGGCCGCATCGGAGATCCGGCGGTTCGCAACCGTGGCACGATCGGCGGCAGTCTCGCCAACAACGATCCCTCCGCCTGTTATCCGGCGGCTGCACTGGGATCAGGCGCGCGCATCCTGACGAACACGCGCGAGATCGCGGCGGATGATTTCTTCGACGGCATGTTCGGCACCGCGCTGGAGGAAGGGGAGATCATCACCGAGGTTCGGTTTCCCGTGCCAAAGAGCGCGGCCTATGGAAAATTCGCGCAGCCGGCCTCGCGGTTCCCGCTGGTGGGTGTTTTCGTCGCGCGATTCGCCGATGGCGTTCGCGTGGCGGTGACCGGCGCATCGGCCGATGGCGTGTTCCGCTGGACCGAGGCCGAGGTGGCGCTGGGCGGGTCGTTCGAGGCGGAGGCACTGGCCCCGCTGTCGCCGCCCGGGGGCGACATGATCTCGGACATCCACGGATCCGGCGATTACCGCGCGCATCTGGTAAAGGTGATGACGGGACGGGCCGTCGCGGCAGCCGGGTAGCCCCGCACGCGTCCAATCACGCCGGGTGCGCGTGTCGGGGGGCGGGATGCGAGGCCTCCGGTTCCTCGTCGAGCTCGAGCCAGAGCCGCCCCTTGCGATAGCCGCCACGAACGAGGAAGCCCGGTGTTCGGATATCGGGAAAACGCTCGGCCCAGTCGCGGTAACGGTCATTGGTGACGACGCGGGCTTTCAGGTCCTGCGCTTCCCGCAGGATGATGGGATCGGCGGGGGTGCCCTTGTCCACCACCATGACGCGGTCCGTGGGCAGGCCGAGCAGCTTGCCGAAGGCGTCGTCGTGGCAATAGCGGCCCTCCAGCAGATGGCCCGCATTGGCGTCGAAAATGACGCCGGGCGTGAAGCCCAGGCGCTTCAGGTGCCGCACCACTTCGCGCACCGGTTCAATGCGTGGGGTGTCGTCGGTCCAGTGCATCACGTTGGAGCCGTCGATGACGATCCAGGCCGGATCCTTCGTCGGTCGTGCGCGCCAGCCGACGATCGAGGCCGGGTCCTCTGCGGGCCGGGCGCGCCAGGCGCGGAACAGCAGCCAGAGACTTGCGAGGCAGGAGGGGCCCGCGATCAGGATCAGGTCCGACAGGCCGGGCAGGGCGAATGCCGCCGCGACACCGGCAAGCGACAGGAGAAACAGGAGGAACGGGACCAGCATGATCGGAGCGTTGCGTGCCGGAGGAGCGGCACCGTGGCCGCCGCGTGACGATTTCTTGGCAGCGTGCGCACCGGCGGTTCACCCGCGCCAAACCGATCTTGAGCAACGAAAAAAGGCGCGCCGTCCCGGGCGCGCCTCGTGATGCGGGACGGGGCCGTGGCCTACTTGGCCGGGCCGATCATCATGACCATCTGGCGGCCTTCCATCCTGGGCATGTTCTCGACCTTGCCGAGGCCCTCGACGTCGCTTGCCACCCGTTCGAGAAGCTCGCGCCCGAGGTTCTGGTGCGCCATCTCGCGTCCGCGGAAGCGGAGCGTGACCTTGACCTTGTCGCCCGCTTCGAGAAAGCGCGTCACGTTGCGCATCTTGACGTCGTAGTCATGGGTATCCGTGTTGGGACGGAACTTCACCTCCTTGACCTCGATCGTCTTCTGCTTCTTGCGCGCCTCGGCCTCGCGTTTCTGGGTCTCGTACTTGAACTTGCCGAAATCCATGATCTTGCAGACAGGCGGCGTCGCGTTGGGTGAGATCTCGACAAGGTCGAGTCCGGCCTCCGCGGCGAGGTCCATGGCTTTGGCGGGGTGTACGACACCGACATTCTCGCCGTCCGCGCCGATCAGGCGAATCTCGGGGGCGCGGATCTTGTCGTTTACGCGCGGGCCGGTGTCGCGGGTCGGCGGCGCGTTGTGAGGTCTGCGGGCTATTGGGTTCGTCCTTCTGTAGCCATGATGTTGGTGAGTCAGGGTATCCTCATGATCCCTTTCTTTCAAGGCGATATGAGCGCCGATTCGCCGTCTGTCCGCAGACCGGCCCCGCGCGGTTGCGCCGGGCGCGGCAGCGGGTGTAGCGGCGTGCTTGTGTAAGGCGATGCTGAAAGGTCGGTTGCATCATGAGAGTTCTGATTGTCGTCGTTATCCTCGCCGCGCTCGGACTGGGTGCCTATTTCCTCGGCCAGGGTGCGCCGGAGGACATGGAGGATACGGCCCGCGCGCCGCAAGAGGCGGTTGGAGAAGCCGTCGAGGAAGCCGAGGGCGTGGCGGATGATGCCGCCGATACCGCGGCCGGGGCGACGGAAGGGGC
>CAZOBK010000075.1:12210-13536 GCA_964578115.1 uncultured Roseicyclus sp.
GGGGCGACGGAAGGGGCAACGGACGCGGCCGACGAGGCCGCAACCACGGTGGAGGAGACCGTCGAAGAAGCCGTCGACACCGCGACCGAAGCCGCCGAAGAAGCCGCCGGGACGGCCGGAGACGCGCTCGCGGGTCTGAGCGACGGCGCCGCGGATGTGGCCGATGAGGCCGCCGATACCGCGTCGGATGCGGCCGACAGTGCTGTGGAGGCCGCCAATGATGCGGCCAACGCGGTTCTCGATGCGGCCACGGTGACACCTGAGGCGTCGCCGCGCCTGGACGAAGTTCTCACGCGCGACGGATTCGACTTCGACGCCGCCATCGCGGCGATCGAGCGCTCGGACGTGTCCGAGATGACCAAGCGCGCGGCGCGCGCCGCTCTTGCAGGAGCGCGGGACAATCCCGAGCTTCTGCCTGCGGCGATCGAACAGGCGCGGACCATTCTGGGCTTGGAGTGACCTAAGGTACCATACCCTGAGACAAAGCCCCCGTCGCGGTCCGAGACGGGGGCTTTTTCGATCTTGAATTGCGGCACCTAGTCGAGAAACGCCTTTTCGACCACGTATTCGGCGGGTTGCGAGTTGGCGCCTTCGCGCAGGCCCGCCTCCTCCAGCATTTCCTTGAGCTCGAGGTTGAAGGCGAGGTTGCCGCAGATCATCGCCCGGTCGTTCTCGGGGCAGAGCGGGGCGACGCCAAGGTCGGCATAGGCCTCGCCCGAGCGGATCAGGTCGGTGATCCGGCCCATCTTGGCGCTCTCCTCACGGGTCGTGGTCGGATAATATCTGATCTTCTTCCAGAAGCCCTCGCCGATGACCTCGTTGAGAAGCTCGTCTTCCCTGAGGCTTTCGATGATCTCGCGGCCATAGGCCAGCTCTCCGGCCTCGCGGCAGGTGTGCGTGACGATGACCTCGTCGTAATCCTCGTATGTCTGTGGCTCCCGCAGGAGCGAGGCGAAGGGCGCGAAGCCCGTGCCGGTGGCGAAGAACCAGATCCGCTTGCCCGGCAGCAATGCGTCATGGACCAGCGTGCCAACCGGCTTGGGGCGCAGGATGATCTCGTCACCCGGCTGAATATGCTGGAGCCGCGAGGTCAGCGGCCCGTTCGGCACCTTGATCGAGTAGAACTCCAGTTCCTCGTCCCAGGAGGGGGAAGCGATGGAATAGGCCCGCAGAAGCGGCTTCTGCCTGCCCGTCTTCGGGTCGGGCTCGTCCATCAGTCCGATCATCACGAATTCCCCCGAGCGGAATCTTAGAGACGCCGGACGCGTGCAGCGGAACCGGAACAGGCGGTCGGTGTAATGCTGCACCTCGGTCACGGTCTGCGCG
>CAZOBK010000076.1:0-13350 GCA_964578115.1 uncultured Roseicyclus sp.
GGATCGTCGCGCTCGCCGGGATCGTGGTGAACAACAACATCGTCCTGATCGACACTTACCAGGAATACAGCCGCTACATGCCGCGGATCGAGGCGATCATCCGCACCGCGGAGGCGCGCATCCGTCCGGTCCTGCTGACCACGATCACCACCATGGCCGGGCTCGCGCCGATGATGTTCGGCGTGTCGCTCGATTTCGGCAATGGCGGCTATACGGTCGACAGCCCCACGGCGCTGTGGTGGAAGCAGCTTGCCACCGCTGTGGTCTTCGGCCTCGGCATCGCCACGGTGTTGACGCTGGTCGTCACGCCCTCGCTTCTGGCTCTGCGCGTCTGGTGGGGCACGATCCTGGGCTGGATCGCCCGCGGCCTCTCGCGGCTCGGCGCGAACCGTGCCAGCCGGACGGCGCAGGACTGGGCGCTTGCACGTGCGGCGCGCCAGACCCGCGATCCGGTGATCTTCTGGGACGAGGAGCCGCAGCCGGTCGTGATGCCGGAGGGTCATATCGAAGAAACGATCGCCGAGACCCCTTCCCGGCCGCCCGGGCCGCATGAAACGATCGCAACCGATGACGCCGACAGCGCCGATGCGGGCAGCCCGAAGCCGCCCCTGCGCGCCGCCGAATAAGAGCGCCGAGCGGGAGCACGGATGCATCCAACCCTTCGTGCTCGCCGGACCGCCTCGCCGGGCCGCTAACGCCAACCGCGCCGCTGACGCGCGCCGGAGCCCCTTCATCCTGGCAAAAAACCTCCGGGGAGCGCGAGGGGCTGGCCCCTCGCTCCGACGCAAGCCGCGCTTGGCATCCCCGGTCGATCGCGCGCTGTCTTAGGGAATATCCTCGCCCGACATCTGCTTGGACCACAGATCGGCATAGCGTCCGCCCTTGCGGAGCAGCTCTTCGTGGGTGCCCTGCTCCACCACCTCGCCGGCCTCCAGCACCATGATTCGGTCGGCATCGACGATGGTGGACAGACGGTGCGCGATGGTGATCACCGACCGGCCCTGCCCCATCATCTTCAGCTCCGACTGGATCGACCGCTCGGTCTCGGTGTCGAGCGCGCTCGTCGCCTCGTCGAGCAACAGGATCGGCGGGTCCTTCAGCAGCGTGCGCGCTATGCCGACGCGCTGCTTCTCGCCGCCCGACAGCTTCAGACCCCGTTCGCCGACCTGCGTGTCATAGCCCTCGGGCAGCGACAGGATGAAATCATGGATATTGGCGGCTTTCGCGGCGCCCTCGATCTCCGCCGCGTTCGCCTCGGGACGGCCATAGGCGATATTGTAGCGGATCGTGTCGTTGAACAGCACCGTGTCCTGCGGCACGACGCCGATCTGGGCATGCAGGCTTTCCTGCGTGATATCGCGCAGATCCTGTCCGTCGATGCGGATCGCGCCGCCCACCACGTCGTAGAACCGGAACAGAAGCCGCCCGATGGTGGACTTGCCCGAGCCCGACGGCCCCACCAGCGCCAGCGTCTCGCCAGGGGCCACGCGGAAGGAAATGCCCTTCAGGATCGGCCGCGATGCATCGTAGGCGAAGCGCACCTCGTCAAAGACGACCTCGCCACCCGTGACCTCCAGATCCGGCGCACCGGGCTTGTCGGCAACCTCTCGGGGCTGTTCCAGAAGGTCGAACATCTCGCCCATGTCCACCAGCGACTGTCGGATCTCGCGGTAGACGGTGCCGAGGAAATTGAGCGGCAGGGTGATCTGGATCATGTAGGCATTGACCATGACGAAATCGCCCACGGTCAGCTCGCCCGACTGCACGCCGAGTGCCGCCATCACCATGACGACCACAAGGCCCGTCGTGATGATGAAGGATTGCCCGAAGTTCAGAAAGGCAAGCGACAGCGAGGTCTTGATCGCCGCGTGTTCGTAGCCCTCCATCGCGGCGTCATAGCGTTCTGCCTCGCGGCGTTCGGCGCCGAAATACTTGACCGTTTCGTAGTTCAGCAGGCTGTCGATGGCCTTCTGGTTGGCATCCGTGTCCTGCTCGTTCATCTGGCGGCGGATCTTCACCCGCCACTCCGTCACCTTGAAGGTGAACCAGATGTAAAGCGCGATCGTGACCGTCAGCACGACGAGGTACGAGATGTCGAAGACCACCGCGAGGATGATGCCCGTCAGCGCCAGCTCCAGCACCAGCGGCCCCACCGAGAACAAGAGGAACCGCAAAAGGAACTCGACGCCCTTCACGCCACGCTCGATGATCCGGCTCAAGCCCCCCGTGCGCCGGGTGATGTGATAGCGCATGGAAAGCGCGTGGATGTGCTGGAACGTCTCCAGCGCCAGCTGGCGCAGCGCCCCCTGCGCCACCCGGGCGAAAACGGCGTCGCGCAACTGCTGGAACCCGACATTGGCCAGCCGCGCGATGCCATAGGCCACCGTGATGCCTACCGCACCCACGGCCAGAAGCCAGGCCGGGGAACCCGCGCTTTCGCCGGCGAGGCCATCGACGGCGGCCTTGTAGAGAAAAGGCGTGGCGACGGCGACGAGCTTGGCGATGACCAGCATGGCCAGCGCCAGCACCACCCGGCGTTTGACCCAGGTCTCGCCCTCCGGCCAGAGATAGGGCACGACCTTGCGGATCGTCCGCCAACCCGAGCGGCGTTCGGCCTCCTCGATGCTGGGTCCGGTGGCGCGTTCCGCGCCGGTGTCCTGCGGCGCATCCGCCGCGTCGGTCCGGGACCTCTTTGGCAGACCGCTCGCGGTCGGGGTATTGGTCGTATCGGCTGGCATGGAAGCTTTCTGGCTGGCCCGTGCCTTACCTATGCCCCGCGAGCGGGCTTGACCAGTGCGACCACGGGCCCCGGCGTCTTATTCGACGGCTGCTCCGCGCGGCAGGTCCGGCAGGCGGAAGATCTGCCCGGGGAAGATCCAGTCCGGGTCACGGATGCTGTCCCGGTTTTCATCGAAGATCTGCACATAGGAGATGCCCTGGCCGAAATTGGCCTCGGCGATGCCCCAGAGCGTGAAGCCCGGCTGCACCGTTATGATGGATACGCCTTCGCCGACCCGCATGGGCGAGGCCGCGACAATCCGCGCCGGGTCCTCGCGCAGGAACGGCGTATCGACGCGCGACTCGATCTCGCCGCCGGGCGAAAGCTGCGCCACGGTCAGCGTGTAGGTCCCCGGATCGACATCCGGAAGCTCCAGCGACCACTGACCGGCGGGCCCGATCTCGCCCAGTTCGACGGGGCGGTTGTTCAGCAGGATCTGCACCTGAGTGTCAGCCGGCCCGCGCCCCGATAGCGCCACGTCGCCCTCGGTCGTGTAGGTGATCGCGTCGATCTGCACCTCTGTGAGCGCCTCGGGCGGTGCCCGGGCGTCCTGCACGACACGCACACCCTCGGGGCTGGCGATGACGATGGAAGGCGCCTCGGGGGGTTCGGAGACCTCGGGCGTCGCTTCCACGACCTCCGCGGCCTCTGCGATGTCCGGGGCCTCTGGCGGGGTAGCCACGGGTTCCGGTGCCTCCGGCGGTGCCGCAGCGACCTCGGGGGCCTGGGGTGACGCGGGCTCCGGCGCGGCGGGGGCCTCACTTGACGCGGTCTCTTCCGGAACGGGCGCAGGAGCGACGGCGGCCTCGGTCCGGTCGGTCGCCTCCGCCTCCGCCTCGGCGGGGCCGCCAGTCGCGGCGGCCTCCGTCCCTGCGATGTCCGTCCTTGCAGTGTCGGGCACCGTGGTGTCGGGCGCGGTGGTGTCGGGCGCAACCTCGGCCACGGTCTCGCCGGCCGTGGGGGCGTCCGTGCTGTCGGCGCTATCCGCCCTGCCCGTGGCATCGCCTGAAGGCACCAACGGGCCCGTTTCCGTCGACTCGGCGGCGGTCATCTCGGTCGTGTCCGGCACGGTCTCCGGCGTCGTGTCCTCGGCGATCTCCGCCGGGGCGGGCGCGTCGGGCTCATCCGTTGCGGCACGCCCGAAAGGCGCGATGATCGCGGTGTCCTCTCCGGTCACCTCGGTGCCGTCCGGCACTATGGCTGTCAGGCTCATGATCCGGGGCTGATCCGAGGGCGAGATCGTCAGGATGGCGGCGAAGTCCCCCGCCCCGCTGCTCTGGGCGGTACCGACCTCCTCGCCGTCGAGGCGGAGCGAGACCTCGGCCCCGGAGGGGGCCTGCCCGGCGATGACGGTCGAGCCATCGGGCGCGACGCGGATCTGATCGAAGCGGGGCGGATCGGGGAGCGCCACAGTCTCGGGCGCGGTATCGTCGGACCCGCCGGGTTCGACAGCCTCGGGCACTGCCGTGACCTGTTCGCCCGCGTCCTCCGACACGGCGTCCTCCGACACGGCAGCCTCGTCCCGTGGCACACCACTGTCGCGCGTGGCCACGAACGCGATCGCACCCGCCACGCCCAGACCGACAAGGACCGCGACGATCGCCTTCATGTTCACGTCAGACGCCGTGTCAGATGCCATGGATGACCTCCCGGGTTCATGCCCCCGAACCGGGGTGCTGCGCGGCCACCCTCATACCGTCCCCCGGTTTGGGTTGAGACCGCGCGCAGACCCCACTATCAGGACGGAAAACGCGACCAAGCGCAAGGGATGCCATGCCACGCTCATCGATATGTGTCTATTGCGGCTCGCGGCCCGGCGCGGCCCCCGAATACATGGACGTGGCGACGGCTTTGGGCACGGAACTGGCCCGCGATGGGCACCGGCTGGTGTACGGGGCCGGGGACGTGGGTCTCATGGGCGCTGTCGCGCGCGCCGCTCAGGCGGCGGGCGGCGAGACCTTCGGCGTGATCCCGGGGCACCTGATGGCGCTGGAGGTGGGCAAACGGGATCTCACGACCTTCGTCGTCACCGAGACGATGCACGAGCGCAAGAAGGTCATGTTCATGAACGCCGAGGCGGTCGTCGTCCTGCCAGGCGGCGCGGGCAGCCTCGACGAGTTCTTCGAGGTCCTGACATGGCGGCAGCTGGGCCTGCACGAAAAGCCGATCTACCTGCTCGACACCAGGGGCTACTGGCAACCGCTCGTGGCGCTGATCGACCATGTGATCGAGCAGGGCTTCGCCGCGCCGAGCCTGAAATCCTTCATCGAGACAGTCCCCGACCTGCCCGCGCTGATGGCGCGGCTGGCGCGCTAGGCCGGCAGCCTGTCGGGTATCTCTCCGACCGAAACGAGGCGGTTCATCTCGACGATCTTGTCGCGGTAGTTGCGGGCGAAGGCGGCCTCCAGCTCGCGCGAGACCTCGTCGCGCCGCCGGGTCGCCTCGCGCAGGCGCGCCGCATCGATCTGCCAGACGGTCAGCGGCCTCGTGGCGATCACCGTGGCCGTTGCCGGAAGCCCCGTCAGCGCCGTCATCTCGCCCACGAAATCGCCCGCGCCGCAATTCGACACGCGCGCGCCGCCCACGCGGACGTCCGCGCGCCCCTCGGCGATGTAGCTCAGCTGATCGACGGGCTGGCCCTGCACGGCAAGGCAGGCCCCGGCCTCCAGCGCGACCCAGCGGCCGCGGTCGATCAGCGCGCGGGCGTCGCCGCGCCCGAGCCCCGGCAGGTGACGGGCGATGAAATGCGCCTCCGTCTCGGTGAAGCGCGCGCGGATGCTGCGCCAGTGGGTCAGCAGAAGCTGCCCGACATTCACGATGACGAGGCAGCTTTCCCAGAAGGTCGAGACCGGGTCACCGAGGATGAACGCCGAATAGGATATCCCGAGGATCGCCGAGGCGATGACCAGAAGGCGCAGCCACAGTAGCGTGCGCATGAGCATCGAAAGCACAAGCAGCACATAGGCGGCATGGCCGAGCAGCCCTTCCTGCGAAAAGGCCGAGGCAAGCGTGAGTTCCATGGTTTACCTCCCGCGCCATCAGGAGTTGGAACGCACTTTTCGTCAACGGGGATTTCGCCGGGGCATATCCGCCCTTGCCGCCCTCAGGACGCCACGCGCCGCGGTCCCCTCAACGTGGCCACCGAATAGAATGTCAGCGCCAGCCAGATCACCGGAAATGCGATCATGTGCCATATCGTGATCGCCTCGTTCAGGATCAGCACGGCCACGGCGAATTGCAAGCTGGGGTTGAGATACTGGATCAACCCCACCGTCGCCATGCGCACGCGTTTGGCCGCATAGGAAAACAGGATAAGCGGCACCGCCGTCATCGGGCCCGAGGCAACGAAAAGCGCCATGTCACCGGGCGATAGGTTCAGGCCCCCCTTCGACGCCACCCAGATCAGGTAGCCCAGGGCCAGCGGAAGGAACAGCAGCACCTCCGAGGTGACCGAGACGACCGGCCCCGCCATGACCCAACGTTTCAGAAGCCCGTAGACCCCGAAGGTCGTGGCAAGCGTGAGCGAGATCCATGGCGGCGCGCCCAGCCCGACCGTCAGGACAAGGACGGCGCCGGCCGCCAGCGCCACCGCCACCGCCTGCAGCGCGCCGAGGCCCTCGCGCAGGACCACCGCGCCGATGGCCACGGCGACCAGCGGGTAGATGTAGTAGCCCAGCGACGCCTCGACCGTGCGGCCCACGCCGACCGCGTAGATGAAGAGAAACCAGTTCACCGAGATCATCGCCGTCGACAGCGCCACGAGCAGAAAGAGCCGCCGCGTCGACAGGGCTGCCGGAAGCTCCGCCAGACGCCCCTGCAGCGCGAGAATGCCGGCGAAGATCACCAGCGACCAGAGTGTGCGGTGGGCCAACACCTCCATGGGTGGAATGTGGGACAGAAGCGCGTAGAACAGGGGCGACAGACCCCAGATCGTGCAGGCCGCCGCCATCGCAAGGACGCCCTTCGCGCTGTCGCCCAAACCCAGCTCTCCTCTTTGCCACCATGGGCGGCTTTTCACGCCGGCGGCGGAGGGTCAAGCGGCGGCTGCGGCCGGGGCCGTGGACAGCGCCGGAACCGACGAAAAAGGCCCGCCGGGTTCAGGCGGGCCTTCCGTGCCGTGGTGTCGGGACCGCGCCCTCTGGGATCACATCCGCGAGGCGACGTTTTCCCAGTTCACGAGGTTGTCGAGGAAGTTCTGCAGATACGCGGGGCGCTTGTTGCGGAAGTCGATGTAGTAGGAGTGTTCCCACACGTCGCAGCCCAGAAGCGCCGTCTGCCCGAAGCAGACCGGGTTCACGCCGTTCTCGGTCTTGGTGACCTTGAGCGAGCCGTCGGTGTCCTTCACCAGCCACGCCCAGCCCGAACCGAACTGGCCCGCGCCGGCGGCGGCGAAATCTTCCTTGAACTTATCGACCGACCCGAAGGCTTCGACCAGCGCGCTTTCCAGCTCACCGGGCATGCCGCCGGTGCCGGGACCCATCATTTCCCAGAACTGCATGTGGTTCCAATGCTGCGAGGCATTGTTGAAGATACCGTTCTGCGCCACCGCGCCGGCCTGGTAGGTGCCGGTGATGATGTCCTCGAGGCTCTTGCCGGCCCACTCGGTGCCGTCGATCAGCTTGTTGCCGTTGTCGACATAGGCCTTGTGGTGGATGTCGTGGTGATACTCCATCGTCTCCCGGCTCATGCCGAGATCGGCGAGCGCGTCGTGCGAATAGGGAAGATCGGGAAGTTCGAAAGCCATGTCGTGGCCCCCCTCTTTGTCGGTTTCCATTGCTGGACAGATGGAGGTCCGGGCGGGGTCACGTCAACCCGGTGGAGGGTGCTCCGGCCGAGAAATCCGAATTGGCGACCCGGCACTCCTGCGCCGGGTTATACCAAAAGGCGAATCTTCTGGATTGGAGTCGCCCATGACGATGGCGTTGATCGGGCCCGTCGCCCTGAAAGGGGTCCTTCCGACGCTCGTCGAGGAATACCGACGCGCTTCTGGGGTGGCGGTGGAGACGGAAATCCTCCTCAATCCGGAGGTGCCAGTACGCATTCTGGGAGGAGCGCATTTCGACCTGGCCATCACCAATCCCTGGTATGTCCCCGACCTCGTGGCGTCAGGTCATGCCGAGGGGAGCAGTCACGCGGCCTTCGGGCGCGTGCCGCTCGCCCTTGCGGCTGCCGGTGCGACCGACGATCCCGCCTCATCACCCGGTGCGATAGCGGCGCTTCTCCTCGATGCTGAAACCATAGCCTTCACGGGAACCGGCACAAGCGGACGAATCTTTCACGAAATGACCGACCGGCTGGGCGTGCGCGCGCAGATTGCAGGGCGGCTCAAACCCATGGGCACTGGTGAACCGATCTGTGCAGTGGCCGACGGTCGCTGTGGATTGGCGGTGGCGCCGCTCACGGTCGTCAGGGCGACGAGCGGCGTCAGGGCCGTTGCGATCTGCCCGCCCGAGATGGGAACCGACATCGAGATGTCGATATTCCTGGCGCGCCCTTCCTCGGACAGCCCTGCGGCGCGGGATTTCCTGTCCTTTCTTTGTGATCCGGCCTGGGACCCGTGGCTCGAACGGGCGGGCGTTGAACGGTTCACCCTGCCCGGCTAGCAAGGATCGCCAAGCCTTTCGTTTTGCGCTTCGGGAGGTCAGTGATATCCGACCGCCCCGCCGTCGCGCGCCGAGATGGCAAGCAGGTCGAAGACATAGCGCGCCACCGAGCGGAAACAGATCACCCGCGCCTCGGTCTCGCTTTCCAACCAGATCGCGCCGGCCGCCTGCTGCAGCCGCGTGCGCCGCATCTCGCCGGGGCCAAGGGCGGCCATGTCGGCGGGCGTGATCTTGGCCAGCACGTCCTTCAGGACGCCCGCCTCACCCGAAAGCGAAAACATGGCCCGCGCGTCGGAGACGTTGACGGCCAGATGGTGCTGGCCCGTCAGCGCCTCGGCCAGCTCCGCCACGATCGCGTCGGCGCGCGCGTGATCGCACAGGATCATCACCTCGTCGGGAGACATCCACGCGACCGATGCCGCCTTGCCCGCGCTGATGGCGCGCCGGTCGGGCATGGCCGCGCCGGTCACCTTCTTCACAGCGCTTGCAGCCTTCGAGAGGTCTGCGCGCAGGGTCACCATGCCCTGCAGCCCCATCTCGCGCAGGGTGACGAGCCCCGAGGCCTCTTCCCCGTTCAGCGCACTGACAGCGATCTCAGACATTCTGCTTCTCCCCGTCCGGGTCGTAGAAGACCGGGCTGACGATCCGCGCCTCGACGGTGCGCAGATTGCTATCCGGGTCCCGCGCCGTCCGCGCGAATTCCAGCACCTCGCCCATCCGGTCGGGCCCGTGCAGCACAAGGCCCATGGCGATGCCGCGGCCCAGTGTCGGCGAGAAATAGGTCGAGGTCACGCGTCCTTGCGTGTTGCGCTGGCCATTGGCGTTCTCACCCTCCGCGATGGCATAGGCCCCGTCGGGCAGGACAGACCCGTCCAGCGTCTCGAGGCCCACCAATTGCCAGCGTTCCGGGTCGGTCATGTGCGGGCGCTCCTGCGCGCGTTTGCCGAGGTAGTCGTCCTTCTTCTTCGAGATCGCCCAGTGAAGGCCGAGGTCCTGCGGGATCACCGTGCCGTCGGTTTCGTCGCCGATCATGATGAAGCCCTTCTCGGCCCGCATCACGTGCAGAGCCTCGGTGCCGTAGGGCGTGATGCCGTGCGGCTCTCCGGCCGCCATCAGCGCATCCCAGAAGGCGAGACCCTGGGAAGCGGGCACAGCCACCTCGAAGCTGAGTTCACCGGAGAACGAGATGCGGAAGACACGCGCGTCGAACGCGCCCAGCTTGCCCTCGGCCCAGGCCATGAAGGGCAGCGCGTCCTTCGAGAGGTCCATGTCTCCGCCGAGGCTTGCCAGGACCTCGCGCGCCTTCGGCCCGACCACGCCGATCTGGACCCATTGCTCGGTCACGTTCGCGGTGTAGACCTGCCAGTCCCACCACTCGCATTGCAGCCAGTCCTCCATGTGGGCGTGGATGCGATCCGCGCCGCCCGTGGTGGTGTGGCAAAGGAACGTGTCCTCATCCAGCCGCGCGACAACGCCGTCATCCATGAGAAACCCGTTCTCCGAGCACATCAGCCCATAGCGGCACCTGCCCGGTTTCAGCGTGCTCATCATGTTGGTGTAGAGCATGTCCATGAAACGCCCCGCGTCGGGCCCCTTCACGAGGATCTTGCCCAGCGTCGAGGCGTCGAGAAGACCCACGGAGGACCGCGTCGCCGTGATCTCGCGGTTAACCGCGTCGCGCTTACTCTCGCCCGGTTTGGGGAAGCAGTAGGGCCGCCGCCACTGGCCGACAGGCTCCCACTCGGCCCCGGCATCCTCGTGGCGGGCATGTAGGGGCGTGCGACGGAGCGGCTGGAACACCTCGCCCCGCGCCTCGCCGGCGATCGCGCCCATGGAGATGGGCGTGAAGGGCGGGCGGAAGGTCGTGGTGCCCACCTGCGGGATCGGCGCGTTCAGCGTGTCGGCAAGGATCGCCAGTCCGTTGATGTTGCTGAGCTTGCCCTGATCGGTCGCCATGCCGAGCGTGGTGTAGCGCTTGGTGTGCTCCACGCTTTCGTAGCCTTCGCGCGCGGCAAGCTGCACGTCGGAGACCTTCACGTCGTTCTGGAAATCGAGCCACATCTTGGCGCGTTTCTTGATCCCCGCGCCCTGCGGCATCATCCAGACGGGGGCAAGCGCCGCCTCATCGGGCGCCGTGGCCTTCGGCGGGTTGCCTGCCGTTTTTTTGCCAAGCGTCGTCAATGCCTTGCTGACCGCGGCTGACGCATTTTTTATCACCTCGCCCGCATGGAGCGCCCCATCCGATGCCCCCGCGCAAACCACGAAGCCTTCGCCCGACTGGTTGGTCGGCGGCCGGTCGGGATCAGGCCGGAAGAACGCCCCCGCCTCGTCCCAGGTAAGCTTGCCGCCGCAATGGGACCAGAGATGCACCGCCGGGGACCAGCCGCCGGACATGGCGACGGCCTCGCAGATCACGTCCTCGGTCACCGCGCCCTCGCCCGCCTGTTTGCAGAGCTGCACCGCGACCACGCCGCGGATGCCCTTCACGCCCGCGATGGCGGTGCCCGTCTTCACCGGGATGCCCAACGCCCGTGCCTCCTGCGGCAGCGGTCCGTCGGCCGTGGGCCGCGCATCGACGATGCACGGCACGTCGAGACCCGCGCGCCGGATGGCGATGGCCGTGCGATAGGCGTCGTCGTTGTTCGTGACCACGACCGTGCGGTCCCCCGGGCTCACGCCATACTCAACGAGGTAGTCGCGCACGGCGGAGGCCAGCATCACACCCGGCTTGTCGTTGCCGGCAAAGCTGAGCGGGCGCTCGATCGCGCCGATGGCCGAGATCACCTGCCCCGTCCGGATGCGCCAGAGCCGGTGGCGCGGCACCCCGTCCTGCGGGGCGTGATCGGACACGCGCTCGTAGGCCAGCACATAGCCGTGGTCATAGACGCCCGCGACCATGGTGCGGGGGCGGAGATGCACGTTCTCCATCGCCTCCAGTTCGGAGACGGCAGCCGCGATCCAGTCCCCGGCGGGCTTGCCGTCGATCTCGACGCCGTCCACCGGCGCGCGTCCGCCCCAATGCGCGGTCTGCTCGCACACCAGCACCCTCGCCCCGGCCCGTCCGGCCTCGAGTGCTGCCTGAAGCCCCGCGATGCCGCCGCCGGCGACGACCAGGTCCACATGGACGTAGAATTGCTCGTAGCGGTCGGGGTCGGTGTGTTTCGGATCGGGCGCTTTCCCCAGCCCCGCCGACTGGCGGATGAAGGGCTCGAACACGTGCTTCCAGAATGCGCGCGGATGGATGAAGGTCTTGTAGTAGAACCCCGCCGGCAGGAAGCGCGCGATGGCCGCGTTCACCTCGCCGATGTCCCATTCGAGGCTCGGCCAGTGATTCTGAGAGGAGGCGGCAAGACCGTCGAACAGCTCGGTCGTGGTGGCGCGCTGGTTGGGCTCGTGCCGGGCGCCCTGCCCGAGGTTGACCAGCGCGTTGGGCTCCTCCGCGCCGGAGGCCACGATGCCGCGCGGGCGGTGATACTTGAAGGACCGGCCCACGATCCGCTGACCATTCGCCATGAGCGCCGAGGCCAGCGTGTCGCCGGGATGGCCGGAGAACCGCTTGCCGTTGAAGGTGAACTCGACCTTGCGCGTGCGGTCGATCAGGCGGCCGCCATCGGCCAGACGGGTGCTCATGAACGTCCCTCCCACTCGGGGCGCTTCGCCTTGATGGCCGCGACGATGTCGGTAGGCGGTTCGGTGGTCTGTGCCGGATAGGTGCCGAAGACCTCCAGCGTCGCCGTGTCGCGCGCGGCGAGGAACCACTTGCCGCAGCCCATGGCGTGCCGCCAGCGTTCGAAATGAACGCCCCGCACGTTGGGACGCAGAAAGAGATAGGCCTCGAAGTCATCGTCCGACGAGCCGGGGCCGAAGCGTTTCAGATGCGCCTCGCCACCGGGCTCGAGTTCCGTTTCGCAGGCGGCGACGCCGCAATAGGGGCAGGTCAGTGTCAGCATGGGCAACGTCCCGTCGGGTCCGCCGGACTGCGGCGCGGCCGGTTTGAATGTGAGGCAGAAAAACAGAGGACCGCGCCCGGTGCATGACCGGCGCGGTCGTATTCGTGAGACGGGCCATGCTGGGACGGGACGGGCCGCGCCCGGCCGGCGTCATTCGGTCTCGGCCGGCTCCATGGGCTGCGCGTCTTCGACCACGTCGGGCGTGTCGGGCGCATCGAGCGCATTGTCGTCACCGCCGATATTGGCCGACCACATGAGGAAACCGACGACGAGGATCGCCAATGGAATGGCGAAGACGAGCACACCACCGAACATGCCCTCGCGGCGGCGATCCGTTGGCGTGACGTCGCGGAAATCGGCCTCGGGCACCGGATCGGGCTTGTCGGTGCGCCCTGCAAGCGGGTCATGGGCGCGCCCGGCATCGGGATCACGTGGGTCGTTCGCCGTCGCCGCATTCGGCGCGTGCAGGCCCGGCGCGTCAGTCCTTGGATCAAGCGTCTTGTCGTATCTCTTGTCGGCCATCGGTCGTCTCCCTTGCGAAACGGGTTCGCAGGGAAAACGGCGTGAGGGGCGTTCTGGTTCCGGATCGGCGTCATCAATGCGCCACCCCCGCCGCCACGCTCTCGTCGATGAAGCGCCCCTCGCGGAAACGGTCGAGCGAGAAATCATCGGCCAGCGGCGAATGCCCCCTGGCCATCAGTTCGGCCATCGCCCAGCCCGAGCCGGGGATCGCCTTGAAGCCCCCCGTGCCCCAGCCGCAATTGACGAATATGCCATCCACGGGTGTTTTCGAGATGATGGGCGATCGGTCGCCGGTCATGTCCACGATCCCGCCCCACCAGCGCAGCATCTTCAGGCGCGAGATGATCGGGAAGGTCTCGACCAATGCGCGCACGGTCTCCTCCACGTGGTGGAAGGATCCGCGCTGCGTGTAGTTGTTGTAGCCGTCGGCGCCGCCGCCGATCACCATCTCGCCCTTGTCGGACTGGCTCATGTAGCCATGCACGGTGTTGGCCAT
>CAZOBK010000077.1:0-12893 GCA_964578115.1 uncultured Roseicyclus sp.
TGAGCGTCCAGAACGCCTCGTTCCACGCGAGGATGATGTTCAGAAGCACCGTCGAGGCGATGCCCGGGATCGCCATGGGCGTCAGGACATAAAGGATCTCCTGCCTCAGGCCCGCGCCGTCCATCCGTGCCGCTTCGAGGATGTCGATGGGGATCTCGCGGAAATAGGTGTAGAGCATCCACACGATGATCGGCAGGTTGATGAGCATCAGCACGAGCGTCAGGCCGATGCGGGTGTCCAGCAGGTTGAACTGAACGAAGATCAGCGAGATCGGGTAAAGCACGCCAACCGCCGGAAGCATCTTGGTCGACAGCATCCAGAGCAGGATATCCTTGGTCCGGCGCGACGGCACGAAGGCCATGGACCACGCCGCCGGCACCGCCACGAGGATGCCGAGGAAGGTCGATCCCCCCGCGATGATCACGGAGTTCCACAAGAAGCGCATGTAGTCCGAACGCTCCTGCACGACGGCGTAGTTCTCCAGCGTGAAATCGAAGCCCCAGAACAGTGGCGGGTTGTTGATCGCCTGCGCCTCGGTCTTGAAGCTGGTGAGGATCGTCCAGAAGATCGGAAAGAAGATCGTCAGCCCGATCGCCCATGCGACGGCGGTGGTGATGATCTTGCGGCGTGTGGAAACTGCGCGTGCCATGGTCGCCCCCTACCGGTCCAGGTTCTTGCCGACGATGCGCATCAGGAAGAGCGCGATGATGTTGGCGAGGATGATCGCGTAGACGCCGCCCGCCGATCCCAGGCCGATGTTCTGGCTGTCCACCACCCGCTGGAAGATCAGGTAGGTCAGCGTCCGGGTCCCGAAGGAGCCGCCCGTGGTCACGAAGATCTCGGCGAAGATCGACAGAAGAAAGATCGTCTGGATCAGGATGACGATGGTGATCGCCCGGCCCAGATGCGGCAGCACGATGAACCAGAAGCGCGCGAGCACCGGCGCGCCGTCCATCTCCGAGGCCTCCAGCTGTTCGCTGTCGAGCGACTGGATCGCGGTCAGAAGGATGAGCGTCGCGAAGGGCAGCCACTGCCACGAGACGATCAGGATGATCGACTGCACCGAGGCGTCCGACATCCATGACACGGGCTCGGCCCCGAAGAAGCGCCACAGATGGGCGAACATTCCGTTCACCGGGTCCATCATCATGTTCTTCCACACCAGCGCCGAGACGGTGGGCATGACGAAGAAGGGCGCGATCACGAGAATGCGGACAACGCCCTGTCCCCAGAACGGCTGGTCGAGAAGGATCGCGAGCAGGATGCCGAGGATCACGGTGATGACCAGCACGCCGCCGACGATCAGCAGCGTCGCCTGAACGCTCGGCCAGAAGGAGCTGGAACTGATGAAGCGGACGTAATTCTCGAAGCCCACCCAGTCGAGGCCGCGTTCCAGCGAGTCCCCCCGCATCGGCAGGTAGCGCTTGAACGAGAAATAGACCGTCATCGTCAGCGGCACGAGCATCCAGCCCAGAAGCAGGATCACGGCCGGCGCCATCATCAGTCTTGCCGCGGAACGGGAATGCCGGGTCGCCATGGATGCACCTCACCTGTGGGCGGGATCGCCCCTCGCGCGGAGTGTCGTCGTATTTGCGGAGGGCGAAAGACCCGGGGGCGGCGAAGGACCGCCCCCGGGAGGCTCGGGAGAAAGGATCTAGCGGTAACCCGCCGCCTCCATCGCGTCATTGGTCAGCGCCTGAGCATTCTCGAGCGCCTCTGCCACGGTTTGCTGACCGGCATAGACTTCGGCGAACTCCTGGCTCACCTCCGTGGCGATGCCCGCGAATTCCGGGATCGCTACGAACTGGATGCCGACGTAAGGCACCGGATCAACCGTGGGGTTGGTCGGATCGGCAGCATCGATCGACTCCAGCGTCATGTGGGCGAAGGGCACTTCCTGATAGGCAGGATTCTCGTAGAGCGAGTTGCGCGCGCCCGGGGGCACATTGGCCCAGCCCTCGTTCTCGGCCACGAGCTCGATGTATTCCCGCGAGGTCGCCCATTCGATGAACTGCTTGGCGGCGTCTTCCTGCTGGGTGCCGGCCGGGATGGCAAGCGCCCAGGCCCAAAGCCAGTTCGACCGCTTCTCGACGCCTTCCGCGTTCGGCGCCAGCGCGAAGCCGACGCTGTCGGCCACGGTGGAGTCATCGGGGTTGGTCACGAAGGACGCGGCGACGGTCGCGTCGATCCACATGCCACAACGGCCCTGCTGG
Organism: uncultured Roseicyclus sp.; assembly: GCA_964578115.1. GTDB lineage: Bacteria > Pseudomonadota > Alphaproteobacteria > Rhodobacterales > Rhodobacteraceae > Roseibacterium. Next base: position 2,214 of record CAZOBK010000077.1, read on the forward strand.
AACAGCGACAGGTTCTCGTTGAAGCCGTTGGTAGCGTAGCCCGGGGGTCCGTAGCTGTTCATCAGGTCGACGAAGAAGGTCAGCGCCTCTTCCCACTCGGGCTGATCGAACTGGGCGTTCCAGTCCTCGTCGAACCAGCGCGCGCCGAAGGAATTCGCCGTCACCGTGATGAACGCGCCGCCTTCGCCCCAGCCGGGCTTACCGCGCAGACAGATGCCATAGACTTCGTTCTCGGTGTCGTGCATCGCCGCGGCCGCTTCGCGGATGAACTGCCATGTGGGCGCGTCGGGCATCTCGAGCCCTGCCGCTTCCATGAGGTCGGTGCGATACATCACCATGGAGCTTTCGCCGTAGAACGGTGCCGCATAGAGCGTACCGTCATGGCTCAGGCCGCCGCGCATGGCGGGCAGGATGTCGTCGACGTCGTATTCCTCGGAGAGGTCATCGAGCGGCACGAGCCAGCCATTGGCGCCCCAGATCGGCGTCTCGTACATGCCGATTGTCATGATGTCGAACTGGCCGCCACTGGTGGTGATGTCGGTGGTCACGCGCTGGCGCAGGACGTTTTCTTCCAGCGTGACCCATTCGACGCCAATGCCGGTCTGCTCGGTGAACAGATCCGTGTAGCCCTGCATGCGGATCATGTCGCCGTTGTTGACGGTGGCGATGGTGATGGTGGTGTCCTGGGCCGATGCGGCGGTTGCGAAAACGCAGAGTGCAAGGGCAGAGGACGCGCGGAGCGCGGTTCTCGGGGACATCCTAATCCTCCCTAAATTGGATGTTATGTAGCGTGAAGGCTACGGCCTGAATTTGCCGTGCGTCAAGATTTTTCTTTACGCGCGCTAATTTTGATCATCATGCAGAGGTACGCAGGATCAGTCGAGCGGGGATCAGCGTCTCGGTCCGCGCGCCAAAGCGCCCGCCCGCCTCGATCAGGGAAAACAGCGTTTCCATGCACTTGTCGGCCACCGCCTCGTATTCATGGGCCGCCGTCGTGAGCGACGGACAGGTAAAGCGAGAGAACGGGTGATCGTCATGGGACGCGATCCGAAGCGCGCATCCCTCACCCCGCCCGACCCGCAAGCCGCGCTCGTAACAGGCTGCGAGAAAGCCGATAGCGAGTCGGTCGTTGCTGCAAAGGACCGTATCCGTCGCCAGTCCGCCGGAGGCGATCACGTCATGGGCACCCTGCCGCCCGATCTCCTCGAAACCCCAGCCCTCGCCTTCGACCTTGACGACATGCGGCTCCAGCCCCGCCTCTTCCATGATCCGGATATAGGCGTGGCGCCGCTTGTTGGCGTTGGGGTTCGCGGGGTTGCGCATCTCGAAGAAACAGGGCGGCGACCCGGTGCGGCAAAGATAATCCACCGTCTGCTTCACGAAGCTGAAGTTGTCAGATCCCACAAAGGCTTCACCCATCCCGTCGATATTGCTGTCGAACAGGACCGTGGGCACGTCGCGGCAAAATCGTTCAATGGCGGCGCGGTCCGAAAGCCGCCCGAGCGGCGCCATGAACACCCCGGCAGGCTTGAGCGCGGTCAGCCCCTCGAGGATCTCTTTCTCCAGCTTTCGCTCGCCGTGCGCGCTGTAGAGAATCGGCGAGAACCCCGCCTCGATACAGCGCAATTCGATGATGCGCGCGATCTCGGCGAAGAACGGGTCTGCCAGATAGGGCACGACGATGCCGACATTCTTCGTCAGGCTGCGGTTCTGGTTCACCGCGAAGATATTGGGCCGGAAGTCGTAACGCTCCAGCGCCGCCTCGATGCGCTCGCGTGTCGTCGGGCGGACGCTGGCGGGATCGTTGAAGTATTTCGAAACGGTCGGACGGGAAAGCCCGCTCAGCGCGGCGAACTCTTCCATGTTCCGGATCTTTTGCTCGCTCATGACATGGCCCCTTCGCGTTGCTCCGGGCGGGGCGGCCCGTTCGGTCCAGATCGCACTCCAGAAAATCCTCAAAATATGACGCGAGTAAAGTTTTTTCTTGCATCTCCCCCATCGGGCCGGTTGGCTTCCGGCACTCGCGGGATTGGCGATCAAGGTCGCACAAGCCATCCCCGGGTGGAAGGCCGGACGGGCGCGCGACGCAGAAGGATCAAAGTCATGTATCTCGGGATCGACCTCGGAACATCGGCGGTGAAGGCCTGCGTCATCGACCCGGGCGGCGAAGTCGAGGCGACCGGATCGGCGTCACTCACCGTCTCGAACCCGTTCGACGGGGCAAGCGAACAGGACCCCGCGTCGTGGTGGGCCGCGACCCGCGCGGCCATCGCCGCGCTACCGCCGCCGCTCCGCGCGCAGGTGCGGGCAATCGGCTTGTCCGGCCAGATGCACGGCGCCGTCCTGCTCGACGCCGATCAGCAGCCGGTGCGCCCCGTCATCCTGTGGAACGACGCGCGCGCCGCCGCCGAATGCGCCGACATGCTCGCGGCCGAGCCCCGGATCGGCGAGATCTCGGGCGTTCTGCCCATGCCCGGTTTCACTGCACCAAAGCTTCTTTGGCTGTCGCGGCACGAGCCCAGCACCCATGCACGCATCGCATCGGTCCTCCTGCCCAAGGACTACATAGGCTTGCGGCTCCATGGCCGGTCGGTGACAGACCCGTCGGACGCGGCCGGAACCTCGTGGCTCGATGAGCGCACGCGCCACTGGTCCGCAGAACTCTGCCGCGTCAGCGCGACCGAAATCGACTGGCTGCCGGAGCTACGCCACGGAACCGAGATCGCGGGCGAGCTGATGCCCGGCCCGGCGGAAGAGCTCGGCCTGCCGGCGGGGATTCCCGTTGCTGCGGGCGGAGGCGACGCGGCGGCGGGGGCCGTCGGGATCGGTGCCATCGCGGACGGGGACGGCTTCATCTCGCTCGGCACCTCTGGCCAACTGTTCGTGACGACCTCCGACTATCGCCCCAACCCCGCCAGCCGCATCCACGCCTATGCCCACACGTTGCCGGACCACTGGTTCCAGATGGCGGCGATGCTGAACGGCGCGCGACCCCTCGCGTGGCTCGCCGACCTTCTGCGACGGCCCATCGGGGAGCTGCTGGCCGAGGCCGAGGCGGGCCCGTCCGGGCCACTCTTCCTGCCCTACCTCACGGGCGAGCGGACGCCCCATGGGGACACGGAGATTCGCGCCGGGTTCCAGGGACTGGGCGAGGCCACCACGCAGGGCAGCCTCATGCGCGGGGCGGTGGAGGCCGTGGCTTTCTCCTTCGTCGACGCCATCGACGCGCTGTCAGCGGCCGGCACGATGCCCGAGACGCTCCTTGCCATCGGCGGCGGAACGCGCAGCGATTTCTTGATGCAGACCATCGCCGACGCCACGTCGTGCCGGCTGGGCCGGAGCGAGGGCGCCGATATCGGGCCCGCGCTTGGCGCCGCGCGGCTGGCCTGCGTCGCCTCCGGCGGCGGCAGCGCGGCGGAGGTCATGCGCAAACCCGACGTGCGGCAGTGGTTCGAGCCAAGGTCGGCCGAAACGGACCGGCTGCAATCCCGGCTGCAAGGCTACCGGGCGCTCTACCCGGCTTTGAAATCGGTCCAGACAGCGATGCGATGAGAACCGTGTCCGAACAAGCTGAACCCGCCGCTCGGCACCCTTCGTCATTTGCGATTTACGGCGACCCCATCGTTCCAATAATGTGAACGCATGAGCCTGCTGAACTATACTCACCTAAGGGCCTTCCGCGCCGTCGCCGCCGAAGGAAACCTCACGCGTGCCGCCGAGAAGCTGGGGGTGGCGCAATCGGCGGTCTCGACCCAGATCAAGTCGCTGGAAACACGGCTTGGTCATGCACTGTTCGAACGTCGCGGACGGACGATGGCCCTGACCGAGGCGGGGCGGATCGCCTTCGACTGCGCCGAACGGGCCTTCGCGGCGGGCGACGAGCTGGTGGAAACGCTGGCCGGTCGCTCGGGCGCAGGGCAGGTCATTCGTGTGGGCGCGCTGGCGACCCTGTCGCGCAACTTCCAGCTGAATTTTCTCCGACCGCTCGTGCAGGATCCCGACGTTTCGGTCATACTGCGCTCGGGATCGATCGGTGAGTTGCTGGGCGAGCTGGAGGCGCTGCGGCTCGACGTCGTGCTGACGAACGCACCACCCCGCCATGATGCCGCGACGCCGTGGCGGGAGCACCGGATCGATGATCAGCCGGTCAGCCTTGTCGGACACCCGTCACGGCTCCGGCAGGCGGCGGATCTTGCGTCGGTGATCGCGTCTCAACCGCTGGTCCTGCCCGCCGAAGGCAGCGCGGTCCGGGCCGATTTCGACCGGTTGATGGCGCGGGAAGGCCTCGCGCCCATGATCGCGGCCGAGGCCGACGACATGGCCATGCTGCGTCTGCTCGCGCGGGAGAATACGGGCCTCGCTCTGGTTCCGCCGATCGTCGTTCAGGATGAACTCGAGGCCGGCATACTGGTCGAGGCGCTGCGCCTGCCGGACCTGCACGAGGCGTTCTGGGCCATCACCCTGCCCCGCCGTTTCCCCAACCCCGCGCTCGCAAGCATCCTGTCGGCCGACTAGAACGCGCCAAAGAAAAACGCGCCCGAAGGCGCGTTTCTGGGCAGCTTCTACAGGGTTCAGGTCAGGCGGCCTCGGCCTCGGCCTGGCTGCGGCGCTCGCTTTCCTCGCGGCTGAGGGCGACCGATGTGCGCACGCCAGCGGCGACGAAATTCATCAGGCCCTGAACCACGCGCTCGTTCGGATCGATCCCTGCACAGCTCAGAACCTCCCGGCCGTCACGCGACCGCGCCCAGCGCGCAATCTGATCGGGCCCGTTGCCGTATTTCTTGTCATCGGCAATGGCGTCATCGAGCGCAGCGAGGACCACCGCCGCGAAGAGCTTCCGCGACCGTTGACCCTGTTCGAAGTTGAAGGCTGTGCCATCAACGAAATCCCGCATTTCGTCGTCCTTTATGTTTTTGCTCTTGCAATTTCCGGCGTGACGCTCCTTATGCCCAATTTTGATGCACTACTGTGATGCGTTTTTCGCAGTCATGGTATGCGCAAGGTGCATAGCTAGGCGACAATTCGCACGAAATTCGGTGCTCTGAGCGTCTGTTCCACCCATACCTAGACGCTGCCCCAGATCTATCAAGGTTTTGTCAAGATTTTGCCACACCTTGCGCGCCCTCGATGACGACTCGCCGGCCTTCGATTCGACCAGAGCTGACAGGGGCGACCCGGTAGCTGCTCAATCGCGCCCCCCGGACCATGGCGTGCGGGGGCCGCGGCGCTGTCCGGCGCGGGGCACCCGGCTCAGGTCGGCAAGCGGACGATTGACGTCGCGCGACGAGCGGACCCGACGAACGGTCGGTATCGGGCTGCGGCGCGAGCGCGACACGACATATTCGACTTCCTCGTGGGGCGGTTTGCCATGGGTCCGCGCCCAGTAGGCCGGCCCGCCGCGCCGCAGGAACGCAGGCAGTACCAGCAGGACACCGGCGATGAAGCCGCCCGCATGGGCCCAATAGGCAACGCCGCCGCCCGCCACGTCCATCGACAGGCCATTGACCAGTTGCAGGCCGAACCAGATACCCAGCATCAGCCAAGCGGGGATCGTGAAGATCTTGATCAGGAAAATGATGATCACGAGGACATCGATCCGCGCCCGCGGGAACATCAGGAGATACCCCCCCATCACGCCGGCGATCGCGCCCGACGCACCGACCATCGGCACGGTGGAGCTCGGATCGGCGAGAATCTGGCCGCCGGCGGCCGCGAGGCCCGAGGCGAGGTAGTAGGCCAGAAAGCCCAGATGCCCCAGCAGATCCTCCATGTTGTCGCCGAAGATGTAGAGAAACAGCATGTTACCGATCAGGTGCATCCAGCCCCCGTGCAGGAACATGGAAGTCACCAGCGTATGGCCGCCCTCGCCGCTCATGGTCTCGCGCGGCACGAGTGCCCATTGATCGAAGAACGACATAAGGAGCCGTTCGTCACCGGCAATGGAGGGGAAATAGCTGAGGAACACGACCACGTTGATCGCGATCAGTGCCCAGGTCACGAAAGGCGTGCGGTCGGACGGGTTGTGGTCGCGGATCGGGAACATGCCTAGAGCTTGTGCTCCCTATCCTTCATTTCAAGCCCGGATCTGCCGAACCGGAACCGCGTTTTCCGGCCACAACTGCGTCAATCGAGTTCGTCGGCGGCCAGAACGAGCCTGATCTCGCGTCGCACCAGCTTGCGGACGTTGCGGGTGATCCGTTCTCCCAAGGCGCCTTGCAACTCTTCTCGCACGGCTTCGGCCACGATGCGGCGCAGGACCTCTTCCTCGAGGATGCGCGTTTCGATTGATCGCAGATCGCCTGCACCCGGAGCGTCTGCGGCCTCAGGCGATGCGCCAGCTTCGACGGTGTCAGGCTCGTCCTTGCCCACGAGGACAGTCAGACGGGCACCAGAGTCGGTGCGTTCGCTCTCGTCCTGAATAGTGGCGCGCGACGGGAGATCATCCGCAAGAGGCGCCGTGTCGATCGCTTCCGGATCTGGCGCCATGACCTCTGCCTCGGGGGCCTCCTTGCCGGTGTCGCGAACGCTGCAGAAGGTCATGGCGTCTGCGCCGGTCATGCCCGGTTCCGTGTCACCGCCGTCGGTCGCGGTGCCCTCGGCTTGCACTTCCTCCGCTGCGATCGCGTGGATCGACGCCGTTTCGGCGGTCTCGGCAGCGTGCGTGTCGGTGAGATCGCCCACCGAAGGAGCGCCCGATGCCGCCGGCTGCGATTCGCCCGGCGGGACGCGATCCCCCGGCGTGGCCGGCGGCGCATCTGCGGCAGACGCGTCGCGCACGGCGGGGCCGGTCGCCCGACGCGAGAAGATCGGGGTGAAGCCAGCCACCGCGCCCTCCGTGGAGCGGCCGTCTCCGGTGCTCGCATCGTCCGCTGTGTCGGTCACCACTGTTTCGCGGACGGCCGCGAGGTCGAGGGCGGCGCGATCGGCGGTTTCATCGGGCCAGTTCGCGTCTCCGGTCTCGGATTCGAATTGCCCGGCCTCCGACGGCAACCCGTCCGGAGCGGCGTCCCCGGTCTGCGCCGAGGCGTCCCAGTCGAACAGGCGCATCTCCGGCCGCCAACCGTCATCGCCGATCACATGCGATTCATCCGTGGCCGCCGCCGCGTCAGGCACAGTCGTGTCATTTTGCGCCACGAGGCCATCCTCGGCGGCTTCGAGCGGCGGTTCCGGACTGTCGTCGCGCGTCTCGGGCCGACCGGCATCATTGGCCGGAGCATGCGCCAACGTCTCTGGCGCGGGGTTGTCGAGTGCGGGCTGAAGCGGCTCGTCGGCGGACGCCGAGGGGCCTTCATCGGAAGGATCCAGCGCCTCGGCGGCCTCGGACACTTGGGCTGATGGCGTCTCGGTCGGCGTGTCTTTGTCGTCCCGCTCAGACGCCTCGATCCTGGCCTGCTCCGAAGCGGTGATATCGCCGCCCTGCCCCTGAAGCGTGCCGGTCATTTCGGCCACGGCCAGATCAGGGTCCTGCGCGGTCTTGGTCCGCATCCCGTCAATTGTCGCTTCGGTCTGTTCGTCGGGCGTGTCGGACACGGAAGTCTCGACCGTGCTTTCGGCATGCTCCGGCGTGATCTCCGCGAGCCCGGGCGTGGTTTCCGCCAACTCTTCCGGTCCAGTCGTGTCACCGCCGCCACCCGCATCCGGAACACCCGCCCGAGCCGGACCGTCGCGATCCGTGACGCGCAACGCGGGCGTCAGGACCAGCCGGTCCTCCGCGCCGGGCCGTGGCGCGGCATGAGAGTGGCGATTCGTGTCGGCAGGTGCAGGAACAGGCTGCTCGGCCACGAGGCGCCGGATGGAGGACAGCACGTCATCGATGTCACCAACGGATTTCGCTGGATCGGGCATAGTGTTCACTCCTTATCGGATCCGTTTTCGGACCCGCGTCCAAGACCGTCCGGACCGTAGCATCCGGGCTTTCGATGTCCCCACCCAAAGGGACCGTTTGTCCCGAAACTGCACGGAGAATAACGGCACCCGCGACCGCGCACAACGCAGTGGGCGCAGGGGAACGCCAAGAACCGCTCAAGCCCCGTGCCGGATCGGCCACAGGCCGCCCATGAGGCAAGGCTCAGTCGCGCCCGATACGACCCATGATGCGGTCGAGCCGATCGCCCTGCGCGCTGGGAATGCGCGCCGGCGCACCGGAGACGAGGTCGGAATAGGCGGCGGGATCGTAGCCGGGAACGTCGAGGCCCAGCCGCTCGACGGTCAGAAGCCCTCCCGCGGCAAGGATCGCGTAGGCCGCGGAATAGAGGTTGGCCTGCGCCTCGATCCGGCTGATCCGCGCGTCGAGAACGTCCTGCTCGGCGTCGAGAACGTCGAGCGTGGTGCGCGCGCCCAGCGAGGCCTCTTCCCGAACGCCCTCGAAGGCCAGTTCGGCAGCCGAGATCTGCTGATCCGCAGCCTGGATCTGGGCATTGGCGATTCGCAGCTGGGCCCATGCGTTGCCCATGACCTGAACGTTGACGAGTGTCTGCTGATTGAGCGAGGCGCGCACCGCGCCGGCCTGGGCGAGCGCCTGACGCTCCAGCGAGGCGAGCTGTCCCCCACGATAGATCGGCTGCGTCAGGGTCAGCCCGATGGAGGCGCCCTCGCCCTCGCCGCCGGGGAAGGGGGATTCGAACGTGTTGGTCGCGCGTCCGTCCAGCGTGATCGTCGGACGATAGGACGCGCGCGCCCCTTGCACGGCAAGCTCGGCGGCCGTCACCTCGTGCTGGAGCCGCAGGATGGAAGGCGCGTTCTGGCGCGCGAGGCCGTCGGCCTCTTCCTCGCTGCGCGGCAAGCCCGGGACCGGTCCGGGACCGGCAAGCGCGCCGGGGTAACGCCCCACTGCGAGCGCGAAGAGCTCCCGGCTGATCTCGAGCTGTCCGCGTGCCGCGGCCAGCGCCGAACGCGCCTGTGCAAGCCGCGCCTCGGCCTGGGCCACATCGGTCCGGGTGTCCTCTCCGACCTCGAACCGGTCACGCGCGGCGCGCAACTGCTGGGTGACGACGCGCACATTCGCCTCGCGCACATTCACGACCTGAAGATCGCGCCAGACGTTCAGATAGGCGGTCACCGCATCGCGCAGCACCTGCTGTTCGACATCGACAAGGCCCTGACGCGCGGCCAGCACGGTCTCGCGCGCCGCTTCGATGGCGAGGCGGCGACTGTTGCCGGCATAGAGCACCCATTCCGCGACGAGACTCGCCGTCGCCGTGGTGGTATCTGCGACCAGGTCGCGGTTTGCCGAGGCCACGAAGGACAGCGTCGGGCGCAGCTGCGCCACGGCTTGCGCGACACCTTCATCGTCGAGGCGCAGCAGGAACCGGTTCTGTTCAAGAAGCGCGGAGTTCACATAGGCGTCCGACATCGCCGCCCGGAGGCTGTCTGCACGCCCCGCGCCGGGAGCTACGAGCGTCATGGCCACCGCCATGCCAAAGACAAGCGCACCGCGCGTCAGTCCGACAAAGAAACCACCCATGCTCATCCCCCAAGCTCTTTTCCGCTGTCTCGCCACCGGACCTGTTTTCCATCGGTCCTGTCGTTGCGCGCGCACCGTCCGGCCAAAGGTCGGGCGGCACCTGTTCAGAAGCTGAATGTCTCAGCCCGTTCGAAGCCTGGCAGGACCTCGGCGCTTGCGTTGAACTCCATGCGCCAGCTCAGCCAGCCATCGGATTTCAGCCCGACCCGGACCTCGCCATGCGCGCCGTTCATGAAGATACCCACAATGCGCCCGCCCTCGGCGAGTTGATCGCCAAGCGCATCCGGAAACGCCTCGATTCCGCCGAAGATCAGGATCGCATCATAGGGGCCCGCCTTGGCATGGCCCTCGACCAGCGGCCCCGTCACGACGGCGGCGTTGTCTACACCCTGATCCGACAGCGTGGCGTCGGCGTCGGAGGCGAGATCGGCATCTTCCTCGACCGCGACCACGGCCTCGACCAGTCGCGCGAGTAGCGCCGTGCAATAGCCCGTCCCCGACCCGATCTCGAGTACCACGTCCGCCGGCTCGAGGTCGGCCGCATCGAGCATCTTGGCGATCGTGCGCGCATCGAGCAGCGCGCGCCCCGGCGCGATCTCGATCGGACCGCCCACATAGGCCATGTCGCGCCGGGCATCTGGCAGAAACGCCTCGCGGGGCACCTCGAGCATGGCGTCGATGATCGGGAACTTCGTCACGTCCGAAGGCCGCACCTGCGTGTCGACCATCGTCACGCGCTGTTTCGCGTAGTCCACCATCAAACTGAACCGAACCGTATAGAAATTTTAAAAGTGTGATCGCACAGGACCGCCCCTTGCGCAACCGCGCTGATGCCGCGCCGGCCGGCCCGGATCGCGGGATTTCGGCAGGGGAAACGGCCGACCTCTAGACACGCTTGAAGTAGCTTGCGTAGCCGGCCTGGCCCAGGATCGAGGGTTTGACCTGCGTCACCACCACACCGCACGGTGTGGCCCCGATCTGGGCCAGTGTCTCGAGGGCCGCGTCGAGGTCGGCGGCCGACGTTTTGTTCCAGCGCGCCATCAGCAGGACGCTGTCCGCTTCGGCGGCGAAGGGGAGCGCATCTGCGACAGCGTTGAGTGGCGGCGTGTCGATGATCGTGATGTCGTAGGCAAAGCGCGCGGCTTCCAGCAGCCTCAGGATCGCGCCGACATCCGGTATCGCCTCGGCCTCGCCGACCCGCGCGGGGATGCCCAGAA
>CAZOBK010000078.1:0-12540 GCA_964578115.1 uncultured Roseicyclus sp.
TGGACCCTGCCGCAGAACCGGGCGATCTGCTTCGGCCCCGGGATCAGCTATGGCCTTTACGAGGTCACGGGCAAGCCTGACGAATGCTGGGTCACAGTGGGGGACAAATACCTCCTCGCCGACGCGCTGGCCGAAGAGGCGCTCGGTGCCATGCGGCTGGAGCCGTCGATGTACACGCGCCTGCGTGACGTCACGGCCGAGGAGCTCGGGGCACTGTCCTGCGCCCATCCGCTGCGCGGTGCGGAAGGCGCGCTGAGCGAATGGGATTTCGACGTCCATCTCTTTGCCGGCGATCACGTGACGGACGACGCGGGCACCGGCTTCGTGCACACCGCGCCCAGCCACGGCGATGACGACTACGCCATATTCCTGCGCGAACGCGGGGGCCCGAAGGCCTTCGAGATGACGCACAACATCCTCGACGATTCGTCCTACCGCGAGGACCTGCCGTTTTTCGCAGGCGAGCGGATCATCCGCGAGAACGGCAAGCCGGGGAACGCCAACAAGGCGGTCATCGACAAGCTGGTGGAGGTGGGCCGGCTGCTCGCCCGCAAGCGCATCACGATCTCGGATGCGCATTCGTGGCGGTCGAAGGCGCCGGTCATCCGCCTCAACCGGCCGCAATGGTTCGCCGCCATCGACGTTCCCTTGGGCGACGGCAAGGACGACCACGGGCGCACGATCCGTGAACGCGCGCTGACATCGATCAACGATCTGGTGACATTCACCCCGGTCACGGGCCAGAACCGCCTGCGCTCGATGATCGAGACGCGGCCCGACTGGGTGCTCTCGCGCCAGCGCGCATGGGGCGTGCCGCTGACCTGTTTCGTCAAGAAAGGTGCGCAGGCCGGCGACGCCGATTTCCTCCTGCGCGACGTGGGCGTCAACGCGCGCATCCTCGAGGCCTTCGAGACCGAGGGCGCGGATGCGTGGTACAAGTCCGGCGCCAAGGCGCGGTTCCTCGGGCCGGACCACGACCCGGAAGCCTACGAGCAGGTTTTCGACATCCTCGACGTGTGGTTCGACAGTGGCTCCACCCATGCCTTCGTCCTGCGCGACCGCCCGGACGGCACGGCGGACGGCATCGCGGATGTCTACATGGAGGGCACCGACCAGCATCGCGGGTGGTTCCACTCCTCGCTGCTGCAGGGCTGCGGGACGATCGGGCGCGCGCCCTACCGCAACGTGGTGACGCACGGCTTCACGCTGGACGAGAAGGGCATGAAGATGTCCAAGTCCATCGGCAACACCGTCGTCCCGCAGGAGGTCATCGACCAGTACGGCGCCGATATCCTGCGGCTCTGGGTGGCGCAGGCCGACTACACCGCCGATCAGCGGATCGGGGCGGAGATCCTGAAAGGCACGGCCGACAGCTACCGGCGTCTGCGCAACACGATGCGCTTCATGCTGGGCTCGCTGGCCGATTTCACCGAAGCCGATCGGATCGCGCCCGACGAGATGCCGGAGCTCGAACGCTGGGTCCTGCATCGGCTGGCGGAGCTCGACGAAACCGTGCGCGCAGGCTACCGCGCCTTCGACTTTCAGGGCGTGTTCCAGTCGGTGTTCCAGTTCGCCACCACGGACCTGTCGGCCTTCTATTTCGACATCCGCAAGGACGCGCTCTACTGCGATGGCGACACGCCCCGGCGGCGTGCGGCGCGCACGGTGCTGGACCTGCTGTTCCACCGGCTGACCACGTGGCTCGCCCCGATCCTGGTCTTCACGATGGAGGAGGTCTGGCTGGAGCGGTTCCCGGGCGAGGACAGCTCCATCCACCTGCAGGACTTCGCCGACACGCCGCAAGGCTGGCGCGATGCGGCGCTGGCCGCGAAATGGGACCGCATCCGCGCCGCCCGGCGCGTCGTCACCGCCGCGCTGGAGATTCAGCGGCGCGACAAGGTGATCGGCGCCTCGCTGGAGGCGGCACCGCTTCTGCAGGTGGCGGACCCCGACCTTGCGGCGGTCCTGCGCACGGTGCCGATGGACGACATCTGCATCACCAGCGGACTGACGGTGATGGAGGGCGAACCACAGACGGACGCCTTCCGCCTCGACGATCCGGGTCTGGGTGTCGTGTTCCACGCGGCCCAGGGCGAAAAGTGCCAGCGGTGCTGGAAGCTCCTTCCCGATGTGGGCAGCCACGCGCATCCGGGCGTCTGCGGACGGTGCGACATGGCACTGGGTGGCTAGGACACTGGTCGAGCGTGGGTGCCGGACCCGCCGCGCCCCTCGCATCGGAGACGCGGTCTTGTGCGAGGGCGCACAATCGGGAGGCTTTGTCTTGCGCCCCATCGGCGTTAGGTCTGGGGCAGTAAAGCCTGATGGAGCACGAGATGACCGACGATACCGGCTACACCCCGCCCAAGGTCTGGACCTGGGACAAGGAAAACGGCGGCAAATGGGGCAGCCTCAACCGCCCCATCGCCGGTGCGACCCATGACAGGGAACTGCCCGTCGGCAAGCATCCCTTCCAGCTTTACAGCCAGGGCACGCCGAACGGCGTCAAGGTCACGGTCATGTTCGAGGAGCTGCTCGCGGCCGGCCATGACGCGGAATACGACGCGTGGCTCATCAATATCGGCAAGGGCGATCAGTTCGGCTCGGGCTTTGTCGAGATCAACCCGAATTCCAAGATCCCGGCCCTGATGGACCACAGCGGCGAGACACCCGTGCGCGTCTTCGAATCCGGCGCGATCCTGCTGCATCTGGCCGAGAAATTCGGTGCCTTCCTCGGTGCGCCGGAAAACCGGCCCGAGATGCTGTCCTGGCTGTTCTGGCAGATGGGCTCCGCCCCTTATCTCGGCGGCGGCTTCGGGCATTTCTACGCCTACGCGCCCTACCCGATGGAATACCCGATCGACCGTTTCGCCATGGAAACCAAGCGCCAGCTCGACGTTCTGAACCGGCATCTGGAGGGGCGGACATGGATGGTGGGCGACGCGCTGACCATCGCCGATATCGCCATCGCGCCGTGGTACGGTCGCACCGTGATGGGCGAAAGCTATGACGCGGGCGAATTCCTGTCAGTGCATGAATACACCAACGTCATCGCCTGGGCCGAGCGGTTCTATGCCCGCCCCGCCGTGCAACGCGGCGCGCGGGTCAACCGCAGTTCGGACGATCCGACCGAGTTCCTCAAGGAACGTCACGACGCCAGCGATTTCGACAAGCTGAAGCTCCCGTCGACCGCGGCGGAGTGAAGGACGGCCCGGACATCAGCGACGATGACGTCGCCGGGGTTCTGAACCGGCTGGCGACAGCGCGTGGCCCCGGACGCAGCTTCTGCCCGTCCGAGGCCGCGCACGCGCTCGGCGAGGACTGGCGGCCGTTGATGCCCGAGATACGCCGGGTCGCCGCCGATCTGGGGCTGGTCGCGACGCAGCGCGGGCGCCCGGTCGATCCCGTCTCAGCCAAGGGGCCGATCCGTCTCCGCCTGCCGACTGCGTCGTCGAAAGCCTGAGATCAGGCGGTCGGCACCGTGCCGTCCCAGTTCACCATGGCCTCGCCCGCCTTCAGCGGACCCGTGGCCCGGTCATAGCGCAGATGCGCCAGCGCAAGCCCCCCCGACCGGGTGAAAAGCGTCCCCGCGACGCGACCGTCGGCGTCCTCCACCGGCGTCCCCGGCTCGGCCTGCCCCGCAACGGTCACGGTCACAAGTCCCTTGCGCAGTTCGGTCTTGTGCTTCATCCGCGCGGTGACTTCCTGCCCGACATAGCAGCCCTTGCGGTGATCCACCCCATGGAGCCGGTCAAAGCCCATCTCGAGGATGTAGCTGTCATCGGGGATCAGCTCGACGCCCGTTTCCGGCACGCAGGCGGCCACGCGGATCGCGTCCCAGTCGATTTCGGGCGCGCCGCCCTGCCCGCCATAGGACCGCCAGCCCAGCGCCGGGTGGCGCGGGTCGGGCCATGCCTCGGGCGGCGTGTCACCCAGACCGCGCACCACGGTCAGGCCGCTGTCGGCGATAGCCACGTCCGCGCGCAGACGATACATCGACAGCCGCTGCGCCAGCGCCGGCGCGATGTCGGTCTTGACGTCGAGCAGGATTTCCTCGCCCCGGTTGAGCAGGAAGAAATCGGCCAGATACTTGCCCTGCGCCGTCAGGAGCGCCGACCACACGAGATCGCTGCCGGGCCCGCCCACATCATGGGTGACCAGCCCGTGCAGGAACGTCTCGCGGTCCTTGCCCGAGATCGTCAGAACCGTGCGGTCCGGGGCCAGTTCGCCGTCCATCTTCACCTCCACCAATGAGCCTTATCACATCTAATGATGCGGCCCAGCGCCGCCAACCCGCCTGATGCGATTGACCTTGGACGGGCGGCGATTTACCTCCGGCGGGTCGCGTGAAAGGAAACCCCATGAGCCTTGCCAACGGCCGCCACTACCTTGCCATTCCCGGCCCGTCCGTCATGCCCGACCGCGTGTTGCAGGCGATGCACCGGCCCGCGCCGAACATCTACACGGGCCAGCTCGTCGACATGGTCGCGGGGCTGGTGCCGGACCTCAAGGCCATCGCGCGGACAAAAGGCCATGTGGCAATGTATATCGCCAACGGCCACGGCGCTTGGGAAGCGGCGCTGACCAACACGCTCAGCCGCGGGGACAAGATCCTCGTGCTGGGGACCGGACGCTTCTGCCTTGGCTGGGGCGAGATGGCCAAGGCGATGGGCGTCGACTGTCAGATCATCGATTTCGGGCAGCAGAGCGATATCGACATGGCCCGCGTGACCGAGGCATTGGCCGCCGATCGGGACCACCGGATCAAGGCCGTGCTCGCGGTGCAGGTCGACACGTCCACCAGCGTGAAGAACGACATCGCCGGCCTGCGCAAGGCGCTCGACGCCATCGACCACCCCGCGCTTCTGTTCGCCGACTGCATCGCCTGCCTGGCCTGCGACGAGTTCCAGATGGATGACTGGGGCGTCGACGTGATGGTCACCGGCAGCCAGAAGGGGCTGATGACGCCGCCGGGCATGGCCTTCGTCTTCTTCAACGACAAGGCCGATCTCGCGCGCGATCGCGCTGACCTGGTGACACCTTATTGGGACTGGCGCCCCCGCATGGCGCCGGAGGAGTTCTATCGCTACTTCAACGGCACTGCGCCCACGCATCATCTCTACGGTCTGCGCGTGGCACTCGACATGATCGTGAACGAAGAGGGGCTGGAAAACGTCTGGCACCGCCATGCGGTGCTGGCGCGCGCCGTCTGGGCCGCGCTGGAGGTCTGGGGACAGGCCGGGCCGGTCCGGCCCAACATCGCCGAGCAGTCCAAGCGCAGCCATTCCGTGACCACTGTCAATTTCGGCCCCGGCAACGGTCAGCGCATGCGCGAGTGGATGACCGGGACCGCGGGCGTGACGCTGGGCATTCCGCTGGGCGGTGTGGAGGGGCCGGGAGGCAACGCCGAAGATTTCCTGCGCATCGGTCATATGGGCCATGTCAACGCGCATATGGTGCTCGGTGTCCTCGGCAGCTTTCAGGCGGGGATGACCGCGCTCGGCATTCCCCATGGACCGACCGGGCTGGAGGCCGCCGCCAAGGTCATCGCCGAGGGTTGAGCTCGGCCATCAGAAACCGCAGAGGCGGAGGCGCGGCTGGCCGAACCCGTCAACAGGCAAGGTCAGGTTCTGCGCGCCTCCGCAAGCGCTTGCGGGAGAGCCTCGGCAAAGGCATCGAGCGCCGGCTCGGGCGCGCAGGAGACGCGGATACAGCGATCCTGCGGCGCGGTGAAGGGCATCCGCACGAAGATGCCGCGCGCCACGAGACCCGCCAGAACGGCGCGGGCGAAATCCCCGTCGCCGCCGCAATCGACGGTCACGAAATTCGTCGCGGACGGCAGAGGGACTAGCCCGTTCTCGCGCGCGATCGCCGCGATCCGGTGCCGCGCGGCGTCGATATCGGCCACGACCCGCATCAGGTGACCCTGATCGGCCAGCGCCGCCATCGCGCCGGTCTGCGCGAGCCGGCCAACACCGAAATGATTGCGGACCCGGTTGAAGGCGGCCACGACGTCGGGCTCGGCCAAGGCGTAGCCCACCCTGAGACCAGCCAGGCCATAGGCCTTGGAAAATGTCCGGAACCGGATGACGCGGGGATGCGTCGGCTCCAGCGGCGGGATCGCGCCCTCCGGCGCCGTGTCGGAGTAGGCCTCGTCGAGGGCAAGCACGGTCCCTTCGGGCAAAGCATCGATCATTGCGCGCAAGGTGGCGGCGTCGTGCCAGCTGCCCATCGGATTGTCCGGGTTGGCGAGGTAGACCAGCTTCGCGCCAAACTCCGCCGCCTTGGCGATAAGGGCCTCGGGGTCCTCGTGATCCCCCCTGTAGGGCACCTTATGCAAGACGCCGCCGAAGCCGGCCACATGGTAGTTGAAGGTCGGATAGGCGCCATCCGAGGTCACGACCGCATCGCCCGGCGCGATGAGCAGGCGGACGAGGTACCCCAGCAGCCCGTCGATCCCCTCGCCCACCACGACATGGTTCATCGGGACGCCGTGATGCTCGGCCAGCGTTTTCCGCAGGTCATACCCTTCCGGATCGCCGTACATCCACGCGCCCGACGCAGCCTCGGCCATCGCGGCCACGGCGCGGGGCGAGGGACCGAACACGCTTTCATTCGCGCCAAGGCGTGCGGTGAAGGGCGCGCCGCGGGCGCGCTCCTGCGTTTCGGGGCCGACGAAGGGCACGGTGGCGGGCAGGCTCTGGACGAGGTCGGTATAGCGGGGCTTGGTCATGGCGCGGAGAAAGACCGCAATTCCGGTCCGCGCGCAAGGCTTGCCGCGCCGGACCTATCGCCAACCCGAACGCGGCGGGCGATCACGCCGTCAGGGAAGCTATCGCCGTCCGAGTCATCGGCCTCACCCCATGAAGCGTTTGCGCGCCTCCGCGGCGATGGAAACCTTCATCTGCAGCTCGGCGATCCGGGCCATGGCCGCGCGCTTGTCCTCGGGTGTCTCCGCCCTGGCGTAATCGGCCTTGGCCACCTCTACCGCCTTGCGCAGCGCGATCTCCTCGGGCAGCGCGCCGTGCTCGTGCATGATCCGGTACCCGACCGCCTCGCCTGCATCGACAAAGGCCGCCTCGGGCCGTTCGGGCAACGGATGCCCCTCCCCCTCGAGGCCAGAGAGCTTTTTCTCGGCCAGCGCCTTTTGCATCTGGCGTTCAGCCAGCTTTCCGAAGCGGTCGCTCATCGGCGATGTATAGCACGGAATAGAGCGGAAAACGCGCGTTTTCGGTCCGGTTTCCGCGCGGATACCGGCGCCGCCCTCGCGGGCGGCACCCCCTCACGCGATCTCGTTCAACCGGTCAAGCGCCGCACGGATCTTGCCCTCTTCCTCTTCGCGCTGGACAAGGTTCTCGCGGGTCTCGTCCACGACCTCCTCGGGCGCGCTCTCGATGAATTTCGGGTTCGACAGGCGCCCCTTGAGGCCGCCGATCTCCTTGGAGAGCTTGGCCAGCACCTTTTCGAGCCGCGCCTTTTCCTCGTCCACGTCGATCAGGTCCGCGATGGGCACGCCGAAGACGCCACCCTCCACGGCGACCGTCACAGCCCCCTTGGGCAGTGCATCTACCACGGTCACGTCCGACAGGCGCGCCAGCCGGTCGATCATCGCGCGGTTTCGGTCGAAGGCCGCCTGCCCCGCCGCGTCGAGCTCTGCCTGCATCAGCTGAACCTTCAGGCCCGCAGGCACATGCATCTGCGCACGGACCGAGCGGATCTCTTCGATCAGACCGATGACCCATGTCATCTCCCGGTCCGCCTCCGCATCGATCAGTTCGCCGCCGTAGTCCGGCCAGTCGGCGTGGACCAGCATCTTCGGCCGATCGGCGATCTCGCCCCAGAGTTCCTCGGTGATGAAGGGCATCGTGGGGTGCAGCAGGATCAGGCACTGGTCGATCACCCAGGCCATGGTCGCGCGCGTCTCGGCGATCACCGCGTCGTCGCCGGAGGCGAAGAGCGGCTTGGCGAATTCCAGATACCAGTCGCAGACCTTGTGCCAGACGAAGGCATAGAGCCCGTTCGCGGCGTCGTTGAACCGGTACTTGCCGAGCGCCTCGTCGTGGGCCATCCGCGCGCGCGCCGTCTCACCCACGATCCATGTGTTCACCGTCTGTGTGACAGAGGCCGGATCGAAACCCGCGACGGGCCTGCACGCGTTCATCTCGGCGAAGCGCGCGGCATTCCAGAGCTTGGTGCCGAAGTTGCGATAACCCTGAATGCGGTCCTTGCTGAGCTTCAGGTCGCGGCCCATGGCGGCCATGGAGGTCAGCGTGAAGCGCAGCGCGTCCGCGCCGTATTCGTCGACCAAATCCAGCGGGTCGAGCACGTTGCCGACCGACTTCGACATCTTGCGCCCCTTCTCATCGCGGACGAGGGCGTGGACATAGACGTCACGGAACGGCACCTCGCCGGTGACGGCCAGCTGCATCATCATCATCCGGGCGACCCAGAAGAAAATGATGTCAAAGCCGGAGACCAGCGTCGAGGTCGGGAAATAGCGGTGCAGCTCGGGCGTGTCCTCGGGCCAGCCCAGCGTGCCGATGGGCCAGAGGCCGGAGGAGAACCAAGTGTCGAGCACGTCGGGGTCGCGCCAGACCGGGTAGACGAGCCTGGTCGGGTCCTGGTCGATCTCGTACTGCGCGAGGCACGCGCCCAGCATGTGCGCGGCCTCGTGGCGATCCGTGACTTCGACAACCCGAGCGTGGTTCAGCGGCGTCGGCAGCCCGCCCAGCACATCGGCGAACTTCGCCGAGACGGTGTCGAACTCCGCCGCGCAATGGTGCCGGTCCTCGCCCTCCAGCAGGGTCTGGGCGTTGAGAAGCCGCAGCATCTCGACCTCGTCGAGCGCGCCGTCGCCCTCATCGTCGTTGAACCCGTGCCGCGCGAGGTCGAAGCCGTACCAGACCGGGATCTGGTGACCCCACCAGAGCTGCCGCGAGATGGTCCAGGGCTCGATGTTTTCAAGCCAGTGGAAATAGACCTTGCGGTGCTGCTCGGGGACGATGGTGGTGCGCCCGTCGCGCACGGCGTCGAGCGCGGGGCCCACGATCTTGGCGGTGTCGACGAACCACTGGTCGGTCAGCATCGGCTCGATCACGACCTTGGAGCGGTCGCCGAAGGGCTGGGTGATGACCTTTTCCTCGACCAGTGGCACAAGTTCTTCCGCGCCCTCCTCGCCCGGTTTCACCGCCGTGCCCCCAAGCGCCGGATCGTCGGCGCGCGTCATGACGGCGAGCCCTTCCTCGAAGATCTCGGAGGTGACCTGCCAGCGGGCCGCGAACCGGTCGAGCCCGCGCAAATGGTCGGGGACGAGGTTCAGAAGATCGGCCTCGGCCTCGCTGAGCGTGCGCTTGCCTTCCGCGACCTCCCTCGCGACGGCGGCGGCCTCGGCATAGGGCAGACCGTCCTCGCGCATGTGGCCCTTGCCGTCCATCAGGCGGTAGCAGGGGATGCCGTTCCGCTTGGCCACGGCATAGTCGTTGAAGTCATGCGCGCCGGTGATCTTCACCGCGCCCGAGCCGAAATCGGGATCGGGGTATTCGTCGGTGATGATCGGGATCAGACGGCGGTGTTCCTTGGGGCCGACCGGGATCTCGCAGAGCATGCCGACGATCGGAGCATAGCGTTCGTCCGAAGGGTGGACCGCGACCGCGCCGTCGCCCAGCATCGTCTCGGGGCGCGTCGTGGCGATGGAGATGTAGTCGCGCTCTTCCTCGTGCACGACGTTACCGTCGGCGTCCTTCTCCACGTAGGTGTAGGTGGCACCGCCCGCGAGCGGGTACTTGAAATGCCACATGTTGCCCTGGACATCGGTGTTCTCGACCTCGAGATCCGAGATCGCGGTCTCGAAATGCGGGTCCCAGTTCACCAGCCGCTTGCCGCGGTAGATGAAGCCCTTGTCGTACATGTCGACGAAGACCTTGATGACGGCGTCGTGGAAATTGCCGTCCTCGCCCTCGGGCGCGCCGGGGGCGCCGGACATGGTGAAGGCCTCGCGCGACCAGTCGCAGGAGGCGCCGAGGCGCTTGAGCTGCTGGCGGATCGTGCCGCCCGACTGCGCCTTCCACGCCCAGACATGGGACAGGAATTCCTCCCGGCTCATCTCGCGGCGGGACTTGCCCTCCTTGGCCAGTTCGCGCTCGACGACCATCTGCGTGGCGATGCCCGCGTGGTCCGTGCCCGGCTGCCAGAGCGTGTCGAAGCCGCGCATCCGATGCCAGCGGGTCAGCACATCCTGCAGCGTGTTGTTGAAGGCATGTCCCACGTGCAGAACGCCCGTCACGTTCGGCGGTGGGATCATGATCGAGAATGCCTCGGCCCCGGGTCTGGCGTTGGCGCCCGCCCGGAACGCGCCCGCCTCTTCCCATGCGGCGTAGATCCGGGCCTCGGCTTCGGTCGCGTCGAAAGTCTTGTCCATGGCTTGCCCGCCTCTCGTATCAGGTCACGATTGACCTACCGAAGGCGGATGCAAAGGCCAAGGGGGGTAGCCGGCCTGGCGGCGTTTTCCGCGCGGGCCCCGCCGCCTCAGGTCATGTGCCCAAGGATACGCAACGCCGCCTCCCGCAAGGCTACCGGCTCCAATGTCTCAAGCGCCAGCCGGGCGATGACATCCCCCTCATCGGCGCGCCTGAGGCGCCCATAGGCCGGGTCGTAATGCTGCCGGATCAGCGCCTCGGACAGGTCCGTCAGGCGCCCCTGCCCCAGCATCACCAGCCAGCCATCGACCGTCTCGTGCCCCGCGATCGCGCGCAGGCCATCGAGTCTCTCGGTCAGCGCCGGCGCGTCGGCGGCAAGTTCCGCGTATTCCTGCGCCAGATACCGGGCGCGGGCCGCGACCGGGGCCTCCACCACGATACGCCGGCTGGCCTTCATCGCGGCCCAGAGCGCGGGCGGCAGGCGTAGCTCCCCGATCCGCGCGCTTTCGGCCTCCACCAGAACGGGGCGCGACGGGTCGAGCGCGTCGAGCGCCTGCACCAGCGCCGTCTCGAAGCCCTTTTGCTCGGGCTGATCGCCCCCCATGTCCCCCAGGATCGAGCCG
Source organism: uncultured Roseicyclus sp. (assembly GCA_964578115.1). Taxonomy (GTDB): domain Bacteria; phylum Pseudomonadota; class Alphaproteobacteria; order Rhodobacterales; family Rhodobacteraceae; genus Roseibacterium. Next base: position 11,036 of record CAZOBK010000078.1, read on the forward strand.
CGGTGACGCGCCAGACCCTCGAGGTCGATCACCTGCCCGCCAAGTGCTGCCACCTCCGCCAGAAGCGCGGTCTTGGCCGTCCCGGTGTAGCCGTCGAGCCGGATCACGCGCAGCCCGAGAGGGGCCTCGTAAAGCCGCCCGACGACAAGCCGCCGCCATGTGCGGTAGCCGCCCTCCAGAACCTCCACCCGCCAACCGATCTGCGCCAGAATGGAGGCGAAAGACCCCGACCGCTGGCCGCCGCGCCAGCAATAGACCACCGGGCGCCAACCGCCATCGCGGTCCATCAGACGCTCCTCGATATGGCGCGCGGCATTCCTCGCCACCAGCGCCGCACCGATCTTGCGGGCGCGGAACGGGCTTTCCTGGGTGTAGATCGTGCCGACCTCGGCGCGCTCAGTGTCGCTGAGCACCGGCATGGAGATCGCGCCGGGAAGATGATCCTCGGCGTATTCCGACGGGCTGCGCACATCGATGATCGTGTCGAACCCCGCCGCGCCCAGCGCAGCGGTGTCGGTCAGATGAAAGGCCAAGGGCGCCTCAGGTCTCTTCGCCGTGCATCCGGCGGAAACGCTGGATCAGGCTCGAGGTGTCCCAGCGTCCGCCGCCCAGTTGCTGCACCTCGGCATAGAACTGGTCGACCAGCGCCGTCACCGGCAGCGACAGGCCCATCTCCTTGCCCTGCTCCAGCGCGATGCCGAGATCCTTGCGCATCCAGTCGACGGCGAAGCCGTGGTTGAAATGATTGTCGATCATCGTGTCGGCCCGGTTGGCAAGCTGCCAGGACCCGCCCGCGCCCTGACTTACGAGTGCGGCGACCTTCTTGGCGTCGAGCCCGGCGGTCTTGGCGAAATAGAGACCTTCCGAGATCGACTGGATGGCACCCACGATGCAGATCTGGTTGACCATCTTGGTGATCTGGCCCGAACCGACCTCACCGAACCGTTCGGTCATCTTGGAATAGGCGTCGATCACCGGCTCGGCCGCGGCGAAATGGGCCTCCGCACCGCCGCACATGATGACGAGCTGGCCGTTCTCGGCCCCTGCCTGACCACCCGAGACGGGCGCATCCACCCAGCCGATCCCCGTCTCGCCCGCCACTTGCGCAAGCTCGCGTGTCACCAGCGCAGAAACCGTGGTGTGATCCACGAAGATGGCCCCCTTGGCCATGCCTGCCAGCGCGCCGTCCTCGCCCAGCACGACCGACCGCAGATCGTCGTCATTGCCGACGCAGGCCATGACGAATTCCGCGCCCTCGGCCGCCTCGCGCGGCGTCGCGGCGAAGGCGCCGCCATGCTCGGCCGCCCATTTCTCCGCCTTGGCGGTCGTCCGGTTGTAGACCGTGACCTCGTGACCGGCCGCCTTCAGATGGCCCGCCATCGGGTACCCCATCACGCCCAGACCCAGAAACGCCAGTTTCGCCATCACACCCTCCGCAGATTGACCGGCCGCAGATTGACCGGGCGCCGAAGGTAGCAGCGCCGTGCCCGGTGTCCACCGCGAAA
>CAZOBK010000079.1:0-12407 GCA_964578115.1 uncultured Roseicyclus sp.
AACAGACGAAACGGGTGACGGGCTTGGCCATGGCGCGGGTGTAGCGAAGCGGGCGGGGAAGGCAAGCGGCGCGGGCTTTTTGGAGGGGGTCGGTCCTGTGACCAGCGCGCCACGGCTTTGATCCCGTTTTAAAACTTTAGATACATTTATGGTAACTATGGAGAGGTCGCTGTTACGAAGGGGATAAGCAAAAAATCGCCAATCACGGATCTAGAGGATCGAGCAGATGCGCATTATTCCCGGGACAAAGACGTTTGCAGCGGGTTGTCTCGCCACCACGGCCCTTGTGGTTCCGTCGATGGCGCAGGCCCAGTCAGCGGGCTGTGCCGCTATCAACGGCTTTTCGCAACCTCTGCTGGAGGTGCGTGTATCGGAAACGCTCACGCCGCTCGCGTTTGACGCAGGAGAGACGATCACGCTGAACGCATCTTCGGTTACGTCCAGTCAGCCTGTCGGGACACCTGTATGGGCCTTCGCCGATGCTTCATTAGCCGGCAATTTCGGCGAAGGAGCTTTTTCGCCCACATTCCCGACGAGCGACACGCCGGTCACGCAAAGCGTCACCGTCCCCGACGGCGGCATTGGTGGTCTTGCTCTGACAGAATTCGGCCCATGGGTTAACGATTTCCTGGACATATCCATCATGTGTGCATTGGGCTTTGGCGCCGCGGATGAGTTGGCCACCCTCGCCGCCGCCTCGAACGCCGTTGGCCGCCTCGTCATCGTCAATTCCGCTGGCGTCACCCGCTCCCGCGGGCAGGACAGCCTGACGACGCGTGACGAGGTGCTGTCCTTCACCCGCGTGGCCGATCCCGAGACCGGGTCCTTCACCGTCACGCAGTCCACCATGGACAGCGCGCAGATGATGGGCGGGCTTTACACCTGGGTCGATCTGACCGGCTTCCGCGCCGAGGATGACGGCACGAACCGCAGCTATACGGGCCGCGGCCTGCAGATCGGCGCCGACATGGCGGTGATGCCCGACATGGTGGTGGGCCTGTCGCTGGGCGTTCAGGACCTCGACGCGACGGTGGGCGCGGTCGGGCAGGACGGCGTCCTGCGCTACCTGCAACCCTACATGGCCTATGCGGCGGGCGCGTGGTCCGGCGAGGCGAGCCTGATCTACGGCTGGGGCGACTTCACCCAGACCTCGGGCGGCGGCACGGGCGAGGGCGACACGCGGCTTGCGGCGCTGACCTTCAACGGCGGCTACGACATCGCGCTCGACCAGGGTGTGACGGTCACGCCGATGCTGGGCCTCGTGCACGGCGTCGAGCGGGTCGAGGGCGTCAGCGGCACGCTGGCCGGTGCGGGCACCGAGACCGTGCGCTTCACGCAGGCCTCGCTGGGCGGAGAGGTCAGCCAGTCCACCGCCAGCGGCGAGATCTTCGCGGGGCTGCATGCCGAATGGCTGAACACCGATGCGGATACGGCGCTGGTGTCGGACCTGCTGGTCGATGACGGCTGGACAGGGCGTCTTGAACTCGGCCTTTCGACCGAGGTCGGCAACGGCATTTCTCTCGACACTTCGGTCGCTCTCTCGGGTCTCGGCGGCGATCTGCGAAGCACGAGCGGCGCGCTGCGCTTCGCCTTCCGGTTCTGATCCGTCAGAGCGGCGTGGCCAGCCCGGCCAGCCACAGGTAGCCGGTTCCGGCCGCCACGGCGATGGCCAGGCGGGGCAAGACGGCGCGCCGGTCGGCCTGTCCGACCTCGGCCAGTCCGCGATGCAGCCCGAAGGTCAGCCCCCCGCCGATGAGCAGAAGGGCGGGGGCGGCCGGTATGCCGCGTGCGGACAGGGCGGCGATGCCGGCGACGGCGAGCCCGGCCAGCACCGGCGGGCCCGCGCGCCGCGCGAGGTTCAGGGCCATGCCCCGTCGCCGTGCCGGACGCTCTCCGATGACGCGGCGCATCCAGGTCAGTCCTGAAAGCGCCGCGAAGGCGCAGAGCGCCACGCCGAGCGCGGTGAGTGCGTGGATCAGGGTCATGCGCCCGCCTCCTTCAACTGCCGTTGAGTGAGAATGCCGATCGCCAGCGAGCCCAGCACGCAGGCGGTGAAAAGCCAGAGGCCCCATGCTGTTTCCACGCGGCCGACCGCGAGGCCCTTGGCCAGCGTGACATAGACCGCGATGAGGAAGACATCGGCCATGGCGAGCTTGCCCAGAAGCTGCAGCGCGGGCAGGAGCCGCGCGGGTGCGCGCGACAGGTGGACGAGCGTCAGGCACAGGGTCTTGAGGATCGGCGCGACCAGCGCGAAGAGCGCCACGAGGATCGCGAGCGCGACCTCGCCCCCGTCCCAGAGCGCGCGGAGCCCGGTAAGGATCGAGATCTCCTCGAGCCCGAAGAGCGGCAGAAGACCCGCGCGCATCAGCGGCATCGCCCAGGCGATGGGATAAAGCACCAGAAGCGTGAGGTTCAGCGCGAAGAGAAGGCGCATGGCCGGGGTCATCTGCATGGGGTGGAGCACTAGCGATTTGGCCTGCGCGCGCAAGGGCCGGGTGGAGGGGGGGCTGTCTGCCCCCCGCGCGCTTTGCGCGCCCCCCCGAGAGGTTTTTTGCCAGGATGAAGGGGGGAGGTCCGTGCGAGTGCCGTCACCGGACGATCGGACCGCCGACCACCGCCATTGGCTCACCTCACGGTCTCGATCGGGCCGTCCGCGGCGCCGGTGATGAACTGCGTGAGGTAGGGGTCGTCCGCCGCGTCCATCTCCGCGACCGGCCCGTGCCAGCGGATCTTGCCCGCGTGCAGCATCGCGACCTTGTCGGCGATGGTGCGCGCCGAGGTCATGTCATGGGTGATGGTGACGGCGGTCACGCCCATCTCGGTCACGATTTCCCGGATCAGCGCGTTGATGACGCCCGCCATGATCGGATCGAGGCCGGTGGTGGGTTCGTCGAAGAAGATGATGTCGGGCTCGGCCGCGATGGCGCGTGCAAGGCTCGCGCGTTTCTGCATGCCGCCCGAAAGCTCCGCCGGGTAGAGGTCGGCCACGTCGGCGTCGAGGCCCACGCGTCGCAGCTTCTCGATGGCGATCGCGCGCGCCTCGGCGCGGGGTTTCCTGCTCCGCCCGCGCAGGAGGCGGAAGGCCACGTTCTGCCAGACCGGCATGGAATCGAAGAGCGCGCCGCCCTGAAACAGCATCCCGAAGCGCGCCAGAAACGCGTCGCGGTCGCCCTTGGTGACGTCCCTGCCGTCGAGCTCGATGGTGCCGCCATCGGGTGTCACGAGACCGAGAACGCATTTCAGAAGCACGGATTTGCCGGTCCCTGAGCCGCCGATGACGACGAGGCTTTCGCCGGTCTCGACCTGCAGGTCGATGCCGCGCAGCACCGGCTTTGGGCCGAAGGACTTGGTGACTTGGGTGAGGCGGATCATGCGGAAAAGAACACCTCGGTCAGCAGGTAGTTGGCGGCGAGGATCAGGATCGAGGCCGAGACCACGGCCTTGGTCGTAGCCCGCCCGACGCCGCGCGCGCCGCGTTCGCTGTGCATCCCGTGAAAGCAGCCCATGGTGGCCACGATGCAGCCGAAGACGGCGCCCTTGATCAGCCCCGAGACGATGTCCCAGGTCTCGAGGAAATCGGCCGTGTTGCTGATATAGGCCACCGGGTCGAATCCCAGCCGCGTTGTGCCCACAAGATAGCCGCCGAGGATGCCGATGCTGTCGCCGACGGCCACCAGCACCGGCAGCGACAGGGTGGCGGCCAGAACGCGCGGCACGGCGAGGTATTTCAACGGGTTGGTCGAGAGCGTCACCAGCGCGTCGATCTGCTCGGTCACCTTCATCGTTCCGATTTCCGCGGCGATGGCGGCGGCGACGCGGCCTGCCACCATGAGCCCGCCGAGCACGGGACCAAGCTCGCGCGTGATGCCGATGGCGACGATCTGGGGCACCACGGCCTCGGCGTTGAAGCGCGCGCCGCCGGCATAGATCTGCAGCGCCAGCGCGCCGCCGGTGAACAGCGCCGTAAGCCCCACGACGGGCAGCGAGAGCCAGCCGATATGCAGCAGTTGCTGCGCCAGTTCGCGCGGATACCACGGCGGGCGGAAGAGATGGCTGACCACATGGGCGAAGAAGATTGCCACCCGGCCACTGCCGCCCAGCAGCCCCATCACGGAGCGTCCGACCGTGGCCAGCGGCGCGGTCAGCAGGCCGCTCATGCGTGGTTGCCCCCGGCGCCGCTGCAGTGGTAGCGCGCGCCGAGCGAGGTGAGGATCTCGTAGCCTATGGTGCCGGCGGCCTCGGCCAGGTCGTCGACGCCCTGCCGGGGCCCGAGAATGTCGAGCGCGTCGGGAATGGTCTCGAGATCGGTGACGTCCACGGTCAGCAGGTCCATGGACACACGGCCGGCAAGCGGGCAGGGCGCGTCGCCCGCCCAGAGCCGCGCGCGGCCCGACATGGCGCGGATGAGCCCGTCGGCGTATCCCGCTGAAACCGTGGCGAGTTTCATCGGTCGCGTGGCGGTGTAGCTGCAGCCGTAGCCGATCGTTTCACCGGGTACGACGTCGCGCACCTGGATCACCGGCAGCGACAGGCGCACGACCGGTTTGGCGTCCGCGAAGGGCAGGCCGCCGTAAAGGCCGATACCGGGACGCGTCAGTTCGAAGTGGTAGTCGGGGTCCATGAGTATGCCGCCCGTGGCCGAGAGCGAGCGAGGCACCGTCGCGCCCTCGGTCATCTGCCGGAAGGCCCGCAGCTGCGCGGTATTGGCGGGGTGTTCGGGTTCGTCGGCGCAGGCCAGATGGCTCATCAGAAGCGTGAGGGGGCCGGCCTCGGCCTCGGCGCGCAGCGCGGCCCAGTCGGCGGGCTCCATCCCCAGCCGGTTCATGCCGCTGTCGAGCTGCACGCCATAGGGCGCGTCGGGGAGAGCCGCGCGGTGGCGCGCGAGTTGCTCGGCGCTGTTGAGCATCGGCACGAGCTCCGCGTCGCGCAGGAGGGCGGTGTCGTCCTCCATGTGGCCCGAGAAGACGTTGATTTCGGGGCCTTTGCCAAGGGCGGCGCGCACTGCCGCGCCTTCCTCGGCCACGGCCACGAAGAAGCGCCGCGCACCAGCCTGCGCCAGCACCCGCGCCACGCGGCCCGCGCCGAGGCCGTAGCCGTCGGCCTTGACCACGGCGGCGGTCTCGCAGTCCGTCATGGCGTCGAGCGCACGCCAGTTGGCGGCGATGGCCTGAAGGTCGATCTGGAGCGTTCCCGTTCCCATGGGGGATGTGTCGGACCTCGCCGTACGGCCGTCAAGGCGGTATCGGCATCGCAGGGGGTGTCGTCGTTCGGTCCCTGCGGGACCGGCCCGTCATCCCGCCTCAGTACTGGTCCGCGCCCTGCTGCCATGGTTTCACGAGATTGCCGAAGCGGGTGAACCTGCCCTCGAAGCTCAGCTCGATCGAGCCGACAGGTCCGTGGCGCTGCTTGCCGATGATGACCTCGGCCTTGCCGTGCAGCGCCTCCATGTCCTGCTGCCACTTGGTCATGGCCTCGAGATTGTCCTCGCCGGGCTTTTCCCGTTCCTTGTAGTACTCGCCCCGGTAGACGAACATCACCACGTCCGCGTCCTGCTCGATCGACCCGGACTCGCGCAGGTCGCTGAGCTGCGGACGCTTGTCCTCGCGACTTTCCACCTGGCGCGAGAGCTGCGACAGCGCGATGACGGGGATGTCGAGTTCCTTGGCGACGGCCTTGAGGCCTTGCGTGATCTCCGAGACCTCGTTGACGCGGTTCTCCGACCGGCCCGCGCCGCGCAGAAGCTGCAGGTAGTCGACGATCAGCAGGTCCAGTCCGCGCGGCGAGCGTTTCAGGCGCCGTGCGCGGGCCGCGACCTGGCTGATGGGCAGCGCGGGCGTGTCGTCGATATAGAGCGGGCAGTGTTCGAGTTCCTCAGCCGCGCGCAGGTAGCGTTGGAACTCCGCCTCGGTCAGGTCGCCCTTGCGGATCAGCTCCGACGGGATCTCGGCGGCCTCCGACAGGATCCGCTGCGCCAGCTGGGACGACGACATCTCGAGACTGAAGAACCCCACGACGCCGCCATCGACCGTGCCGACCGATCCGTCCTCGCGCCGGCCCTCCTTCCAGGTGCGGGCGACGTTGAAGGCCACGTTGGTGGCCAGCGAGGTCTTGCCCATCGACGGGCGCCCTGCAAGGATCAGGAGGTCGGAATTGTGCAAACCGCCCAGCATCCGGTCCATGTCCGTGAGCCCCGTCGAAAGGCCGGCGAGCTTGCCCTGACGCTTGTGGGCGGCATTTGCCGTCGTCACCGCCTCGTGGAGCGCGGAAAGGAACGACTTGAACCCGCTCGAGGTCTTGCCGGTCGAGGCCAGCTTGAAGAGGTCGGTCTCGGCCTCCACGATCTGTTCGTCGGGGCTCACGTCGTCGCGCATGGCGCGCGCGCGGTCCGAGATCGTGGCGCCCAGCCCGATCAGCGCGCGTCGCACCGCGAGATCGTGGATGAGTTGCGCGTAGTCGCGTGCGGCGCTGGTGGCGATGGCCGAGAGCTGAAGATTGACGAGGTATTCCGCGCCGCCCAACTCCTTCAGGCCCGCGATATCGGCCACGAAATTCTTCATCGTGGTGGCGTCGGTCGCGAGCCCCTTGGCGATGCGCGCGCTTGCGAGCTGGAAGATCTCGCTATGGACGGGGTCGAAGAAATGGTCGGGCTTGATAAGGTCCTCGACGCGGTCGAGCACGTCGTTGGACGACAGGATCGCACCCAGAAGCTGCTGCTCGGCTTCGATATTATGGGGCAGGACGCCGGACTCGTCTTGAGAAGAGGTGTCGCCGGACGACGCTCCGCCGGCGGGCACGGGCACATGCTCGTTCATGGGTTTTCCCTGGTCTCCCTGGCCTGTCGTCCCCCCGCTCTTGTTCTCAGCCGCGTCCATGCGGAGGGTGTCCGGTGGTATAACGCGCCGGGCAGCGGCCGCGTCAATCGCTTTGCTCTGTGAGTAACCTGTGAGCGGTTTCGGGCGCAAGATATTGGGGGCGCGGGGCCCCCGGCCACAGCCGGTTGAGGTTAGGGTAACAGCTATGTGTCAGATTCGCCACGCGCCAAGCCTGGGCGTGCGCGGCCCCGGCTCAGTCGAGCCCGCGGCCTTGGCGCCAGCCATCCGGATCGGCGAGGAATCGTTCCACCTCGGAGAGGACCGCCTCGTCGAAATCGCCCGCGCGGCGCGCCTCGGCGATGACATCGGCCCAGGTGCAGAGCCAGTGCAGCGTCAACCCATGAGCGGCCAGCCGGTCGATCGTGTCCTCGAAGATCCCGTAGTAGAAGACCACCGCCGTATGCGCGCAATTGGCACCCGCCGCGCGGATCGCGTCGACGAATTTCAGCTTGGAGCCGCCATCGGTGGTCAGGTCCTCCACCAGCAGCACCCGCGCGCCCTCTGGCATCTCGCCCTCGATCTGGGCCGCGCGGCCATAGCCCTTGGGTTTCTTGCGCACGTAGGACATGGGCAGCGCCATGCGCTCGGCCACGAGGGCTGCGAAGGGGATGCCCGCCGTCTCGCCGCCGGCGATGTTGTCGAAGGCCTCGAGCCCTGCGGCGCGCATGACCTTGCAGGTCAGGAAATCCATCACCGTGCTGCGGATACGCGGATGCGAGATCAGCTTGCGGCAATCGATATAGGTAGGCGCTTGTTTTCCGGAGGCGTGCGTGAAGAGCGTTTCGGTGTCGAAATGCACCGCGCGGATGTCGAGCAGCATGCGCGCGGTCATCTGCGCCATCGTCGCGTCGTCGGGATATGTGCTGGGGATCATGGCTGCCGTGGGATTTGCGTATTTTCGGAAAGATGAAGGATCAGGCGATCACGTGCCAGTAAAGCGGGTGACCGGGATCGAAAAGGGTCACGGGGCCTGCGCCCGTGTCGATCCTTGCGGGGTAGTCCGTGGGTGCGGCGCGCTTTTCCAGCGTGATACGGTCCTCGTTAGGTGGCAGGCGATAACGCGCCGGGCCATGGAGCGAGGCGAAGCCCTCCAGTCTGTCGAGCGCGTCTTCCTCCTCGAAGACATGGGCGAGGCAGCTGAGCGTGTTGGTGGCCGAGAACACGCCCGCGCAGCCGCAGGCGCCTTCCTTGTTCTCGTCGGTATGGGGCGCGCTGTCGGTGCCGAGGAAGAAGCGCGGGTTGCCCGAGGTCGCCGCCTTGCGGAGCGCGATCTGGTGGGTCGATCGCTTGGCCACGGGCAGGCAGTAGTAATGGGGCCGGATGCCGCCCACCAGCATGTGGTTGCGGTTGATCATCAGGTGGTGCGTGGTGATCGTGCCCGCGATATCGCCCTGCGCGTTGCTGACATAGGAAATACCGTCCGAGGTCGTGATATGCTCGAGCGTCACCTTCAGCTCCGGCAGGTCGCGGCGCAGGGGGTCGAGCACCGTCTCGAGGAACACCTTCTCGCGGTCGAAGATGTCGATCTCGGGCGTCGTGACCTCGCCGTGGATGCAGAGCGGCAGGCCGATCTCGGCCATCTTCTCCAGCACCGGCATCACGCGGGCCAGATCCCTCACGCCCGAGCCGGAGTTCGTGGTCGCCCCCGCGGGGTAGAGCTTGACCGCCGTCACAAGCCGCTCGGCATGTGCGGCGGCCACGTCGGCGGGGTCCGTCGTCTCGGTCAGGTAGAGCGTCATCAGCGGTTCGAAGGCCATGTCGCCGGGCAGGGCGGCGAGGATGCGGTCTCGATAGGCGCGCGCGTCGTCGCCCGTCACCACGGGGGGCACGAGGTTCGGCATGATGATGGCGCGGGCGAAATGTCGGGCGGTCTCGGGCAGGACGCCGGCCAGCATCGCGCCGTCGCGCAGATGCAGGTGCCAGTCGTCGGGCCGCCTGATGGTCAGGGTCTCGGTCATTTTTCCCCGCTACACCGATCTCGCGCCGATGACCACGGGGGATATGCCGCGCCGCTGCCCGATTCTTGGGCAATGACGAGGCCAGCCGCGCCGTGCCGCGTCCCCGCGCTTGCCAGTGCCGCTGGCCCGGGCCTAGGCTCAACTCCAAGATGTTCGACCTTGCTTCCAGGGATTTGCGACAGCAGCGCGTGGCGGGCCGCGCCGCGGTCGCCCTCGGCGTGGGCGCGCGGCTGGAGCGGTTGGCGCAGGCGGGGTCGGCCAAGGCGATGATGCCGCGCATGCACGGACGCGCGCCGGAGGTCGTGTTTCTCAACACCGCGGGGGGGCTGACCGGGGGCGACCGGCTGGACTATGCCGTGACACTCGCGGGCGGTGCGGCCGTGGCCACGACGCAGACGGCCGAACGCGCCTATCGCAGCGCGGGCGGCGTGGCCGAGGTCACGACGCGGCTTTCGCTGGGCCCGGGCGCGGTCCTGCACTGGCTGCCGCAGGAGCTGATCCTGTTCGACGGCGCCGCGCTCGACCGGCGCATCGAGGCCGAGATGGCCGCGGACAGCACGCTCATCCTGCTCGAAACGCTGGTTCTGGGCCGCGCGGCGATGGGCGAGACGGTGCGGCGGCTTCACTTGCGCGACCGGCGCAAGGTTACGCGCGCCGGGCGCCCGGTGATGATCGAAAGCATCCGCCTCGACGATGCCGACCTTGTGCGCGACGGTGCGGCCGGGCTGGGCGACGCGCGGGCCGTGGCCTCGCTCACGTTGATCTCGCGCGATGCGGCGGACAGGCTGCAAGCGATCCGCGCGGTCCTGCCCGCCGAGGGGCCGGTTCGCGCCGCCGCCTCGGCCTGGGACGAACGGCTGACCGTGCGGTTTCTCTCCGCCGACGCCTTCGCGCTCCGCCGCGCGGTGGCGCGGACGGTCTCGACGCTGACGAACCTTCCCCTGCCGCGCGTCTGGCAGATCTGACCAAGGACGAAAGACCCCGCGATGAACCTCTCCCCCCGCGAAAAGGACAAGCTGCTGATCAGCATGGCGGCCATGGTGGCGCGCAACCGGTTGATGCGCGGCGTCAGGCTCAACCATCCCGAGGCGATCGCGCTGATCACCGATTTCGTCGTGGAAGGCGCGCGCGACGGCCGGTCCGTGGCCGATCTGATGGAGGCTGGCGCCCATGTGGTGGCCGCCGAGCAATGCATGGAGGGCGTGCCCGAGATGATCCATGACGTGCAGGTTGAGGCGACCTTTCCAGACGGCACGAAGCTTGTGACCGTCCATCATCCGATCCGGTAGCGAGGAGGTGACGCGATGATCTTTGCATTCCTGCTGGGGCTGGCCGCCGGGGCGCTGACGCCCTTTGCCGAGCCCTTCGTGCGGCAGGCGCTGGAAAACGTGGCGCTGTCGAAGATACCCGTCGAACAGACCGAGATGGACCTGCTGACGCTGGTGCTGCTTTTGCTGGCGGCGGCGCTGCTCAGCGGGGGGCAGTCCTCTTTCGCGCTGCTTCTGGGCGCGCTGGTCGGGGTCTTCGGCAAACGCATCCTTGCGGCGATCCAGGGCAACAGGGGAGGGGACGCATGATCCCGGGTGAAGTGATGGCCGCAGAGGGCGAGATCGAGTTGAACGCGGGTCGTCCCGCGATCACGCTGACGGTGGCCAATACCGGCGACAGGCCGGTGCAGGTGGGCAGCCACTACCATTTCGCCGAGACGAATTCGGCGCTCGATTTCGACCGGACGGCCGCGCGGGGCCACAGGCTCGACATCGCGGCGGGCACCGCGGTGCGGTTCGAGCCGGGCCAGACGCGCGAGGTGCAGCTGGTGCCCTATGGCGGTGTTGGCGAGGTCTGGGGCTTCAATCGGAAGGTGATGGGCAAGCTATGAAACTATTCACGCCATTGGACGTGGTGACGGCGGGGTTGGCGCTGACGCGGCTGGGGATCGAGGCGCAGGGGGTCATCTGGCTTCGCGGTCTCGGCGCGGCTGGCGCGTGGAACACGCCCTTCGACGAGGGGTGGCGCGCGCTGCGCGAGAAGCCGGACGCGTTCGCCGAGGCGATGGCGGGCGCGGCGCAGGCGGCGCTGCGCGGGCAGGGCACGGCGCAGGTCGTCTCGGCGGCCGTCACCCCGCTGACGCAGTGCGCCCGGGACAATCGCGAACGGCTGGAAGGGCGCGGCCGGCGACGGTGGAAGGATTGAGCGGCATGGCCTTGAGGGTATGCACACCGGCGAAGGCACTGGGGACGCGGGAGATCTTCGCGGCGAACGGTGGGGCGGGGCGGACGGTCCGGCGCCTTGGTGTCACCGCAAGCGCCAAGCGCGCGGTGGTGGCGGTCTGATGGCGACGGTCCCGCTTCTGTCCGACGCGGAGCTTTCGCCGGAGGCGGCGGAGGTCTTCGCCGAGATCAGGGCCGCGCGCGGCACCGATTACGTGAACGATTTCTGGCGCGCGATGGCCCATGATCCGGCGGCCCTGCGCGCGCTCTGGGACAGGCTCAAGGTGGTGATGGCCCCCGGCGCGCTCGATCCGCTGGTGAAGGAGATGATCTATGTGGCGGTCTCCACGGCCAACGGGTGCCAGTACTGCATCCACAGCCACACGGCGGCGGCGAAGGCCAAGGGCATGAGCGCCGAGATGCATGCGGAGTTGTTGGCGGTGATCGGGATGGCGATGCAGACCAACGGGCTGGTGACGGGCTTGGGCGTTGAGCCGGACGAGGTGTTCAGGGCGTGAATGCGGTTGAGCGAAGCACCGGGCGCGGGCCAAAGGCGCAGCCGCCGCGCCATCCGTCGCCCGACAGGCGGTCTTGCGAAGCAAGACCTGCCGAAAGGGTGCGGGCCACCCGTGTCGTTACGTTCGATCTGGGCACCCAGCGCGTTGACAGCGGCCGCAGGCCGCCGCGCCATCGACGGGCCGCCCCCCGGCGCGTCGATTTGTCGAGGCTTGGGGCGCCGTTCTCCGGCTTCGCGGATGTGGCGGGGATAAAGCGCTCAGGCTCGACGGTTGCATCGACGCACCGCGGCCCGTCGACGGCGCTTGGGGTATCACCACCATCCATTGCTTCTTCCCCAATCAAAAAAGTCCAAGGCCGCTTTCAAGAGCGCTGCCATCAGCAGCAGCATGCCGACGATGCCTCTCATGTTGGGTGCCTCTCTTCAATCGGTCGCCGCGAATCACTCGACAGCGTTGGCACCTATCCAGATATCAGGCAGATCCCGCCCCCTGCGGCGCTCTTTTCTTCTCCCTCATCGATGGACTGACCCATGCCCACCCGCATTCCTCGCACGACCTATGCCGACATGTATGGCCCCACCACCGGCGACCGGGTGCGGCTGGCCGATACCGACCTGATCATCGAGGTGGAGCGTGATCTGACCACCTACGGCGAGGAGGTGAAGTTCGGCGGAGGCAAGGTGATCCGCGACGGCATGGGCCAGTCACAGCGCAGCCGCGCCGAGGGGGCGGTGGACACCGTCATCACCAATGCGCTGATCGTCGATCATACCGGCATCTACAAGGCCGATGTTGGCCTGCGCGACGGGCGTATCCACGCCATCGGCAAGGCCGGCAACCCCGACACGC
>CAZOBK010000080.1:0-12355 GCA_964578115.1 uncultured Roseicyclus sp.
TCCGGATCTTGATGAGACGTCGCCGCATGCGCTCCCGTGGGCTCTCGTACTGGCTGGCGTAGCGCAGCTTGGAGCAGTGACGGCAGGCGAACCGCTTGGTGATATAGAGGATGCCGCAGCGGCGGTCGCAGAGTGGGCACAGGAACCAAGTCCGGCTACCGCCGAAGTGACACGGCGTCTGGGTCAGGTAGATGGTCTGGCGCACATCACCCCAGCCGGCATGGCAGGTGAGCGTGATCTCGGTGCCGATCCTCTCCACGACGACGGGCAGGCTTTCTTCGCCGTCACCGGTCTTCAGGTGGAGCGTGGTCGCAGACCCTTCCAGATCTGCACCTGCGATGGTTCCGATTTCCAGCCGCGGGAGGCGATTTTCGAACTTGGATATGATCATTTTCAGATGCGTGCAGTCTCGAATTCAAATGTTATTTCATAACATTACCCTGAAAGAGCTGTGAAATCCAGAAATGCAGGTGTGTCCAAGGAGGTGTCCCCACTTGCCCCCAACCCCTTGTCGGCCGCCCGGCCTTCTCCGGGATTGTCGGGATTGAAACCGCTGCTCCTACGCGTTGAAGAAAAAAATGGTGATCCCAAGGAAACTTTTTTCGGCGAGTTTTTGGGCGGCAGAAACAATCCCGACAATCCCGACGATCCTGAAGCGCCAGCTGCCATGGACGGCATGGATGATACTGCTGTTACCCTAGATCACCACGCGGAAAGGGATGAGATCGACTTTCGCAAAGGCCGCTCGGCAGTGCAGAGCTGTCATCTGAGAGAAACGCTCAGATGACCGGATCGAGCCCTTTCCGGAATTGGCCGAGCCTGAGCCCTCGCAGATGCAGCATGCACGCCTTTGGTCCTGACCGCTGCGGCGCGGAAGGAGTAGCGGTCATTCGTGTCCGGTGCAGCGAGAACTCAGACACCAAGGTCCGAATCGCGGACCTTCTGGACCTTCAGCCGAATGCTACGGACACGAAAGATCGGCCCGAAGCCGACATTGGTCTCTCACGTGGCGAAGGGCGCCTCCGACCTCGAAGCGAAGCCGGCTTCGGATCGACGATCTCATGCGGGGTTGTCGGCAGGTGCCTGTCGGGAATGACGTGAGAGGGGTAACAGGAGCGAGGCAGTCAGTCCCGGCGCCGCGTCTCCGAGCGTCAGCGTCCCGCCGACGGCCTCGGCGATTTCGGATGCGATGGCGAGGCCGAGCCCGGTGCCGGTTTCATCGGCCCGGGCATGTCGGCGCATCAGCGCGTCGCGCGCCGCTTGAGGAATGCCCGGCCCGTCATCGGTGATCGTCAGATGCAGGCCGTCGCCTGCGCTCCATGCCGAGAGCACAACCCTGCTCCGCGCATGACGCGCCGCGTTCTCGGCCAGCGCACCCATCGCCTCGGCGAGGTCCGCCTCGTCGAGCGCGACCGCCATGCCGCCCGGAATGTCCTGCTGCCAGTCCAGCCGCGCCCCGTCGGGCGTCCGCCGCAGGACCGCGATCAGCCGATCGGCGACGCGGGCGGGATCGGCGCGCGCATCGGCCGCGCGGGCGGCGGTCCGGGCGCGGGCCAGTTCGCGGTCCACCGTGCGGCGCATGGCGCGGGCAGTTTCCTCGATCCCGTCGGCCTCAGCGCCCGCGCCGGACCGGCGCAGGCGTCCGGCTTCTCCCATGAGGGCCTGCAGCGGCGTCTTGAGCCCGTGCGCCAGATCCGCGGCACGGGCGCGGGCGCGTTCGGTCTCGGCGTCGCGCGCGGCCAGGAGATCGTCGATCTCCGTCGCCACGGGACGCAGCTCGACGGGCCAGTCAGTCCCCATGCGCTCGGCCCGGCCCTCCCGCAGGGCGGCGATGTGGGCGCCGAGGTCTCCCAAGGGCCGGAGCCCGACCGACAATTGCACCCAGCCTGCCACGCTCAGCGCCAGCGCCAGGAGGACGAGGTAAGGCGCGAGATCGGCCATGAAGGCGCGGCGGGCGGCGAGAAGCTCGGACGCCTCCATCGCCACCGCGGCCCGTACCGCGCCGCCACCCAGACGCGCAGGCAGCGCGACAGACCGCTCCAGAACCAGCAGGTCCGACCCCTCTGGCCCGGTCAGCCGATGCACGTGCACCGCGCCGTCACCCAGCGTGTCGGCGGGCAGGTCGAGCGCAGCGTCCCAGAGCGAACGGGAGCGCTCGAGGACGCCGGCCTCCTCGATCTGCCAGTAGAGCCCGCCATAGGGCACGGCGAAGCGAGGATCGGCCGGCGGTCGGGCCAGTTCCAGCTGTCCATCGGGCCCGCGTTCCAGCCCGGCAATGACCTGGTCGAGCTGCACGGACATCTCGGCCACCGCGCGGCGCTCCACATGCGCGCCGAAGAGCTGCGCAAGACCCAGCGCCGCAAGCCCCAGCGCGAGCAGGATCGCCAACGCGCCCGCCAGCGCGAGGCGCAGGCGCAGGCTCATGTCGCCTCCAGGAAATACCCGAACCCGCGGCGCGTGCCGATGACGCCGGGGCCAAGCTTGCGGCGGAGGCGGGCGATCACGGCCTCGAGCGCATTGGCCTCGCGCGCGTCGTCGTCGCCGTAGAGGTGTTCCAGCAGTTCGCTCGGCGGCACCGGCCGGTCGCGATGGAGCATCAGGTAGGCCAGGAGCCGGTATTCCAGCGCCGTGACCTGCACCGGCACGCCGCGCAAGGCGACGCTCATGCGGTTGGCATCGAGGCTCAGGTCGCCCGCCTCCTGCAGGGCTGCGGCATGGCCTCCGGAACGGCGCACGAGGGCGCGGGCCCGGGCGACGAGTTCCTCCATTCGGAAGGGCTTGGGCAGGTAATCGTCGGCGCCGGCCTCGATCCCCTCGACGCGCTCCTGCCAGGTGCCGCGCGCCGTCAGCACGAGAACGGGCATCGTCCGCCCGTTCGCCCGCCAACGCTTCAGCACCGCGAGCCCATCGAGCGACGGCAGCCCGAGGTCGAGCACGACGAGATCGTACTCCTCGGTATCGCCCAGGAACCACGCCTCCTTGCCGTCACCGGTCCGTTCGACGCGGAATCCGGCCGCGGTCAGGGCGGTGTGCAGGTCCTCGGCGATCCGGGGGTCGTCCTCCACGGCGAGCGCGCGCATGTCAGTCGTCGTCCTGCTCGCGCTCGACGTCCAAGACCGTGCCGGAGGCGGCGTCGATCTCCATCTCGTACAGACGGCCCTCGGGCGTGACCAGCTCCAGCTCGTAGATCCAGCGCCCGTCATCGCGCTCGAGCTCCAGTTCGATGACCCGGCCCGGGCGCGTCTCCTCGGCCACGGCGAGGATATCGGCGAGTGGCAGGATCTCCCCGGCCTCCAGCGCGCGGCGGGCGAGGTCGTGGTCGTCCCGGTCCGCCAGCGCAGGCGCGGCGATCAGCGACAGGATGAGAGCGAGGCGTGTCATGAGTGCAGTGTCTACCTTGGCCGACCTGACGGCAAGCTGACAGTGCGGGTCAGGGCCGCGTCAGGCGAGTCGGGGCAGAAGCGTGTCATCGGCGGCCGAGCCGGCTGCCTTGGCAAAAGGAGACACGCCATGAAACGCACCATCCTCTTCACCGCATCGCTGGCAACGGCGGTAGGTCTCTTCGCCTTCGGGGCCAACGCGCAGGATCAGGTCCAGGCGCAGACGCAGGATCGCATGAGCATCGCGCAGATCGCTACCATGCTCGAGGAACAGGGCTACACCGTCCGCGAGATCGAACTGGAGCGTGGCCGCTATGACGTGGAGATGATCGACGCGAACGGCATGCGCGTGGAGGCGTATCTCGACGCGGTCACCGGTGCCGTCCTGCCCTATCGCGACGACGACGACGACCGCTACGAGCGGGACGATGACGACGACGGTCGCGGCGAGCGGGACGACGACTGATGGAAGACGCGTCCGACAAGGGGCCGGTCCGGGTCTGGGACCCTCTGATCCGGATCGGCCACTGGGTGCTGGTGGCGGCCTTCGCCACCGCCTACCTCACGGAAGGCGAGCCGCAATGGCTCCACACCTACGCAGGCTATGCCATCGCGGCGACGGTCGCCTTGCGCATCCTCTGGGGTTTCGTCGGCCCGCGCCGCGCCCGCTTCGCGGATTTCGTGACCGGGCCGGGCCGTGTCCTCGGCTATCTGCGCGATCTCCTCACAGGCCGCGCGGAACGCCACCTCGGCCACAGCCCGGCCGGCGGGGCGATGACCGTGGCGCTTCTGGTCGCGCTGGCGGTCACGGCGCTCTCGGGCATGGCCACGCTGGCGGTCGAAGAGGGCCAGGGACCGCTCGCTGGCATCGTCACATCCGCGAGCCTGCCGGCATGGGCGGCGGAGGAGGATGACCACGACGCTTACGACGAGCATGGCGAAGGCGGCGGCGAGGCCTTCGAGGAAATCCACGAGATTGCCGCCAACGCGACCTTGCTGCTGATCCTGCTGCATGTGGCCGGGGTCCTCTGGGCCAGCCGTGTCCATGGCGAGAACCTCGTCCGGGCCATGATCGACGGTCGCAAGCGGAGCGCCGGGTGAACACGCGAGGCCGGGTCCGTCAAACGGCCCCGGCCGCCAGCAAGGCGGCGCGATGCCGGTCGACATATTCCAATTATCATATATGTTCGACACCACACGCATGTTGCGGGCCGGGTCTCGCCCACCGCTTCGTCGTCCGATCCGTCCGCGCCCGAGGGTCCAGTGCCCCGTCAACGGGCCACCCACACCCTGACCGAACTGGAACCTTCCATGCGCTTCATGCCGAACCGTCGCCGCTTCAGGGACCTGTCCGAACAGGAGGTCCTCGCGCTCGCCATTTCCTCCGAGGAGGACGATGCCCGCATCTACCGAAGCTATGCCCAGCGGCTGCGGGCCGACTATCCCGACACGGCGAAGCTTTTCGATGGCATGGCGGAAGAGGAGGACGAGCATCGCCGGCGCCTGATCGAGCTGCACCGCGCGCGGTTCGGAGAGGTCATTCCCCTGATCCGGCGCGAACACGTGGCCGGCTGGTACGCGCGACGTCCGGTCTGGCTCGTGGAAAATCTCGGGATCGAGCGCATCCGCGAAGAGGCGGCGGTCATGGAGCGCGAGGCGGAGGACTTCTACCTTCGCGCCGCCAAGGCCAGCGCGGATGCCGCGACGCGGAAGCTTCTGGGCGACCTCGCCCAGGCCGAGGCGAAGCACCGCAGCCATGCCACCAGCCTTGCCGATCGGAATCTGGGCGAGGACGCGCGCGACGATGAGGACGCGCGGGCGAAACGGCAGTTCGTCCTGACATGGGTGCAGCCGGGGCTTGCCGGGCTCATGGACGGGTCGGTCTCCACGCTCGCCCCCATCTTCGCCACGGCCTTCGCCACGCAGGACACCTAGACCACGTTTCTCGTCGGCCTCGCCGCGTCGATCGGCGCCGGAATCTCCATGGGGTTCACAGAGGCCGCGTCCGATGACGGCGAACTGTCAGGCCGCGGATCGCCTTGGAAGCGCGGGATTGCCGCCGGCGTCATGACCACGATCGGGGGGCTGGGCCACGCGCTGCCGTACCTGATCCCCGACTTCTGGACGGCCACGATAACGGCCTTCGCCGTGGTGTTCCTCGAACTTTGGGCCATTGTATGGATCCAGAACCGGTTCATGGACACGCCCTTCCTGCGCGCGACGTTCCAGGTGGTCCTCGGCGGGGCCCTCGTCTTCGCTGCGGGCGCGCTCATCGGCTCGGGTTGATCGGGAGGTCATTGCCTTGCAGGCGTCCGCTCGGTCCGCGGAGCCGACCATCGCTTGGAACGCAGCGAACGTCCGCTCCCCGCCCACAATGCCCAATGCTGCACCATAGGACTCCGTCCACTTCGGGCTCATGGCCGTCGATCGCTGCGGTCCGGCTCAACGTCCGATGCTAGCAGGTGCAGACATTGGCGCGAGGGGATCACTTCGGCTGGAACGCGGACTTAGACGCCTTTGGCTGCACCCGCGAATCCGTTCAGGGCTAAGCGCCCACATTATCCGGTCAAGAACTCCGCGAGCGTGCGGTTGTAGCTCTCCCAGCATGGGCTGCCGGGCAAGGGCACATGGTTGGCCGTCTCCAGCACCACCAGTTCGGCTCCCGGAATGCCCGCCGCCAGCTTCTGCGCCTGCGACAGGGGATGAACGGCGTCGTCGCGTGCATGCAGGATCAACACCGGGCAGCGCACCTGGCTTAGGAGATGCGCCACTGTCGCATCGTTGACCGCGTTGCGGTTGCGCATCATTACCTGTGGCGGGCTGGCGGCCTGGGTCATGCGCTGGACCTCGCGACGTTCCTCTTCGGGGCCTTCGGGAAAGTAGGCCATCGCAAAGGCACTTGCAAAGGCGCTTTCCGGGCGCGCCCAGCCGTCGGCGATCATGCTCTTCAACGCGTCGGGCGACGCATCCGCGCTGCGCCGCGACCGCCCCTCGACATATCCGCCCACGATCGCCAGCCGCTCGGGGTAGCGCGCCGCGAAGGTCAACGCTTGAATACATCCGCCCGAATAGGACACCGCGGCGAAGCGATCAAAGCCTGCCGCATCGGCGACGGCGGCCGCATCGCGCGCTTCGACCTCAAAATCAACGTCCCGCAAAACCCGCTCCGACTGGCCGCTGCCCACACTGTCAAAGCGCAGGTAGCAGGTGTGGAGCGCCATCGACGAGATCCACGAGCGGTGAAGCCCGTAGGCCCATTCGAGTTCCAGGTCATGCAGGGACAGTGGGCCAAACCGCAGCACGGGCGGGCCCTCGCCACTGACGGCATAAGCGATTGCACTGCCATCTTCGCTTCGGCAATAGCGGATCCGCTGCGCCGCTGTGCGGATCGTCGGTGCCGCGACCGCAGCCGGGGTAATCACCTCTGCCGAAACCTCCGCCACAAGCATCAGCCCCCGCCGCGCCACGGTTCGGATGACCGCCTGCGCCTTGCCGCTGTCGCCGACCGCCTTTCGCGCCGCCGCGATGCACGCGGACATCGCGGACTCCGATACGATCCGCCCGCCCCAGACCTCCTCCACCATCCGGTCGCGCGTCACCAGGTCCCCGGCATTGCGCACCAGAAGATGGATCAGGTCAAAGACCTTCGGTTCCACGGCCACCGCTGTGCCGCCTCGCGTCAGCGTCAGGCGGGCATCGTCCAGCGTGCAATCAGCAAAATGGTGCTCCATGTGACCATTCTTAAAGCGTTTTCCGTCGGCCTAGCCAACAAAATGCAAACGCCGCCAAGGTTTCCAAAGGAAATCCCAAGGGTTTCCAAGCCTCTCCCTCAAGCAAGGTCACGAAAGACCGGACACCTTAGGGTCATCAACCAAGGAGGCATCCCATGATGACCGTGATCCACACCGACCTGATGAAATACAGCACCCACGTCGCCCCGACCGTGCATGAACGTCAGGCGGTGCGTTTCCGACGCCAAGTCCGCCGCGCTGAGTTCCTTGCCTTTATCAAGAAGGTCCTATCGTATGCCCCGCGCGTCCCGGTGGTGGCGAAGCAGCCGCGTGTGAATTCGCAATCCTGATCCCAGCGGGCCGGCCCATTCGCCTAGCATTGATGTGATGGGAAAGACATGCGGCTTGCTTTTGCCTCCGCGGGCCGTGCGACGGCGTAATGTCGGGCAAGGGCTCGGTGCCGCGGGTCACTGCACGCTCGCTGAACGTCTGCTTCTAATAGAAGCCGACGTTGGCGGTTTCGCATTCTTGCGGCTGGAACGCGGACTTTCCAGCCGTCTGTGAGACATGTCCATTTCGCCAAATACAGAGCAACGGTCACTCGCAGCTCGATCCATTTTTGCGACAATGCCCCGAATGAGATAGCTTCCTTTTCGAAAGTCTTACTGACGAGGGAGGGCGACAATGCGTCCGTTTGCATTGGGGGTCTTCGCTGCAATTGCCGTTGGGGTAGTGGGCACGGCACTGGCCCAGATCAACCTCGGTGAACCACGCGATGATCTCAACCGGTTTCAGGGGTTCTACAGGGCTGACGGCGCTCCGGAGCACAGGCGCTGGTTCGTGGCCGAGATCGATTCTCTCTACGGTGAACCGTTTCCGCCCGGCTTTCTGATGATTGGAGCGATGTGGGGGGATGTTGCGCCGTGGCGGATGGCCAGTTCGAGTGATGTCGTCTTCGTTCGTCCGGAACTCAATGAATGGGAGCCGGAGATTGTTGTCGAATTCGTCCTCGGCGATGACGGCCGGGCGCTGGCCTATGACATCACCTACGGCGACCAGCCAACCGAACGCCTGATGCGGATCGGCGATCTGCCCACCGATATCTGAACCCAGGATTGCCAACAGGAGACACGATGTTCCGAGCTACACGATACGCCTTCGCGGCGGCAATGGTTGCGGCCCTTTTCCCGCTGCAAGGTCTGGCGCAATTACGCCTTGACCGGCTTGAAACCCTGTCGGAGGAAATCACGGCGGTTGTCTACGCGCGGATGGTGGAGGAACTAGCTGCAACAGGGGCAGATAGCGCGGCACTTGCCGAAGCCATGCCCGACCCGTCCTGGGACGATGCCTTCCGCGACGCAGGGCAATGCATGCTCGAAGCCTACGATGCCGAGGCCAGCGCGGAGGCTGTCGATCGAATGTTGTCAGACATGGAAGACGTTTTGCCCCGCATCGCCGGCGCGTCACTTGAAGAGATGGAAGAACTGGGTTCATTCCTGCCAGCAGGTCTGACAGAGAGCGACTCTTTGAGGATCAACCAGCAGTGCGGCATGATGGATCTACAGCGTGAGCGCATGATGCAATCGGGCTTTATGGAAGCGATGATGGCCGCGACACAGGGCGGTTGACGGGAGTCAGCGGACGTAACGACAGACCAACGCTATGCCATTGCGCCTGATCCTTCGATCTCCGCTACTTTATTGAATGTCCGCTACGACCAGGAGCAGCCGCAGTTCCAAGTAAAGACGACCGGCGGCTAACGGAGACGGCAAAATGAACGACATCAGCCAGACGGCAAAAGCCCGGGCCGCGGTCTCGACCTGCGATACCGGGGGCTTCATTTTGCCGGGCGATCCGCCGCCGCGGCTGGCCTCCGCGCGGGCCGCGTCCTGCTGCGGGGGCGGCGAGAGCACCGTCGCCTCCTGCTGCGGCGGGACGACCGCGACGACCGCATCGTCGTGCTGCGGCTCCTCGGCGGATGCTGGCGCGGCTCGGTGGCGACGGGTGGACTGGCTTCTCTGGGGCTCGGGCGCGGTGATCGCCGTCGCCTATCTCGCGGGGTTCGTCCTGCCGCATGACGCGCCCTTCGGGCTCGGCGTCTTCACCCATGGCGTTCAGGAGATGATGAACCTGATGTGGTGGGGCATAATCGTCGGCATGGTGGCCGTCGGCCTCATCGACCGCGTGCCGCGGGAGTTCGTGATCGGGATCATCGGCCGCGACCAGGGCGCGAAGAGCCTCGTGCGCGCCGTGCTGGCGGGCGTGCTGCTCGACCTCTGCAACCACGGCGTCCTGATGGTCGGCGCCAAGCTCTACGAGCGCGGCGCGAGCCTCGGGCAGGTCTTCGCCTTCCTGATCGCGTCCCCGTGGAACTCGCTGTCGCTGACCATCATCATCGGCGTGCTGATGGGCTGGGAATGGATGGCGGTGTTCCTCGTGGCCTCGCTCGTCATCGCGCTTCTCACCGGCCTCGCCGTCGAGGCGCTGGAGCGCGCGGGCCGGGTCAAGCCGAACCCGAACCGCGTGGATCTGCCCGCCGACTTCCACGTCTGGCGCGAGGCGAAGGCCGGCTTGCGCGCCACCCGCTTCGACGTGGCCTTTGCGAAGGACATCGCGATGCGCGCCTTCCCGGCGAGCCGCATGGTCCTGCGCTGGCTCTTCTTCGGCGTGGTGCTAGCCGCGCTGATCCAGGCGACGGTGCCGACCGAGATCTTCGCGACGTGGTTCGGCGCGACGCTGCTCGGCCTCTTCACCACGCTCGTTGCGGCCACGATCATCGAGGTCTGCTCCGAAGGCTCCGTGCCGCTCGCGGCCGACCTGATGACGCGCGCCGCCGCGCCGGGCAATGCCTTCACGTTCCTGATGGCCGGGGCCGCCACCGACTACACAGAGATCCTCGTCCTGCGTGAGGTCACGGGGCGGCTGAAAGCGGCGCTCCTGCTGCCGCTCCTGACCGTGCCACAGGTTCTCGTGATCGGTTGGGCCTTGAACGTGGCCGGGTAACGAACCACCCTCGAGCACAATAAGGAGATGCTGATGCCCCTGATAACCCGCCGCCATTTCTTGGCCACCGCCGCAAGCCTCGCCGCTGCTGCGCCGTCTGTGGGTCTCGCCCAGACTGCGCCCGCGATCCACGTGCTGAAGGACCCGAACTGCGGCTGCTGCGAGGCCTGGGTGCGCATCCTGCAGGCCGACGGCTTCGAGGTGACGACAGAGACGAGCTTCGGCACGATCCTGATCCGCCACAAGCTCGACAATGGCATCCCGCAGGAGATGATCTCCTGCCATACAGGCGAGATCGATGGCTATTTCATCGAAGGCCACGTCCCGTCCGCCGACATCCGCAGGCTGCTGTCCGAGCGCCCCGATGCCGTGGGCCTCGCCGTGCCCGGCATGCCCTACGGCTCGCCCGGTATGGGACCGGAGGACCTTCGCGAGGCCTACGACGTGTTCCTGATCCGCCGCGACGGCAGCACCGAGGTGTTCACGAGCTATGGCGCCGCCTGAAACGGAGACCGATGACTTTCGATTCCTGAAGTCTTCCGATTCCAAGTCGAACGGTCACAGAAGCTCGGCGTTTCGTTACAAAGGTTTGGTGATGGATAGGAGTGGCTATTGCTCGGCGCGGTAGTCTTCGTGGCAGCTGGAACATGAGCCACCAATTTCGCGCACCAGCGGCAAGAGCGCTTGAGGTCCTTCAATCTCGACGGCAGAGGCAGCCTGCGCAATACGCGAGAGTTCGATGGACCGCGCCTCGAAATCTGCAAAGTTCTCCCAAATTTCCGGAAGAGCTTCAGACTGTGGATCGCCCTCTGGGGCGCGGAAAAGAGCGGGCGCCTCCGCCGCGTGCCTTTGGAGTGCCTCCAAGGCAGCAGTAACCCGACCCGCGTCGAAATCTGTCTCGCCTCGCACCATCGGGACC
The DNA here is from genome assembly GCA_964578115.1 of uncultured Roseicyclus sp. Classification (GTDB taxonomy): domain Bacteria; phylum Pseudomonadota; class Alphaproteobacteria; order Rhodobacterales; family Rhodobacteraceae; genus Roseibacterium. Next base: position 11,034 of record CAZOBK010000080.1, read on the forward strand.
AGGATTTCCATTTGGTCTGCCATGGCCTTCATGTTCTCCATACGCGCCAGAACGGCCGGGTTCTCGACGCCCGTATGTGCAATCGCTGCCGCCGCCGCGGAAACCAACAACACTGATCCAAAACCGACTGCTCTCATCTGCACGTGCTCTCCTTGGTCATGGTGAGCGTCGCACAATGCAGATCTGTCCCGGCGGGTAAACCCCGCGAGATGATTTGCGAGGGGAAGGTCACGCGGTCTAAGTTTTTTGCCGCACGGACTGGCATGTGGAAACGTTAAAGCTGTGAACTCCAGCGCGGATGATCTTCGTCCACGACGAACCTATGGCGATGCCTCCGATGACCCTGAAGGTGCGGGTGGTCCAGTGGCAGGTTCTCGTGCGTGTGCTCCAAGACCTCAGGGTCGTCATTGGGCCAGAGGACAAGCACCAGGACGATCCCTGTCGCGGCCAGGACAGCGAGTGCCACGAGAGCGGAGACCGTGCCGAAGCTTGTCATCAACCAACCGGAAAGCGGATAGGTCATCAGCCAACATGCGTGGCTGAGTGCAAATTGAGCCGCAAAAAGCGCCGGGCGGTCTTCGGCATGGGCAGAACGCTTGAGAAGCCGACCTGACGGGGTGAGCACTGCTGAGTAACCGACCCCCACCAAGAACCATGCGGCGAGCAAGAATGCCCAGCTCAACCCGAGTGTCACCACCTCAAACGCCAAGCCAAGCAGCGTCACGGCCATGATCGCAGCGCCAGCCAACATAACCGGGCGGTCGGGCAAGTGATCAAGCGTCCGCGGCAACAGGAGTGCAGCAAGCATCGAGCCGGCCCCAAAGGCGAATATGGTCCAGGCGAGCGCGCTCTCACCGAGGCCGAGGGTTCCCCGCACCAGCACGACTGAGTTGACCAGAACCATCGCGCCCGCGGCGGCGGCGGCGAGGTTCAAGGCCAGCAGACCGCGCAGTCGGGGCGTAGCAAGGTAGATTCGGATGCCGCGCGTGGTTCGGTCGTAAATGCCCCGCCGCTCCGATGCCTTCGGGCTTGGCAGCAGCACGGAGACCACCAGCACCGCGGAGGCGGCGAAGCCTGCGACCGTGCCGAGGAACAGGGTGTTGTAGCTCACCACCGCGAGGAAAAGTGCCGCAAGCGTCGGGCTGACGATGTTCTCCAAGTCATAGGCCAGCCGAGACAACGACAAGGCGCGGGTATAGCGGGCCTCGTCGGTCAGCACGTCTGGGATCGTGGCCTGGAAGGTCGGCGTGAAGGCGGCGGAGGCCGCTTGCAGCAGGAAGATCAGGACATAGACCTGCCAGACCTCGGTCACGAAGGGCAGA
>CAZOBK010000081.1:0-12318 GCA_964578115.1 uncultured Roseicyclus sp.
TGTAATCGGTCGTGTCGGGCACCGTGCGCGCCAGAACGGTCATCACATGGGTGCGTGCGGCATGGGTGATCCACGTCTTGTTGCCGTTCACGATCCAGTCGCCGTTCTCGTCCTTCACCGCCTTCGTGCGGAGGCTCCCGAGGTCGGAGCCGGTGTTGGGTTCGGTGAAGACGGCCGTGGGCAGGATCTCACCGCTGGCGAGACCGGGAAGCCACTTTTCCTTCTGCTCGTCCGTGCCGCCGGCGAGGATCAGCTCCGCCGCGATCTCGGAGCGGGTGCCAAGCGAGCCCACGCCGATATAGCCGCGCGACAGTTCCTCGGAGACGACGCACATCGACGCCTTGGACAGGCCGAAGCCGCCGTATTCCTCGGGGATGGTCAGGCCGAAGACGCCCATCTCGGCCAGTTCCGAGATGATCTCCATCGGGATCAGTTCGTCCTTGAGGTGCCATTCATGGGCGTCGGGAATGACGCGGTCGACGGAGTAGCGGCGGAATTGCTCGCGGATCATCTCGAGCTCTTCGTCGAGGCCGGTGGCGCCCACGGTCAGTTCGGCCGAGCGTTCCTGCATCAGTTCGACAAGGCGCGTGCGGGCGGCTTGCGTGTTGCCGGAGCCGGTCAGCGTCATGACCGCGTCGGTCATCAGCCCGCGCTGGTCCTCCTGCGTCAGGCCGATATCCTGCGGGCGCAGGATCTCGGTCTGGCTCATCGGGATGCCGCCGTAGATCTGCCAGAGGTATTCGCCGACGCCGATCTGCAGGATGAGCTGCTCGACCTCGCCGAACTTGCCCTCGCCGTTCAGACGCTCCGCCCAGGCGTGCATCTGGCGCAGCGATTCGACGTAGGTCGCCAGCCACGCAAGCCCGTGCGCCGCCGTCTGGTTTGCTTCCAGAAGCGCGCCGGACACGCGGCCATCGACGCTGAGCTCTGCGCGCAGACGTTCCGTCGCGATGGCCAGCAGCGTCTCCGCCGGGGCGACCGCCGCGCCGGTGAGGGCCAGCAGGTCGGGCAGGATCACGCTTTCGTCGGGGATCGTCTGTCCGTCACGGGGCATGGGCGGTCTCCTTCGCGTTTTCGATGTCATCGATTGGTGTCTAACCGTCTTGGCCGGGACTTAGGGCGTTTGCAGGTGCAGCGCAACAAAAATGCGGCGGAATCACGCACAGCGAACGAAAATGTCCCGTACGTTTTTGCGCTGCAGCGTCCACAGGATCACGGTATCACAGCGCCGAAAGGGACACGCATGTTTCAGGACACTCTGGCCTTGATGCCGCTCTGGGCCTTCTGGGGCGCCATCGGCGTGACGCTTTTCGCGGGCTTCGTGAAGGGCGCCACCGGCTTCGCCATGCCGCTCATCATGATCTCGGGGCTGTCACTGTTCATCGATCCGCTGATCGCGGTGGCTGGGATCATCCTGCCGATCGTGATGTCCAACGCGCTTCAGGCCTTTCGCTTCGGCCCGTCCGAGGCCGGTGGGGTGGTCCGGGAATACTGGCGCTACATCCTGATCGTCTGCATCACCATCCTCATCGTGGCGCAGTTCATCATGGTGGTGCCGACGCATGTCTTCTACCTGATCCTGGGCGTGCCGGTGGTGATCCTGTCGCTGATCCAGCTGTTTGGCGTGCGGTTTCACATTCCCGAAAGCCGGAGGCGTCTGGCGGAATGGAGCGTGGGCCTCGTCGCGGGCGCGCTGGGCGGTCTGACCGGGACGTGGGGGCCGCCGACGGTGCTGTATCTCATCGCGCTGGAAACGCCCAAGGCCAAGCAATTGCTGGTGCAGGGCGTGGTCTACGGCGTCGGTTCGGTCAGTCTTCTGGCCGGGCATTTGCAGTCTGGTGTCCTGACCCTGACGACGCTGCCGTTCTCGGCGGCGCTGCTCATCCCCGCCTATCTCGGCATGGTGCTGGGCTTTCGCATGTCGGACCGGCTGAACCCGGAGATGTTCCGCAAGGTGACCCTGATCGTGCTGGTCGTCGCGGGGGCGAACCTCGTGCGGCGCGGCCTCATGGGCTGACGCGGTGCCGGTCAGGACGTGAACCCCATCTGGCATTCGGCCAGCACGGGCGCGGCCATGTCCGGCGGCACGACCTCGAACGTGACGTGGAACAGTTCCCGCTCGCCGGCATGGGCCGCGAAGGTCCAGCTTCCCGTCACCAGTTCCCCGGGCACGTCGAAGGAAAAGCCGGTGAGGCTGAATTCCTCCCATCCCAGCCGCGTGGTCCAGCGTTCGACCTCGATCCCGCTGTCGGGAAAGGGCGGATGCGTCACCGTGACCGTGACCGGATCGTGCACCATGCCCTCGGGCGCCCGGCTGAGCACGCCGAACCCTATGTCGAGCGCGGCGGGCACCACCGTCGTTGCAAAGCGGATCCGCGGCAGGTCGGGCACGATGTTGATGACGCCCGAGGCGGTTTCGGGTGCCTCCTCGGTCCGGACCGGTTCCTCGGCGCAGTAAACGCCGAAGACAAGCTCCGCGATCAGCTCCGGATCGACGCGGACGGACGCGCCTGTCCCGTCCTGGGCCCGAGCGACCGAGGAGCACCAGGGCACAAGGCAAAGGCAGGCGAAAAGGACGGTCGCGATCTGACGCATGATCGGGAGCTTAGCATCGCGCAGGGCCACCGCAACGCCGACCTTGTCAAAAGAAAAGGCTCCCCCAACCCGGTGGGAGAGCCTTGTCGAAACGCGTTCGGGTATCGACCCGGTCAGCCGATGGCGGCCGCCTTCACGTCGTCCGCGATGTAGGGGACGTATTGCGCGAAATTGTCGGCGAACATGTTCACCAGCTTGCGCGCCTGAAGGTCGTAGGCCTCGGTGTCGATCCAGGTCTGGCGCGGGTCGAGCAGCGTGTCGTCGACGTCATGGCAGCTGACCGGCACATCGAAGCCGAAATGCGGGTCCTTGCGGAACTGCCCGGCATTGAGCGACCCGTCGAGCGCGGCCGTCAGAAGTGCGCGCGTCGCCTTGATCGGCATGCGCGACCCGGTGCCGTAGGCGCCGCCGGTCCAGCCGGTGTTCACCAGCCAGCAGGTCGCGCCATGCTCGCGGATCTTGTCCTGCAGAAGCTGGCCATAGACCTCGGGCCGGCGCGGCATGAACGGCGCGCCGAAGCATGTCGAGAATGTCGGCTCGGGTTCGGTCACCCCGCGCTCGGTGCCCGCGACCTTCGAGGTAAAGCCCGACAGGAAGTGATACATGGCCTGCGCGGGCGTCAGCCGAGCGATGGGCGGCAGCACGCCGAAGGCGTCGCAGGTCAGCATCACGATGTTCTTGGGATGCCCCGCAAGCCCCGTCATCGACGCGTTGGGGATCTGCTCCAGCGGGTAGGCGCAGCGCGTGTTCGCCGTCAGGCTGTCGTCGTCGAAGTCGAGCTCCAGCGTCTCGGGATCGTAGACCATGTTCTCGATCACGGTGCCGAATTTCTTCGTCGTGGCGTAGATCTGAGGCTCTGCTTCCTCGCGGAGATTGATGGTCTTGGCGTAGCATCCGCCTTCGAAGTTGAAGGCCCCGCCTTCGGACCAGCCGTGTTCGTCGTCGCCGACGAGCGTGCGGGCAGGGTCGGCGGACAGCGTCGTCTTGCCCGTGCCCGACAGGCCGAAGAATACGGCGGCGTCCGCAGGGTCGCCATCGGCATGATTGGCCGAGCAATGCATGGGCATCACGCCCTTGCCCGGCAGGATGTAGTTCAGAAGCGTGAAGACCGACTTCTTGTTCTCGCCCGCGTATTCGGAATTGGCGATCAGGATCAGCTTCTTTTCGAGGTTGAGCGCGATCACCGTATCGCTCCGGCAGCCATGGCGTTCCGGGTCGGCGGCGAAACTGGGGCAGTTGATGACCGTGTATTCCGGCACGAAACCGTCAAGCTCGTCCCGGTCGGGACGGCGCAGCAGGTGGCGGATGAATAGATTGTGCCACGCCAGTTCGCTGACCACGCGCACGTCGAGGCGATGCGCCGGGTCGGCGCCGCCATAGAGGTCCTGCACGAAGTATTCGCCACCCTTCATGTGGGCCAGCATGTCGGCGTGCAGGCGGTCGAAGGCCTCGGGGTCCATGGACGCGTTGTTGTCCCACCAGATCTCGCTCTCGACCGACGGCGTACGGACCACGAACTTGTCCTTGGGCGAGCGGCCGGTGAACTTGCCGGTCGAAACCAGCAAGGTGCCGCCCTGTCCGAGACGCCCCTCTCCACGGCGGATCGCGGCCTCGATCAAGGCGGGTTCCATCAGGTTGTAGTGAACGGTTCCAAGGCCGGAGACCCCGAGCTTTTCGAGGGTCTGTTCCGGGTTAACGCGTCCATCCGTCATGCTGAGTGCTCCTAGGCCCGAAATCGGCCACCACGGTCAAAAGGGTAAATATCGCCGGCACAGGCGTGCCATCCCATAATGGAGGGCGTATAACATGACGCTTTCGGGTGTGAACAGGACGGTTATGTGCAGTTAGCGCAACCATGGCGAAATTTTCTTTCGCGAATTCGTGAACATGGAGCGTTCCTGGGGCTTCACGCCGGCAAATGAGGCGGCAAGGTGTTCGGAACATGGCGGGACGATGGCGGTCGCGGGGTCATTTCGCGGTCATTGCCGTACGAGGCTTAGAACGATCTTAAGGCAACAGAAGCCAGGTTTTACACTGGCCTGCCGCGCGATTCGACAGTTTGAGATTGATTCTTGAACGCGAACTCACAACAATGCCTGAAAAAATAAATAATTCGGGCAGTACAAGGAAACAGCGATGCCAAGGATTGCACTTGTCGATGACGACAGGAATATTCTGACGTCCGTGTCTATGACGCTCGAGGCCGAGGGCTTCGACGTTGAAACCTACAACGATGGCCAGTCCGCGCTGGACGCGTTCAATCGGCGCCTTCCGGACCTCGGTGTGTTCGACATCAAGATGCCGCGCATGGACGGTATGGACCTGCTGCAGCGTCTGCGCCAGAAATCCAAGCTACCGGTGATCTTCCTCACCTCCAAGGATGACGAGATCGACGAACTCATGGGCCTTCGCATGGGCGCGGACGACTACGTGAAAAAGCCGTTCTCGCAGCGCCTGCTGGTGGAGCGTATCCGCTCGATCCTGCGCCGGCAGGAGGCGATCGCCTCGGATGCCGCCGGAACGCCCGAGGAAAGCGCGGTGATGCAGCGCGGCAACCTGAGCATGGACCCGCTGCGCCACGCCGTGACATGGAAGGGTCGTGATGTATCGCTTACCGTGACCGAGTTCCTGCTGCTTCAGGCCCTCGCGCAGCGTCCGGGCTTCGTGAAAAGCCGCGATCAGCTGATGGACGTCGCCTATGACGAACAGGTCTATGTGGATGACCGCACGATCGACAGCCATATCAAGCGCCTGCGCAAGAAGATGCGCTCAGTGGACGACGATTTCTCGGCGATCGAGACGCTCTACGGCATCGGCTACCGCTACAACGAGGAATAGGGGTCCGCGCGCGTGCCGGCAGACTTGTCCATGACCAACCGGCGCGCACGCGACCGGGCCGACATCGTTCTCGGCGAGGACTGGGACCGTCCCGCCGGTAGCGTCGAGTCGGAGCTGCGCGCCGCGCGGCAACGTCGGAGCCTGTTCACGCTCAACCGGTCGCCGCTGGCGCGCAAGATCATCATGTTCAACCTGCTGGCCATCGTCGTGCTGGTGGCGGGTGTGATGTATCTCAACCCGTTCCGCGACAGCCTCGTGCATCAGCGGGAGCGCGCCCTTGCCGTCGAGGCACAACTGATCGCCGACATCTTCGAGGCGAGCCTGCCGCGCAACGCCCCGGCCAACCTGCTGACGGGCGACGGCATAGACCCGGTGGATGTTCTCGGTCGCATCGGACTGGCCGAGGGGATGGACGTCTTCGTCTACGCCGCGCCCGACACGCTCGTGGCTTCGACGCTTGATGGCACGCGCGGGCCGGCGCGGCCGGTACGCGGTCTCGCGCCGGAAAACGATGAACGGCTGCTGATCACGGATTTCCTGAATTCCGTCTGGTCCGGCCTGTCGCGGCTGGTAGGGTCCGACCAGTCCATCCCGGAACGGGGTACACCCGAAGTTCTCGCGCGGTCCCTCGTGCCCGCCGCCAGCGAGGGCGCGACCGTCCTGCGGCGCAGCACCGGGGTCGCCGGCGCCTCGTTCGCCGCGGCCACCCCGATCGAAGGGCCGAACGGCCCGCTTGGCGTGCTGGTGGTCACCACCGCGGCGGGTGAGATCGACCAGCTCGTGCGGGGCGAGCGCGAGGAATTGCTGCAGATGTTCGTCGTTGCGCTGTTCGTGTCCATCGGCCTGAGTTTCGTTCTGGCCTCGACGATCGCCAATCCGCTGTCCGACCTTGCGGCCGCCGCCGAACTGGGCCGCGACAAGAACGCCCGCAAGATGAGCCCCACGCGCGTGCGCATCCCCGACCTGACCGGCCGCCCCGACGAGATCGGGCGCCTGTCCGGCGCGCTCCGCGGCATGGTCTCGGCGCTTTACGACCGGATCGACGCCAACGAACAATTCGCCGCCGACGTCAGTCACGAGATCAAGAACCCGCTCGCGTCCCTGCGCTCCGCCGTTGGCACCATGCGCGTCGCGCGCACCGACGATCAGCGCAACAGGCTTCTGGAGGTCATCGAACACGACGTTCAGCGGCTCGACCGTCTGGTCTCGGACATCTCCAACGCCTCGCGTCTCGACAGCGAACTGGTGAAGGAGGAGGAGGAGGAATTCGACCTCGTCCGCACACTGGAGAACCTGTCGCAATACCATGGCGAGGAAGCGGCCAAGAAAGGCGTCGATTTCATCACCGACCTGCCGCCCGAGCCGATCCGCATCTCGGGGCTGGAGGGGCGGCTGGCACAGGTGTTCGTCAACCTGCTGTCCAACGCGATCTCCTTTTGCGAGGAAGGCGACGCGGTGCGCCTGTGGACCCGCCGTCGCGCGAACCGGGTGCTTATCGTGGTCGAGGATACCGGCCCTGGCATCCCCGAGGAGGCGCTGACCAAGGTGTTCAACCGCTTCTACTCGGAACGCCCGGTCAAGCAGTTCGGCAACCATTCCGGCCTCGGACTCGCGATCTCCAAGCAGATCGTGGAGGCCCATGGCGGCGTGATCTGGGCCGAAAACATCCGCCCCACCGATCTCGACATCGTGTCGGAGCCGCTGGGCGCGCGGTTCGTCGTCGGCCTGCCGATCTGAGACGGAGATGGCGGCACCGCTTCCCGTCCCGCTTGCGACATGGGCGGATGCACCGGGTCCCGGCCCTCTCTATATAAGCGCCAGCGCCGTCGCGTTCGATGGCAGGGGCGTGATGATCTGCGGCACCCCCGGATCCGGGAAATCCACGCTCGCGCTCGAACTCATGGCGCTCGGGGCCGAGCTGATCGCCGATGACGGCGTCCTGATCGACCTCGAAACGGCCCCCGGCACGGTTCCGTTTCTCCAGCGGCCCGACACCGCCACCGACCTGATCGAGAGCCGGGGCATCGGGTTGTTGCGGGCGGGCCCCGTCTGTGGGCGGGCGCCCCTGTCGGTGGTCGTCGATCTGGACCGGGCCGAGCCCGACCGCTTGCCGCCGCGACGGAACGTCACGACGGGAACCACCGAGAGACCGTTGATACTCGGCGCGGGACATCCATCCTTGGCGCTGTCCGTGGTATGGATGTTGCGCCACGGCCGCGACGTGCCGGCCGGCGATCCGGCGTCCTGAGCGGGACACGGTTGACCCCAATATAACGTTTCCTGCGCCGGAGCGCGATGAGACCATGACGCCAGAGTCCGGAGACAACACCACGCGGCGCGGCCCGCGCGTCGTTTTCGTGACCGGACCCTCGGGCGCGGGGCGGACCACGGCGATCAACGCGCTGGAGGACCTTGGCTTCGAGGCCATCGACAACCTTCCCCTAAGCCTGCTGCCCCGCCTTCTGGAAGGGCCGCCGCCCGAGCGGCCGATGGCGCTGGGCACGGATGCGCGCAACAGGGACTTCTCGGCCAAGCGGCTGCTCGAGGAATACGAGCGTCTGTCGGCGAGGCAGGGACTGGAGGCGGACCTGCTGTACCTCGACTGCGAGCCGCTTACGCTGCAACGGCGGTATTCTGAAACCCGCCGCCGTCACCCGCTGGCGCCCGATGACGACCCGGCCAACGGCATCGCGCGGGAGCTCGACCTTCTGGGTCCGCTACGGCGGCGCGCCTCGGTGCTGATCGACACCACGACGTTGTCGCCGCACGAATTGCGCAAGGAAATGGAACGGCTGTTCGCGCCGCGCGACGGCGCCAAACTGTCGGTCACGATCACCTCGTTTTCCTACCGGCGCGGGCTGCCGACGGGGGCCGATCTGGTCTTCGACTGCAGGTTCCTGAGAAACCCACACTGGGAGCCGGAGCTTCGCCAGCTGGATGGCCGCGACCCCACTGTCCGCGAGTACATCGAGGCCGACTCGCGATTCGCGGAGTTCGAGGCGCGGGTTTCAGGCATGCTCGACCTGTTGTTGCCAGCCTTCCGCGACAGCGACCGCAGCCACCTGACCATCGCCTTCGGCTGCACGGGCGGAAAGCACCGGTCCGTCGCGATGACGGAAAAGGTCGCCTCTCACCTTGCGGAGGCCGGATGGCAGGTGTCTAAAAGACACAGGGAAGTGGATCAGCGGCGCGGGGCCATCGATGCCTGACAAGCGCGACGCGGGTTCAACGGGGATCGAAAGGCCAGACTGAGGTGATCGGCATCGTGATTGTCGCCCACGGGGGGCTTGCCGCCGAGCTCAAGCGCGCCACGGAGCACGTTGTCGGTCGCCAGGCCGGTCTTGTCGCGATCTCGGTCGGCCCGGAGGACGACCGTTCCCTCCGCACAGCCGAGATCTGCGAAGCCGCCGATGGCGTCGACACGGGCGAAGGGGTCGTCGTCGTGACCGACATGTATGGCGGATCGCCCTCGAACCTGAGCCTCCGCGCCTGCCGCCCGTCGAACCGGCGTATCCTGACCGGGGTGAACCTGCCGATGATGGTGAAACTCGTGAAAAGCCGCCACCTCTCCGTTGAGGAGGCCGTGGCCCGCGCCGAAGAGGCCGGGCGGCGTTACATCAACTCGTTCGACGGAGGACCGGAATGAGCGAGGACGCCACCGTCACGCGCACGTTCGAGATCGTGAACGTCAAGGGCCTGCACGCCCGGGCCGCTGCCCGCTTCGTCGAGGTGGTGGAGGCGCATGACGCCGAGGCCACGGCCCGGCGCGACGGGCTGAGCGCCGCCGGGGATTCGATCATGGGGCTTTTGATGTTGGCAGCATCCATGGGAACCACTATTGAGGTCGAAACGACAGGTCCGCAGGCGCAGCACCTGGCCGACGCGCTCGAGGCCCTCATCGCCGACCGCTTCGGCGAAGAGTCCTGAGCCGCCCGGGGTCGCAGAAGACGGACGGGATGGAACGAAGGCGTGTGACCGATACCACTGAGCGCAATATCACGGCCCCTCGGCCGGCCCTGCTCCAGTCCGGTGCGAACCGCGTCTACGACCGGCGATCACTGACCTATGCCAATTCCTTCCCGAACCCGTGGGTTCGCGGCACCATCAAGTCCATCGAATGGTTGACCGGCAAGATCACGATCCTGCGCCGTGTCCGGCAGTTCGAACAGTTGGGCGATGTCTCGGGGCAGGATTTCTGGGCGGCGACCATGAAGGTCATGGGCATCGACCTGCAGACCCCCGAGCATCAGCTGGACCGCATCCCCGCCGAGGGGCCGGTGGTGCTGGTGGCCAATCATCCGCACGGTCTTGTGGACGGGATGATCCTTGCCGACATGATCCGGCGGCGCCGGCCGGATTACCGCATCCTGACGCGCGCGCTGCTGACCGGCCTCGACGAAAGCGCGGCAGGGTTCATGATCCCGGTGCCGTTCCCGCACGAACCGGACGCGCAGGCCAAGATGCTCGAGATGCGCGCCGAGGCGATGGAGCATCTGGAGAAGAAGGGGCTGATCGCGCTGTTCCCATCGGGTTCGGTGGCGGCGTCCGAGACGATGTTCGGCCCCGCGATCGAGGGTGAGTGGAACGTGTTCACCGCCAAGATGATCCGCAAATCCGGCGCCACCATCGTGCCCTTCTGCTTCACGGGCGCGAATTCACGCTGGTATCAGATCGCCAACCGGATCTCTCCGGTGCTGCGTCAGGGTCTCCTGATCCACGAGGTCGTGCACAGTTTCGACAAGCCGCAGGCGCCGATCATCGGACATCCCATCAAGCCCGATGAATGGGAAGGCCGGATCGGCAAGCCGCGCGAGTTCATGGCATGGCTGCGCGAGCGCACGCTGTCGCTCAAGCACGACCCGGACGCATAGCCCGCTTCAGCGGGTCGGCACCGGCACCTCTCCACGATAATCGTAGAAGCCCCGGTCGGTCTTGCGGCCGAGCCATCCCGCCTCGACGTATTTCGTCAGCAGCGGGCAGGGGCGGTACTTGGTGTCCGCCAGCCCGTCATGCAGCACGTTCATGATGGCAAGGCAGGTGTCGAGCCCGATGAAATCGGCAAGTTCCAGCGGCCCCATCGGGTGATTGGCGCCCAGCTTCATCGACTGGTCGATCGATTCGACCGATCCGACGCCTTCGTAAAGGGTGTAGACGGCCTCGTTGATCATCGGCATCAGGATGCGGTTGACGATGAAGGCCGGGAAATCCTCGGCCGTGGCCGCCGTCTTGCCCAGGCGGTCGACGACGGCCTTGCAGGCCTTGAAGGTGGGTTCGTCCGTGGCGATGCCCCGGATCAGTTCCACCAGCTGCATCACCGGCACCGGGTTCATGAAGTGGAATCCCATGAAGCGCTCGGGCCGGTCGGTTCGGCTGGCCAGCCGTGTAATGGAAATGGACGAGGTGTTCGAGGTCAGGATCGTCTCGGGTTTCAGATGCGGCAGCAGGTCCTCGAAGATCGCGGTCTTGACCGTCTCACGCTCCGTCGCGGCCTCGATGATCAGGTCGCTCGGCCCGACATCGGCAAGCTTCAGCGTGGTGCGAATGCGCCCCATCGCCTCGGATTTCGCGTCTTCCATGATCTTGCCGCGCCCCACCTGCCGGGCAAGATTCCGATCGATCAGCGAGACGGCACTGTCCAGTGCCTCCTGGCTGATATCGGTCATGATGACGTCATAGCCCGCCAGCGCGCAAACATGCGCGATGCCGTTGCCCATCTGGCCTGCACCGACGATGCCGATCGACTTGATCTCCATAACCGTCCTTTCACTTCCGCTGGCTTGCGCACAATAGGCCTGCTGCGCGACAGCGCACAAGCGGTCTGACCGCGCCAAAGCGGCGCGCCGTGCACGGCCGGGCAACCCTTCAAGTTTCAGAAAATCAGAGGTTTAGCTTTTCCTTAGCGGCTGGTCGCGATGGTCCCGCCCGACAAACGAGGTATCGAGCGGTCGCATGAGTTTCGAGACGCGCGGCGCCGTGGCGCCCGATCATCCAACGGTGTCGTACCCGGGTTCCGCGCTACGGTTTCGCGCCCCCGGCGGCGATCCGACGCGCGCGCATGTCCTGTGCCTGGGCGGCACGGAAACCTTCGGGCGCTTCGTGGCCGAACCCTACCCGGGCCGTCTGGCCGACCGCCTGACGGTGCCGGTGATCAACATGGGCGTCGCGGGTGGCGGGTTGGACGTGGTGCTGAACGACCCGGCGATTGCCGAGGCCTGTCGCGCCGCGACCGCCATCGTGCTGCAGGTTCAGGGCGCCCAGAACCTGAGCAACCGTCTTTATACCGTGCATCCGCGCCGGAACGACAGGTTCGTCCGCGCCTCCGCCATGCTGCGCACCATCTATCGCGACGTGGATTTCACGGAGTTTCACTTCACGCGACACATGCTCGATCACCTCAGGACCCTGTCGCCCGACCGCTTCGCCATCGTGCGCCACGAGTTGCGATTGGCGTGGCTGGCCCGGATGCAACGATTCCTGTCGGATGTCCCGGCGCCGGTGCATCTGTTGTGGCTGTCCTGTCGCGCACCGCAGTCGGGGGAGTCCCGGGGCGGTCTGGGCGAGGAGCCGCTTTTCATCACGAGCGACATGCTTGAGGAGGTGGTGCCGCAGGCGGCATCCCTCAGCGTGGTGGCGGTGCCCAATGCGCAGGGAAAGCCCGTGAAGGGGCCCATGGCCGCCGCACGCATCCTGCCGAGCCCCGAGGCGCATCAGAAGGCTGCCGTGGCCCTGGCCCGTGTCCTCGAGACCCGGTGACGAAAAGGCCCGCCACGGCGGTGCCGGGCGGGCCGCATTTCGCGTTGTCCGATGTGTCAGAGCTTTGACGTCAGCTCCGGCACCGCGTCGAACAGGTCCGCGACCAGTCCGTAATCGGCGACCTGGAAGATC
>CAZOBK010000082.1:0-12309 GCA_964578115.1 uncultured Roseicyclus sp.
GATCACGACAAGTGCTATTTCTTCCAGGGCACCGACGGGCGGATCATCTTCGCGATCCCCTACGAGACCGATTTCACCCTGATCGGCACCACGGATCAGGAACATCAGGGCCCGCCCGGAACCGCCGTCTGCACGCCCGAGGAACGCGACTACCTCCTGCGGTTCGCAAGCCAGTATTTCGCGCGCACCCTGACCGCAGAGGATGTCGTCTGGACCTACTCGGGCGTCAGGCCGCTCTACGATGACGGGGCAAGCTCGGCCACGGCGGCGACACGGGATTACGTGCTGTCGCTCGATGACACCGGCGCGGCGCTGCTCAACGTGTTCGGCGGCAAGATCACGACCTACCGGCGGCTGGCCGAAGCGGCGCTGGCGAAACTGGCGCCGTCCTTCCCCAAGGCGCGGGGCGACTGGACGGCGGGCGTGACGCTTCCCGGCGGGGATTTCGCGGTCGACGGCTTCGACGATCTCGTCTCAGGGCTTCGTGCGGATTACCCGTTCCTGTCCGACCGCTGGGCACGCCGCCTCGCGCGGGCCTACGGGACCGAGGCGCGGGCGATCCTCGGCGACGCCAAGACCGCCGATGATCTCGGCCGCGCCTTCGGCGCCACGCTTACCGAGGTGGAACTGCGCTGGCTCATGGCGCGCGAATACGCCCGCACGGCCGAGGATGTGATCTGGCGCCGCTCGAAGCTTGGCCTGAGGCTGACCGGGAATGAAATCGCCGCTCTCGATGCCTTCATGGCCGATGCCCGGGCCGCGCGAGCCGCGGAGTAGCTTGCCCCCCGTGACAGGGGCGATAGGGTCGGGTCCGCAAGGGAGGGAGACCGCGCAATGACACAGATCCTGGCCATCGATCAGGGCACCACATCGACACGGGCCATCGTCTTCGACGGAGCGATGGCCCCCATCGCCACAGCGCAGGAAGAATTCGCCCAGATCTACCCGGCCTCGGGCTGGGTGGAGCATGACCCGGAGGTCATCTGGGCCACCACGCTTTCGACCGTGCGCGCGGCGCGCCTCAAGGCGCCGGGCCCCATCGCGGCCATCGGCATCACCAACCAGCGCGAGACCGTGGTCCTCTGGGACCGCGAGACCGGCGCGCCCTTGCACAACGCCATTGTCTGGCAGGACCGGCGCACGGCCTCGATGACGGCTGCGCTGCGCCGCGACGGCCATGAGCCGATGGTGCAGCAGAAGACCGGCCTGCTGCTCGACCCGTATTTCTCGGGCTCGAAACTCGCCTGGCTTCTCGACAACGTGGACGGCGCGCGGGAACGGGCCGAGGCCGGCAAGCTCGCCTTCGGCACCATCGACAGCTGGCTGATCTGGAAGCTGACGGGCGGCAAGCGGCACGTCACGGATGCCACCAACGCGGCGCGCACTCTGCTTTACAACATCCGGGAGGCGCGCTGGGACGATGACATCCTGAAGCTTCTGAACATCCCCGCGAGCCTCCTGCCCGAGGTGCTGGACACCGGCGCGGATTTCGGAACCGCCGAGAAGGCGCTGTTCGGCGATGCGATCCCGATCCTCGGCGTGGCGGGCGATCAGCAGGCGGCGACGCTGGGGCAGGCCTGCTTTGACCCCGGCATGCTGAAATCGACCTATGGCACGGGCTGTTTCGCGCTTTTGAATACCGGCGACACGCTGGTCGAAAGCCGCAACCGCCTGCTCGGCACCATCGCCTACCAGTTCGACGGCAAGGCCACTTATGCGCTGGAAGGCTCCATCTTCATCGCGGGCGCGGTGGTCCAATGGCTCCGCGACGGGCTGCAGATGATCAAGACCGCCGCGCAAAGCCAGAGCCTTGCCGAAACCGCCGACCCGTCGCAGTCGCTCTACCTCGTGCCGGCCTTCACCGGTCTCGGCGCACCCTACTGGGACCCCGACTGCCGCGGCGCGATCTTCGGTCTGACGCGCAATTCCGGCCCGGCCGAGATCGCGCGGGCGGCACTCGAATCCGTGGGCTACCAGACCCGCGATCTGTGGGAGGCGATGGCCGCCGACTGGGAGGGCGCGGGCGGGTCGAACGTGCTGCGCGTCGATGGCGGCATGACGGCGTCCGACTGGACGATGCAGTTTCTCGCCGACATCCTCGGCGCGCCGGTTGACCGGCCCAAGGTGCTTGAGACCACGGCGCTCGGCGCGGCCTGGGTCGCGGGGATGCGCGCGGGCGTCTATCCCGGCTTCGACGAGTTCGCGCAGGGCTGGTCGGTCGATCGCACCTTCACCCCGCAGATGGACGCAGCCACGCGCGAGGCGCGCTATGCCGGCTGGAAGGATGCCGTCGCGCGCACGCTGAGCGACCGTGCCTGAGCCGCAACGCCCAACGCTCCGCGCGGCTCTGGCGCAGATGTGCTCGGGCGACACGCACGAGGTGAACATTGCCGCGGTGTCGGAGCTTGCGGCGCAGGCGGCGGGGCAGGGGGCGGAGCTTCTGTGCCTGCCGGAGGTTGCGGGGCTGATGAACCGCAACGCCGAGGTCGCACGGACACAGGTGGTCGGGGCCGGCGCCGACCCGTTCATCGCCGCCTGCCGGGAGCTTGCCGCGAAACACGCGATGTGGATGAACATCGGCTCCACCCCCGTCCTCGCGCCGGACGGGCGCTTCCTGAACCACTCCGCCGTCATCGATGCCGAGGGCACGATCCGAGCCACCTATGACAAGGTGCATCTCTTCGACGTCGCCATCGAGGGGCAGGCGCCCATCGGTGAATCCAAGCGCTTCGTCCCGGGCGAGGCGGCGGTGGTTCTCGACACGCCATGGGGGCCATGGGGGCTGTCGATCTGCTACGATCTGCGCTTCCCGTATTTCTATCGCCGCTACGGACAGGAAGGCGTGAGCCTCATCTTCATTCCGTCCGCCTTTACCGTGCCCACCGGCCGCGCCCATTGGGAGGTGCTGCTCCGCGCCCGCGCCATCGAGACCGGGTCCTTTGTCCTGGCCGCAGCACAGGCCGGCCACCACGCGGACGGGCGCGAGACATGGGGCCACGCGGTGGCCATCGACCCCTGGGGGACGGTCCTGGCCGATCTGGGCCGCGAGGCGCCCGGCCTTGCAGTGCTCGATCTGGACCTCGACCGCGTGGCGGCCGCCCGGCGTCAGGTCCCCGCCCTGCAAACGGGGCGCGACGTGCCGCTCATCCGGGTCTGACACCGCCGTGCGCACCCATCCCCTTCATCTTTCCAAAAATACGCGGAGGAGCGCGAGGGGGTGAAACCCCCTCGCTCCGCAAGTCGCCGTATGCGCCGGCCTAGAGCGTCTTGAGATACTCGATCAGCGCCGCCCGCTCCGCCGCCGAGAGGTCCGCGCCATAGACATGCCCGCCATTGCCATAGCCGTGGCGCGTGGTGTCGTAGATGCGCCGGCGCAGCTCGGGGTCGGGCTCCGCCGCCTGCC
This sequence comes from uncultured Roseicyclus sp., assembly GCA_964578115.1. Taxonomy (GTDB): domain Bacteria; phylum Pseudomonadota; class Alphaproteobacteria; order Rhodobacterales; family Rhodobacteraceae; genus Roseibacterium. Next base: position 3,404 of record CAZOBK010000082.1, read on the forward strand.
CCTCATCGAGCGCCTCGAAGCGCCAGCCCACGGCCTCCCGGTCATATGCGCGCGGAAGCACGTGGCGCCAGTAGCGCGGCCGGTCCTCGGGCGACAGCAGCGTCTCGAGGTTCGGGACCGACCCGTTGTGCAGGTAGGGCGCCGTGGCCCAGATCCCGTCCAGCGGCGAGGCGATGTATCCCGGAGCCGGGGCGGCGCTTTCGGCATCGCCATAGGGCGAGCGCGCGATCCACTCGTAGAACCGGTCGCGGGAGCCGTCCGTGGCCGCCGTCGCGTAGGCCGCATCGGTCCCGATCTCGTCCAGCGGGACCACGAGGTTGGGATAATCGGTCCCCTGACCCCCGTGACAGGTGGCGCAGCCGCGCGCGTATATCGCGGCGCCGAGTGCTGCGCGGTCCGCGTCGATGGTATGGGGGTAGGCCGGCGCCTCGAGCGCGGCGATATAGGCGCGGATGTCGTCGGCATAGGCGTCCACCGCCTCGAACTCTTCCAAGCTGTCGACACAGAGCATCGAGGCCAGCAGCATGAAGGTCGAATGATCGCCGCGCCCGATCGTGGTGTAGAACATCGCCTCCTTCTCGCGCATCCCCCACCAGGGCGGTACGCTGATCGGCAGGGGCTCGGCCTGTGGCGGCTCGATCAGGGGCTCGGTCGACCATTCCAGCGTCTCGGGGTCGCGATGCGCCATCAGCGCCCAGGTCAGGTTGGTGGCCGGGTTCACGCCGACGGTGGCCGTCTGGATGTAGGGCGCGATCCCGTCCACCCGGTCGGCCCAGCGTTCCCAGGCGCGGGTTTCGGCATCCCCCCGAACGAAATTGCCCGATTGCAGCACGAGGCGGCGGGGATCTTGCGTGAAGTCGGCGAACTCGTTGCCAAGGCCGACGATCAACTCCCCCTCGATATGCGCCGCATGACAGGTCAGGCAGTTGGATGACACGACCGTGACGCCGTCGGCATTCTCGTGCGCCGTGAAGGCATAGGGCAGCGCGGCATTCAGCCCCTCGCGCCCGGGCAGAAGGTCGGCGGGATCGGTCTCGGGCACCGCGCGGGTGAAGGCGTCATGGGGCACGCCGCAGGACACATAGGGCGCGTTCACCAGCGCGGCGTAACCGGCCTCCGGATCGCCGGGGCGCTGTTCGGTGATCGGCACCACCCCTGTGTCCGAGCGGTAGTCCGCGCCCTCCTCCTGGCACGCGGCGGACAGCAGGCAGGCCGCGATCGCGAGACCCGCGCGCGCCCTCATGTGCCGTCACCCCCGGACAAAAGGATCGTGCCGGCGCCCTCAACCGACATGCCCTGCCGCGTGCCTTCCACGGCAAGCTGACCGATCCGGACGGGCAGGGCGAAATCCTCCTTCCCCGATGCGCCCCGAAGCGTGAGCCGCAGGTCCAGACCTGCGCCGACAATGCGCCATGATACCGGCATCGCGCTGCCCTCCTGCAGTGGGCCTGCCGTCAGGTCGGCGGTCGCGTCCTCGAGCAGTGTCGCACCGCCGTCCGGCCCCACCAGAACGCCGTCTATCGTGGCGATACCACGCCCGTCGCGCCGTCGTGTCCGCAGAAGCGACAGCTCCGCCCCGTCCGCCAGGTGCAGCACCAGACGATCCCGGACCAGCGGTCCGCCGGGAAGGGGTATCTCGCCCCAGAGCCGGTCGAGCCACGCGGTCCCGCTGAGCGCGGTCGTCGTGCCGGCCGTCTCGACGGTTCCGACCACCTCAAGCCGCGGGATCGCGAAGCCGCGCGGGCCTGCGGTCTCCTCTCCGGTGGGCGCAAGCGGCGCCTTGCGGGGCTCCAGCCGCAGCCGGAGCAGGTGATCCGACAGGCGCAGGGTCAGGTCCAGCGCATCGGTTCCGTAGGCGAGCGTCCAGTCGTCGAGCCATATCTCGCCTGAAGCCGCATCATGGCCCGCTGCCCCGTGCGCGCGGCTGATGCGTTCCTCTGCGGCGCGCAGGCCCGGGTCGGCGGCGTTGATCGTGACCTGCGCGATATGGATCGGACCGGGACCCCAGGGCGTCGCCGCTGCATCGTCGCCGCGCGTGCGGCCGACCCGGGTCAGCACGAGATTGACGGCCAGCGGCCGGCCTTCGGAGTCCGTCAGATGCGCCACGACGCTCCATGTCTCGGCCGGCGCGTCGGGATGCGCGCCGTAATCGCGCGGCAGCGCAAGGTCCCACGGGCCCGACATTGCACCGGCGGGGCCGTCGTCCAGCGATGCCACCAGCGCCTCGATAACCGCGCCCGGTTCGGCCTCGGGTGCTGTCGGTGTCTCGCCGCCACGGGGTGCAAGCAGCAGGCTCCCGATTCCGGCGAGGATCAGGATCGCGGCGATCCCGCCGACCCGCAGGCGTGCCAGCCACGTCATGGGCGCTCGGACCGGCGGACATGGCATCGCCAGCCGCCCGGGACGGCCGCGCCCCGGTCAGGACCCACCGGCAACCGGGGGCAGGTAGGCGTTCGCCACAAGTCGAAGATACCCGTCCTCATCCACGCTGATCTTGGTCTTGTCGGCCTTGCCGTCAAGGACGAGGAAGGCGTGCCCATGCACCGCGCACCACAGCGCATAGGCACGCGCGGTCACCTCCGGATCATCCGGCGGCAGGCTCAGGTGGTCGGCCACGACGCGGCACACGATCTCGAACTTGGCCTGTCCCTCTTCGGTCAGGGCCGGGTCCTCCCCGTGGCCGCCGGTCAGCCCGAACATCAGCGCGAACATGCCGGGCTCGGCGCGCGCGAAGTCGATATAGGCCTTGCCGAGCGCGACGATCCGCTCCTGAGATTGTGCGGGATGCGCGCTGGCGGCGGCCTCCATTGCCTCGCCCATCCGGTGCATCGCGCCCAGAATGACGCCATGCAGGATCTCGTCGCGGTCCTTGAAGTGCTTGTAGGGGGCGGCGGTGCTGACGCCGGCACGCCGGCACGCCTCGGCGATGGAGAAGGAATCAGGCCCTTTCTCCTCGACAAGCTGTCTCACGGCCTCCAGAAGTTGATCCTTCAGGTGCCCATGGTGGTAATTTTTCTTCACTTCTATCAAGTGCTTGGAAGCCTCATGTTGGTATCTCTGACATTTTCCTTTGACTAAGTTAGCGACACTTACATATGTAAGCGACACTAACTTCGCACCCTTTCCAGCGCGGCATGGTCATGGCGACGGTATCACACACTTCGGCGCGGTCACGTATCCGCGGGCTCGTTTCCGGTCTGGGTCGCGTCGCGGTGACCCTTCTCTTCATCGGCATGGCGGTGGCGGCCGGGACGGCCGGCTATGCCGCGCTGTCGGACCGCACGCCGCAGGCGGCGGGGCCGGAACCCGCGCCGCCGACCACAGTGGCGCCGCGCAGCATCGAGATGATCGACGAGTTGACCGTGACCCGGCGCTTCACCGGGCAGTTCGAAGCGGCGCAGGAGGTCGCGCTCGGCTTCGAGGAGGGCGGGACCATCGCCGAGGTCAGCGTGCGCGAAGGCGACGTGGTGGCCGAGGGTGCTGTCATCGCGCGGCTCGACACGCGTCTGCTGGAGGCCGAGCGCGCCCGGCTGGCCGCGTCGCGCCGCGCGCTCATGGCGCAGGCGGAACTGGCGCGGCGCACCAATGCGCGGCAGGAGAGCCTGCTGTCGGAGGGGCACGTGACGCGGCAGCGCGTCGATGAGACCTCGCTCCGGCTGGCGGAACTGGAGGCCGCGCTGGCCGAGGCAGATGCGGGGATTGCCGCTATCGACGTGCGCGTGTCAAAGGCCGAGGCGCTTGCGCCCTTCGAGGGCATCATTGCGGCGCGGTTGCTTGACGCGGGCGCCGTCGCGGGGCCGGGTGCGCCCATCGCGACGCTGCTGGAGGCCGGACCGGCCCGTTTCCGCGTGGCCATCGATCCCGCGCTGGCTGATACGCTGGAACCGGGACAGAGCGTCGAAATTATGACCGGCGGTCGAGGTCTTGAGGCGCGTCTGGCGGAGCTATCGCCTGAACTCGATGCGGCGACGCGCAGCCGGCTGGCGTTCTTCGACGTTGCGCCGGAGGCCGAGGCGCCGCCCGCGCGCTCCACCGGTGAGGTCTTGTTGACCGAGACGCGCGCGATCACCGGCGCATGGGTTCCCCTTTCGGCCCTGTGGCAGGGCCCGAGGGGGACGTGGACCATCCTGATTGCGGAACCGGGCGACGCGGCGCGCGCCACCATCGCAACGGAGGCGGTCGAAATCCTGCATCTCGACGGCGACCGGGCCTTCGTGCGCGGCAGCTTCGCGGATGGCGCACTGTTTCTGCCCGGCGGCACGCATCGCGTCGTGCCGGGTGAGGTCGTCCTTCTGACGGGGGCGGAGTGATGCCGGCGCGGCTGGGCAACCTCACGTGGCGCGAGCCCCGGATCGTCGCGCTGGCGCTTCTGGTGGTCGTCGCGGCGGGGGTCTCGGCGCTCCTGTCGATCGGGCGGCAGGAAGACCCCACCATCACCAATCTCTTCGCCACCGTCACGACCCCGTATCCCGGCGCGGAGCCTGCCCGCGTGGAGGCGCTCGTCACCGCGGAAATCGAGGAGGCCCTGCGAGAGATCGCCGAGATCGACGTCATCGAAAGCACCTCGGCGACGGGCATCTCGCTTGTCTCCATCGACCTTGTGGAAACGCTGGCGGAACCCGAGATCGAACGCGCCTGGACCGATATCCGCGATGCGCTTTCCGATACCGTGCCGCGTCTGCCGCAAGGTGCGGGAGCGCCGGAGCTCGACACGGACGGCGCCGGGGCCTTTGGCGCGATCGTCGCCCTGACGCCGCAGCGCTTGGCCGTGCCCATGACGCTGGTCGGGCGTTATGGCGAGGCGCTGGGCGACGTTCTGCGCAACGTGCCGGGGACCAGCGTCGTGTCCCTCTACGGTCTGCCCGAGGAGGAGATCACAGTCACCCTCGACCCCGACCGCGCCATGGCGCTGGGCCTGAGTGCCGCCTCCGTCGCCCAGGCCGTGCAGGCGGCGGATGCGAAACTCCGCGCGGGCGAGGTCACCGGCGCCTCCGACGAGCTTGTCATCGAGGTGACGGGCGAGATCGAGACGCTGGCCCGGCTGGAAGCCATCGTGCTGCGCGAGGGGCCGGATGGCACGACGCTGAGGCTGGGGGATATCGCAGGCATCGCGCGCGGCCCGCGTCTGCCCATGTCCGAAATGGCGCTGAGGAACGGGCAACCGGCCGTGCTTGTCGCTGCTAAGCTGGAGGACGGCCTGCAGGTCGATATCTGGGCCGCCGGCATTCGCGACGCGCTGGCCCGGTTCGAGGCCACCCTGCCGTCGGGCATGGCGGCCGAGCTGGTCTTCGACCAGTCGACCTACACCGCCAAGCGGCTGGCCGAAGTTGGCTCGAACATGGCCCTTGGAGTCGGCCTCGTCGTGGCCGTTCTATTCGTCACGCTGGGCCTGCGTGCGGCGGTGATCGTGGCTGTGATCCTGCCCGTGGTCAGCCTTGCGAGCCTTGCCACGATGAACGCGATCGGCCTGCCCATCCACCAGATGAGCGTGACGGGCATGATCGTCGCCTTGGGCCTGCTGGTCGATGCCGGCATCGTCATGACCGACGAAATCGCGCGGCGCCTGCGCAACCGCGTGCCGCGTGCGCGCGCCGTCGCCGACAGTGTCGGGCGTCTGACCATGCCGCTTTTCGCGTCCACGGCGACGACGGCACTCAGCTTCACGCCGATGATCCTGCTGCCGGGACCGGCGGGGGATTTCGTGGGGTCCATCGCGCTTGCGGTGGTGATCATGCTGGGCTGGTCCTTCGTGGTGGCGATCACGATCACCCCGGCGATCGCGGGTTGGGTGCTGCCCGTTGGCGCTCGGTCGGGCGGACTTGCATCCGGGGCGCTTGGCCGGGCATTCGCCGCCTCGCTGCGCTGGTCGGTGAGCAACCCGATCCGGTCCATCGCGCTTGCGCTGGTGCTGCCGGTGCTGGGCTTCGCAAGCCTGCCGTTCCTGACGGCGCAATTCTTTCCGGGCGTCGACCGCGACCAGTTCACCATCGAGATCGATCTGGCCCCGGGCAGCGCCCTCAACGCCACCCGTGGTGTCGTGGCAAGGCTGGACCGGGCGCTGGCCGAGACCCGGGGCATCGAGAGCGTGACGTGGGTTCTGGGCCGTTCCGCGCCGGCCTTCTACTACAATATCTCGACCGGCCGGGACGGTGCGCCGGGCTTTGCCCACGCCCTGATCCGGACGGCATCGCCCGCGGCCACCGAAACCATCCTGCGCGACCTGCAACGCCGCCTGCCCACGCTCGCGCCCGAGGCGCAGGTTCTGGTGCGCGGTCTGGTGCAGGGCCCGCCCGTGGAGGCCCCGGTCGAGCTACGGATCGTTGGACAGGATATCGCCGTCTTGCGACAGGAAGGCGCGCGCCTGCGCCGCCTGATGTCAGAACAGGACGTCGTGACATTGGCGCGGGCCTCGATCACCGAAGGCGCCCCCAAAGTGGTCTTCGATGTCGATGAGGCCGAGGCGCGTCGGCTCGGCCTCAGCCTTTCCGATATCGCGGGACAGCTCGAGGTCGCGCTTGTCGGGCGCACCGGCGGCTCTCTCGTGGAGGGAACCGAGGCGCTGCCGATCCGCGTGCGCCTCGGCGACCCGCTCCGCGCCGATCCGGCGGCGGTGGCCGATCTGGGGCTTCTTCCCGCAGGCGCGGCGGCCATAGCGGCGACGGGCGCCTATCCCGCGTTGCCCTTGTCGGCCATTGCGCAGATGCGGTTGGAGCCCGGCCAGGGGACGATCACGCGCCGCAACGGCGAGCGTGTGAACACCGTGCAGGGGTTTCTCTCACGCGGGGTGCTGCCCGAGGAGGCGCTGGCCGGCGTTCGCGCGGCGATGGCGACGCAGGGCTTCGTCCTGCCCGCGGGCTACCGGCTCGATATCGGCGGGGACAGCGACGCGCGGTCCTCGACCCTCGACAACCTGCTTGCGCCGCTGGGCCTGATCGTCACCTTGTCGATCGCGCTGGTGGTGATGACCTTCCGGTCCTTCCGCCTTGCCGCGGTCGCACTGGCGGTCAGCGGCCTTTCCGCCGGCCTCTCGATGCTTGCGCTCGCCGTCTTCGACTTTCCCTTCGGGATCAACGCGATCATCGGCCTGATCGGGTCGATCGGCGTGTCGATCAACGCGGCCCTCATCATCATGACCTCCCTGCAGGACAGCCCGGAGGCCGCCGCCGGCGATCCGCAGGCGATGACGGGCGTGGTCATGGACAGCTCGCGGCATATCGTGTCGACCACGATCACCACCGTGGGCGGCTTTCTGCCCCTGATCCTCGCGGGTGGCGGCTTCTGGCCGCCCTTCGCGATGGCCGTGGCGGGCGGCGTGCTGCTGTCGTCGATCGTCAGCTTCTATTTCACGCCTGCCGCGTTCCGGCTGGTCTATGCCCGCGCTCCGGAACCGGCTGCCACGCCAAGTGTCGCGCCGGTCGTCCTCGCGCAAGCGGCGGAGTGAGCTGTCCGCTGTGCGGATTGCCTCGCGGCCGGTCCTTCGTCCGGCGGGCAGGCTCAGGGCATGACTTCGCAGATATGGACGCGGTTGCGAACCGATGGCTCGCCCAAGGGCATCGTCGCGAACTCGGGGCTGTCGAAGACCGACCGGATACGCCCGGCGTCCAGCAACATCTTGGGGTAGGACAGGTAATGGGGGATCTGGCCCGCGTCGTGGCGCAGGGAATAGGCGATGAACCCGCCAGGCCGCGTCACGCGGATCAGCTCGTCCAGCGTCTCGATGGGCGCGTGCCCCGGGGTCATCGTGCCGACGCAGAACGACGCTCCGAAGCTGTCCGTCCCGAAGGGCAACTCGCCGCCGAGCATGACCTGACGCAGGTCGTCGTAAAGCCCTTTGGAGCGGGCGACTTCCATCATCTCGGTGGACAGGTCGAGCCCCGTGAACCCGCGCCAGCCCAGAAGATGAAGCGGCTCCACCTGAAGCCCCGTGCCGCACCCGGCGTCGAGGACAGGCCCCGTGCTGAACGGGATGTGCCTCAGCACGCAGGCCGCGAAATGCCATGGCAGCCGGTATCCCATGGTCATGAGATCGGCGTCATAGTCGCTGGCCCATCCGTCATAGGCCGCTTCGGCCTTTTCGGGGGTGTCGGCGCCGTAGACGGCCTCCAGTCGCGGTTCCTTCATCGTGCATTCTCCCGGCTTGGGCGCGCCGGTCGGGGGCTGGAACCCGCCCGACGCGCGGTTGTCGGTGGATGATAACCCGCAATTCCGGTCCGGGAACAGCAGGTTGCGACCGATGAGGTCTGGGGCGCTCTTGAACTCGCGCGGACCCGTCTACCTGGTCAAAGGCAGTCCGAGAGCGTCGTCGCCATGTTGCGGATCACCTGAGGGTAGAGATCGGGGCCGGGCGCAAGCTCCGCGCCGAGCGGGTCGATCACTCCGGTGTTCGCATCGGTTCCGTCGAGCACGGTGGCGACAAGCGCGGCGTTGAACTGTGGCTCCGCCAAGACGCAATTGACCCCTTCCTCGCGGATGCGGGACTGGATCTCGGCGATCCGCGCCGGGCTCGGGTCGGTGGCGTCGCTGATGGAAATCGCGCCCGATGCCGGAAAGTCGAAGGCGCTTTCGAAATACTGGTAGGCGTCGTGGAAGACGATGAAACGCCCGCCGCGCACGGGGTCGAGCATCGCGTCGACCTCGGCCTGCAGGGCCTCCATCTCCGCGCGCGCGGCGGCCGCGTTGGCGAAATAGGCCCCGGCATTGTCCGGGTCTGCCGCCGACAGTTCGGCCGCGATGAGGTTCAGCCAGATGCGCGCGTTCTCGGGCGAGAGCCAGGCGTGCGGATCGTGGTCACCATGGGCGTGATTTTCGTGTCCATGGTCATCATGTGCGTGGTCGTCATGGTCATGATCGTCATGTGCGTGGTCATCGTGGGCGTGATCATCATGTGCGTGATCATCATGTGCGTG
>CAZOBK010000083.1:0-4578 GCA_964578115.1 uncultured Roseicyclus sp.
GGTTCGAGGAAAGTCCGGACTCCCTGAAGCAACGGTGCCGGGTAACGCCCGGGCGGAGCGATCCGACGGAAAGCGCCACAGAGATCAGACCGCCTTGCATGCAGGGCGAAGGTGAAACGGTGGGGTAAGAGCCCACCGCGCCCCCGGCAACGGGGGTGGCATGGCAAGCCCCACCGGGAGCAATGCCGAATAGGGACCGCATCATGGGGCGCTTCACCCCCGCGGTCCGGGTTGGCAGCTCGAGGCGTTCCGGCAACGGGGCGTCCAGAGGAATGGTCATCCAAGGGGGGCAACCCCCGGGACAGAATCCGGCTTACAGGCCTTCCGCGCAGTTTTCCGATCATTTCAGGTTGATCCAGAAGGAACGCCTTCGGCATACGCCTTTTGCCTCGCCCGCCCCGTTCCGGGACGGGCTCGATCATGCCTCCGGCGGGAGGTTTTCTGCCAGGATGAAGGCACAGGGCTCACGCCCCTGACCCGGCCGTATCCATGAGCCGCGGACCGCAACCGGATCAGGGGGCTTCACCCTGGACGCCGGGTCGCTCTCCAGCTACCGGCGCAGCTCGATCTCTAATCGACCTTGGTTAACGAAACCCTTCGCGTCCCTTCATCCTGGCGAAAAACTCCGGGGGAGCGCCGGCGGCGCGTGGGGGGCAGAGCCCCCGGGCGCGCGTCCGAGCGGCTCCCGGAACGGGGGCTCGAGGACGCGCGCTACCCCCTCCGTGACGCGAAGAAATCCCGCAGGAGCGCGGAGGCCTCCGCCTCGCCGATCCCGCCGTAGACCTCCGGTTTCCAATGGGCCTGCGAGTGGTCGAAAACCCGGGGCCCATGGGCCACGCCGCCCGACTTGGGATCGGACGCGCCGTAATAGAGCCGCGAGAGCCGGGCCGCGGCGATCGCGCCCGCGCAGGCCGGGCAGGGCTCGAGCGTAACCCAGAGATCGCAACCGGTCAGCCGCTCGCTGCCCAGCGCCGCACAGGCCGCGCGGATGGCCAGCATCTCGGCATGGGCGGTGGGGTCGGTCAACTCGCGCATCCGGTTGCCGGCGCGTGCGATGACCGCGCCGGCACGCACGATCGCGGCGCCGACCGGGACCTCTCCACGCTTGGCTGCCGCGCGCGCCTCTTCGAGGGCCACGTCCATGAAACCGCGAAAATCGCTCATGACGTCCCTCTTGGCGCTTTTCGCGGCGCTGTCAAACCGCTAGGGCGGTGCCATGGTTGACGGAGATCGCATCGCCAAGGTTCTGAGCCGCGCCGGGGTCGCCTCGCGCCGCGAGGCGGAGCGCATGATCGCCGAGGGCCGCGTCAGCGTGAACGGCGCGCGGATCGACAGCCCCGCGCTCAACGTGACTGCGGCCGACCGGATCGCCGTGGACGGCAAGCCCGTCGAAGCGCCCGACCGGCCCCGGCTCTGGCTCTATCACAAGCCCGCGGGGCTGGTGACCTCGGCCTCCGACGAGAAGGGGCGCAAGACCGTTTTCGACGCCCTGCCCGAGGGCATGCCCCGGGTGATGACCATTGGCCGGCTCGACCTGACGTCCGAGGGGCTGTTGCTTCTGACCAATGATGGCGGGATCAAGCGGCAGCTGGAACTGCCCAGCACCGGCTGGCTTCGCAAGTACCGGGTCCGCGTCAAGGGCGCACCGGACGAGGCCCAGCTCGAACCGCTCAGAAAAGGCATCGAGGTCGAGGGCGTCCGTTACCTGCCGATGCAGGTCGCACTCGACCGGCAGCAGGGCGCGAATGCCTGGCTCACGATCGGCCTGCGCGAGGGCAAGAATCGCGAGATCCGGCGCGCCATGCAGGCGCTCGGCCTCGAAGTGAACCGGCTGATCCGGGTCTCCTACGGACCCTTCCGCCTGGGCACGCTGGCAGAGGGCGCCGTGGAGGAGGTGCGCCCGCGCGTCATGGCCGACCAGCTCGGCATGCCGGAACTGGTCGAGGGCCATGCCGACCCGTCGAAATCACTGCGCAAGCCTAAGGGCGGTCCGCCCCGCCGCCCTGGCCGCCCTCGCCCGCCTCGGGGTTGATCGCGTAGCGCTCGATCAGGCGCGCCTGGCTCATGAACACCACGAAGAGGAAAGCGGGCAGGCCGAAGGTCTCGAAGGTGACCCAGAACTCCGTCGATTGCGTGCGCCAGACGATCTCGTTCAGGACCGCCATGAAGGCGAATGCGCCGGCGATCCGCTTTGTCATGATCATCCAGCCCTCCTGCCGCATCGGCAGAAGCTCTCCCATCAGGAACTGAAGCCAGGATTGTCCGCGCACAAGCCCGATGCCCAGCATGGTGGCGAAGAAGCCGTAGACCAGCGTCGTCTTCATCTTGAAGAACCGCTCGTCGTTGAGCCAGACGGTCAAGCCCCCGAAGACCACGACCATGAGCGCGGTGAAGACCTGGATGCGGCTGATCTTGCCGGTGAGCTTCCACAGGATCGCGATGGAGGCCAGCAGGATCGGCACGAAGGCCGCGGTCACGATGATGAAGCCGTCGTACTGCGTGCCCCCGACACTCAGGCTCGCGTCCTGGAACCGCATGTAGGCGATGAAGAACAGGATCGGGGGCCCGAGCTCCAGCCCGGACTTCAGCCATGGATTGATCGCTTTTTCAGACATGCCGGTCCCCTATCCCCCCAACTCAACTATCACCGCGCCCGCCGCGATCAACCCCATGAGCGCCGCGCGCGCAGGGCCGACCGGTTCCTTGAGGAACAGCCAGCCGATCAGCGCCGCGAAAACCGTTGAGGTTTCGCGCAGCACCGCCGCCTCGCCCACCTGGTCGAGCCGGGTGGCCAGCATGATCGAGCCGAAGCTCGCGAAGGCTATGAGCCCGCCGACGATCCCGCGGAACGCCAGCGGACCGAGCGTGGGCTTGTCCTCGAGGCGCCGGTAGAAGGCTGCGGCGAGGAACGGGTAGAGCAGCCCATCGATGAAGAAGAACCACGCGAGGAATGTGAAGGGATCGGCCGTGGCCCGGATTCCGTAGGCGTCGAAGGTTGTGTAAAGCGCCACGAACAGCCCCGTAAGCACTGCGAACCAAAGCGCCGGGATCAACGTCTCACGCGCAACGGTCACCCGCGCCATGTTGTAAAGCGCGAGCCCGTAGAGCCCCGCCAGCAGGATCGCCACGCCCAGCCACTGGATGCCACTGAAGGTTTCACCGAAGAGAAGCCACGCCCCGATCACCGCGAAAAGCGGTCCCGTGCCCCGCATCACCGGGTAAACCACGGTGAAGGCGCCGCGGCGGTAAGCGGACAACACCGCCCATTTGTAGAGCGCATGGATGACGAAGACGCCCGCGAAGATCGGCCACATGTGAGGTTCCGGCCAGGGCACGACGAACAGAGCGAAGGGTGCGGCCATCAGACCGTAGGCGGCATCGATGGCCCCACGCGCCAGCAACGGGTCGTGCCGCCCCTTCTGGAGCGCGCCGAAGATCGCATGAAGGACCGCCGCCAAAAGCGCGAGGATCAGCGCCACGCGCGCGCCCGCCTCGGTCCCCTCGATGGAGATGAGCCAGTCGCTCACGTCACGGGCCGGGACGTGATCAGCGGTCCAGCCCGACAAGGGCGGCGGCGAAGTCCTCGGGGTCGAAGGGGGCAAGGTCTTCGATCTGCTCGCCCACGCCGATGGCATGGATGGGCAGGCCGAAACGATCGGCGAGCGCCACCAGCACCCCGCCCTTCGCGGTGCCGTCGAGCTTGGTCATCACGAGGCCCGAGACATCGGCCATCTGCTGAAAGGTCTTGACCTGGGACAGCGCGTTCTGACCCGTGGTCGCGTCCAGCACGAGGATCGTGTTGTGCGGCGCGTCGGGGTCCTTCTTGCGGATGACGCGCACGATCTTGGCCAGTTCCTCCATCAGATCGGCGCGGTTCTGCAAGCGGCCCGCGGTGTCGATCATCAGGAGGTCGGCGCCCTCTGCTTCTGCCTTGCCCATCGCGTCGAAGGCGAGCGCGGCGGGGTCCGAGCCCTCCGGCGCGGTCAGGACGGGCACGCCCGCGCGGTCCCCCCAGACCTGCAGCTGTTCGACGGCCGCGGCGCGGAACGTGTCACCGGCGGCGATGACCACGGTCTTGCCGGCGGCCTTGAACTGGCTGGCGAGCTTGCCGATCGTCGTGGTCTTGCCAGAGCCGTTGACGCCCACCACCAGCACCACCTGCGGCTTCTTCGGATAGAGCGGCAGGGGACGGGCGACGGGTTCCATCACCTGCGCGATCTCGGTCGCAAGAAGCTCCTTGATGTCGGCGGCGCTCATCATCCGGCCATAGCGGCCCTCGGCCATGTTGGCGGTGACGCGCATGGCCGTTTCCACGCCCATGTCGGCGCTGATCAGAAGCTCCTCGAGCTGCTCGAGCATGTCGTCGTCGAGCGCCCGGCGCGGAGCGGAGGGGCTGCGCCCCATCAGGCGGCCGAGCAGACCCGGACGTCCTCCGTCTTCCTGCGCGGGCGCCTTGTCCCCGGCGCCGGGGCGCAGGGCCTCGGGCGTCAGGTCGGGCGCGAGCGCGGGCCGCGCGCGTTCCGGTTGGGGCTGGGGTTCGGGTTCCGGCTCAGGCTCAGGTTCGGGCTCAGGTTCGGG
>CAZOBK010000083.1:4678-12282 GCA_964578115.1 uncultured Roseicyclus sp.
CTCATCCTCTGCAAACGCCGGCGGCTCGGGCTCGGTGGCAGGGGCGGGCTCGGCTTCGCGCTCGGGAACACGCTCGGGCCCTGTTTCGGAAACCGGCTCCGGCCGCGTTTCTGCCGGCGTCTCCCGATGCTCCTCGGTTGCCTCACCGGCCTCCCCCGCGCCCTCCTCGATGATCGCGTCCAGCCCCTCGTCGAGCCTGGAGGAGGATTTGAACATGCGATCCTTGAGCTTGCGGAAGAAGGACATGGGCGGAGGGGCCTTTCGTTCACCAATGCGACCCACCTAATACGCCGCGCCGGGCGATGGAAGTGCGCGTCCCTTCCCCGAGGGCCCGCCCGCGGCTATGCTCGCACCAAACGAGAGGCAGAACGAGCATGCCGGTCATCGCCAGATATGGGATCGTGACTTTGGTTCCGCTCACGCTCCTGATGCTGGGGGCCACGCTCTGGGGCGGGTATGCCGTGATGGCGCTTGTCTGGCTGACGCTCGTGGCGGGGCTGATGGACCGGTTGCTCGCGCCGCCCGCGGGAAGCACCGGGGCGGTGAGCCGTTGGCCCGACCGCCTGTCAGTCCTGCTGGCCTTGGGCCACCTCACCCTCGTGCCGCTCGTCCTCGTCGCGCTCTCGGGCCCCGGCATGGGCCTCGGGCACAAGATCGCACTTTTCGCCGCGACCGCCTCTTTCATCGGGCAGGTCAGTCACCCCAACGCCCATGAGCTGATCCACCGCAAGGGCCGCCTCCGCGCGGGCCTCGGCGCGCTGGTCTATGTCACGATGGGCTTCGGACACCATGTCTCGGCGCACAGGCTGGTGCATCATCGCCATGTCGCGACGCCGTACGACCCCAACACGCCGCGCGCGGGCGAAAGCTTCTGGCGCTACCTTCCACGCGCCTGGGTGGGCAGCTTCCGCGCCGGGCTGGCGGCGGAGGCGGCGCGGGTCGAGCGCGGCGCGGCGCGGCTCAACCCCTATTGGGTCTGGACGGTCGGCGCGGCGATCACGGCGTTGCTCGCCACGGCGCTCGCGGGCACGGCAGGCCTTGCCTGCCTTCTCGGCCTCTGGGCGCTGACGGGCATGCAGATCCTGCTGTCGGACTATATCCAGCATTACGGTCTGCAACGTCTGACCCTGCCCTCGGGCCGTCGCGAACCGGTCGGCCCGCATCACAGCTGGAACGCGCCGCGGGGTTTTTCGAGCTACCTGATGATGAACGCACCCTGCCATTCGGAACATCACCTCCACCCGGAGCGGAGCTATGAGAAGCTGGCGGCGGACACGGGCGCGCCCACCCTACCGTGGTCCCTGCCCGTCATGGCGATGCTGGCGACGATTCCACCCCTGTGGCGAAGGGTCATGGACCGGCGCGCCGCCCGCGTGATGGCCGCTGCCGAGGCGCGTATCGCCGTTGCCGACCGCACCGCAGCGTGACCTGAGCCGAAGGCGAGGAACAAGGGAACGACCCCAAGGCTGCGCCGCTGGTTCGGCTAGAGCCGGACCCCGTGGCGCCCCGCCAGATCGGTGAAGAACTGCCACGCCACCCGGCCCGACCGCGCGCCACGCGTGGCCTGCCATTCGATGGCCTCCGCGCGCAGGGTCTCGCGCGCGACCTCTACCCCGTAGGCCGCGCAATATGCGTCGATCATCGCAAGGTATTCGTCCTGCCCGCAGGGGTGGAAGCCCAGCCACAGGCCGAAGCGGTCCGAAAGCGACACCTTCTCCTCGGTCGCCTCCGACGGGCTGATCGCGGTGGCGCGTTCGTTCTCGATCATGTCGCGCGGCATCAGGTGGCGGCGGTTCGACGTGGCGTAGAACACGACGTTGTCGGGCCGTCCCTCGACGCCGCCGTCGAGAACCGCCTTCAGCGACTTGTAGTGCTGGTCGTCATGGCTGAACGACAGGTCATCGCAGTACAGGATTACCCGCACGGGTGCCTCGCGGAGCAGGTGCAGGAGCCGCCCGATCGTGGGCAGGTCCTCGCGCTGCATCTCTACCAGCACAAGGCCCGGCGTTTCGGCGGCGACCGCGCCGTGCACGGCCTTCACCAGCGAGGATTTGCCCATACCGCGTGCGCCCCAGAGAAGCGCGTTGTTTGCGGGCAGACCCTTCGCGAACTGGCGCGTGTTCTGCAACAGCGTGTCCCGCGACCGGTCGATCCCCAACAAGAGCGGCAGGTCGACCCGGTTTACCCGTGCCACGGGTTCCAGCCGGTCGGGATCGGCATGCCAGACAAAGGCCTCGGCCGCCGTCCAGTCGGGCGCTGCGGCGGGGGGCGGGCGCAGACGCTCCAGCGCCTCGGCAATCCGGTTCAGCGCGTCGTCGGACATTTGAGGTCTCAGTACTCCTCGTCTTCGTCGAGGATGCCTTCCTCGCGCAGACGGCGGTTGCGCTGACGCTCCACCAGACGGACGAGCTGGATCGAGATTTCGTAGAGCCCGTAGACCACGACGAAGAGGATCAGCTGCGTGATCACGTCCGGCGGCGTGATGAGCGCGGCAAGCGTCAGGATGCCGACCACGGCCCATTTCCGAACATTGCCCAGCCCCTCGGCGCTGACCAGGCCGGCCTTGCCCAGTAGCGTCAGAAGAACGGGCAGCTGGAAGCAGAAGCCGAAGGCGAAGATGAACTTGAGCGCGAGGTCGGTCGATTCCCGGATCGAGCCGAGAAAGACAGTACGCAGCTCCCTCGTGTTCTCGGAGACGGGCGGCGGCTCGTTGCCCAGAACCAGGCTCGTCAGCATCGGGATCGCGTCGGCAAAGCCGATGAAGAAATTCATCGCAAGCGGCGTGACGACGTAATGGGCGAAGGACGCGCCCATGAAGAACAGGACGGGCGAGGCGAAGAGGAAGGGCAGGATCGCGCCCTTTTCCGAGGCGTAGAGCCCCGGCGCCACAAACCGCCAGAGCTGATGCGCGATCACCGGGAAGGAGATCGCGAAGCCCGCGATGATCGAGATGCGCACGAGCACGAAGAACTGCTCCTGCGGGGCGGTGAAGATCAACTCGGGGCTCTGGCCGCGGGCCACGAGCACGTTGATCAGCGGCTGCTGGATGATGCCGAGGATCGGCTGCGCGACGGTGAAACAGGCCACCATCGCCACGACGAAAGCAAGGACCGAGCGGATAAGCCGCGTACGAAGCTCCGCCAGATGCTCGATCAGCGGGGCGGAGCTGTCTTCGATGCGGTCCTCGACACTCATGGGGCGTCCGTTCCTGTGCGCTCCACCGCATCGACGGGCTCGGTCGCGGTTTTGGAGGCGGGCTTGGCCTGCGTCGTCTCCGGTTCGGCGACGGGGGCGACCTCGGCGGGTTCCGCCGGTGCATCGCCGGCCTCGCGGGCGGCCTTGCGTTCGGCCGCCTTCGATTTCGCCTGCTTCGCGGCCGTGTCACGCTTTTCGGCGGCGGCCCGCGTGTGACTGCCTTCCGGGTATTTGTCGGGATCGATATCCCCGAAGGCGTCCTTCAACGCATCGGTCCCCGCCTTGGCCGGGTTGCGCGTATATTTTGCAGCGTTGCGAAGGTCACGGTTAAGGTCGCTCATGCCGGTCTCGTCGGCCGCATCGTCCATGGCGCGCTGGAAATCGCGGGCCATGGCTCGGATGCGTCCTGTGAACTGGCCGAGCCGACGGAACATCACTGGCAGGTCCTTGGGACCTACCACGATCAGCGCGACCACGCCGATGACAAGCAACTCCATCCAGCCGATATCAGGCATGGCGGCCGCCTTTCAATGATGTCCCCCGGTGCACGGTCGGGCTGATCCGGGGCGGCTTACGCGTTGTCGCGTTCGCGCGGCGCGCCGGCGGGCGGCGTGACATCACGCGCATCCGAGCCGTCGGCTGCCGTCTGGGCCGAGGCGTTCTCGATCTCTTCGGTCGAATCCTTCACGCCCTTCTTGAAGGCGGTGATGCCTTTGCCGACCTCGCCCATGAGGCTTGCGATCTTGCCGCGCCCGAACAGGACGAGAACCACGATCGCGATCAGCAAGAGGCCTGCCGGTCCGATATTGTTGAGCATGTTCGTCTCCCTTTGCGGCGCGGATTGCGCACCTCACACCGCTTCTGACAGATATCTGTCTCCCATACCTATGGTCGCAACCCGGGAGATCAAAGCCCTAATGCTCGGGCGAGGGCGGTTTACATGCACACGCCCCCTGCCTGCAAGGGGCGATCCGCTCGGGCAGCCCTCAATCGCGATGCGGAAATACGAAGCAGCGGTCGCGCCGGACGGTCAGCCAAAGAGGCTTGCCCGGTTTCGGCAGAAACACGCCGGGGACCGTGGCCCTGAGAATGCTGTCGTCGAAATCCATGCAGAACTCCACGAGGCTTTCATGCCCCATGAAGCGCGAACGCCGCACGACTCCGCGCGCGGGCACCCCGTCGAGCGACGTGGGGTTAGGCCCACGCCCGTTCCGGTCGAAGTCGATCTTCACGTGCTGGGGGCGAAAGACGATGTCGACCACGCTGCCGTCAGGGTAGCCGGGGGCGAGGAACCCTCCGAAGGGCGTCGTCGTCAGAGCGCCGCGGACAGTCCCGGTCACAACGTTGATATCGCTGAAAAACGCTGCCGCGGCCCGATCGCAGGGCGCGTTGTAGACGTTATAGGGCGCGCCCACCTGCACGATTTCGCCCCCCCGCATCAGCGCGATCTGGTCGGCCATGCGCATGGCCTCCTCGGGTTCATGAGTGACGAGCACAACCGCCGTGCCGTCCTCCTTGAGGATTTCCAGCGTCTCGTCGCGGATCCCGTCGCGCAGTCGGTTGTCGAGGCCCGAGAACGGCTCGTCCATCAGCATGATGCGCGGGCGGGGCGCCATGGCGCGGGCCAGCGCGACGCGTTGCTGCTCGCCACCCGAAAGCATGTGCGGCGACTTGTCCGCGTAGCCCTTCAGATCGACACGCGCCAGCAGGGCACCGACGCGCTCCCGCACCTCCGCCCGGCTCCCGCTCAGGCCGAAGGCCACGTTCTGACCCACGGTCAGATGGGGAAACAGCGCGAAATCCTGAAAGATCAGGCCGATGCCCCGTCGCTCGGGCGGCAGATGCAGCTGCCCGTCCGACAGGACCTGCCCGTCGGCCACGATCCGCCCGGCCGCCTGCCTCTCGATGCCGGCAATTGTGCGCAGCACCGTGGACTTGCCGCAGCCCGACGGCCCCAGAAGGCAAAGGATGTCGCCTGCATTGACCGAGAACGAGACGTCCCGCACGACCTCGCGGCCATCGAACTGGCAGCGGATGGCATCGACCTCGAGGCGGGGGGGCGTGGACATCAGGGTGAATGGCCGATCATTTCAATCGGGTTTCGCAGGTAGCAGGCCCGAACCGGACTGGCAAGAAGCCCGGTTCGCACATCGCAGGGCGAAGGGAAGGACCGCGCATCTGCCGCGGCCCAGCCCCACTTTGCCGAAACCACTCAGATCGTGGCGTTGGTCTGGCCGCCATCGAGCAGGATGTTCTGCCCGACGATGAAACCCGCGTGCTGCGAGCAAAGGAACGCGCACATCGCGCCGAATTCCCCGATCGTGCCGTAGCGGCCCGAGGGGATGGTCTGGAGCCGGATCTTGTGCGCCTCGTCCATCGACACGTCCTGCGCCTTGGACACCGCCGATTCGAGCGCCGTGGCGCGGTCGGTGGCGTGCGAACCCGGCAGCAGGTTGTTGATGTTCACGCCCTTCGACGCGACCTGCCGCGCCGTGCCCGCGACGAACCCGGTCAGACCGGTGCGTGCCGCGTTCGATAGGCCCAGCGCGGGGATCGGCGCCTTGACCGATTGCGAGGTGATGTTGACCACCCTGCCCCAGCCCTTGTCGATCATCGCCGGCATCAGCGCGGTCATCAGCGCGATAGGCGTCAGCATGTTGGCGTCAAGCGCCTTGATGAAATCGTCACGGTCCCAGTCGGACCAGAGCCCCGGCGGCGGCCCGCCCGCATTCGTCACGAGGATGTCAACCTCGCCCGAGGCGGCAAGCACCTGCGCGCGGCCGTCCTCGGTCGTGATGTCGGCGGCGATCGCCGTCACCTCGACGCCATGGGTCTCCCGGATCGCCTGTGCCGTGGCCTCCAGCGCCTCGGCGCCGCGCGCGTTCAGGACCAGATCGACGCCTGCCTCTGCGAGCGCCTGGGCACATCCGCGCCCCAGCCCTTTCGACGAGGCGCATACCAGCGCGCGCTTTCCCTTGATGCCCAGATCCATGCCGGCCTCCCTGTCAGTTCGTTTCACCGCAGATAGCAGCGCTCCGACTGGAGGACCAGCGCCGACCGGTCCCCATGGCGTTCGACGCAGGTCCCAAGGTCACCCGGTGCCGAAAAACTCCTCCCGCACGATCCTGCCGTCCGCGACATGATAGATCGCCACCTCGCGCATGGGCATCCGTTCGCCCGTCGCCTTTTCGGTGGCGTCCATCTCGAAGATCACGGCGAAGCGGTCATCGCCATGCAGGAACGGCCCCTCGAGATCGGCCGAGTGCATCTCGAACGCGCTGTCCCACCAGGCGTGCTTGGCCTTGATCCCGTCGAGGCCCACCGTCTCCCGGCCAGCGCCGGAATAGTCGGCGGCTTCCACCGACACGGCCTGCGGGTGATAAAGCGTGTCGAGGTTCTCCAGCTCCTTTCCGGTCCTGCATCCGTCCACGAGCGCATCTGCGATGTCCTGAAGCGTCATGGTCATTCCTCCCTACACATGTTCCGGTTATGTTCCGACCCTAACACGAGTCTCGGCCCGGCCAAAGCGACGCTTTCATGACCGGCGCTTGGCCGTTGCGGCCCCCTGCCCTCGCGCTTATATCCCGGCCCATGCCCGACACGCTCCAGACCAACCGCCCCGACCTGCCGCCCGAAATCGCGCGGCGGCGCACCTTCGCGATCATCTCGCACCCGGACGCGGGCAAGACGACGCTGACCGAGAAGTTCCTGCTTTATGGCGGTGCGATCCAGATGGCCGGCCAGGTGCGCGCCAAGGGCGAGGCGCGGCGCACCCGCTCGGACTTCATGAAGATGGAGCAGGATCGCGGCATCTCCGTCTCCGCCTCGGCCATGTCCTTCGATTTCGGGACCTGGCGCTTCAACCTCGTGGACACGCCCGGCCACTCGGATTTCTCCGAAGACACCTATCGCACGCTGACCGCCGTGGACGCCGCGATCATGGTGATCGACGGCGCCAAGGGCGTGGAGAGCCAGACGCAGAAGCTGTTCGAGGTGTGCCGCCTGCGCGACCTGCCGATCTTGACCTTTTGCAACAAGATGGACCGCGAGAGCCGCGATACCTTCGAGATCATTGACGAAATACAGGAAAACCTCGCCATCGACGTGACGCCGGCAAGCTGGCCCATCGGCATGGGGCGCGATTTTCTTGGCTGCTACGACCTGATCCACGACCGGCTGGAGCTGATGGACCGCGCCGACCGGAACAAGGTGGCCGAGAGCGTTAAGATGGAGGGCCTCGATGATCCGAAACTGGCAGAGCACATCCCAGCCGGGCAACTTGCCCAGCTCCGCGAAGAGGTCGAGATGGCCCGCGAACTGCTCCCCCCGCTCGACCGCACCGCGTTCCACCAGGGCACGCTGACGCCGATCTGGTTCGGCTCGGCCATCAATTCCTTCGGGGTGAAGGA
>CAZOBK010000084.1:0-12157 GCA_964578115.1 uncultured Roseicyclus sp.
CAGATCGGCGCGCGGATCGGGGTCTACTTGAAGGCGGAACAGCTGCGCGTCCTTCTGGCGATCATGGTGCTGGCCGTTTGCGGCAAGCTCGCCTTCGATCTGCTGGTGATGCCGGCCGAGCTTTATTCGCTGGGCACGCCGGGGGCGGCGCATTGATCCGCGCGGCACTGATACTGCTGGGCTGGACGGTCCTGAGCGCGCAGGCGGCGGCGGAAACGGTTGTCGCGGGGCTGAGCCGCGACGCGATCTCGATTACCACGAATTTCGAAGGCTCGGAGATCCTGATATTCGGCGCCGTCAGCCGCACGGCCCCACCGCCGCCGGACAGCGTGCTGCACGTGATCGTGACGGTCGAGGGCCCGCCGAGGCCGGTAACGGTGCGGCGCAAGGCGCGGCGGTTCGGCATCTGGGTCAATACGGACGCGATCGACGTCGATGCCGCGCCGACCTTCTACGCGGTGGCCTCCACGTCGGGGTTCGACCTGGTCATCACGGCGACCGAGGATCTGCGCCAGCGCGTCTCGATCCCCACGGCCATCAGGGCCGTCGGCACCAATGTGGGGGACCAGGACAGTTTCATCCGGGCGCTCGTGCGAATCCGCACGGCCGAGGACCTCTATCAGTTCAACGAGGGCGCGGTGACGTTGCGCGACCAGACGCTCTTCGACACCTCGATCCGGCTGCCGGCGAACCTGGTCGAGGGGGATTATCGCACACGGATCTTCCTGACCCGCGACGGCGAAGTGATCGACGCCTATTCGCAGAGCATCACCGTCCGCAAGGTCGGGCTGGAGCGCTGGATCTACAACCTCGCCCACGAGCAGCCGCTGGCCTACGGGATCCTGTCGCTTGCCATCGCGATCGCGGCGGGCTGGCTGGCCTCGGCGGTGTTCCGGTATCTCAGGGGGTGAGCGCCGCTCGGGGCATCGAGCCCCGCGCGGCGCTGTTGCCTCCGGCGGGCGCATTTTCGGAAAGATGAAGGGGATCAGCCGCGCCCCACATAGGGCATCTTGGTCGCCATGATCGTCTGAAACAGGACATTGGCCGACAGCGGCAGTTCGGCCATCGCAAGCACCGCGTCGGCGACATGGGAAACATCCATCATCGGCGGCGGTTCCCGGCCCGCCGCCCGGGCGGCCTCGGCGATGCCGCGCAGAAGGTCTGTCTCCGCGTTGCCGATGTCGATTTGTCCGCAGGCGATGTCGAAGGGCCGGCCGTCCAGCGCGATCTGCCGCGTGAGCCCCGTGACGGCGTGCTTGGTGGCCGTGTAGGGTGCCGCGCCCTCGCGGGGGACATGGGCGGAGATGGAGCCGTTGTTGATGATGCGCCCGCCCTGGGGGGCCTGCCGGCGCATGATGCGAAAGGCCATGCGGGCGCAGAAGAACATTCCCGTCAGGTTCACGTCGACCGCGCGGCGCCAATCCTCGACCGCGATCTCGTCGAGCGGTGCGGCAGGCGTGAAGATTCCTGCATTGTTGAAGAGGCAATCGATGCGCCCCGCGCTTTCGGCGAAATCGTGGAAGGCCACCTGCACCGCGTCGGCATCGGTCACGTCCAGAGGCAGGGCCACGGCCGTGTCGCCATAGGGGTCGGCCAGCTCGTGCAGGGGATCGGCACGGCGCGCGACGAGGCCCACATGCCAGCCGCTTGCCAGCATCAGCTCGGCAACGGCGCGGCCGATCCCGGCGCTTGCCCCCGTGACGATGGCGGTTTTCATTCGCTCTCCTCCTGCGCTTCAAGTTCCAGCGGCGCGGCCGGCACCTTCAGGTCATCTATACCGAGCGGCGCCTGCGGTTTCGACAGCATGTAGCGCGTCACCCAGATCAGCCGCTCCTCCGCGCGGGTGATCGCCACATAGGCCAGCCGTTTCCACAGCGCCTGCCCGGCCTCGATCCGGCCCGAGCGCGCGGCGGCATAGAGGTCGGGGGCGAAGACCTGCACCGCGGGCCATTGCGACCCCTGCGCCTTGTGGATCGTGACCGCGGCACCATGCAGGAACGTCGCGCCCATGCGCGCGGCGAAGGGGATGAAGGGTTCTTCCTCACCCGGTTTCTCGATCTTCACGATGGAGGCGGCCGAGAGGCGCGGGTTTTCTGCGCCAAGAACATGGAGCCGGGAGAAACCGTCCTTCTTGCCCCGGCCGAGAAAGATGACCGGCGCGCCCTTGATGAGGCCGCGGGCCTCGAGGTCGATCCGCCGCTTGCGGTGCTTGAGCGGCAGTTCGATCCCGTCGCAAAGCAGCGGCTCACCCGGAATCAGCTCATCGTCAGGCGCGCCATGGGCGGCGCGGAAGGCAGCGATCAGACGGATGCGCGTGGCGTTGCGCCAGACCAGAACGGGGGAGCGGGCCATCATGTCGCTGTCGGCGCGGGCCGCCAGCTGGATACGATCATCCGACGCGGCGGCGTCCTCCAACATGCGCTCGAAGGTCTCGAAGGTCAGGTCGGGATCGCCCAGTGCGTGGGCCAGATCGAGGATCGGGTTGTCGGCCTCCTGCCGGTGGACGCGGTTCAGCTCAAGCCGCCGTTCGGGTTTGAACTTGTCGAACACCATCTCGCCCGACTGTCCCACCGGGGCGAGCTGCGCCGGGTCGCCGAAGAGCACGAGGGCGGGGAAGATCTCGGTCAGGTCGTCGAACTGGCGCTCGTCGAGCATGGAGCTTTCGTCCACCAGACCGATGTCGAGCGGGTTCTCGCGCCGTTTCCAGCCGGTGATGAAATCCGAGCCGCGCAGCCCGGCGGAGGCAAGCGCGGCAGGCACGGATTTATGCGCCTCGTAGACGACCTTCGCCCGGTCGAGCGCGGCGTCGGTCAGCGCCTCGATGACGGGCCGCTCCCCCTGCCCCGCCAGCCACTCGGCGACCTTCTCGAATTCCGGGTCGTAGACGGGGGTGTAGAGGATGCGGTGGATCGTGGTCGCGGGCACGCCGCGCGCGCGCAACACGCTCGCTGCCTTGTTGGTGGGCGCGAGGATGGCCATGGTCCGGCGGTCCTTGCGCCGCCGTCCCTCCCAGTCGCCCGAGACGATATCGACCCCCGCGGTCTCGAGCGCGCGCACGAGTTCGGCCAGCAGCAGGGTCTTGCCCGAGCCCGCCTTGCCGATCACGGCGAGCACCTCGGACTTGCCTTCCGCCATGGGCGTGATCGTACCGCGGTCGATATCCACGCCATGGCCCCGCAGGCTCTCGGCGATGCGGTCATGGGCTTCGGCCTGTTCGTCGGAGAAGGCGAGCGATTGCGCAGACATGGGCCGGAGCCTAGCCGCACCCGCCGTCTTGTGCGAGGGGCAGGCGGTGCGGCAGATGCTGCTTTCGGACGGAGCCCCAAGCGGATCAATCAAGATTGCTGATCACCCGCGCGGGGCGACTTGGGTCAGGCTGCGCATATCGATAGTCTGGCCGGGAACGATTCGAAGGAGCGGCCGCCATGCTGACGAATGACCAACTCGCGAAATGGGACCGGGACAGTTTCCTGCATCCCTCGACCCATCTCGCCCAGCACGCGCGCGGCGACACGCCCAGCCGGATCATCAAGAGCGCCGAGGGCTCCTTCATCACCGACCGGGATGGCAACCGGTTTCTCGACGCTTTCGCCGGTCTTTACTGTGTGAACATCGGCTACGGCCGGCAGGAGGTGGCCGAGGCGATCGCCGAGCAGGCGCGGGAGCTTGCCTATTACCATGCCTATGTTGGCCACGGCACGGAGGCCTCGGTGACGCTGGCGCAGATGGTCATGGACCGCGCCCCCGACCACATGTCCCGCGTCTATTTCGGCCTCGGCGGTTCCGACGCGAACGAGACCAACATCAAGCTCGTCTGGTACTACAACAACATCCTCGGCCGGCCCGGGAAGAAGAAGATCATCTCGCGCTGGCGCGGCTATCACGGCTCGGGGCTGATGTCCGGGTCGTTGACGGGGCTGACGCTCTTCCACAACAAGTTCGACCTGCCGCTCGACACCGTGCGGCACACGACCTCGCCCTACTATTACCGGCGCGAGGACGCATCGCAGTCCGAGGCGGAATTCACCGCCCAATGTGCCGCCGATCTGGAGGCGCTGATCGAGGCCGAGGGCGCGGACACCATCGCCGCCTTCATCGCCGAGCCGCTGCTGGGAACCGGCGGCATCGTACCCCCGCCCGCGGGCTATTGGCAGGCGATCGAGCCGATCCTGCGCCGCCATGACATCCTGCTGATCGCCGACGAGGTCGTCACCGGCTTCGGGCGGCTGGGGTCGATGTTCGGCTCCCCGTTCTACGGGATCGAACCGGATATCATGACCATCGCCAAGGGCCTGACCTCGGCCTACGCGCCGCTATCGGGCAGCATCGTGTCCGAGGGCGTCTGGAAGGTGCTCGAAAAGGGAACGGACGAAAACGGCCCGCTGGGTCATGGCTGGACCTACTCCGCCCATCCCATCGGGGCGGCGGCGGGCGTGGCGAACCTCAAGCTTCTGGACAGTCTCGGCCTTGTCGCCAACGCAGGCGAGGTCGGCCCCTACCTGACACGCACCCTCGGCGAGGCGCTTGGCGAGCATGCCCATGTGGGCGAGGTGCGTGGCGCGGGCATGCTGAGCGCGGTGGAACTGGTGAAGAACCGCGACACCCGCGAAGCCTTCGATCCCGGCGACAAGGTCGTGCCGCGCGTCGTGGAGGCCATGAGCCGGCGCGGCGTCATCGCACGCGCCATGCCGCAGGGCGACATCATCGGCTACGCGCCCCCCCTCAGCCTAAGCCGGGAGGAGGCCGACACGGTCGTGACCGTTACGGCGGACGCGATTGCCGAGGTGCTTGGCTGACTTCCAGAGGGGCCGTCTGCTGCGGTCCGTGTGTCTGAGGCCAACAGCGGGCATTGGTGTGCCTCGGCGCGCTCTGCCGTTTCCGGATTTAGCCAAATGACGCCATGGTTGGCCAACTGTTCCAAAGATCGGAACAATTGCACCGAATCAATGACTTGGGCCTAGAAAGTTCTTAAACCTGCTAGCGATTACGCTGAACAGAGCCATTTTGGAGCATGCGCAGATATCCGCGCATGTGCGCTCGGCCGGGACGACAATTTCCCTCTCGGCCAAAGGTATTGGAACAGGAGAAACTATGTCGCTGACAGTGGCGGTGCTAGACGACCATCCGATCGTTCGAGATGCACTTTGCAACATCATCTCCGGACAACCTGAGTTCGAGATCGTCGCAAGTGGATCGACCGCGGATGACCTGGTGCAGGTGATCGACCGCTCTGATCCGAATGTGATCGTGGTCGACCTCAAGATGCCCGGCAGCACGCTCGACGCAGTGCGCTCGGTCACGAGCGGCGACAATCGGCGCAATATCCTCATATTCACCGCCTCCGCCGATGCGGGCGACTGTGTCGAGGCGATCGAGGCCGGCGCGCTTGGCTACGTCGTGAAGGGCAGCAGCAGCGATGAGCTTTTCGAGGCGTTGCGATGCGTTTCTGCGGGGCGCGAATACCTTTCGCCGGGCATCGCGGGCCAGTGTCTCAAGGAAATAACTCAACGCGCGCGCCGCCGGGACGCGGGTCCGGGCTATGATCTGACGTACCGCGAGGCTCAGATCGTCGAACAGCTTCTGAACGGGGCGTCCAACAAGACGATCGCCAGTGCGCTTTCGATCTCCGAAAAGACCGTGAAGTACTACATGACCCAGATCATGCAAAAACTGAACGCGAAGAACCGGCTCGAGGTCGCCCTCACAATCCAGCGCGACCGGGCGACGATGGCGGAACTCAGGTAACATCATCGCACGCGAAGTCCGCCACCACACGGACCGCGCCCGCGTTCTCCGACCAGCTCAGCGAACAGCCCGCCGTGGCGGCCATTGCCTCAAGCCGCCGGAACTCTTCCTGCCCCGTTATCGGCAGGCATGCTGAGCTGCCGTCCGACGGCGGGATGCAATCGACGATGAAATGCATCCGACCTCTGCGACAGACCGCCGAGACTGCGAAGTGACCCTCCGGGCAGATCTGGCCGCATGCGCGGAGCAGCGGCGGCAGAACCGCCGCCACTATTTCAGGCGCGGCGCGTGTCACGGTGCCCGCCGCCCCGGACCAGTCCGTGGTGACACGGCGGCCGGTCTCCTTTTCGAACACCGCCACGACGCATTGAGCAACGTCACAAATGTCGATCTCCGTCGCGTCTTCCGGAGTCGACTCGGTCGTCAGCCAGCGAAGGGATTCCAGCGCTTCCGAGGTCAGCTCGCGCGCCTGATTGACCTGATGCCGACAGCTTTGCCGACCAACGATCTGACTGACGTAGAGCGCCGCAAGTGACAACAGCTGCATCGGTCCGTCGCGGAGTTCGGCACGGATGCGCGATACGACCTGATCGCCCTTCGTTGATCCCTCTCGACGGAGACGGTGGACCTCGCCATTCAACGCGCGGTTGCGCCGGGTCAGATCTCGCACACGGGTCATTGATCGCGACAGGCTTTGCTCGCTTTGAAACAACTTGGCTTGTGCCAGACCAATCAGCGCGCAAAGCGCTGCAAGGCCGACGACAAGCGCCAGGATGCTTCCCCGAACCAAGCTTCGGGCTTGTTCCCGGACCCGGTCAACCAGCACATCGAAGCTGCAGTAGATCTCTCCGACAGCGACAGTTTCGCCTTGGGCGTTGGCCAGTGGAATGTAGATTTCGTAGACACCAGCCTCGTGAGGCAGGTGACCCGTAGTCGATGCTTCTGTCCCTTCCACAATCGTCACGACGGTCTCACCCCAGATCGACCGCGCCACGTCGCCGTCGGCGGCGTGTCCGGCCGCCACGGGCCCATGGCTCCAGTAGAGCAGCTGACCGTCGGTCGACCACAGCTTGACCATATCGAAATACCCATCCGCGATGTGCCGCATGAGCGCGGCGTCGATGGCCGCAATGCGACTTGCCGACGGCGCTTCGCCTGGGGACAGGTCTGCCACGAACTGCAGAAGCAGGGCGCGCAGGATTGCCTGCTCCATCTGCATCGCCGTGCCGATGAGATAGTCCCGCGCAAAGCGCCGCTCGGCCTCGGCGGCGGCCAACTGCATTGCGAAGAGCATCAGCGCCACAAGCAGCAGAGACTGCGTCAACAGGCCGAGACGAGCCCACCCGAGGCCGAGGGCGCGCGCTGCGCGTCGCAGCATTCCGGCGTTTTGCACCTGTCGCACGTGTTCTCTCCCGATAATTCAACGCAGCGCAGGTCTCAGCCCTCGGACATGGCCCGAAGCAGCCCGTCATGGAGCGGTTGAAGAAGGTACTCCAACGGCGTCCTGGCGTCTGTCTGGATATAGACCTCTACCGGCATCCCCGGCACCAGACGCGCGGGCGCGTCCGGCCCTCCGGCATCGCTGGGTCGGGCGGTGGCCACGAAATAGGACTGTCCGGTCGATGCATCAGTGATGCTGGCCGGCGCCACATAGGAAACCAATCCACCGATCTCTGGTGTGGTCCGCTGATCGAAGGACAGAAAGCGCAGCCGCGCGTCCTGCCCGATGACGACCTGATCGATATCCACCGTTTCGACACGAAATTCGATCACGAGGCTGGCCCCGCTCGGCACGATGGAGGCAAGCGTCTGCCCCGCAGGCAGAACCTGCCCCACGGTATTGACCATCAGCTCGTTCACTGTTCCCGCCACCGGGGCACGGATCGCCGAGCGTTCGATGCGCGCCTCGGCCTGTGTGATCCGCAGTTCCAGCTCGCTGATGCGCGGCTCGATCTCCCGAAGCTGTCGATGGGCCTCCCAAGCAAAACCGCGATCGAGGTCTTCGATCTCCGCCGCGATCTCGCGCCGTTCGATCGCATTGGCCTCGATCTCGGCGGCGACGGCGGCAAGCTCCCCGGCGAGACGCGCCTGTGACGCCTCGGCCTCGGCGAGACCGCTTTCAGACATCACGCCGCGTTCCGCCAGTTCGGTGTTCCGTGCCACGGCCTCGTCGGCCAGCAGCGCCTGACGCTCCAGCGCGACAAGACGCGCGCCGAGCGCATCAGCAGCGCGCGTCGCCCGCTCCTGGCGGAGCGCTAGCATCTCGTGCCGCGCGCGACGCTCGCCGATGCGATCCTCGAAACGGCGCAACTCGCCATCCACCGCCCGATCGATCGCGGTATCGGACAGGTCAAGATCCTCGGGCACCGTCATGACGTCGGAGAGATCACGCTCGGCCGCAAGGCGCGCAGCCCGGACCCGAAGGTCGCGCAACTCTGCCTGCATCAGATCGAGTTCCGTCTCGATTTCACGCGTGTCCAGCCGGGCGAGAACGTCGCCCGCGTCCACCGCATGCCCCGGCTCGACGACGATCTCAGCGATTGCGCCGCCCGTCGGATGCTGGGCCAGCCGCAATTCGCGGTCCACCTTTACTGCGCCGTTCGCTATGATCGCCGCATTCAGCCGCGCGGTCGCCGCCCAGCCGCCCACACCGCCGACAAGCGCCACGGCCATCACGCAGGCCGCCAGAAGCGGGCGCGCCATGCCGACCTCGCCCTTCGCATTGCGGGTTTCGGAAGTTTCCTTGGTCATCTGAAATGCACTCCTGAAATTAGGGTAATTCTTTAAAAAAAGCCGAATTCGCCGAACTCCTGCGGGGCTGCCGCGGGATCGGGCACGTCACCCTGCACGACGGTGCCATCGGCCCCCACTGGTAGGGACGGACCATCGAAAGCCAAAGCGTCCCTCTTTTGGTCACCCGACAGGCGGAAAACTGCGTCATGCGACAAGGCTTCACCCGTTTCCGTTTCACCGAAAAGGCGCTCCACGGGAACTTCACGCAGGATATCCCCCAGCGCATAATCCATGATCTGTTCAGCATGGATGTCGGGAAACCGCCCCAGGATCCGGTCGAGATCGGCAAGAAGATCGCCAAGCTCATTGGGTGGGTCGGTCTCGGCCGGGTCGGACGATGCATCCGGCGAAGCCACCGCATCCCTGCCCGCCGGGACAGGGGCCGCCCCGCCCCCGCGGGCGGCCCCCTGCAGCGGCAGAGCAACTTGATCGGCGCCTATTGGCCTCGCGTCAGCAGCGGCGACACCCGTAACATCCAGGGCCTGCAGACCATCGGGGGCCGTTCGCGCGCCAGCCACGCTGAAGCCCGGCGCAGCCGCCTCAGGCTCAGCCTGCGTCGCAACGGCCGTCGGCGCACCCTGCGAGAAAGGCCCGGACGCGGGTTCGGGCGGACCTTTTGGCGCCAGTGCTTCCTCGGGTGCACCTGCTTTTTCAGGCGCCGGCTGGACCTCGGTCACGATCTCAACACCGCCCTCCTCGGGATCAACGGTCCCCGCTTTTTCCGGGTTCCCGGCCTCGATGTCCGAGGAACGCGCCGATAGCGCCGCGAACAGGGCACCCAGCCCGAGGAGAAAGACGAAACCGCGCCACGGCCATTTCGAGGTGCGGGCGCCCTCCGACTCACCCTGCCTGAGAGCATCGCCCAGCCGGGGCGCGGCCTTCTTGGTGCGGTTCGCAATGGAGATTTGGACGCCCATATCGATTGCTCCCCTCAGACAGCGGCTTCGGCGGGAGATACCGGGCGCGGGGCGGCATCGCCGTTCACGGTGGTGAAGATCTGCCCACCCCGGCTGGAGATGACCGACTCTTTCGGCCCCACCGCTGCCAGCTTGCCACCGTGAATCACGGCCACCGTATCGACGGCCGCCAAGACGCTCGGACGGTGAGCGACGACAATGACGATGCCGCCGCGCTCGCGGATCTCGCGGATCGTGTCGTTGAGCGCCCGCTCCCCCACCGCATCAAGCG
Source organism: uncultured Roseicyclus sp. (assembly GCA_964578115.1). GTDB lineage: Bacteria > Pseudomonadota > Alphaproteobacteria > Rhodobacterales > Rhodobacteraceae > Roseibacterium. The sequence goes on from CAZOBK010000084.1 coordinate 9,727, forward strand.
AGGCATTGGGTTCGTCGAGCAGCACAACGAAGGGATTGCCGTAAAGCGCGCGCGCAAGACCGATCCTTTGGCGCTGACCGGCGGAGAGCGCTGTTCCCATTGCACCCACCTGGGTGTCGTAACCCTCTGGAAACTGAGCGATCATGCGGTGAATGCCGGTGCGGTTCGCGGCTTCGTAGACGGCATGTTCGTCGCCCGCGCCGAAGCGATTGATGTTTTCGACGATCGAGCCGGTGAACAGGTTCACCTCCTGCGGCAGATAGCCGAGGAACGTACCGCGCATGGCCGGGTCGTAGTGCGTGAGGCTCACGTCATCGAGCCGCACCGAGCCGCGCAACGGGGTCCAGATGCCCGCAAGCGCACGCATCAGCGTGGATTTGCCACCGCCGCTCGGGCCCACGACCGCCATGGCCTGACCGGCCTTCAACTCGAAGGACACGTCGCTGAGCAGCACGCGGCCGGTGGCCGGCGAGGCAACGGTGAGGTTTTCCACACTGAGTGTCGTCTTGGGAAGCGGGACACCTGGAAAACGGCGTTCCGCGTCCACGGATTGCGCGATCGTATCCTTGACCTGCCGGTAGGCATGGCGCGCCGCGAGGATGTTGCGCCAGCCGCCGATCACCTGGTCGATGGGCGCAAGCGCGCGGGCGGATGCCACCGACACCGCGATGATGGCGCCCGGCGTCAGCTGACCCTGCAGCGCGAAATAGGCACCAAGACCCAGAAGCGCTGACTGCAGCACCATGCGCAGCGTGCGCGACAGCGATGTGATCGCGGCGCTGGTCGCGGCCGTCCGGGCATGGGTTTCAAGATGCTCATCATTGGCCTTCATGAAGCGCGCAACGGCCCTGTCGCCGAGGCCCATCGCGGTGATGACATCCGCATTGTTCGTGTTCGACTCGGCCGCGATGTTGCGCCGGACCATGGAACTGCGGGCGGTTTCCGTCAGGCTTCGCGACATCAGCTCGGACACGACGGTCAGCGCCGCGAGCACGGCCGCGCCCGCCAGAGTGACGACCCCAAGCACGGGATGAAGCAGCCAGACGAAGCCGAGAAAGATCGGCACCCATGGCAGATCGAAGAGTGCCGCCGGCGCACCGCTGCCGAAAAACCCGCGCAGGGTGTCGATGGAGCGGGCCCGCTCCATTGCCTCGGTGGCAGTGAAGCCGTGCCGCGGCATTTCGAGCGAGACCTGGTGCGCAAGGGGCGCCACGCGCTTGTCGAGGCGGCTGCCGAGGCGCACGAAGATCGCCGAGCGCACCGCGTCGAAGCCGCCATGGAACAGGAACAGGCCGACGGCCAGCCCCGAGAGGGCGATCAGTGTTTCGACCGAGCCGCTTGTCAGGACGCGGTCATAGACCTGCATCATGTAGACCGATCCGGTCAGGGCAAGGATGTTGATCAGCCCCGAGACGAGGAAGATCACGACGCCAAAGCGACGCACGTCCTGCGTCAGGAGACGCGCGGCCTTCCGACGGGCTCTGCTTTTGTCGGGTTTGCTCATGGGTGGGACTCCCCCCTCTAAGAGAAAAAAATGCTTTTGGGAAAAATCGCCCGGCCCGCGTTACGCCGCGGACCGGGCCGACAGGCGACATCAGAAGTTGAAGTCGTCCTGTGTCAGGGTCTGCGACGACCGGACCGACAGGCCGAAGTCGGACTGGCCGTCATCGTCGAGGTGGCCAGAAAGAACCGTGTTGCCTTCCTCGTCGGTGGACATCACGAGGCTGCCCGCGCCAATCGCGCCGTCACCCTCGGACACCAACGTGAAGGACTGGTCACCGGCTGTGCCGCGGTCCGCGTCGATCGACGAAAGGTCGATCCGGTCGCCCGGCGCGAAGTCGGCGATGTGGTCCCCGTCCGCCGCGTCGGCGGAAAGGAAGCGCACGGTATCCGCGCCGTCCCCGGTCGCAATGACGTTCGCACCGGTCCCCGCGGTGATGATGTCATCGCCATCGCCGCTCATGATGTCCTCGACCGAGAACATGCGGTCCAGCGTCTCGCCCGACCGGATCGAGCCCACCTCGGAGAGGCTGCCCAGGTCGATCCGCAGATCAGCCGTGCTGCCGGAGAGGTCGACGCGGTCCTGGCCCTCGCCGCCGAAGACGATGTCGATGGACCCATCGTCGGACAGGAAGAACAGGTCATCCCCGTCTCCGCCGAAGAGCACGTCTTCGCCGGCCCCGCCATCAAGCACATCCTTGCCCTCGTCCCCGAAGAGAACATCCGTCCCGGCATGGCCGTTGAGGAAGTCGTTTCCGGAACCGCCCCGCAGCACGTCGTTGCCGCTGTTGCCGAGGAGGACGTCGTCGCCGGCATCGCCGGAAAGATCGTCGTCATCCGAGGTGCCAAAGCCTACGACCGGGGCGACCCTGACAGGCTCCTGAGGCGTTGGTTCCTCAGACACCGGGGTCTCGGACACGGGCGTGTCGTC
>CAZOBK010000085.1:0-12088 GCA_964578115.1 uncultured Roseicyclus sp.
TTCGCCGCCTGGAACAGGCGTCCTCCGTTCCAGTCGAGCGTTTCGGGCGTCGCCGTTGCCAGGTCGGCCTCGGTGATCGGAGTGGCAAGCCACTCGTTGACGAAGGCCAGTTCCCCGCTGTCGATGATGGTCTGCTTCATCTCCGCGACCTGCCGGTTGTGCTCGGAGTGGAACACGTGGTGCACGGCGGTCAGGCCGAAGTTTTCATTGGCGCGGCCATCGCCGGCGATGAAGTGGCGGTCCAGCAGTTCGTTGTCGTAGGTCTCCTTCTGACCGAACTGGTTGGACGGGATCGCGTTGCCTGTCTCGGTGTCGGCGTCGGGCGCCTTGTCGAAGGTCTCGTTGGTGATCCGGTCCGTGAAGGTGCCCGGCACCGCGGTATGCGAGATATCCTCGAGGAAGGCGTGGCCGTTGCGCACGGCCTGGGAGGCATCGACCGGCTCGGCGAGATTGCCTTCGATCAGGGTAAACGGCTCCTCGGTTCCGCCTTCGACGAAGTCCGGGTTCGGAACCACGAGTTGCGGCAGACCGTTCAGACCCGGGATGAAGTTGCCATAGTCGTCCGTCGCCAGCAGCGGACCGTCCAGCACGTCGCTGTCGTTCAGCCGGATGCCCAGCTTCTCGGCCGCCTGCGCCTTCACGTCACCCCAGGTCGACATGCCGCCGGTCTGACCATGCAGCATGTAGCCGTTGGACACGGGCTGACCGTCGGCATTCATGTCGTACTCGCGGAGGAAGACCTGGTGCGAGGGGTGGGAGGTGTAGGTCTGGTTCTGATCGACCCACGGCGTCGTCTTGTTGGCGTGCTCGCGGATATCGTCCTCGGTGCCGAGGATGCCGTCCGGGCCGGGCTGGTTCGTCGTCCGGCTCAAGACCATGAAGTTGGTGGGCGAGGCCGGATCGTAGAGCGGATCATCGGGCTGGAGCGGGATGAAGACTGTGCCGCTGCCGCCCTTGCTGATCAGGTCAAGACCATGGTCGAAGAACTGGCCGAAAAGGGTCATCCAGGAGTTGTAAGGCGCGGAAAGGCCTTCGTCCGGGGCCACGTCGGGCAGCAGAAGATTGTTGCCGTCCATCTCGATGCCCTGGTCGGTCAGCAATGTATCGAGCGCTGTCTGTGCCTCGACCGCGATCTCCTGCGCCGCCGCAAGCGCCGCCTCGGCCGCACCGGGCGCGTTGAGTGCCTCGAGACCGGCGGATGCCTGGTCGAACGCGGCCTGCTTTTCCGCCTCGATGCCCTCGGCCGCAGAGAGGTCCAGTGCAGCCTGCTCGGCGGTCAGCGTCGCACCCTGCAGCGCGATCGTTGCATCGGCAATCAGGCCCATCTGGTCGAGGATCGTCATGTCCGCAAGCTGGGCCGCGGCCAAGCCCTGCTTTGCCGTGGCAACGTCACCCTCGGCGGTGGTCACGGCATCAGAGGCCGTAGTTTCGACACCTTCGTGGGTCAGGATCGCCACATTCGCTGAAGCGAGACTCTCTTCGAGTGCCGCAATTTCGCCTTCGGCCACAGCGATGGACGTCACAAGTCCGTCGACAACTGCCTGGGCGTCATCGACATCGGCCTGAGCCTGATCGACCGCGTTCCGTGCCTCGATATACGCTTGGTTGTCCTGTTCCGCCGTCTGCAACTGCTGTTGGGCAGTCTCGAGCGAGGTTTGCGCCTGAGACAGGACGGTGTTCGCCTCCGTAAGTTGGGTGTTCAGTCCATCGCGCGTGCCCTGCGCTGCATCCCGTTGCCCGGTCAGCGTCGTGACTTGCTCGCGCGCGGTATCCAGTGCCGCCTGTTCGTCCGCGACCGCCTGATCGGCGTTGTCGTCAGCGGCAACGGCGCTATTCAAGGCCGTTTCGGCAGAGCGCCATTCGTCACGCGCCTGCGAGAAGGCGGCCGACGCGACGGAGAATTCCGCAAGCGATCCCCCCGCCAGCCAGGTTGTCAGCGCGCTGAGGAAGTCGGTCTGTGCGGTGCTGAGTTCGCCCACCTCCCGGTCGAAGGCCGACTGGGCGGCATCGCGCGCACCCTGCGTTTCCAGTGCCAGTGCCTCGGCCGACGCAACTCGGCCTTCTGCGGCCGTTACGGCATCTTGGGCCGTCTTGAGTTGTGCGTTCAGGTCATCGAGTTCCGCCTGTGCCGTCAGAATCTGGGCATCGAGCGCGTCCACATCAGCCTGCGCGTCGCTAACGGCGGTCTCCGCATTGGAAACCGCCGTCTCGGCTTCGGTCACCTCGGCCGAGGAGTCCGCCTCGAGCGCCAGTTGTGCCTGAGCCTGTTCAAGCAGCGTCTGCGCATCGGCAAGCGTTTGATCAGCCGTCGTTTTCTGGCTCTTGAGGTCGTTCAATTCCTGCTGCTTGGCACCGCGTTGCGTTTCGATCTCCCCTGCGGTCGTCCGGGCCCCATCGAGGTCGGCGCGGGCCGTGCTCAGCTCGGCCTCGGCCTGCGCGAGGGTCTCTTGTGCAGCGGCCAGCGCCTGCTGCGCCGCACCGACCTGCCCCTGACCCTGCATTTCGCTGAGGGCCGCCGTCGTCGCGTCGAGCGCGGATTGCGCCTCGTTTACAGCGATGTCGGCGTCGTCACGTGCCGTCGTCTTGGCGGCCACATCGCCCTTTGCGGCGTTCAGCTCGGCCTGCGTCGCATCCACGAGCGCCTGAACCTGCTGACGCTGAAGCTCGAGCGCCTGATCGACGTTGCCTGCGGCAGCCTGCGTATCGAGGACCCGCTGATGCGCCTGCACGATTTCGTTGGCGGCGGTCAGCATGGCCGACCCGGTCAGGCCCGCATGGCTGAGGGCCGCCGCGACGGCCGCAGGATTGCCAAGCGTCTGGTCCGCGATCAGGTTCGAGATGATCCGCGGCTCGGCGTCATAAACGGACCCCGAGGTCTGCGTGTAGGAAGTCGGGCCATCTTCTGGCGCGCGCGGGTTGAAGTCGGCGAGATGCGCCGTCGCGGGCTGCGTGATGTAGGTCGACTCCAGCAGCCTGGGCATGACCTTGTCGGCGGCGCCCCAGGTTTCGCGATTTTCCGTGAGATTATTCATCGTCCCGTCAACGAGACGCAGTCCGTGGGGGAGCAGCGGATCGGCCACGAGCTCTGTGAGAGGCGTACCGGCAGCATGCTGTTCGGCGATAAAAATCTGATCAAGGATGTGCTTGAGATCGTTTGTATTCACGAAAACCATTTTTTTGCCTTTTTTCGAACACGAAATTGTCTGGAGCCGTCGTACGGGTTCCGAGACGGAATAGGAGTCAAAAAGGCCAACGAAATGCGGGACCTTGGTCAAAGAATTTCTTCGACCAAGGTCTAATGCCGGTCCGAAGCATGCGATGCGACCGGTGCAGGTTTTCAACCTGTGCGCCGCAAGATCCGTCTAACGACGCGTCCTGGCGGCTTGTACGCCCCGGCCTATCCGGGTCGCGGCGTCACGGACGGCGGAATGCGCCCGCGTACGATACTCTTGTGGAAAACTGCCTGGTTCGCGCACGGACAGTTGACGCGCTTTGTTGCCCGATCATTCTGTCGTTTGTCTCTCAACGTGCTCGGCGGCGTCGAACTCATGATCAACTTCATAATTTGACATCAGTAGGTTAACTTCTTCCGCAAGGTCGCCTGCGCTGCCGGAGAAAAGCGCCACCGCCAACCATCCAAGAGCCACGCAACTGGCGGTCAGCACGATCCAATCCACTGTGATCGCCCCCGACTCATCGGCCAGAAATGCTTTGACGTGATCCATCCATCTTCCTTTCCTGTGGTCTTGTAACGACGGCTGGGCCGAACGCTTCGAGTCGGAAAATCGTGGCGGAAAAAGGCGGCACCGTGGCCTCCATCATTGTCGGAAGTCTGTCGATTTGTATCTTTCGTTGAAGTGAACGACGCGTCGGAGGGGAATAAGCTTATTTCGGCGTATGGCCGACCAAAGAAGAAATAAAATTTCTGTCATATAGAAATGAAAAGGCCACGGCGCAAAAGCGCCGTGGCCCCGCCTCGCAACTCGGGTCAAAGTCTGCTGGCTAAACTGGCCTGCGTCGCAGTGCCTGGTCGAGGGTTATGACAATTGAGACTCGATGAAAAGGTGTTCACGGAAAAGAATTCATATCTTTTGAGCGCATATCCGGGACTTTTGATAAAATCTGCGACCGCTCTGGATATGACTGGAATCGTGCAAGCACACAAAAAAGAGCCAGGATGCCGAGGCATCCTGGCTTTTCCCACCGCATTGGTTTGTCCAGTGTCAGGCGGGGTCCGCGTCAGAGGCGAGGGGCGACGCGGGTTCGGTGTGGCGTTTACAATCGCCTTAGCGGCATCGTGAACGCATGATTTGTCATCGCCGCGCTGACCGCCAAGGCGAGGGCCGTGCGCGAGACAGGCAGTTTCACGCTTGCGTCGGCCATCAGGAAGCGCTCACAGGACATGTCATGCCCGGCAAACTGCTCGAAGCCTGCAATGACCACGACCTCCGGGAAATCGTACCTGAAGGCGTGCAGCCATTCGACGGCCGCAGCAAGGGTGGCAAAAACGGCCAGATCGACGATCAGGATCGCGTCATGCGCACCCTGATGGCCAAACACCGTCCGAACGTTCGAAGGGCACTCCCAAACCGCGCCTTCTGTGGTCGCATCCGTGAACGACCCGGCATGGCGGCGAATGACGGACCCGTCCGGCGCGAGGATGACGGCGCGACGTTCGGCGACATTTGGCCCGAGAAGATGCTTGATGCCGTCTGGTGCCAGGCCTGAGTTGCGAGTGCCGACCGGTCTGTCGCTGCATCTGCGCGTGTGGTCATTCTCGAAGGAAAGTCCGGGCGCAGGTGCCTGAAGACCGAAAGGCACGCTGCCGCCCGACGCGAAGGCCACCGCGCGTTCGAAGCGTTGTCCCCTATCCCTCGCGAGCATGCCAACAAGTCGTCTCAACATTGTCATGCCACCTTTCCGCGACTGGAGTTGTCGATGTGTCGGTAATGCAGGACGCAGGGCGCACGGCGCAAACACTCAGAAGTTTGATGCGGCGCTAAGAGGATGAGTGGCTGATCTTTTGATACCGAGGGCGGAGCGCGACCTCCGCAGAAGAACCGCAAGCTGCAGGTCAGCCAGAGGCGGTTGGTTCTAGCTGCTCGGTCCCTCGGGACGCCCCGTGGTCTCCTGCCGGCTGGAACGCCTCCAGCGCAAACTCGACATGCCCGACTTCGCGAACCAACGCCGTCAAGAGCGGCGCGACATCCTCGCGCTCGCCCCAATCGGCCGGCTCCGCAAGACGTTCGAGCCTCTGCAGGAGTCGTCCGAGATCCGTGAACCCCATCATCAGGGCGGAACCCGCCGCAGAATGGGCTTTTTCAGCCGTCGCCGGATCCTCGCCCTGCGCTGCATCGATGGCCGCACGGGCTCCCGCGCAGACGTCCGATGCAAGCGCGAGGCCGACCTTTTCGCCGATCAGTTCCAGTGCTTCGCGAAGGGTCTGCCGGATGTGATGACGCGCCTGTTCTGTCTCCGTGCCCCCATCGGCCGGCGCGGGTGCCGCCCCTACTGACCCGCCTCCATGGCCGTTGAGGTGCCTTTCAAGCTCGGATTTGCCGAACGGTTTGGTCAGCACGGATGTCATGCCCGAAGTCCGGAACGCGTCGGAGGCCGCAAAATCGACCTGCGCCGTGATGCCCACTATCACGGCGCCACGCGACGCTCCGCCACTTCGGATCAGGTCGGTCGCCTCGACCCCGTCCATCCCGGGCATGCGCTGATCCATCAAGATCAGATCAAAGGATCGCGCCCGGGCGATATCGACGGCGTCGGCACCCGCATGGCAGCACTGCGTGGCGAAGCCGAGTTGTTCGAGCATTCGCGCAACCAAGGCACAGTTGACCGCATTGTCATCCACGACGAGCGCGGTGGACGCGCCGGAAAGCAAAGGCGACCCGGCCAAGACGGCGTCTGCGGCCTTATCTTGCGAGTCGGACCGATCCGGCAGCGCCTTCTCATCGGCGATCAGCGGGATCTTGAAGCAAAGGCGCGCCCCTTCGCCCGGCGCGCTGTCGACAGTGATATGTCCACGCATTCGGGCGACGTCCTGTTTCACGATGGCCAGCCCAAGGCCGAAACCCGGGTTGGCGACTGTCTGACCGGTCGCCTCGCTCTGCTCGAAGGGCGCGAAGATCCGGTCCCAGTCCTTTTTCGCTATTCCCGGACCGGTGTCGCGAACCTCGGTCGATAGCGCGCGCTGCCGGTCGCCCGTGCCGGCACGGATATCGAGCCGGATCGAAATGCGCCCTTCGGACGTGAATTTCACGGCATTGCCGACAAGGTTGAACACAGCGCGCGCATAGGCCTTCGGCTGACCGACAAGCGTGGTGCGATCATCGAAGCCTCTGACGTCCAGCGTGATTTCGTTGTCCTTGATGCGTGCGAGGGGCTCCATCTCGGTGACGATCGAGCGGACGATCGCCACCGGATCAAAGCGCGACGGTGGCTCGCCGTCGTTTTCATTGCGGATCGCGTCGAGCGCGTAATCGATCTGGGCCAGTGCCCGCTCGCTGCAACTTCTGGCCGTGGCAAGCAGCGACGAGGCCCCGACATCCAGATCGTCGGTTCGCAACAGATCGAGAGACGCCACGACGCCATGCAGCGGCGTCCGCATCTCATGACTCATGGTGGCGAGGAACCGTCCCTTCGCGGCGGAATGCTCGCGCGCTTCGCGCAACGCCACGCGCAAACGCGACTCGAACTCGATCGTCTCGGTGATGTCGCGGACGAAAACGAAGATGCGTAGGTCACTGTCCGACGTATTCTCGGCGCGCAATGCAACGGACGCCTTGAACACGGTACCGTCGGCGCGCAGCCCCTCGAACTGCACCGGACCCAGACCCGCGCTGCCTACCCCCGACGCCTGGCTCAGCAGGGCCTCCATCCCCAGCCGGAACCGTCGAATACGGTTCGGCGGCACAACCGTGTCCGAAAGGGCCCGCCCCTCAAGTTCGCCTGCGGAGCGGCAGAAGATCTCACGCGCCGTCGGATTGCTCAAAAGGATGCGGCCTTCCGCATCGCAGACCAGAACGCCCTCCTGCGCGCCCTCGAAGGCCTTGTTGATCAAGGCTTGAGCACGCAGCGTGTCCCGCGCCTGCTTGCGGATCAGGCCGACGAGGCGCAGCGCGAGGCTTGCGGCAACCAGCGTCAGCAGCAACAGGAATACGGATTGCTCGAGGAAGGACCGCAGCAGACGCTTTTCCTCGAGACGGGCGATTTCGGCACGCGAGACAAGGGCCTGGAGCGTCCTGACCGTCAGGTAGCGGATATCGGACTCCAGCGCCGAAACCGCCATGTAGACCTCCTCGAGGGCCGCGGGGTCGCCGGGTGGCATGGCATCTATCCGACCGGCGACCGTGTCACGGAAGTCAAGCAAGGTATCAAGCTTGTTCACGAAGGCCGAGTCGATGTCGGCATGGTCCAGCGTTGCGTTGAATGCCGATATTCGGCTGTAGAAGATGTCGAATTCAAGCCGGATCACCCTATCCGCCTGCGCGACGAGCGCCGGGTCGGCAGTCGAAATGGCCTCGCGGGCATCCTGGATCGCGATCAGGAAATCTTGGTAATCCACTTCAAGCTGCGAGACATTCCAAGCCCGGTTGTCGCCCTCGGCCTCGCGCACCTCAACTAGGTTTCGCTCGAACCGCCATGCGCTGAACGCCAGCGCGACAAGGCTGAACACAAGCAGCACCACCAGCAAGTAGGCCATTGCATGAGGCCGCCAGTCGGCATCCGTGCTGGCACCGCTGCGCTCCGCCACGGGTCAGAGAGCCTCGATGTGCCGAAGTTGCCAGACGCTGACGGCAAAGATTGATTCAGCCCTGTATCGCGGCGCGGAGTCGTAGGGGAACACCACCCAAAGCGGGCCTTTTTCCCGAACGCTGAACGGCGCGCCGTTGATGCGATTTGCCACGATCGGCGCGGCTGACTCGACCTGCGCCATGTCCATCCTGACAGCGTAATCGTTCAGGGCGGTCAACTGGATCTCGCGCACGCTGTCCGACATGCCCGCCGCCTCAAGGACACCCGCAAGCGAAGGCCCCGAGAATTCCTGGATACCCTCGGTCCAGATCGTGCTCGTCTCGAATGTGACGGCCGGCATTTCCGCAAGGTCGGCATCGGAGAAATACACCTGCGCAGCACCGGGCGCTGGCACAACGCTCAGGATCGTGTCGGCAGATTGTTCTGCCTGCTGCGCCACCGTCGGCGTGCCCCGAAGGATCAGGCCGCCAACTGCCGCGGTCGCAATCAGGAACGCTCTGCGGGTCGTGTAACTGCTATGTGTCATGGTTCTGCTATCTCTCATGCATCTTATGCCGGGAAAACGTGTCAAAGGTATGGAACGCATATCTTTCGATAATTCATGCGTTTTGAGGGATGCCTGCCCCGCAAATGACGGCTCTGTTCCTTCTCAATGCCAGAAATATATCCGATACACGACGCGCGCGCTTTTTGCAGACGGGCACGGCACTTCTCTCGGTTTACGGCGGAGGGTGCCGACCCTGCTGATTTTTCGGCGCAGTCGAACGAAATACGGAGACACCGCATATCATGAAGTTGATAATAGCTGACGATCATCTCCTTCTTGGTCAAGCGGTCGAGGCGGCGCTGACGACCACGAATGCGTACACCGTGACGCTGGTCGAAACACTGCCTGCCCTTCTGGCTGACCTTGCGGCATCGTCTTTCGACATCGTCATGCTTGACCTGAAGATGCCGGGTATGGCCGGGCTCAACTCGGTCAAGTCGGTGATCGACGCGGCCGAAGGTGCCAACGTGGTTCTTTTCACCGGCAGCGTGGATTCGCGCTTCCTGTCCGATTGCGTGTCGCTCGGCGTGCGTGGGTACATTCCCAAGGACATGCCCCTGCGCTCTCTCGACAGTGCGTTGCAACTGATCCAGTCAGGCCAGACCTTCATTCCCTTGAAGCCGGAGGCGAATGGCGCGGCAACCGCGTCTTCGAAAGACCGCGAGAACCTGACCGATCGCGAATTGCACATCCTTCGGCTCGCCGCGGACGGAATGACCAACAAGGAGATTGCACGAGACCTTTCGGTCACAGACGTGACGGTGAAGATGCATATGCGCAACTTGTGCCGCAAACTCGGTGCGCGCAACCGAGCGCATGCGGCGATCATCAGCCGCGAACTCATGCTCATCTGACCCGGCACGGCCATGTCCCCAAGGTGTTGCCGCACCCGAGGCCCCGCGCCGGCCGGGCGGCCTGCGCGCATTGCTCGATGCTCCCCTGCAGATCAGCGGCACGACGGTTCTCCCTAGACCCGTGCGCGCCAGCCCGCCATAACGATCATGATAAATACAGGGAGCCTCATGCCGGACGCTAGCACCACCCCCCCGACGCTGCGCCGATCCCGGCCCGTGCAGGTCGCCGACCGCATCAAGGACTGGGTGGTGGAGCGTGACCTGAAGTCCGGGGCGCGCCTGCCCAGCGAGACCGAGATGATCACCCAGTTCGGTGTCTCCAAGGGCACGGTCCGCGAGGCGATGCGCATCCTCGAGGCGCAGGGCCTGATCGTAACGCGCACCGGGCCGGGTGGCGGCAGCTTCGTGGGCGAGGTCACGGCGGAACGGGCCAAGGCGTTGCTGGCCAACTACTTCTACTTTCAGCAACTCTCGATAAGCGACATCTACCAGTTGCGAAAGCTGCTGGAGCCCGAGCTTGCCGCGGGCCTCGCCGGTCGCCTGACCGCGGACCAGCTGGCCGAGCTGCGCGAGATCGCGACGCGCTACGACCGGCCCGCGGCCTCGCCCGAGGAAGAGCGCGAACAGCACGTGACCTCGCTGACATTTCACGAGCGTCTCGCGGGCTATGCAGGCAACCCTCTGCTGGCCTTCTGCGTGTCCTTCATGGCGCGGATGCTGGCCGACCTGACCGTCTACCGGCGCCTCTACGAACCCCATAACGAAGAGCTCTGGGCGCGGGGGCGCAGCCACCAGATCGACCTTGTCGATGCCCTGGAACGCGGTGACGCGGAAGGCGCGCGAGCCATCATGCGCTCTCACATGGAAGGTGCCGAGGAAATGATGCAGCGGCAGGAGGCCCAAGTGATGCGCCGCTTCATGTCAGCCCATTGAGGATCGCCTGTTCAGGGTGCGGGTCGGTCTCCGGCCCCCGGTGCGGGTCCTCGGCCACCGGCACGACCCCCAGCCAGTCCGCATAGGGCGACGACCGCGCGGCCCTCAGAAGGTGCCCGAGATCATCCAGCGGCGTCTCGCTCAAGTCCACCCGCAGATCGAGCGGCGGCGCATCCGGGCGCAGCACCAGCATCGCTGCGGACTTCAGGCCCCGCGCATCGCCCCCCGCTCGCTCCGCAGATCTCAGGACGGTCAGTGCGCGCTCGGCCGGATCGGCGTCCTCTGCCTGCCACGCCTCCCGCATCGCCGGAAGGACGTTTGCGTTGGACAGCATGTTCCCCGCGCAGACGCCACTCTTCCAGGCAAGCGTGTCGGCCACGCTCACCGAGTCCGCGCCGGTGAAGCCTGCCCCCGCCCCCCGAAGGCCGAGCGCGGAAAGCTGCCGGTGCTCCCTTTTCGGATCGGCGCGCGTCACGGCCTTCACCGCCGCTTCCGCGCTCTCGCCGCCCTGCATGCGGGCCAGCACCTCGTCCCGCCACAGCGTGGAGGGCGCCGTGCCCTGTGACGCGACCAGCCCGGCACCGAGCGCGCCACGAATCACCCAGCCCCCGACGCAGAGCGATCCGGTCGCCGCAGCGGCAACCAGAGCGCCTGTTTTTTCATCACGGGCAAGAAGCGAAAAGGTCATGGCGGATCCGCGAAACAATTTTCTTGAATTTATCATGACCATTTGTCTCACTGCAATTCATCATGATAAATTTCTTCAGAGAGGACACCCGATGACGCTGCTCTCCCTCACACGGCGCACGATGGTGGCGGCCGCCGCCGCGACGGCGCTGGCGCTCGGCGGCCTGGCGGCCCAGGCGCAGACGCCCCCCGGCGTGCTGGTCGTGGGCCAGATCGCGGAACCGCAGGCGCTCGACCCCCATGCGGTGACCGCCGTCAACGATTTCCGCATCCTGATGAATGTCTATGACGGGCTGGTCCGCTACGCCTCCGGCACGCTCGAGGTCGAACCGGCGCTCGCCACCGACTGGACGATTTCCGATGACGGCACCGTCTACACTTTCACGCTCCGTGACGGCGTGAGCTTCCATGACGGCAGCCCCTTCGACGCCGAGGCCGTGGTCTTCAACTTCGAGCGGATGCTGAACGAGGATCACCCCTACCACGACACCGGCCCCTTCCCGCTGTCGTTCTTCTTCTCGGCGATCGAAAGCGTCGAGGCCACGGGCGACATGGAGGTGACCTTCACGCTCAATGCACCCTACGCGCCGTTCCTGTCGAACCTCGCCTATCCCACGGGGCTGATCGTATCGCCCGCGGCGGTGATGGAGCACGGTCAGGATTTCGGCCGCAACCCGTCGGGCACCGGGGCATTCACCTTTACGGAGTGGCGGTCCAACGAGGCCGTGGTGGTCGAGGCCAATCCCGACTACTGGGACGGCGCGCCCGAGCTCGAGGCGGTCATTTTCCGCCCCATCACCGACGCCAACACCCGTGTCGCCGAGATGCTGGCAGGCGGGATCGACGTGATGGTGGAGGTTCCCCCGGTGGCGCTCAGCGAGTTCTCCGGCGACAGCTTCACGATCCATGAACAGGCCGGCCCCCATGTGTGGTTCCTGATCCTGAACGCGCTGGAAGGTCCCTTCGCCGATGTCCGCGTCCGGCAGGCCGCGAACTACGCGATCAACAAGGAGGCCATCGTCAACGACGTGCTCGAAGGCACGGCCGAGGTCGCCGCGGGCCCCACGCCACCCGCCTTCGCATGGGCCTATAACGAGGAACTCGAGCCCTATCCCTACGACCCCGACCGCGCCCGCGCACTGCTGGCCGAGGCGGGGATGGAGAACCCCGAGATCACCTTCTACGTGACCGAGGGCGGGTCCGGTATGCTCGACCCCGTCGCCATGGGTACCGCCATGCAGGCGGATCTCGAGGCCGTGGGCTTCGACGTGACGATCGAGACCTACGAGTGGAACACCTTCCT
>CAZOBK010000086.1:0-12073 GCA_964578115.1 uncultured Roseicyclus sp.
GGATCGTCGGCTCCCGCGTGCCGGCCTCGTCGACGCGGCGGCGCACGATCTCGACGGATTGCTGCATGGTGCGGTCGTCGGTGGCCGACCGCTCCGCCTCGCTGAGGGCTACGATCAGCGTGTCGCCCTGCCCGCGCACGTCCAGCGTCGAGGCGCCCACCCCGGTCAGGCTGACGACCGGCTGCGCCAGCGCGCGCACGGCCGCGACCGCCTCGGACAGGCCTTCGGGCTGGCTCACGCGGACATGCAACTCACCGGGCGGCGCGTCGATCCGGCGGATCGTGCCGATGGTCTCGCGCAGGTCGCGCAACGCGTCCCGCACCTCGGGCCAGAGCGAATCCATCCGCGTCTCGTAGACATCCTCCACCGCGACCTCGGCCAGCAGATGCGCGCCGCCGCGAAGATCGAGGCCAAGGTTCACCAGCGTCGAGGGCAGGACTTCCGGCCATTCGGCAAGCGCCGCGGCGTTCTCGTCGGTCGTGACGCCGGTCGCCTCGATCTCGGCAGCGGCGTCATTGTGCCGCTCGACCCGTTCGTAGAACAGGTTGGGCATCGCGAAGGACAGGCCGGACAGAACGACAAGGACGATCAGGATCCGGTTCCAAAGGGGGATTTGCAACATGTCGCGCGAGACCTTCGGTCGGCGTTTGCGTCAATTCGGGCCCGGGACTTGTGGGGGGCCGGCGGGTCGGGCCGTCAGGCGATCACTCGTCCGCCGGTTCCGTCTTGGAGCGCACCTGCGCGATGGTCGGGCGCACCACGCGGACCTTGACGCCCTGGCTGAGTTCGACCTCGACCTCGGTGTCATCCTTGACCTTGGTGATCTTGCCGATCAGCCCGCCCTGGGTGACGATCTCGTCGCCACGGCGCAGCGCCGCGACCATGGACTGATGTTCCTTCACCTTCTTCTGCTGGGGACGGATCAGAAGGAAATACATGATCGCGAAGATCAGGATCAGCGGAATGAACTGGGCGAAGGCTTCCATCTTTGTCCTCTGTCATCGGGGCCGTCGGTCGGCCTGCATAGGGTCGGTCAGGGCGGGCTCCCACCCCCGGTTCGCAACGTCGCGGCACCCTACTTTCGGGGTCTTGCGATGGCAAGGCACCGGCGCGTGAAGGGGCAGATGGGCGCGGGCGCGGCGATGCGCAAGCGTTTCGCCGCGGAACCGTAGCCTTATGGCCACACACGGCCTCGACCGGCCATGGGCGCGGCGCTAGGCTGAACCCATGAAGATGGCAGCCCGGATCATCGCGCTTGTCGCGCTCCTCGCCTCCCCCGCCTCGGCCGATCCCGCCGCCGAGCCGGGGCTTGCGCCGTTGTCGGCCGAGGCCAGCCTTGGGGCCGTCGCGCGCATCCGGGCCGCGAACCGTATCGAGGGCGGCTGCACGGCCGTGCTGATCGCGCCCGACGTGGCGCTGACCGCCGCGCATTGCGCGCGCGGCTCGGTCTCGGGGCCGAATGCCATGCGGCTGACCTTCCGGCCCGACGCCACGCCACCCGCCTTCGCGGTCACGGTGCGGGCCGTGGCCTTCCACGCAGAGCAGAAGAACGAGGGCCTCAGCACCGAGACCGCCCATGCCGACCTCGCGCTTCTGCGGCTTGCCATGCCGGTCCCGCCCGAGGTGGCGCAGCCCATCCCGCTCGCCACCGGGCCGGAACCCGCGAATGGTGCGATCTACGGGTACGTGAACGGCGCTGACGACACGCTTCGGGGGCATTTCTCCTGCCAGATCGCGCCCGCGCGTCCGCAACTCCTGATCAGCGATTGCCGCGTCGTGTCGGGCTTTTCCGGCGCGCCGCTTCTGTCGGGCGGGCCGGGTGACTGGCGCGTGGAAGGCATCGCGGTCGCCACCGTCTTCGGTCAGCCCTATCGCGCGCTCATCGCCGATGTGGTGCCATGGCCCGCGTTCTCGGGTCCCTACGCGATCCATGAGCCCCCTTCCGCCGACCCGCAAACTTCGCCATAAGCGCGGGCCAAAGGGACCGACGAAAAGACCGCCGCCATGCACGACATCCGCGCCATCCGCGAGGCCCCCGAGGCCTTCGACGCAGCCCTCGCCCGCCGGGGCCTGGCACCTCTCTCGGGCAAGATCCTGGCGCTCGACGAGGCCCGCCGCGCCTGCATCCAGCGTTCCGAAACGGCGCTGGCCGAGCGCAACGCCGCCTCGAAGGAGGTCGGCAAAGCGAAGGCGCAAGGCAACGAGGCCGAGTTCGAGCGCCTGCGCGCGCTGGTGGCCGCGAAGAAGGACGAGATCGCCGCGCTCGAGGAAGAGGCCCGCGAAAAGGATGCCGCCCTGCGCGACCTGCTGTCCGGCATCCCCAACCTGCCCGCCGCCGACATCCCCGACGGCGCGGACGAGAACGACAATGTCGAGACCCGCCGCTGGGGCACCCCGCGCGAATTCGACTTCACGCCGAAAGAGCATTTCGAGATCACCGGCGCGGCGCCGGGGCTGGATTTCGAAACCGCCGCCAAGCTCTCGGGCTCGCGCTTCGTGGTGATGCAGGGCGCGGTGGCGCGGCTGCACCGGGCGCTGGCGCAATTCATGCTGGACGTGCACACGACCGAGAACGGCCTGACCGAGATCAACGGCCCCGTCCTGGTGCGCGCCGAGACGATGTACGGCACCGGCCAGCTGCCGAAATTCGGCGAGGACAGCTACGAGACCACGAATGGCTGGTGGCTCATCCCTACCTCCGAGGTGTCGCTGACCAATATCGTCGCGGGAGAGATGCTCGACGAGGCTGAGTTGCCGCGTCGCTTCACCGCGCATTCGCTCTGTTTCCGTTCCGAGGCCGGATCGGCGGGGCGCGACACCGCGGGCATGCTGCGCCAGCACCAGTTCGAGAAGGTCGAGATGGTGTCGATCACCCATCCCGACGCCTCCGATGACGAACAGCAACGCATGTTGCGCTGTGCCGAGGGCATCCTCGAGCGGCTCGGCCTGCCCTACCGTACGGTGGTGCTGTGCACGGGCGACATGGGCTTCGGCGCGCGGCGCACCTTCGACATCGAGGTCTGGCTGCCGGGGCAGAATACATATCGCGAGATCTCCTCGGTCTCGACCTGCGGCGATTTCCAGGCAAGGCGCATGAACGCGCGCTTCCGGCCCGCCAAAACGGAAACGGGCGGCGGCGGCAAACCTGAATTCGTGCATACGCTCAACGGCTCCGGCCTCGCCGTCGGGCGCTGCCTGATTGCCGTCCTCGAAAACGGACAGGAGGCGGATGGATCCATCCAGTTGCCCGAGGCGTTGCATCCCTACCTTGGTGGCAAATCCCGCATCACGCCGGAGGGACAGCTTGTCTGACGATACACCGCTTGAAACCCCGGACGACCCGAAGGACACCGCTCGGCTGAAGGCGGTGCTTGTGGCGGTGGCCTCGATCGCCTTCGTCGTGACGCCCTTCCTGGCCGATCCCTTCACGGGCTTCGATCCCGCGCTGTTCCCGGACCCTGTGGACGACCCGCCGCTCCAGCCCGCAGGCTGGGCGTTCTCGATCTGGGGCGTGATCTACCTCTGGCTGCTGGCTTCAGCGGGCTATGGCCTTTTCAAGCGCGATGTCGATCCCGGCTGGGACCGCCTGCGCTGGCCGCTTTTCGTCAGCATCGCCATCGGCGCGTCATGGATTTCGGTAGCCCTGATCGCACCGGTCATGGCGACCGTGCTGATCTGGGTGATGCTGGGCGGCGCCCTCCTCGCGCTGGGCCGCGCGCCGTCCTACGACCAGCCATGGCTGGCGCTGCCGCTGGGTCTCTATGCCGGGTGGCTCACGGCGGCGAGTTCCGTGGCCCTCACCACGGTCGCGGCGGGCTATGGCCTGGGCAGCGCCACCGCGCTCAGCTGGATCGGCCTTGCCCTCGCGCTGGTCATCGCGGTCGTTGTGAGCCAGCGCTTCCGCGTGCCGACCTACCCGCTGGCTGTCGCCTGGGCACTTGCCGGCATCGTCGCCACCAACCTGCCCGCCGCGCCTGTCTTCGCGGGGATTGCCGCCGTCGGCGCGCTGGTCATGCTGTGGCTGACGGTCAGGGCATTGCGCCCCGCAGCTTAGACCCCGCGCCTGAGCCGAAGGCAGGCGCGCGCCTTGCTGTCGCGAAACGCAGAAGCTACACGCAGCGTGAGCGGGCTTTCGCAACATGGCACGGGGTTTCATGCGCATTCTCATCACCAACGACGACGGCATCAACGCGCCGGGGCTCGAAATCCTGCACGCCATCGCCACCGAGGTCGCGGGCCCCGAGGGCGAGGTCTGGACCGTCGCGCCGGCCTTCGAGCAGTCGGGCGTTGGGCATTGCATCTCCTACGTGCACCCAACCATGATCGCGGAGCTCGGCCCGCGCCGTTTCGCCGCCGAGGGAAGCCCCGCCGACTGCGTCCTTGCCGCGCTGAGCGACGTGCTGGCCGAGACGCCCCCGGACCTTGTGCTGTCCGGCGTGAACCGGGGCAACAACGCGGCCGAGAACGTGCTTTATTCAGGCACCGTGGGCGGCGCGCTGGAGGCCGCGATCCAGGGCCTGCCGGCCATCGCTCTCAGCCAGTATTTCGGCCCCGACAATGTCGGCCTGGAAAACAGCTTCGAGGCGGCGGCGGTCCATGGCGCGGCCCTTGTCTCGAGGCTCTGGGAACAGGGCCATTGGGACCGCGCGGATTACCGCGTCTTCTACAACGTGAACTTCCCGCCCGTCCCTGCCGCCGACGTGCGCGGCACACGCGTCACCGCGCAGGGCTTCCGCCGTGGCACAGGCTTCGGCATGAAGGCCGAGATGGCGCCCAACGGGCGACGCTTCCTGTGGATCACCAACGGACCGCAGAACGTGGTGACGGAACCCGGGACGGACGCGCATGCCAATCTCGAGGGCTATATCTCGGTCACGCCGATGCGCGCGGACCTGACGGCCCATGACCGGCTGGACGGGTTGAGGGCCGCGCTCGAATGACGGCAGGAGACGACCACGAAGCCACGCGCAAGATGCAGTTCCTGTTCCAGTTGCGCCAGAAGGGCGTGACGGACACGCGCGTGCTTCAGGCCATGGAAAAGGTGGATCGCGGCGCCTTCGTGCGGGGCCATTTCGCCGACCGCGCCTATGAGGACATGCCGCTGCCCATCTCCTGCGGGCAGACGATCAGCCAGCCTTCTGTGGTGGGCCTCATGAGCCAGGCGCTCGACGTTCAGCCGCGCGATACGGTGCTCGAGATCGGCACCGGCTCGGGCTATCAGGCCGCGGTGCTCAGCCAGCTTGCGCGCCGCGTCTACACCATCGACCGGCACCGCTCACTGACCCGTGCGGCGGAGGTGCTGTTCACCGGCATGGGCTTCAGCAACATCACCGTGCTGACCGGCGACGGGAGTTTCGGGCTGCCCGACCAGGCGCCGTTTGATCGCATCCTCGTCACCGCCGCAGCGGAGGACCCGCCCGGGCCGCTGCTTGGGCAGCTGAAACCGGGCGGCGTCATGGTCGTGCCGGTGGGACAGTCGGACACCGTCCAAAGGCTGATCCGCGTGACACGGGCCGCGCATGGCTTCGACTATGACGAGCTTCTTCCCGTGCGCTTCGTGCCGCTCGTCGAGGGCATCGCGGAGGAGTGAGGCGGCGATCAAGCGCGGGGCTGGTCAGCCGGCGGCGCTTGGGGTTAAAACAGGTGCAATCCCTTGAGACCCGCCGTCGGACAAGAAGAACTGACCGATGAGACAGGAACAGGACGCCAGAATGCCCCGCCGTTTCAGCCCTCTCGCCCTTGGCCTTGCCACGGTCCTGCTATCGGGATGCGTGGGCGCCCTACCCGAGCTTGATTTCGACTTCCGCGGAAACGCGATCTCGGGGGCGCGGGTTGAAACAGCTCCCCGGCCCGAACCCGATGCCAGCGGGCTCATTTCCTACGAGAGTTACCAGGTCGTCGTCGCGCGCCGCGGCGACACGGTGGCCGAGGTGGCCCAGCGCGTCGGCCTGACGGCCGCGGAACTGGCCAGCTTCAATGGCCGCGCCGCAAGCGACGTTTTGCGCGCCGGCGAGGTGCTTGCCCTGCCGCGCCGGGTAACCCCGCGGGACGGGGGCGGTACCGACATCGCATCCATCGCGCGCGGCGCCATCGACGAGGCCGAACCCGACCGGACCGCGGCCGCCCCGCAGGTTCAGCCGGGGACAGAGCCCGTGCGCCACCGTGTCGGGCGTGGAGAGACGGCCTATTCCATCGCGCGGCTTTACGGCGTGTCGGTCCGGGCGCTGGCGGAATGGAACGGGCTGGGCCCCGACCTCGCGGTGCGCGAAAATCAGTACCTGCTCATTCCCATCGTGCTTGATGAGAGCGCCGCCGCCGGCACGCAGGCACCGGGCACGAGCATCGCGCCCGCGCCGCCTTCGGCCGCCGAGCCCCTGCCCGATCCGATCGCGACCGCCCCCCTGCCGCCCGCGACCGGCGGCGGGCCGACGCCGCCAGAACCGGAGCCAGAAACCGAGCCCGAACCGGAGGCCGAGCCCAGCTCGCGCTTCGCCCGTCCTGTCGAGGGGCCCATCCTGCGGGCGTTTTCCTCGGCCAATGAAGGCATCGACATCTCGGCCGCGACCGGCACTCCGGTGCGCGCCGCCGGCGACGGCGAGGTCGCCGCGATCACCCAGGATACCGACCGGGTGCCTATCCTCGTGATCCGCCACGATGACGGGCTGCTGACGGTCTATGCCAATATCCGCAACATCTCGGTTACCCGGGGCGAAAGCATCAGCCGCGGCCAGCAGGTGGCCGAGGTCGGCTCGGGCGATCCGTCATTCCTGCATTTCGAGGTGCGCCGCGGCTTCGAGGCCGTCGACCCGGATCGCTACCTGCCCTGAGGGGAACCCGGCCCGCGGGGGGCATCGAGCCCCCTTGGGCCGCCCGCCCCCGGCGGGTGCGTGTTTTCGGAAAGATGAAGGGGCGGGTCAGGCCCTATTTGCGGTGCATCTCGAAGCGGCAGGCAGAATTGCCTTGAGCGCAACAGGCAACTTCGGTGCAGCGCCAGTCACGGCCGCAGAGCTCGGCGAAAAGCCTCTCGAAGACCGCCGCGTGCCAGTGGCAGAGCGGCGTGTCCGAGCGCTCGCCGCGCACCACCGGGTTATCGGCGATCTCGAAGACCATGGGCCAGGTCGAGACAAGGCGGAAGGCACCCGAGCCGCAGAAGGTCCAGGCATGTTTCGCCACAGCCCGCGCGAGGATCGGGGCCGAGACACGTGCGGGCATGAGGCGTAACAGGGTCTGTGCCCTTTTCGGGATCCGGTGGGCGAGAATGTAATCGCCGGTGGCGAGCCCGGCCGCGCGCGCGAGGCCGGGGGCGACATCCGGAAGCTCGGCCCGGAGCGCCTGATGAAGGCGGGCGGCGGGCGCCTCCTCCATCAGGCCGGCATCGGGATCTGGAAGTTCGACGACGCCCGCGCGGGCGAGCAACTTCGCCGTCACTGCCTCACCGGCTTCGTTCCGCAGGACGGGGACGAGCTGGAGGACGGCGTTGGGGCCGATCCGCCCCTCCGCCGCCAGTGTCACTGCCGTGGCCATCGGCCTACTCCGCCGGCTCGACCATCTGCCCGGTGCCGCCGCCGCAGGCTTTCGCAGCCTGTGCGGCGGGCTTCACCTCCGCACCATTTGGCAACTTGAAGGACGTGTCGCGCGACACCTTCCGCGCGCGTTTCTGCGCGGCGAGGTCCTGCGTCGATTGCCAGTCGTCCATCTGCGCCTTGGCGATCTTGCGCGTCCGGTCGAAGTTGAAATTGACGCCCTCCTTCGATTGCGGGCCCCAGTAATTATGCTTGCCCAGATCGTAGAAGGACCGCTGGAAGCCGGCCTTGGCGAAGGCCTTGAGGCAACCCAGCAGGTAGCGCCGCCGGTAGCCGGTGCCGCGCCATGGGTAATGGAACAGCGCCTTGCGCGAGTAGAACCGCCGGTAGTTGTGCATCACCCGGTCCAGCAGCGTCGCGCGGTCCATCGCCTCGGGGCGCATGATGGGGGTTACGAAGTTGTATTTCGAGAAATCGAAGATCTCGACCTTGTCGCCAAGCTCCTGGAAAAGCGGCGTGAAGGGCCAGGGCGTGTACATGGCCCAGTTGGCGAGGTCGGGCTGCCAATCCCAAGCCATCTGGAAGGTTTCCTCCAGTGTCTCGGGCGTCTCGTTGTCGAGACCCACGATGAACTGCGCCTCCACGAAGATGTCGGCCTCGCGCAGGAGGCGGATCGCCTCCTTGTTGTCGGCGACCTTGGTTTCCTTGTTGAACTGGTCGAGCTTCATCTGCGCCGCGGCCTCGGTCCCGAGGGACACGTGGACGAGGCCCGCGCGGCGGTAGAGCGGCAGAAGCTCCTTGTCGCGCATGATGTCGGTGACGCGGGTGTTGATGCCCCATTGCACGCGTTTGGGCAGGTCGCGGGCGATCAGCTCCTCGCAGAACTTGATGAACTTGCGCCGGTTGATGGTGGGTTCCTCGTCGGCGAGGATGAAGAAGCCCACGTCATGTTCGTTCACGAGGTTCTCGATCTCGTCGACGACCTTGATCGGATCGCGCACGCGGTAGTCGCGCCAGAACTTCCATTGCGAGCAAAAGGAGCAGGTGAAGGGGCAGCCGCGCGCCATGTTGGGGATCGCCACGCGCACGCCGAGCGGGACGTAGATGTACTTCGACCATTCCAGCAGCGACCAGTCGGGGGTGATTCCGTCGATATCCTTGACGGTGGCCGCGGCGGGCGTGGCCACGATCTCCTCGCCATCCATGAAGGCGAGCCCCTTGATCGACCGGCGGCGTTCCGCCAATGCGTCCTCGGCGATGGCGCGCATCACCTCGACGATGATCTCCTCGCCCTCGCCGCGCACGATGAGGTCGATGCCCTTCGCTTCGCTCAGAACCTGCCGGTACATGAAGGTGGCGTGGATACCGCCAAGGATCGTGACGGCGTCGGGCAGCACCTCCTTGGCCAGCGCCAGCGTTTCTTCTGCCACATAGATGGAGGGTGTGATCGAGGTCGTACCCACAACATCGGGTTGCAGCTCGGCAAGCTTGACGCGCAATTGTCCGGGCGTCAGGTCATTCGTCATCGCATCGATGAAGTGGATGTCGTCGAAACCGGCGGTCTTCAGAGAGCCTGCGAGATAGGCCACCCAGGCCGGCGGCCAGTTGCCCGCGATCTCTGCGCCACCGGAGTGGTAGTTGGGGTGGATAAGACAGATGCGCATGGCCCGGCTCCCTGAATTGTGTCAGCCCACCGGACCACATGGGATGTCAATCTACATTGACACATATCAATCTCGCAGGGTGCCGGGCTTGAAAAGAACCGGCCACTTCAAGCAAAAATGTCGCAGGCAAATGGAACCGGCGGCGCATCCGGTGGCGTTGTCCGGTCGAGACACTACGCGGGGGTGTGCGCAATGTGGGATCGGATGCTTGACAGAATGCTGCATGACTTCATTCGGACGGGCGCGCTTGCTGTGGATTACCCACAAGGCCGAACACAGGTGTATGGCGACGGAACCGCAACACCCATAACCGTCCACCTGCACGATCCGGCCCTGCCGCGGCGGCTGGTGCTGAACACCGAGCTTACCCTGGGCGAGGCCTATATGGATGGCACGCTGACCATCGACGGCGACGACCTCGACGGGTTCCTCGCGCTGGTAACGCGCAATGCGGCACTGTCTGGGAATATCTGGTGGCGGCGCATAACGCACTGGCTCCGCCGTACGCGCCGCGCGTTCGATCAGAACAACCCCGCCTTTCGAGCGCGCCAGAACGTGGCGCATCACTATGACCTGTCGGGCGAACTCTACGACCTCTTCCTCGATGCCGACCGGCAGTATTCCTGCGCGTATTTCGCCGATCCGGGCATGAGCCTCGATGCCGCGCAGGCCGCCAAGAAGCACCACATCGCCGGCAAACTCCTGCTAGAGCCGGGGATGGAGGTCTTCGAGATCGGCTGCGGCTGGGGCGGCATGGCGTTGACGCTGGCGCAGGATTACGGGGTCAGGGTTCTGGGCGTCACGCTCAGCGAGGAACAGCACAAGGTCGCGACCGAACGGGCCGAGGCGGCGGGTCTGTCGGACAAGGTGCGCTTCGAGCTGAAGGATTACCGCGCCGTCAAGGGCGAGTTCGACCGCATCGTCTCGATCGGGATGTTCGAGCATGTTGGCGTGCCCCATTACCGCGAGTATTTCGACACTGTGAAAGCGCGGCTGAAGGAAGACGGGGTCGCGCTCATCCACACGATCGGGCGCGCCTCACCACCGGGGGCCACGAGCCCGTGGATCACGAAATACATCTTCCCCGGCGGTTATGTGCCCGCCCTCTCGGAGGTGGCCGGCGCCGTGGAGGATGCGGGCCTATACCCCTGCGACATGGAGGTCTGGCGACTGCACTATGCCGAGACGCTCAAGCACTGGTACGACCGGTTCGAGGCACGGGAGGCCGCCGCGCGCGCGCTCTATGACGAGCGTTTCTGCCGGATGTGGCGGTATTACCTAAAGGCGTCGGAGGTGACGTTCCGAAACAACCGGCAATGCGTTTTCCAGATGCAGCTTGCCGGCCGGCAGGAGGCGGTGCCGCTCACCCGGGATTACCTCTATCCCGCACCGCGCGCGCAATTGTCGGCGGCTGAATAGCGACGCTCCCGCGCGCGTGCCGCGCGCCCGACAGTTTTCTGCCAGGGTGAATGGGCGTGCGGTCAGACGGCCGTGCTGTCGGAGACGAGGTTCAGCACCATCACGCCCGCCACAATCAACCCGATGCCGACCCAGGCCGCCGCGTCGAGCTTTTGACCGTAGACGGTCCAGCCGATGACCGTCACCGCGGCGACGCCGAGGCCCGACCAGATCGCGTATGTCACGCCCAGCGGCAGGACCAGCAGCACGCGCGCCAGAAGGTAGAAGGCCGTCCCGTAGGCCAGCACCACCACGGCAACGGCGCCGGGACGGGTAAAGCCCACGGACGCCTTGAGCGCGGTCGTGCCGATCACCTCGGCCATGACCGCGAAGAAGAGTTGGAGCCAGTGCATCGGGAAGACCCTTTTCCGGTGACCTGCCATCCGCCTAGCCGCGCCCGTTGGCGAAGGCAACACGCGCGGCGAAAGGCACGCACGTTCCTCCCTTGCGCCCGATCACCCCATGCCTATAACGCCGACAGTTTGCGCGCCGCACACCATCCGAGTTTCAGGGGGACCCGATGCCGAAAAGAACCGACATCAAGTCGATCATGATCATCGGAGCGGGGCCAATCGTCATCGGACAGGCCTGCGAATTCGACTATTCCGGCGCACAGGCCTGCAAGGCGCTGCGCGAGGAGGGCTATCGCGTCATCCTCGTCAACTCCAACCCGGCCACGATCATGACCGACCCGGGGCTGGCCGACGCCACCTATATCGAGCCGATCACCCCCGAGGTGGTGGCCAAGATCATCGAAAAGGAGCGCCCCGACGCGCTATTGCCCACCATGGGCGGGCAGACCGGGCTCAACACCTCGCTGGCGCTGGAAGAGATGGGCGTGCTGGAGAAGTTCGGCGTCGAGATGATCGGCGCCAAGCGCGAGGCCATCGAGATGGCCGAGGACCGCAAGCTGTTCCGCGAGGCAATGGACCGGATCGGGCTGGAAAACCCCAAGGCCACCATCGTCAGCGCCCCGAAAGGTCCGAACGGGAAATACGATATCAAGGCCGGTCTGCAGAGCGCGATCGAGGCGATCGAATATGTCGGGCTTCCCGCGATCATCCGCCCCGCCTTTACCCTCGGCGGCACCGGCGGCGGCGTGGCCTACAACCGCGAGGAATACGAATATTACTGCCGTACCGGCATGGAGGCCTCGCCTGTCGCGCAGATCCTCGTGGACGAGTCGCTCCTGGGCTGGAAGGAATTCGAGATGGAGGTTGTCCGCGACAAGGCGGACAACGCGATCATCGTCTGTTCCATCGAGAACGTGGACCCGATGGGCGTGCACACGGGCGATTCGATCACCGTGGCGCCCGCGCTGACGCTGACCGACAAGGAATACCAGATCATGCGCAACGGCTCGATCGCCGTGCTGCGCGAGATCGGGGTCGAGACCGGCGGGTCGAACGTGCAATGGGCCGTGAACCC
>CAZOBK010000087.1:0-1536 GCA_964578115.1 uncultured Roseicyclus sp.
GCGGCGCGTCTGTCATCCGGGGCGGGTGCGCTCGCCCCTGACGCGGATCAGGCCGCAGGCAGAACACTACGGGCAGTCAATATCAGAGCCTGATCAGCGAAACTGGGGGCGTCCATCGTGGCGCCCCCTTTTTATGTGTCCGTCCGCTTCCGTCGTTGTGGCGCGCCCGCCACGGGCCGCGACCGCCGATCACGCCGCCTTAAACTCATCGTAATCCTGCCGTGAGGGAATGTATCACTGTTCGCAAATGCAACCTTCTCGCGTTACGCTGGTTTCCAGTGAGGAGGCGTCCGGGTTCTCGGACGGCCATGCCGGCCGCCCACCCCGGATCGAAGCCCCGGATGGAGGATCTCACATGACGAAGCACATGACGGAGCAGAGGACGGGGCAGAGGACGGGGCATAGGACCGAGGACATTCGCCCCGAGCCTGCCCATCTGCTGATCGGCTGCGGCGTCGTGGCGGCCGCCGCGCTCAGCGGGATCTGGGCGCCCGTGAACCTCGTTCTGATCGTGTCTCTCTTCGTGCTGCTCAGGGTGTGTTGGCTGGAGGACAACATCTCCAACGACCTGATCGGGCGCGACAGTCTGCCCGGGGGCTACGTCAACACCGCCATCCGGCGCGGCAATTTCGTGCGCCAGTGGCTCGGCCGCGAACCGGCGGAGGATGCGTCCAAGATGCCGCCCCATCACCTCGCCACCGTGATGCGCGCCGAGATCCAGGTCTGGGCCTGCATGCTGCTGGGCATCTGCGCGACGGCGCTTGCCCAGGCTGGCCCCTTAGGCACGGTGACGAACCTTGTCCTCGGCGGCGTTCTCTTCGTGCTGGCGCTGCGACGGGCGGATCGCCTGATGGTGTCGCTTGCCCATTGTGCCGAGGGGCGCGCGCTGCCGCAACGTCTCCTTCTGCCCACCCATCGCCGCGCGGGGGATACGGACTAGGCCGCGCGTCCTCAGGCGGGGCGGGCCGCCGCCACGGTCAGCCGGCGGCCGGGATCGACGAGCGCTATCAGGACAGGCAGAAGCATCCCCCGGTCCGGCGGCAGGCGGGACAGCATGCGTTCGAGCGCGCCGCCCCGCGCCAGCAGGTGATCGGCGGGCGTGACCTGAGAAAACCCGGTGACATGGCCGTTCTCGATATCGACCGACAGCGCGCAGGTGCCGCGCGTGGCCGGAACGATGGCGCGGCCCGGCGGCGCGACGATCGGACGCGGTGGCCGGCCTTCGAGGATCTCGCCGAGGTCCAGCACACGCCCCGCCGCGCGCCAGAGCGGACCGCGCCCGTAGATCGCCTCCACGTAGGCCAGCGCGGGATGCGCCGCCTGCCGCGCGGCGGGGGAGTTTTCCACCGCCACCGCGCGGAAGGCGGTCTCGGCATCGACTAGGGCAAGGCCTTCGGCCGCCGCGATGCCGGGACCGAACACCTCGCCGATGAGACCGAGGAGGGGGCCGACCCCATCCTCACCGCCGATAAACCCGGCCATCTCGAAGTCGCTTCGCGGCGCGCGGGCCGTGACCCCGAAAAGGGCCATGCGCGC
>CAZOBK010000087.1:1636-10932 GCA_964578115.1 uncultured Roseicyclus sp.
AGGGCGGCCGCCTGCGCGCCGGGTTGCGCCTCGATGCGCCATGTGGCCGGGGCGTCGAGCATCAGGCCGGTCGCCCCGCCTGGTCCACGGCCAAGAGGCGACCTACGCGCATTTCACCCGCGCCATGTCCGAAGCAGATATCGCTTGTCATGGGCGCGGCTTCCTCCCGCTCAGGCGTGGAGAGGTTCGGTGCGGGCCGCGAGAATCTGGCCGATCCGGGCCATGTGATCCGACCGGTCGCGCAACCCGTGCAGCATGCCGATCTGCAGCCCGTCGCGGTAGAAGATCAGCGCGGGCGTCCTTTGCGCCGCTGCCATCTCGCGCGTGTCGGCCTCGATCGCCTCGCCCACCACCGCGCAGTCGAAGGCGTTCCGCACCGCCTGCCGCAGCGCGGGCAGGATACCCGCCAGGTCGGCGGTCTCCGCGTCGCGCGCGGGATCGCCGGGGATGAACAGAACGTGGTCCCCCGGCGCGCAGATGAAGGCGTCGCGCGCCTGTGTGGTGGCAAGAAGGGGAAAGGCGTGTTCTTCTGTCAGACGGTCGATCAGCGGATGGCGTTGCATACGTGTCTCCCAGTGCGTCAGGCTTCGGTCTTGCGGGCGCGGACATCGCGGTCTGTCCGGACGGGGTGACGCGACCCCACGGCGGCGCGGAGTTTCTGCGCCTCGTCCGGGCCCAGGACTTCGCGTGCCGCGCCGAGGTAGTCCAGAACCCAGCTGCCGGGCGCGACGGGACCGATCAGGGAAAGGTCGACGCCCACCGTGTCGTCACCGTCGCGGGCAAGCGCGCTCAGTCCCTTGGTTTCGATGACCCGGACGGGAATACCGACGCGCATGAACCTATCCCTTGGGTTTGCGGGCAGGGGAGGGAACTTGTTGCTGTGCGGTGCAGCTGCACGAGCGCTCAGAATAAAACGCTCGCCGGCCACACCGATTTGACATGGATCAATGCGCCGCCCGTACAGACGCCGCGCGCGATCCGCGAATCGCGGTTCGACCCGTCCGCTGCGTCCTTACTCGGCGGCGTCCACCACGATGACCGGCTCCATCCGGTTCAGGATGTCCTCGGCCAGGTGGCACTTGACCTGGTGGCCCGTATCCAGCGTGCGCATGGGCGGCACCTCGATCTCGCAGAGATTGCCGGGTACGTCCTTCTTCCAGCGGCAGCGCGTCTGGAACGGGCAGCCCGATGGCGGGTTCATGGCCGAGGGGATGTCGCCCTCCAGCACGATGTGCTGCTTTTGCACCTTGGTGTCGGCGATGGGCACCGCTGAAAGCAACGCCTCCGTGTAGGGGTGGTAGGGTGGCGAGAAGACCTGATCGGTCGAGCCGATCTCGACCACGTGGCCGAGATACATGACCATGACGCGGTCCGACAGGTAGCGCACGATCGACAGGTCATGGGAGATGAAGAGAAGCGTCGTCTTCTCGACGCGCTGGATTTCCATCAGAAGGTCCGTGACAGCCGCCTGCACCGAAACGTCGAGCGCCGAGACGGGTTCGTCCGCCACCACGATCCGCGCGCCGCCCGCAAAGGCGCGCGCGATGCCCACGCGCTGCTTCTGTCCGCCCGATAGCTGGCGCGGCATGCGCTCGGCGAAGGCGCGCGGCAGTTTCACCAGATCGAGCAGTTCAAGCATCCGCTTGCGGCGGGCCTCGTCGTTCTCACCGATGCCGAACACCTCGAGCGCGCGGATGATCTGACGGCCGACGGTCATCGACGGGTTGAGCGTGTCGAAGGGGTTCTGGAACACCATCTGGATCGACGAGATGGTGGCCGTCTCGCGGTCTTCGATGGCCGTATCCCCGATGGCCAAGTTGTCGAGGAAGACATGCCCGTCCGTGGCCGTCTCGAGCCCCATCAGCACCTTGGCGAGCGTGGACTTGCCGCAGCCCGATTCGCCCACGATGGCCAGCGTTTCGCTTTCGCGGGCCTCGAAACTGAGCGTCTCGTTGGCCTTCACCACCTTCTTGTCGCCGCCGCCGAACATGGAATTGGCCGCGACCTCGTAGTATTTCTTGAGATTGTCGACGCGCAGCACCACGTCGCCGATCTCGCCCTTCTCGGTCTTTTCCGACGCGGCGATGGCGGCGTTCCAGTCGATTTCCTCGAATCGCAGGCAGCGGGTCTCGTGGCGATCGTCACCGGGAACGCCGAACATGGGAATATCCTGCGCGTTGCACCGGCCCGACTGGTAATAGTCGCAGCGCGGGCCGAAATTGCAGCCCGAGGGGCGTTCATGGGGCAGTGGGAAATTGCCGGGGATCGCCACTAGGGGGCGTTCGTTCTTGTCCGCACCCGGCAGCGGGATCGAACGGAACAGCGCCTGCGTATATGGATGCTGCATCTTGTCGAAGACATCCTTGATGGAGCCCGTCTCGACAGCCTCGCCGGAATACATCACGCAGATGCGGTCGCAGGTCTCCAGCACCAGCCCGAGATTATGCGAGATGAACAGCATCGAGGTGCCGTATTTCTTGCCCAGATCCTTGACCAGCTCGACCACGGCGGCCTCCACGGTCACGTCGAGCGCGGTGGTGGGTTCGTCTAGGATCAGGAGCGACGGGTTGGCCATGAGCGCCATGGCGATGACGATGCGCTGCTGCTGCCCGCCCGAAAGCTGGTGCGGATAGGCGTCCAGAATGCGCTTGGGATCGGGCAGGCGCACGTCCGTGACCACCTCGAGCGCGCGCTGGTAGGCCTCCTGCGCGCCGACGCCCTCGTGGATCATCGGCACTTCCATCAGTTGCCGGCCGATCTTCATGGCCGGGTTCAGGGACGCCATGGGCTCCTGGTAGATCATCGCGATCTCCTTGCCCCGGATATGGCGCAGCTCCTCGTCCGACATTTCGTTCAGATTGCGGCCCTTGAACTTGATCGTGCCGCCGACGATGCGGCCGTTGACCCCAAGGTCCTGCATCACCCCGAGGGCGACCGTCGATTTGCCACAACCCGACTCGCCCACGAGGCCCATGGCCTCGCCCGGCATGACGGCGGTGGAAAAATCCATGACCGCCGGGATCTCGCGCAGGCGGGTGAAAAACGAGATCGACAGGTTCTCGATCTCCAGGATCGGGCCGTCATATGTCTGCGGCACGACCTCTGAGGCGTTCGGGCTTTCGTCCAGCATGGTCTCGGTCTCCCTGTGGCCCGGGGCGGGCTCTGTTGTTCTGGCGCCGTTTCCGGTGCCTCATTCGGTATCCGGGCAAAGCGCCTCGGGCGGATCGGTGGCTTCGGCGGCGCGCGCGGCGGCCAGAAGATCGGCGTCGAAGTTGAGTTCGCAGACCAGTTCGGCCTCGGACGCGATGGGAAGCGCCATGATTTCAGGGTCGATGCCATATCCGGTGGCGACCTCCATCCGGTGCCTCAGGCCGATCCGCGCATTGGTCAGATAGCCCGACAGCACGTCCTGCGACGGGCAGTCGAGCGCCTCGGCGGCGATGCGCAGATAGGCCCGGCCGGATCGCTCGGCGCTTTCGGGGGTTCCGACCCAATCGGGCAGTTCGGCTCCGGCCTCCGACAACAGATCCGCCCGCGTGAAGTCGAGCGCGGCGCAGTAGATGGCCGGTTGCCAGATGGGCTGAGAGCCATGAACCGGAAGGGCCGCCAATGCCGCGACGAGCGCGAGCGGCAAAGTCCTCGCTTGAGGACTTCGCCGCCCCCGGGATTTCATCCGGATCGCCGCCATCAGTCCTTGAGGCTCTCTTCGCGCAGGCCGTCGGCCAGCAGGTTGAGGCCAAGAACAAGGCTCATGAGCGCCAGTGCGGGCGGCAGGGCCGGGTGCGGGTAGATCGTCAGGAGCCTGCG
Organism: uncultured Roseicyclus sp.; assembly: GCA_964578115.1. Taxonomy (GTDB): domain Bacteria; phylum Pseudomonadota; class Alphaproteobacteria; order Rhodobacterales; family Rhodobacteraceae; genus Roseibacterium. The sequence goes on from CAZOBK010000087.1 coordinate 5,444, forward strand.
GCCCTCGTTGATGGTCGATCCCCAATCGGGGCTTTCCGGACTGACGCCGAGGCCGAAGAAGCCCAGCGTTCCCAGAAGGATCGTGGTGTAGCCGATCCTCAGGCAGAAATCGACGATCAGCGGTCCGCGCGCGTTTGGCAGTATCTCCCACAGCATGATGTACCATGGACCCTCGCCGCGGGTCTGGCCGGCGGCCACGTAATCCCGCGTCTTGATGTCGAGCACGATGCCGCGGACGATCCGGAACACCGTGGGCGAGTTCACGAAGACCACCGAGACGAAGACGATCAGGATGTTGCCCTGGATATCGAACAGGTCCAGTGGTTCGGGCCAGATCCGGAAGATCAGCGGCATGTCCGGGTCGTCTGCGTTCGAGATGAGCGAGAAATACGCCACCAGCCCGATCACCAGCGTGGCGGCCACCAGCATGTTCCGCTTGGGCGGCTGCGTGTGGTAACGCGAATTGAACAGCACCACGAAGAAGATGATGGGGAAGATGAACAGGACCATCGACATGTATTGCGGCACGCCGGCGGCGACGATCTCGGGGGTCACCAGCAGGAAGAACAGCAAGATGACCGGGAAGGCCAGCGCGAGGTTGGCGATGAAGGTGATCGAGGTGTCCAGCTTGCCGCCGAAGTAGCCGGCCGGCAGGCCCAGCGTGACCCCCACCATGAAGGCGAAGAGCGTCGCGACGGGCGTGATCTTGAGCACTTCCTGCCCGCCGTAGATCATCCGGCTGAAGACGTCGCGGCCAAGGTTGTCGCCGCCGAGCAGGTAATAGGCGTACTGGCCGTCCTCTGGCGAGGGAAGGGGGCTGCCGGGCACCTCGTTGCGCATCTGGCTGATGACGTCGATGGGCCCGTGGGTCGCCACGATGCCCGCGAAGGCGGCCGAGAAGATCCAGAACATCACCAGCCCGAAGCCCACCATGCCGATGGGGCTGTCGAAGAGCTTGCCGTAGAGGCCGAGCCTGCGCTTGAAGGTGATCGACAGCACGAAGACCACGATCAGCGCGATCCACACCGGCGTCAGCCGGGCCGCCATGCCACCGATGATGCCTCTCGCCTCGATCGTGGGCATGACCATGCCGCCGACGATGTAACCCACGCAGCAGGCCACGAAGAGAAGAGCGGCGTATTTCATCGCCATCAGCGCGTAGTCCACGGGCGTTCTGTCGATGGTCAGCGTGTGGTCGGGATTGATCTGCACGTCGCCGGCGCGCGCGCCGGCAATCGTGAGCAGCAAGTTGGAGACGAACCCGAGCGCGAAGACCACCAGCGCGGCCAGCATGATCGGGTTGAGGATGGGTCCAAGGGCGCCGGACCAGGTCAAGGGTTCCATGTCTGGTCCTCCTTCAGGAAATGCGGATGCGCGGGTTCAGGAAGACATAGCCGATATCCGAGATCAGCTGCGTCACCAGAACGACGAAGACGGCGACGATCGAGCAGGCCAGAAGCAGCTCGATATCGTTGTTGGAGGCCGCCTGCACCAGCGTCCAGCCGAAGCCGTTGTAGTTGAACAGCGTCTCGACGATCACCACGCCCGTCAGCAGCCACGGAAACTGCAGCATGATGACGGTGAAGGGCGCGATCAGCGCGTTTCGAAGCGCGTGTTTCAGCACGATGTTGCGAAAGCTCACGCCCTTGAGCCGCGCGGTGCGGATGTATTGCGCGGTCATGACCTCGGCCATGGAGGCCCGCGTCATGCGCGCGATGTAGCCCATGCCGTAAAGCGCGATGGTCATCACCGGCAGAGTGAAATTCCAGAAGGTGATGCCGCCTTCCATCGCAGATCGCGCCGAGCCTAGGAACAGCGTGCGTCCCTCGATCCAGCCGTTTTCGGCCAGCCAGGGCGACAGACCCGCCGTCGATGAGGCGAGAAGCACGATAAAGATCACACCCGAAACGTATTCCGGTGTCGCGGTCGAGGCGATGGCGAAGGTTGACAGGGATCGGTCCGTTCGACTGCCCTCTTTCATGCCCGCGAGCACGCCGATAAGCAGGGCCGCCGGGACCATGACCGCGAAGGCCCAGAACATCAGGATGCCGGTGTACCCCAATCGCCCGCCGATGATGTTGGCGACCTCGTCGTCGGAGACGGTGGAAAATCCGAGATCGCCCTGCAGAAGCCCGCAGAACGCGGGTGCTTCGCCCGGCTCCATGCCCCGGTCGATACAGCGGCCCGTAACGGTGCCGTCATCGGCCTCGCGCGTCCAGCCTGGCACGACCCCGAGCCATTCCCCGTATCGCAGGATCATCGGCCCGCCATAACCGTTGCGGTCGAGCCATGAGGCGACTTCGGCATCGGTCATGCGCGCGTTGCCCTGGGTTTTCGCCAGTTTTTCGAGGTTGGGATAGAGGTTGGTGAGGAAGAACACCACGAAAGTCAGGCAGAGCGCCGTCAGGAGCATCACGCCGACGCGGCGAAGAATGAAGAGTCCCATGTGTATCCCTGTCTTGTGTCGGCCCGCGACGGAACCGTTGTGTCAGGCCTCTTTTCCGGGCCCTTCGTTGGATGGGGCGCCGCGCCGGGGACTGGTGGGCGAACCGGGGCGGCGAAGCGCCGCCCCGGAGAAGCGTGGCCTGATCAGGCCGCGAGGCCAAGATAATGCACGTTGATCTCGAATTTCGGGTGCATGTGCGCGTTCAGGACCTCGGGCTTGTGGTGCCGGAACAGCGACCGCCAGTAGGGCTGCAGCGTGACTGCATCCTCCTGCAGGATGCGCTGAAGGTCGGCCATCACCACGCGGCGCTCGTCGGCGTCGAGAATGCCGTTGGCCTGGTCGAGCAGCGCGTCGAACTCGGGGTTCGAGTAGCCGAACTCGTTCCATGCCACGCCCGTGCGGTAGGCGAGGTTGAGGATGATGACACCCAGCTCGCGGTGGTTCCAGTTGGTCGAGCTGAACGGGTAGGTCGTCCAGTCGTTCCAGAAGGTCGAGCCCGGGATCACCGTGCGCTCCACGTTGAAGCCGGCGTCACGCAGCTGCGCCGCGACGGCATCTGTGGTGTTGCGGCGGTAGTCGTCGTCGATCGAGATGATCTCGAAGACATGATCGGCCTCGCCCGATTCCTGCAGCATCTCGTTGGCCGCGTCCTTGTCCACCGTCAGCGGCGGAAGTTCCGCGTATTCGGGGTGGATCGGGGCGACGTGGTGATGCTCCGCCGTGATGCCCTGCCCGTTGATGCCCAGATCGAGGCAGACCTGCGGATCGACCGCAAGCTGGATCGCCTTGCGCACCATCTGGTTGTCATAGGGCGGGTTGTTCTGGTTCGTGCGGATCACGACGGTGGCCGCGGTGACGACCTCCGACTGGGTCCAGCCGATGGCCGAGAACAGATCGACGAATTCGCCCACGGTCTCGTAGGTCATATCGAATTCGTCGGCCTCGGCGCCCGCGAACCATGCCGCCGGGTCCTGGCCAAGGTCGATGAACCTGATCTCGTCGAGATAGGCATCGCCCCAGTATTCGTGGTCCGGGTTCTTTTCCAGACGTGCCGAGACACCGACCTCGTATTCGGTGACGCGATAGGCGCCGGTGCCCACGCCATGGTCGAGCGGGTTGGTGCCGATCAGGTCACGGTGCTGCACGGCCGCCGGATAGTCGGCGATGCCCGCGACCAGCGTGATGTCGGAGGAGGGGTAGGTGAGGCGGACGGTGTAATCGTCCACGATCTCGATCGCACCCTCGCGCGCAACGCCGGTGTCGGGATCGACCAGCCCACCCATGCGGGCGGCCATCGAGTTGCCCTCGACCGTGCTGTCGCACCATCCGGTGATGTTCGCCGCCACGTCCTCGGCGGTGAAGTCGTCGCCGTTGTTCCACTTGATGCCCTGCCGGACATTGAGCGTGTAGACCGAGGCGTCCTCGTTGGCTTCCCAGCTCTCGAGCAGGATGCCGTTGAACGAACCGTCGGCACGGCTTTCGATAAGGTATTCAAGCGTGCCACGGATGACATTGGCCAGCTGCGACCAGTCATAGGTCCGCGGGTCTTTCTGTGCGCGCACTTCCATCTGGATGCGCAGGTTGCCGCCCATGGGGGGCGTTTCCATCTCCTGTGCCTCGGCCGGGTTCAGGCCGATGAGCGAATAGGCCGCCGCGGCGCTCACGCCGAGGGCGGTGGATCGCGTCAGGAATTCGCGGCGGCTGAGTTTGCCTGCCTTGTATTCCTCTGCGTACATCTCTGCAGCCGGATGGCTCTCGAGATGCGGGTTTACGTGGTCTTTCATGGATCCTCTCTCCCTGGGACACGTCTTGTTCGATTTTCCGTTGGCTCGAAGTCGGCGTGGCGTCACCGCGCCAATACACGCGCGGACTGTTGTGCCATGTCCGTGGTCGTTCCCCGAGCCCCAACGCATTAGCGCGCGTTACACCAGCATACGTCAACTACTAGTTGCCGGCGGTATTCGCTTATTTGCGACATACGCCTACAGCAAAAACGACATCGCGCCGGACCGCAACCCTATCTTTTGCAATGTCGGCGTTCGGCGTCCGGTCAAGCGCGCCGCGCCGGGGTGCGGAAATCCGACGGCGTCCGGCCTGTCGCCTGTGCGAAGGCGCGGGTGAAATAGGCGGCCGAGGAAAAGCCCAGATGCTCGGCAATCTCGCGGGCGGGCATGTCGGTTTCCAGCAGCAGGCGGCGGGCCTCGTACATGATGCGCTCGGTCAGCAGCGCGTGGGCCGGACGCCCCGCCGCCTCCTTGCAGACCCGGCTGAGATGGGTGGGTGTCACCTGCAACTGACCTGCGTAATCGGCGATACCGCGCCCTGTGCGGAACTGCGCCTCCATCCGCTCGGCGAAGAGTTCGACCAGACGGTGGCTGCGCTCGCGGAGGATCGCGCCCTCCTGCCGGGCAAGCTCGCGCGCCATCCAGACCGAGACCAGCAGTGAATAGGCCGCGAGCGCGCGCTCCATCGCGGGCGCCTGTCCGGCCAGTTCGCGTTCGATTTTCTCCAGGTGACTCGTCAGACTGCCCTGCGCCTCGATATTGGCTATGCGCATGTGAAAGGGTTCCTCCGGGAGGCCGAGACTGTCGTCCGGAGGCAGGCAGAGCTCGAGGCCCTGGGTCTGCGACGGAAGCTCCAGCGCCATGGGCGCGCGGGCTGGTACGTAAACGGCCGTATTGGGCCCATAGCCGCGCGTGATGCAATTGACGCTGATGCGTCCTTGCCCCCGCGTGATCCAGTAAAGCCGGTGCCGAGGCGCGGAATGCAGAAGCTCCACCTTCCACGCGCCCTGCATCCGGAGTTTGCCCAGTGAGCTGACGGAATGGGCGAGGGGGCGGCGCGAGGTTTCGAACATGGGCGCGAGGCTAGCGACGGCGAGGCGAATGGCAAGCGGGAAGCGTCCGGCTGTCTCACACGGTCCGATTTCCGCCGGAACGACGGATGTTTACGGTGGGTGTTTACGACGGGTGCTTTCGGTGGGTGTTCAGGAGGGCAGCGGCACGGGCCGCCACGCCTGCATGCGCGCCCGAAACCACGTGCG
>CAZOBK010000088.1:0-10906 GCA_964578115.1 uncultured Roseicyclus sp.
GAGGCGGCGGGCCGGGCCTGGCATCTGCGCCATCCCGTCGAGGTGGCACCGATGCTGGAGGGGGCCGGGCATCTCGTCGGCAAGCACGATTTCACGAGCTTCCGCGCCTCCATCTGCCAGGCGAAAAGCCCGGTGAAGACCCTCGACAGGATCGAGATCGAAGAGGTCGCCTTCGCCCATGGGCGGGAGGTGCGGTTCCACCTCGCGGCGCGGTCGTTTCTGCACAACCAGGTCCGCTCCATCGTGGGCACGCTGGAGCGGGTCGGCACCGGTGCATGGGAACCGGGCCACGTGGCCGAGGCGCTGGCGGCCCGCGACCGCGCGGCCTGCGGGCCGGTGGCGCCGCCCGACGGGCTCTGCCTGACCGGTGTGGGTTATCCGGAGGATCCGTTTGCGGACGGGTGGCGCGAGGAATGATGGACAGCGTGCCCATCGTGAAGGAGTTGTTGCTCGTGGGCGGCGGGCACGCCCATGCTCTGGTCCTCCGGCGCTGGGGCATGCGGCCCGTGGCGGGCGTGCGCGTGACGCTGGTCAGCCCCGATGCCGTGGCGCCCTATTCCGGCATGCTGCCCGGTCACCTCGCCGGGCACTACACGCGCGATGCGCTGGACATCGACCTCGTGCGGCTGGCGCGGTTCGCGGGCGCGCGGTTCATCCCGGGGCGGGTGGTGGCGCTGGACCCCGACGCAAGGGTCGTGCGGCTGGGGTCGGGGCGGCAGTTGCGTTACGATATAGCCTCGCTGGACGTGGGCATCACCGCCGACATGACGACGCTCAGGGGTTTTGCCGAGCACGGCATCCCGGCCAAGCCGCTTGACCGTTTCGCCGCGCGCTGGGCGGAGGTGGCAGCGGGATCGGACCCGGTGCGGATCGCCGTCATCGGTGGCGGCGTGGCGGGGGCCGAGATCGCGATGGCCTGTGCCCATCGTTTGAGTGTTGCGGGCCGGGATTGCGCGATCACGCTGATCGATCGCGGCCGGGTGCTGGTCTCCGTCGCGCGGGCGGCACGGGCGCATCTGATGCGTGCGCTCTCGGGCTGGGGTGTCGAGATCGTCGAGAATGACGCGCCGGCGGAGGTGCGCGCCGATGCCGTGGTGCTGGAGAGCGGGCGGCATGTGGCGGCGGGTATCACCATCGGGGCGGCGGGGGCGACCCCGCAGGACTGGCTGGGCGAGACCGGGCTCGACACCCATGACGGCTATGTCGTGGTGGACCAGCACCTTCGCGCGACCTCTCATCCGACGGTCTACGCCGCGGGCGACTGCGCGCATTTCGCACCCGATCCGCGCCCCAAGGCCGGGGTCTATGCCGTTCGCGCTGCGCCGGTCCTTGCGCATAACCTCGCAGCCGATCTGACCGGCAGGCAGCGCCGGGCGTTCCAGCCGCAGCGCGATTTCCTCAAGCTCATCTCGATGGGCGGCAAGACGGCGGTCGCGGAGAAGGCGGGGTTTGCGCTGGCCGGTCCGGTGCTCTGGCGGTGGAAGGACCGGATCGACGCGCGGTTCATGGAGAAGCTGCGCGATCTGCCCGCGATGCCCGTGCCGCCGGTGCCGTCCAATGCCGCGACCGGGGTCGCCCGGGCCATGGCCGGGCCGGCGCCCTGCGGCGGCTGCGGGGCCAAGCTGGGCGCGGGCGCGCTCTCGGGGGTGATCGAGGGGCTGGGGGGCGCGGCGCGCGCGGATACCGAGCGCTTGCCGGGCGATGACGCCGCGATCATCCGGGCGGGCGAGGTGCGGCAGGTGATCTCGACCGATCATCTCAGGGCCTTCGCGCTCGACCCCGCGCTGGTGGCGCGGGTGGCGGCCATCCATGCGCTGGGCGATGTCTGGGCCATGGGAGCCGCGCCGCAATCGGCGGTGGCCACGGTGATCCTGCCCCGGATGGAAGCGCGGCTTCAGGGTGTGTGGCTCGACGAGGTGATGGGCGCGGCGCACGAAGTCTTCGCGGCGGCGGGCGCATCTGTCTTGGGCGGGCATTCGTCGATGGGGGCGGAGCTGACGGTGGGGTTCACGGTCACTGGGCTCCTGGAGCGCGAACCGGTCACGCTGTCGGGCGGCAGGGCAGGCGACGCCCTGATCCTGACCAAGCCCATCGGCACGGGCGCGATCCTTGCAGGAGAGATGCAAGGGCGGGCCGAGGGCACGGATGTGCTGGATTGCTGGGAGGCCATGTCAACGCCGCAGGGTGGCGCCTCGGCGATCCTGTCACCGCGCGCCCATGCGATGACGGATGTGACGGGCTTCGGCCTCGCCGGGCATCTGTGGAACATCTGCGCCGCGTCGGGAACCGGGGCGGAGATCACGCTCGATGCCGTGCCGCTTTTGCGGGGGGCGGAGGCGCTGGCGGCGCGCGGCGTCCGTTCGACGCTGGAGCCGCAGAACCGCGCCGCCCTGGAGCCCGTCATGGCGCCGCCAGATGGGGCGCGCGCGGCGCTCCTCTTCGACCCTCAGACGGCGGGGGGGCTTCTGGCGGCGGTCGATGCGGGCGAGGCCGACGCGCTGCTGACGCGGCTGGCGGAGGCGGGTATCCCGGCCGTGCGGATCGGGCAGCTGACCGATCGAGCCGGTGGCATTCAACTTGTCTGACTGCAATACCGGTCCCCGCACTGGACAACCCAAGCGCCGCGCCTAAGGTCGGCGGTGAGTCATTCGCGCAGCCACGGAGGTAAGACCCATGTCGAAATTCGGTTCCAGCCAGTCGGTCCGCCGGCTCGAGGACGCACGTTTCGTCACCGGGCACGGCCGCTATATCGACGACACCGCGCCCGAGGGCGCGTTGCGCGCCTACCTGCTGCGCAGCCCGATGGCCCATGGGCGGATCACGACGCTGGATGTCACCGGGGCGCGGGAGGCGCCGGGTGTGGAACTGGTGCTGACCGGAACCGATATCGTGGCGCACGGGTTGAAGAACGCGATGAAGGGCTCGACCGTCGATAACCGGGATGGCAGCAAGGGCGCGGCGCCGGTGCGCCCGATCCTCGCCGACACCCATGTGCGCCACGTGGGCGAGCCGGTGGCCTTCATCGTCGCCGGGACGCTGGCCCAGGCGCGGGACGCGGCCGAGCTGATCGAATTCGATGTCGATGACATGCCGGTCAAGCTCGACATCGCGCCCGGGGGGCAGGCGCTCCATGACGCGGCGCCCGACAACGTGGCCTATGACTGGGCGCTGGGCGACGAGGCCGCGACGGAGGCCGCGCTGGCCGGGGCCGCCCGTGTCGTGACGCTGACGACCCATGACAACCGCGTCATCGTCAACAGCCTCGAGCCGCGCGGCTGCTCCGCCGAGATCGAGGACGGTCGCCTGCACGTGGCGATCAACGGGCAGGGTGTCTGGGGCCACAAGACCGACCTCGCCAGGTGGTTCGGCGTCGAAGAGGCCGAGGTGCGCGTCACCAACCCCGATGTCGGCGGTGGCTTTGGCATGAAGGCGATGCGCTACTCCGAGCATTTCCTCGTGGCACTGGCCGCGCGCCAGACCGGGCGGCCCGTCCACTGGATGAGCGACCGGACCGAGGCGATGCTGTCGGACAATGCCGGCCGCGACCTCGACGTGACCTGCACGCTGGGCTTCGACGCGGATCACAAGCTGGTGGCCTACAAGGTCGACAGTCTCTCGAACCTCGGCGCCTACAATTCGCAGTTCGGGCAGAACATCCAGTCGGCGCTGTTTTCCAAGGTTCTGACCGGCACCTATGACGTGCAGACCGTGTTTTTCCGCAACCGGGGCATCTACACCAACACGATCCCCGTCGATGCCTATCGCGGCGCTGGCCGGCCCGAGGCGATCTACGCACTGGAACGCGCCATCGATTTCGCGGCGCGCGAGATGGGCGTCGACCCGCTGGAGCTGCGGCGCAAGAACTTCATCCAGCCGGGCCAGTTTCCCTACAAGACGGCCAGTGGAGAGCTTTACGACGTCGGCAATTTCCCCCGTCTGCTCGACCGCGCCGCGGTGGAGGGCGACATCGCCGGATTTGCGGCGCGGCGCGCGGCGTCCGAGGCCAAGGGCAAGCTGCGCGGCCTCGGCATCTGCTACTACATCGAGTCGATCCTCGGCGCGGCCGATGAGACCGCGACCATCGAGATCACGCAGACCGGGGCCAAGGTCTATGTCGGCACGCAGTCCAACGGGCAGGGGCACGAGACCGTCTATGCCCAGCTTCTCAACGACCAGACCGGCCTGCCGCTCGACGCGATCGAGATCGTGCAGGGCGACAGCGACCTGATCGCCACGGGCGGCGGCACGGGCGGTTCACGCTCGGTCACGGTGCAGGGAATGGCGATGCGCTCGGCCGGGGAAAGCCTTATCAACGGGCTGACCGCGTTCCTGGAGACGGAGATGGACCTGACGGACATGAGCTTCGATGTCGAGGAAGGCGTGTTCCGCGCCCCCGGCTCGAACGTGGTCGTCACGCTCATGGAGGCCGCCGAGAAGGCGCGCGCGGCCGGACAGGCGGAGCTGACGAAGGTGTCGAAGCACGAGACACTGCCGGGCCGGTCCTATCCCAACGGCTGTCACGTCGCGGAGATCGAGATCGACCGCGAGACGGGCCAGACCCGCGTCGTGCGCTACACGGTGGTGGACGATTTCGGCAACCTGATGAACCCGATGCTGGCCGAGGGGCAGGTCCATGGCGGCGTGGCGCAGGGCATCGGGCAGGCGATCACGGAGCACACCGTCCATGACGCGGACGGCCAGCTTCTGACCGCGACCTTCATGGACTACGCGATGCCGCGCGCCGACGACACACCCTTCGTGGCGTTCCATACAGAGGCCGTGCCGTCGATCATGAACCCGCTGGGCATGAAGGGCTGCGGCGAGGCGGGCACGGTGGGCGCGCTCGCCGCGGTGTCGAACGCGGTGCAGGACGCGCTCTGGCCGCTCGGGCTGCGGCAGGTCGACATGCCGTTCACGCCATCGCGCGTCTGGGCGATGTTGAATGAAGGAGACGGGAGGGTTGCGGCGGAATAGAGCCCTCTGGACCCGGATCGCCGGGTATCGGTCGCGGGCGCCCCGGCTGCCGGAGGTGCGTCCGCCGCACACCCATGTCGTCGTGCTCGACGGCACCATGTCGTCGCTGAAGCCGGGTTGTGAGACGAATATCGGCCTTACCTACCGCCTGCTGTCGGACCTGCCGCACGACGCGCATCTGACGCTTTACTATGAGCCCGGCATCCAGTGGCGCGGGGTTCGGCGCGCCCATGAGGTGATCGCGGGTGTGGGCATCAACCGGCAGATCCGCCGCGCCTACCTGTTTCTGGCGCGCAATTTCCAGCCCGGGGACCGGGTGGTCCTGATGGGCTATTCGCGCGGGGCCTATGCGGTGCGGTCGCTGGCGGGCCTGATCGACCGGATGGGCCTCTTGCGCGCGGCACAGATCGACGAGCAGACGCTCGACCGGGTCTACGACCTTTACCGCGAAGCGCCCGAAAGCCCGCAGGCTCGGGCGCTGAGGGACGCGCGCTGCCATGCCCATGTCGAGATCGCGTTCCTCGGGGTCTACGACACGGTCCGCGCGCTGGGCATCCGATGGCCCGTCCTCTGGCGTTACGCACCCATGCCGCACCCTTACCATTCCCACGCGCTGGGCCCGTCGACCCGCGTCGCGCGACATGCGCTGGCGCTCGACGAAACGCGGGAAGCTTATTCGCCCCTGCTCTGGGACGTGGCGCCCGAGCGTGCGGCCAGCGGCGCGGTGCAGCAGATGTGGTTTCGGGGCGCCCATGGCGATGTCGGCGGGCAGCTTGACGGTTACACGCCCGCGCGTCCGCTGGCGAACATCGCGCTTGTCTGGATGCTGTCGGAGGCCGAGGCGGCCGGCCTGCCGCTCCCGCCGCTGTGGCGGACGCGCTACATCACCGACGCCGAGGCCCCGGCCAGCGGAACCCGGCGCGGCGCCGGGCGCCTGTTCATCGCGCGGCGTGCGCGCAAGGTGGGCTTCGATCCTTCGGAATGCCTGCACCCGAGCGCACGCGCTGCCGCCACCGCACGCGGTGTACGGATGCCCGATGCCGCGCCCGCCTGAGCGCTGCGGTCAACCGCCGCGCGGTTTGGCGCGCAGGGTCGGATTGGCGGTCGTGGGGTCCTCGGGCCAGGGATGCCGGGGGTATTGCGCGCGCATGTCCTTGCGCACATCGGCATAGGACCCGACCCAGAAACCCGGCAGGTCCGTCGTTACCTGGATCGGGCGGCTTGCCGGGGACAGGAGCACCATGCGGATCGGCAGCCGGTCCGACCCGACGGTCGGGTGTCGGGTGGTGCCCAGAACCTCCTGCAGCCGCACCGCGATTTCTGGAGTATCGCCCCCATAATCGATGGCAAGCTTGCGGCCCAGCGGCGTCGTCCAGTGCTGCGGCGCGAGCCGGTCCACATCGGCCATGCCCTGCCAGCCGACCCATGCGCACAGGGCCGCGGCGGGATCGAACCGCGCCAGCCCGGCGGCGTCCCGGATACCCGCGAGATGGGGCGCCGCCCAGTCCTCCAGCCGGTCGAGCAGCGCTTCGTCCGACACATCCGCGACGCCGGCATAGCGGATGCGCGCCCGCAGAAGCCGCGCCGCCCGGCCCCAGCCCAGCGCGTCCAGCCCGAGGCTCCGGATCCCTTCGCAGAGCGCGCGGGCCACGGCCTCGGGCGGCGGGTCGTCCCACCGGCGGTCATCGAGGATCAGCGCGTCCAGCATCTCTTGGCGGCGCGCTTCGACGCGGCTCAAGCGCGTGGACCAGTGGCAGGTCTTGCGCCACGCGATGCGGTCGCCGTGAACGGCCCGCAACTCCGCCTCGGTCAGGGCCAGCGCGCCGCGGATGCGCGCCTCGCGCCGGTCGCCGTCGAGGTCGGTGACGACGATCAGGCGGAGCGCGCCCATCGGGTCGCCCTCGGGCATCGCCGCGCCGCTGCCGCCCGACATGAGGTAGCGCGGCGCGTCGCCCGTGCGGCGCAGGCCGATCCGGTCGGGATAGGTGAGGGACGCTTGCGCGCCGGGGCTGAGGTTGGGGCCCGCCTCATGCCGTTCGAGCCGCTTTGCCTCCTCCCGGACGCGGGCGATCAGCCCGGCATCGGCCCTTGGGTCGCGCTGATCGAGCGCGCGCAGCCGTGGCATGAGGTCGACGCCCACACCCGACCCACGCATGGGATCGCGCTCGGCGAGAGCCGCGGCGAGCCGTGCCGAGCCCGCGCCGCCCCGCCGGACAAGATGGCCGAGCCGCGGGTGAAGCGGCAGCCGCACGAGGTCGCGCCCATGCTTCGTGATCCGGCCCTCGCCGTCCACGGCGCCCAGCGCGGCCAGCAGGTCGCGCGCCTCTTCCAGCGCCTTGGCGGGTGGCGGGGTGAGAAACCGCAGCCCCTCGGCCCCGCCCCATTGCGCCAGCTCCAGCGCGAGGCCCGCGAGGTCCGCGACCTCGATCTCGGCCGGCGCGAAGGCCGGGCGCGCGCCGTCCTGCCCCCGGGTCCAGAGCCGGTAGCAGACCCCCGGTGCGGTCCTTCCCGCGCGGCCTCGGCGCTGCTCGGCCTCGGCGCGGCTGACATCCTCGGTCACCAGGCGGCTCATGCCGCGTGCGGGGTCGAAGCGCGCGCGCCGCGCCTTGCCGCCGTCGACGACGATGCGCACGTCCTCGATGGTCAGAGAGGTCTCGGCGATGGATGTGGCGAGCACCAGCTTGCGCCCCGCAGGCTCCGGCCGGATCGCGGCGCGTTGCTCGGCAAACGGCAGCGCGCCGTAGAGCGGCCGGACATGCGCGTCACCGGGCAGGCGGGGCGCGACCAGCCGTCCCACGCGGCGGATCTCGGCCTCCCCCGGCAGAAAGGCGAGGCAACTGCCTTCGCTTTCACCCATCGCGCGGAGGATCAGGTCGGCCATGGCCACGTCCCAGCGCGTGTCCGGCCCCGGCGCGCGGTCGAGCCATCGCGTTTCCACGGGGAAGGCGCGCCCCTCCGACGAGATCATGGGTGCGCCGTCGAGCATCTTCGCCACCGGGCCCGCGTCGAGCGTGGCCGACATCACGAGGATGCGCAGGTCCGGGCGCAGGGCCTCCCGCGCCTCCCAAGCCAGCGCGAGGCCCAGATCGGCGTTCAGCGAGCGTTCGTGAAACTCGTCGAAGATGACCGTCCCGATGCCGGGCAGGTCGGGCGCCTCCTGCACCATCCGGGTCAGGATGCCCTCGGTCACGACCTCGATACGGGTGATGGCGGAGACCTTGGCCTTCCCCCGAATGCGATAGCCCACGGTTGCACCGCAGCGCTCGCCCAGCATCTCGGCCATGCGCTCGGCCGCTGCCCGCGCCGCAAGGCGGCGCGGCTCCAGCATCACGATGCGCCCGTTTGCGCCTGCCGCGAGCAAGGCGGGCGGCACGCCCGTGGTCTTGCCTGCGCCCGGGGGTGCCTGCAGCACGGCCCGCCCGGCCGTGTCCAGCGCCCTGATCAGACGCGGGAGGACATCGTCGATGGGAAGGGCCAAGGTTCAGTCTCGCGTGAATAACCGCACAGGGCCATAGATCGACGCCGCGCTCGCCCCGGTCAACTCCCAAAGCCCGGTTCGCCCGCGCGGGTGGACCGCAGACCCAGGCGGGGCACATACGTTGCGGCGGGTGGGCTGGACAGGCGCGGGTGGTTGCGGTCAAACGGGGCGGACGGCGCAGACCCCCGGCGCGACCCCAAGCGGCGAAGACGAAGGTTCCATGACCGAAACCGAAATGCTCTCCGACCGGATACTCGCCGGTGACCGCCGCGCCCTGGCCCGTGCCGTGACGCTTGTCGAAAGCACGCGGGCCGATCACCGGGCAAAGGCCACGGCGCTTCTGGAGGCATTGCGCCCGGCGGGGCGGCAGGCGCTCAGGATCGGGATGTCGGGGACGCCGGGCGTGGGAAAATCCACCTTCATCGAGGCCTTCGGCATGATGCTGATCGAACAGGGGCTCAGGGTGGCCGTGCTGGCGGTCGATCCGTCCTCGGCTCGGTCGGGCGGCTCGATCCTTGGCGACAAGACGCGCATGGAACGGCTTTCGCGCGAGAAGGGGGCATTCATCCGGCCCTCGCCCGCGTCCTCGCAACTGGGGGGCGTTGCGCGGCGCACGCGGGAGGCGGTGGCGCTTTGCGAGGCGGCAGGCTTCGACGTGGTGCTGATCGAGACGGTGGGCGTGGGCCAGTCCGAGACCATGGTGGCACAGATGTGCGACCTCTTCGTGCTGCTGCTGGCCCCGGCGGGGGGCGACGAACTGCAGGGCGTAAAGCGCGGCATCATGGAGATGGCGGACCTGATCCTCGTCAACAAGGCCGACGGCGATCTGAAGGCCACGGCCACGCGGACCGTGGCGGATTACGCGGGCGCGCTGCGGCTGTTGCGCAAACGCCCGCAGGACCCCGAGGGGTTTCCCAAGGCGCTGCCGGTTTCGGCGGTGACGGGTGCGGGGCTCGACGCGGCCTGGGCCGAGATGCAGGCGCTGGCGGGCTGGCGCAAGGACAGTGGCTGGTGGGACCGCACGCGGGCGGATCAGGCGACCCGCTGGTTCGAGGAGGAAGTGCGCGACGGCCTGTTGCGGCGTCTGTCCGGGCCGGAGACGCGCGCATTGATGGCCGACCGGGCCGACGCGGTCGCGCGCGGCGAGATCAGCGCGGAGGCCGCCGCAGAGCAGGTGCTTGCCCGGGTGACGGGCTAGGCGGGGGAACCGCGGGCGGCGCGAAGGCGTTCCTCCGTCGAAGGAGGACACCATGACCCAGCGAAACGACGATCCCCTGACCGGCCCCGGCACCACATCCGATCCAAACCAGGCCGACCGAACGGGCCTTCCGGGCCGCAAGAAATTCACCAAGGTGCCCGAAGAGCCCAAGGGCCCGCCCCAGCGCAACGAGCACCCGGCCAGCGGCCCGGGCACGACGGACGATCCCAACATGTCTACCAATGTGGACCTGGACTGACACGATACGCGGCGGGCAGATGGAAGGGGCTTATCCGAACAGCCGCTCGCCCTGCTCGTCGATGATCTGCCTGGCCTTGAGCAGCGTGAACCGCTCGGCCTCGTCCTTTGATTGGATCAGGTCGGCGCGCAGGAAGCGGTGGACCTTCACCTCGCCGCCGATCTCCTTCTCGATGCGGCCAGCGATGCGGAAGCCGCCCGCGTCCGATTGTGGGTCGGGGAATATGCGGAACTCCTTGTAGACCTCCGGTTCCGGCTCGGGCGTTCCGCCACTGCCGCCGAAGAGCCTTGAGAAAAGGGACATGGGCGCGCTCCGTTCTCGTGCGTTGCGCGCGAGCCTAGCGGCGCGGCGCCCTCGGGTGAAGGGGGCTGTGGTCAGCCCACCGGCCTGCGCCCGACCGTGAGCTTCAATGCCAGAAGCAGCCACGGCGCGCCGTGCATGGCGAGATCGAGGATGTCGATGGTCTCGCTCAGCTCTCCCGCCGCCAGCATCTTGAGCTTTTCCCAGATATGCGGCTCGGGGACGAAGGGTGCCAGGCCGAGCGTGAGGCTGGCGATGAACAGCACGCTGAGCGGCAGGGCGTCGAGAAGGCGGCGGAGCGCGGTCATGTCGGTCATGCTTGGGAGAGAAGGGTGGGCAATCCTGCCCACCTTGGTGTCGGTCGTCCCGGGGCTGTGGTGGGCAGATTGCCCACCTTACTGATCCAGGAAACTCCGCAGCTTCCTTGACCGGCTCGGGTGCTTGAGCTTCCTCAGCGCCTTGGCCTCGATCTGGCGGATGCGCTCTCGGGTCACGCTGAACTGCTGGCCGACTTCCTCGAGCGTGTGGTCGGTGTTCATCCCGATCCCGAAGCGCATGCGCAGCACGCGTTCCTCGCGCGGTGTGAGCGAGGCCAGGACCCGCGTCGTCGTCTCCTTCAGGTTCTCCTGGATCGCTGAGTCAAGCGGCAGGACGGCGTTCTTGTCCTCGATGAAGTCGCCGAGCTGGCTGTCCTCCT
>CAZOBK010000089.1:0-10880 GCA_964578115.1 uncultured Roseicyclus sp.
GGGGTGGAGTTCTTCCCGCTGACCGAACCGGTGATCGAGGGCGTGGCCACCCGTGTCATGAACCTGCAGGACGGGACCAAGAAGATGTCCAAGTCCGATCCCTCGGACCGGACCCGCATCAACATGACCGACGACGCCGACACGATCGCCAAGAAGATCCGCAAGGCCAAGACCGACCCCGATCCCCTTCCCGATAGCGTCAAGGGTCTCGAGAACCGTCCCGACGCGCGCAACCTCGTGAACATCTACGCGGCGCTCGCCGAGACCACCCAGCAGGCGGTTCTGGACCAGCATGCGGGCGCGCTTTTCGGCCACTTCAAGGTCGCACTCTCCGAGCTCGCCGTCGAGAAACTCGCTCCGATCTCGTCGGAAATGTCGCGACTGATGGACGACCCGGCCGAGATCGACCGCATCCTGCATCGCGGCGCTGTCCGCGCACGGGAAATCACCGTGCCTATCCTGGAGCGAACCTACGACATCGTGGGCATGCTGCGGAGCTGACGGGCCCTCCGTTTCCGCACGCCCGGCCTGCGCGGGTGTGCCTTAACCATCATGCCGGTAGTGGTCATACTCCTCCGCGAAAGGAGACCCGTGCCATGACCTATACAGCGCACCCGGGCACACGCATCGGGCATGTCCACCTCAAGGTGTCGGACCTTGACCGCGCCATCGCGTTCTATCGCGATGTCATGGGCTTCGACCTCGTGCAGCGATACGGCGCGCAGGCGGCGTTCCTGTCGGCGGGCGGCTATCACCACCATATCGGCCTGAACACGTGGCAGAGCCGGGGCGGAAAGCCTCCGGCGTCGGGCACGACGGGTCTGTTCCACGTCGCGTTCCTTTATCCGGACCGGCCATCGCTTGCCCGCGCGCTTGCGCAGGTCGTGGCTGCCGGCGTGGCCATCGACGGCGCGGCGGACCATGGCGTCTCCGAGGCGATCTATTTCCGCGATCCCGATGACAACGGGATCGAGATCTACCGCGATCGCCCGGAAGCCGACTGGCCGCGGGACGACGCGGGGCTGCTCGAAATGGTCAACGAGCCCCTCGATCTGAACGCACTGCTGGCCCAAGCGTGACAGCACTGCGCGCCAGCGCACATGTTAGCGCTCACAAGTTCATTGGACTTTTACAAACGCAGGATATATGGTCGCCACTCTATCCAAATCGTGAACCAGAAGGGAACTTACCATGCGCAAGACGCAAGGCCAGGGGCGTCGCCCCGCCGACCGTATCGTACTTCGCGCCGAGCGTACCGGACCTTCCCGTCCGGCTGCGTCCGTGTCGCGGACCCTTCCTCCGTCACGCGAGCTGCGCGCGATCGCGGCAAGCGCCACGTCCCGCAAGGGCGTGACGATGGACTACCAGATGGGCTTTACCTCGGGCCCTTCCAATTGATCTGAACCCGCAATAACCTCCGCCGGCAAACAGCGGGCGGAGGATCGGCGTGGCCACCGGAACCAACATCAAGACATATTACGACGGCGCGTGGCATGACGATAACGTGCCCATCATGCGCGCGGCCGACCACGGTGCGTGGCTGGGCACGACGGTGTTCGACGGTGCACGCTTCGTCGAGGGAATCGCCCCCGACCTGATGGCCCATTGCCAGCGTGTCGTGGCCTCGGCCCGAGCCCTGATGCTGACGCCTGTGCAAACGCCGCAGGAGATCTTCGACATCGTCTGGGACGGGCTGCGCCGCTACCCCAAGGACGCCGCGGTCTACATCCGCCCGATGTTCTGGGGGATCGACGGCGGACATCTGGGCATCCTGCCGGCCGAGGCACCCGCCGGATTCTGCGTCTGCCTCGAGGAAGTGCCGATGCCGCCGGCCGGCGCGGCCTCGCGACTGACCACCACGCAATTCCGTCGCCCGGTGCTGGCCGATGCCGTCTGCAACGCCAAGGCGGGCTGCCTTTATCCCAACAACGCGCGCATGCTGGCCGAGGCGCACCGCAAGGGCTACGACAACGCGCTGGTGGCCGATGCGCTGGGCAACGTGGCCGAAACCGCCTCGGCCAACATCTTCATGGTGCGCGACGGCGTCGTCTTCACCCCGATCCCGAACGGCACCTTTCTTGCCGGCATCACGCGCACCCGGCACATGCACAACCTGCGCGCCGCAGGGATGGAGGTCGTCGAAACCGTCCTGACCTTCGAGGATTTCCGCCACGCCGACGAGGTGTTCATGACCGGCAACCTCAACAAGGTGACGCCGGTCGTGGAATTCGACGGCACCCACTACCAGAAAGGCCCCATCGCCGCGAAGGCGCGGGATCTCTACTGGGAGTGGGCGCATGGCGAGGTCGCCTGAGGCGGCGGTCCCTCGCACGGCCCGTTGCGATCGAGGGCCGCGCAGCTTGACGATTGCGTCAACCGCCGCCTTGGCGCAGACTGCGCCCCCGGAAGGGAGCGGTGCATGCGGAAATTTCTCGTGGTTCTGGACGACACGCGCGAATGTCTGAACGCCATGCGCTTCGCGGCAATGCGCGCGGCCAATACCAAGGGCGGGGTGGAGATTCTGTCCGTGATTCCTCCCGACGAATTCAACCACTGGATCGGCGTGGGCGAGGTCATGCGCGCCGAGGCGCGGGAACGCATCGAGGCGCATTTCAATGTCTTCGCCAAGTGGATGCGGGACCGGCAGGGGGTCGATCCGTCGCTGGTGATCCGCGAGGGCGAGCCGGTGGACCAGATCCTCGGGCATATCCGTGCGACGCCCGAGATCGGCGTGCTGGTGCTTGGTGCTGGGTCCGGCAAGGGCGGCCCCGGGCCGCTGGTCACGGCGATGGTGAAACAGGCCGGCTCGCTGCCGGTGCCGATCACGATCGTGCCGGGTGAATTGTCGAAGGAACAGCTGGAACAGATCACCTGAACGTCGTGGGATAATTTAGAATCGTTCCAATTCTTGACTTGCGCCGGTCCCGGACGCATATGATGCGGATAGATGGAGGCCAGCGACCCATGTTCATTCAGACCGAATCCACACCGAACCCCGCGACCCTGAAGTTCCTTCCGGGTCAATCCGTGCTCGAGATGGGGACAGCGGATTTTCCGTCGGCGGACACAGCCGAGAAATCGCCCCTCGCCCGCCGCATCTTCGCGGTGGATAACGTTACTGGCGTGTTCTTCGGAACGGATTTCGTCACCGTCACCAAGGCGGAAGGCGCTGAATGGGATCATCTCAAGCCCGCCATCCTCGGCGCGATCATGGAGCATTTCCAGTCTGGCGCCCCCGTGATGGAGGGTGAGGCGCAGGCCGGCGGCGGCCATGCGGAACACCACGGCGAGGACGGCGAGATCGTCGGTCAGATCAAGTCGCTTCTGGACACGCGCGTCCGTCCGGCGGTGGCGCAGGATGGTGGCGACATAACCTTCCACGGCTTCGATCGCGGTGTCGTCTACCTGCACATGCAGGGCGCCTGCGCGGGCTGCCCCTCCTCGACGCTGACGCTCAAAATGGGTATCGAGAACCTGCTCAGGCACTACATCCCCGAAGTGCTCGAGGTGCGTCCTGTCAACGTCTGACCCGGTCATCCTCGGCTTCGACACATCGGCCGCGCATTGCGCGGCCGCTTTGCTGTCGGGCGGAAGGTTGGTGGCCAGGGCTCAGGAGGAAATGGCCAAGGGTCAGGCCGAGCGGCTGATGCCCCTGATCGCAGAAGTGCTGGAGGCGGGCGGCGCCGCACCCGGCGACATCGACGCGATCGCGGTGGGCGTAGGCCCCGGGAACTTCACCGGCGTGCGCATCGCCGTCGCGGCGGCGCGCGGCCTCGCGCTGGCCCTCGGCATCCCGGCAGTCGGTGTCTCGCGGCTCGAGGCGCTGGCCCTCGATCTGCCGCGCCCACTCGCCGTGGTCGAGGACGCCCGGCGCGGCGAGGTCTATGTGCAACTGTTCGAGGACGCCGGCGGGGACGAGCCGCTGCTTCTCACCCCCGCCGACCTGCCGCAGGCTCTGACTGTGCCGCGCTTGACCGGGTCGGGCGCGGCGCTCGCCGCCGACACGGTGCCGGGCCTCGACATCCTGCCCCCGGCCATGCCGCTTGCCGAGGCCATCGCGCGGATCGCGGCCGGGCGATGGCAGGATGCGGACCTGCCCCGCCCCGCGCCTCTCTACCTGCGCGCCGCCGATGCCGCGCCGTCGCGGGACAAGGGCCCCGCGATCCTGCCATGCTGACGCCTGCGCGCATGGCCGAAATCGCGCGCGCCTGCTGGCCCGACAGCACGGACCGCTGGACCCCCGCGATGATCGAAACGCTGTTTGCCTCGGGCACCGCCTTCGCGGTCTGCAGGCCGGATGGCTTCGCGCTGCTTCAGGTATCGGGCGAGGAGGCCGAGCTTCTGTCGCTCGACGTTCTGCCGCAGGCACGACGACACGGGCTGGGCTCCGATATCCTGCGCGAGGCCCTGCAACAGGCGCAGGCCCGCGGTGCGCGCGAGGTCTACCTCGAGGTCGATACTGAAAACGAGGCCGCCCGCGCACTTTACGACCGCGCCGGTTTCGTCACGCGCGGGCAACGCAAACGCTACTACCGCAAACCGGACGGAACATGGGGCGATGCTCTTGTGATGGCCCGCTTTTTCGGCAGCGAGGACACGGATCGGGCGCAACACGCGGAACAGCCGCAAAGTTGACCTTGGGTCAATCCCGTAGCGCCTGCGCAGGAGCAGAATCCGGTTGACCGCAACGCGGCGCTTGGCGCTTATTTGGTCCGGGGATCAGCCAAGATCTGAGCTCGACATGGCAACCGCGGTCATATCGCATCGGCACGCGGGCCTGTCCAACCGGGAGAAAGACCTATGAAACTGATGAAGACCCTTATGGGTGCCACCGCAGCGCTGGCCATTTCGGCCGTGGGCGCGCTGGCCGATGGGCCCGCGATCATCTTCGACCTCGGCGGCAAGTTCGACCGCTCCTTCAACGAGGCGGCCTTCAACGGCGCGCAGCGCTGGGCCGAGGAAACCGGCGGAGAATTCCGCGAGATCGAACTGCAATCCGACGCTCAGCGCGAGCAGGCCATGCGCCGTCTTGCCGAGGCGGGCTCCAACCCGATCGTGATGGCGGGCTTCAGCCAGGCGACGCCGCTTTCGGTGGTCGCGCCAGACTATCCCGATACGACCTTCGTCATCATCGACGGCGTTGTGGACGAGCCCAACGTGCGCTCGGTCATCTTCTCCGAGCATGAGGGCTCTTACCTCGTGGGCATGATCGCCGCGATGGCGTCCGAGACCGGAACCGTCGGATTCGTCGGCGGCATGGACATCCCGCTGATCTCGCGGTTTGCCTGCGGCTACGCGCAGGGCGTTGTCGCGGTGAACCCCGACGCGACCGTGATCGCCAACATGACGGGCACGACGCCGGCGGCATGGAACGACCCGGTGCGCGGTGGTGAGTTGACGCGCGGTCAGATCGCCCAAGGCGCCGACGTCGTCTATGCGGCCGCCGGCGGCACCGGCCTCGGCGTTCTGCAGGTCGCAGCAGATGAAGGCATCTACTCCATCGGCGTGGACTCGAACCAGAACTACCTGCACCCCGGTTCGGTCCTGACCTCGATGCTCAAGCGCGTGGACGTGGCCGTCTATGACGCTTTCATCACTGGCCCCGAGGTCGAAACCGGCATCCATGTCTTCGGTCTTGCCGAGGAGGGCGTCGGCTACGCGGTCGACGAGCACAACGAAGGGCTGATCACGCCCGAGATGATCGCCGCCGTGGAAGAGGCCGAAGCCCAGATCATTGGCGGCGAGATCGTTGTCCACAACTTCAGCGACGACGGCTCCTGCCCCGTGCAGATGCAGTGATCCTCTGATACCAGACAAGGCGCGGGCCGCGGTGCGAGAGCTGCCGCGGCCCGTTCCGCATCCGACCCATTCGGGAACATCCGACATGACCGACGCAGCCGCCATCGAACTGAAGGGCATCTCCAAGGCCTTCGGCCCGGTACAGGCCAACAAGGACATCTCGATGTCCGTCAAGCGCGGCACGATCCACGGCATCGTGGGCGAGAACGGCGCAGGCAAATCGACGCTGATGTCGATCCTCTACGGCTTCTACAAGGCCGACCGGGGCGAGATCTTCATCAACGGCCAGAAGACCGAGATCCCGGACAGCCAGGCCGCGATCCGCGCCGGCATCGGGATGGTGCACCAGCATTTCAAGCTGGTCGAGAATTTCACCGTGGTCGAGAACGTGATCCTCGGCGCGGAAGACGGCGCGATGCTGAACCCCTCCATCGCCAAGGCGCGCAAGACGCTCAAGGAGCTGTCCGAGGAATATGGCCTGAAGGTCGATCCCGACGCGATCATCGAGGACCTCAGCGTCGGCCACCAGCAGCGTGTCGAGATCCTCAAACAGCTCTACCGGCACGCCGATATCCTGATCCTCGACGAGCCTACGGGCGTGCTTACCCCGGCCGAGGCCGACCAGCTTTTCCGCATCCTCGAGCGGCTCAGGGAAGAGGGCAAGACCATCGTCCTTATCACCCACAAGCTGCGCGAGATCATGGAGATCACCGACACGGTCAGCGTCATGCGCCGCGGCGAGATGACGAACACGGTCGCCACCGCCTCCACCTCGCCGGCAGAACTGGCCGAGATGATGGTGGGCCGCAAGGTCCTGCTGAGGGTCGAGAAGGCGCCCGCGAAACCGGGTGACGTGATGCTGAAAGTCGACGACCTGCGCGTCGTGCGTGACGGGGTTGAGCGGCTCAAGGGCATCTCGCTGCAGGTTCGCGCGGGCGAGATCCTCGGCATCGCGGGCGTGGCCGGCAACGGGCAGACCGAGCTTCTGGAGGTGCTGGGCGGCATGATCCCTGCGCAGGGCGGCGTCGTCACGCTCAGGAACGAGCAGATCGACATCTCGGGCAAGCACTCCAACGGCCAGACCCGGCGCGCACGCGGCATCGGCCACGTGCCCGAGGACCGGCAGGACGAGGGTCTCATCATGCCGTTCGAGGCCTGGGAGAACACCGCCTTCGGCTACCACAAGGATCCGAAATACAATCGCGGGCCGCTGATGGACAACGCCACCATCAAGGCCGATTGCACCGACAAGATGGAACGCTACGACGTGCGCCCCCCGAACCCGCGCCTGCCCGCGCGGAATTTCTCGGGCGGCAACCAGCAGAAGATCGTCGTCGCCCGGGAGATGGACCGCGCACCCGATGTGCTTCTGGTGGGTCAGCCCACGCGCGGTGTCGATATCGGCGCGATCGAGTTCATCCACAAGGAAATCCTGCGACTACGCGACGAGGGCAAGGCGATCCTGCTGGTGAGCGTGGAACTTGACGAGATCATGGGCCTTTCCGACCGCATCGCGGTGATGTTCGACGGCAAGATCATGGGCGAACGCCTGCCGTCCGAGACCAATGAGAACGAGCTCGGCCTGCTGATGGCCGGCGTCACGGACACCATGGTCGGGGGGGCCGCGTAATGGACAAGATGCCGAAATGGGCCGATGTCATCCTGATCCCCCTGATCAGCGTGCTTCTCGCCCTCATCGTCTCCGGCTTCGTGGTGCTGATCATCGGCGAAAACCCGGTCGAGGCCATGCAGATCATGGTGCGCGGCGCCTTCGGGTCGGCCTATGGCTGGGGCTATACGCTTTATTACGCCACGAATTTCATCTTCACGGGCCTTGCCGTGGCGGTGGCCTTTCACGCACGGCTCTTCAACATCGGGGGCGAGGGACAGGCCGCGCTCGGCGGCCTCGGCGTGGCGATCGTGCTCCTGTCCTTCGGCTGGCCGCACTGGTCCATCGCGCTTCTGGCGGCGATCCTGGGCGCGGCGCTCTTCGGGGCAGGCTGGGCGGCGATCCCGGCCTACCTGCAGGCCAAACGCGGCAGCCACATCGTAATCACGACGATCATGTTCAACTTCATCGCCTCGGCGCTGCTGGTCTACCTGCTGGTCAACGTGTTCCGCGTGCCGGGGTCCATGGCACCCGAAAGCGCGCGCTTCGCCGAGACCGTGCACCTGCCCAGCGCGGCGGAGTTCGCCTCCTTCCTCGGCTTCCGGGGCTCCACCCCGCTCAACTTCGCCTTCTTCGTGGCGCTGGTCTGCTGCGTCCTCGTCTGGCTCCTTATCTGGCGCACGCGGCTTGGCTACGAGATCCGGGCCTTCGGCCACTCGCAGACGGCGGCGGTCTATGCGGGCATTGACCCCGTGAAGATCACCATGATCACCATGCTGATCTCGGGCGGCCTGTCGGGGATGATGGCCATCAACGTCGTGATGGGCGAGGCCGAGCGCCTCGTCCTCGACTTCACCGAAGGGGCGGGCTTCGTCGGCATCGCCGTGGCGTTGATGGGCCGGTCCCATCCCGTGGGCGTCGTGCTCGCCGCACTCCTGTTCGGCGCGCTCTACCAGGGCGGCGCGGAGCTTCAGTTCGAGATGCCCGCCGTCAGCCGCGAGATGATCGTCGTCATACAGGCCCTCGTGATCCTGTTCACCGGCGCGCTCGACAACATGGTGCGCATGCCGATGGAAAGCGTTTTCCTGACGCTGCGGCGGCGTCGCGAAGGCGTCGATCCCAAGCGCCGCAGCCCGGCGGAGTGACATCATGGATTTCCTGACCGTCCTGCAGATCCTCGACAGCACCGTCCGGCTCGCCACGCCGCTCCTGCTGGCCTGCCTCGCGGGGCTCTTCTCGGAGCGCGCGGGCATCTTCGACATCGGCCTCGAGGGCAAGATGCTTGCCGCCGCCTTCTTCTCGGCGGCCATCGCCTTCACCTCGGGCTCGGTCTGGGTGGGCCTATTCGCGGGGATCGGCGCGTCGGTCTTCCTTTCGGGCCTGCATGGCGCGGCTTCGATCACCTTCCGCGGCAACCAGCTGATTTCCGGCGTGGCGATCAACTTCCTCGCCGCCGGCCTGACCGTTGTCATCGCGCAGACGTGGTTCTCGCAAGGCGGGCGCACACCACAACTGCCCTCCGAGGCGCGGTTCGGCAACATCGTGCTGCCCGGCGCGGAATCAACCATTCGCGAAATCGCGCAGCTGGGGCCGTTGGGGCAGATCTATTCCGAGCTCATCTCGGGCCACTCGATCCTCGTCTATATCGCGTTTCTGATCGTGCCCCTGACATGGTGGGTGCTGTTTCGCACGCGGTTCGGCCTGCGCCTGCGCGCGGTGGGCGAAAACCCGGCCGCTGTCGATACGGCTGGCATCTCCGTCGTGGGCATGCGCTATGCCGCCGTCGTCATCTGCGGCGTGCTTTGCGGGCTGGCGGGCGCCTACCTCGCCACGGCGCTGAACGCGGGCTTCGTCAAGGACATGAGCGCGGGTCGCGGTTTCATCGCGCTGGCCGCGCTGATCTTCTCGAAATGGCGGCCATGGTATGCGCTGTCGGCCTGTCTTCTGTTCGGCTTCTTCGACGCGGTGGGCAACCGGTTCCAGAACATCGCGGTGGGCGAGTTCGTCGTGCCGGTGCAGTTCATGCAGGCGCTGCCCTATATCCTCGTGGTGATCGTGCTTGCAGGCCTTGTCGGCAGGGCGATTCCGCCGCGCGCAGGGGGGGAGCCCTATGTCAAGGAACGCTGAGGATCTCGCCACGCTGATCCGCGACCGGGCGGGGAACGCCGCGCCCGCGATCGGCCTCGTGCTGGGCTCGGGCCTCGGGCATCTTGCCGGAGCGGTGGACGGCGTGGGCATCGACTACACCGACCTGCCCGGTTTTCCCCACGCGGGCGTGTCGGGCCACAACCCGAAGCTGGTGATCGGCGATCTGGAGGGCACGCGCGTCGCCGTCTTGGGCGGTCGCGCGCATTACTACGAAAGCGGCCGGGGCGACGCGATGCGCCTGCCGCTGGAGGTGCTGAAGGCGCTCGGCGTGGAGCACCTGATCCTGACCAACGCGGCGGGATCCATGCATCCGGAGATCGACCCGGGCGACCTGATGCTGCTTTCGGATCACATCAACTTTTCCGGCCTCAACCCCCTGATCGGGGAGCCAACAGACGCCCGGTTCGTTCCCATGACCGAGGCTTACGACCCCGATCTGCGCGCGGCGCTGAAATCCGCGGCCGCCGCGGAGGACGTGCCCCTGCCCGAAGGCGTCTACGCGTGGTATTCCGGCCCCTCCTTCGAAACCCCCGCCGAGATCCGCGCGATCCGCACGCTGGGCGCAGACGCGGTGGGCATGTCGACGGTTCCCGAGGTCATCCTCGCACGGTTTCTCGGCCTGAAGGTTGCCGCGATCTCGACGATCACCAACAAGGCCGCGGGCCTTTCGGACGAGCAGATCAGCCATGAGCACACCAAGGCCATGGCGCCGCTCGGGGCGGAAAAGCTCGAACGCATTTTGCGGCGGTTCCTGGCGACACGCTGACCGATCCGATTTGACGCAGCCCTAGACTATGTGCGCGCGCGGGTGTCTTCTGTAAGCCTAGCGGCAACAGGACGCCCCCGGGACACCCATGCAAATCTATCTCCCCATTGCCGAAGTCAGCGTGAACGCGTTTCTTCTGCTGGGGCTGGGCGGGATCGTGGGCGTCCTGTCGGGCATGTTCGGCGTCGGCGGCGGCTTCTTGATGACGCCGCTTCTGTTTTTCATCGGCATCCCTCCCGCCGTCGCCGTGGCGACCGAGGCCAACCAGATCGTCGCCTCGTCCTTCTCGGGCGTGCTGGCGCATCTGCGGCGCAAGACCGTGGACCTGAGGATGGGAACGGTGCTGCTGGTGGGCGGGCTCGTCGGCGCGGCGATCGGCGTGCAGATCTTCGCCGCGCTCAGCCGGATCGGGCAGGTCGATCTGCTTGTGCGGCTGTCCTATGTGGTGTTCCTCGGCATCATCGGCAGCCTGATGTTCGTCGAGAGCGTCCGCGCGATCCGCCGCAGCCGCGCCAATCCCGACGCTGTTCCGGCCCCGCGCCGACAACGCGGCTGGAT
>CAZOBK010000090.1:0-10178 GCA_964578115.1 uncultured Roseicyclus sp.
GTGAGCGATACACACACCCGGAACAAGGACGCCCTCGCGCCGCTTCGCGCGGCGATGGCCGATTTCGACGAAAAGGCGGTAAGGGCGGCGCTGGGCGCGCTGATCGACGCCGATGCGCTCATTCACATGCCCCATCCCTTCGGCACGCTCACAGGGCCCGAGGCGCTTTACGAGACGTGTTATGCGCCGCTGTTCCGGGCGATGCCGGACCTCGAACGCCGCGACTGGATCGTCATGGGCGGCAGGGACGACCATGGCGGCGACTGGGTCGGCTGCGGCGGGCACTACATGGGCACGTTCGTGCGGCCCTGGCTCGACATCCCACCCACGGGCCATCTTGCGCATATGCGGTTCCACGAATTCTACCGCTTCGAGGAGGGCCGCGTCACCGAGGTCCAGACGCTCTGGGACATCCCCGAGGTGATGATGCAGGCCCGCGCCTGGCCCATGGCGCCGTCTCTGGGGCTGGAGTTCTGCATCCCCGGTCCCGCGACAAATGACGGTGTCATGCCGGGCCCATGGGACGAGGAGAAGGCGGAAGCGAGCCGGCGGCACATCGTCGAGATGCTGGACCACATGACGCGGCATCCCGGCGCCGGCGGGCCGGAGGTCATGGAGATGCACCGCTTCTGGCATCCGAGGATGAACTGGTACGGCCCCGCCGGCATCGGCACCGGGCGCGGCATCGCGGGCTTTCGCAACTGGCATCAGATCCCGTTCCTCGCCGGCATGCCCGACCGTGGCCAACACGCGGGCGATGTCATCTATCACTTCTTCGGCGATGGCGATTACGCCGCCGTCACCGGCTGGCCGAACATGATCCAGACGGTCAGTCATGACGGCTGGATGGGCATCGCACCGGCGGGCAAGCGGATCTCCATGTGCTCGCTCGATTTCTGGCGGATCGAGGATGGGCTCATCCGCGAGAATTGGGTGCTGGTCGATCTGCTCGACGCCTACCGGCAGCTTGGCGTCGATGTCTTCGCCCGCCTGCGGGAGTTCAACAAGGCGCGTGTGCCGGGTGAGGTTCCCTTTGCGGTGGGGGACCGATGAATACCGGCGTTCACGCCATGCTCCCACGTCGGGAGGCCGCGCCGTGACGGTCAGCAAGGTCACGTCCGCCGAGGTCGCCGAACGCGCGGGCGTCAGCCAGTCGGCGGTCAGTCGCGTTTTCACGCCGGGCGCATCGGCCTCGGCCAAGACGGTCGAGAAGGTCAGGCGCGCGGCGGCCGAGCTGGGCTACCGGCCCAACATCCTTGCGCGCGCCATGGTGTCGGGCCGCAGCCGGATAATCGGCCTCGTGGTCGCCTATCTCGACAACCAGTTCTATCCGGATGTGCTGGAGCGTCTGTCGAACGCCCTGCAGCAGCGCGGCTATCACGTGCTCGTTTTCATGGCCGCGCAGACGGCCGGCAATATCGACACCGTGGTCGAGGAGATCCTTGATTATCAGGTGGACGGCATCATCGCGGCCTCGGTCGCGTTGTCCTCGGACCTGTCGGACCGCTGCCGCGCGGCGGGTGTGCCGATGGTCCTGTTCAACCGGTCGCAGGATGGTGAGGGGTTTTCCTCGGTAACCTCCGACAATGCGCAAGGCGGCCGCCGGGTGGCCGGGCTGTTCCTTGCCGCCGGGCATGAACGGATCGGCTATATCGCCGGTTGGGAAGGCGCTTCGACCCAGCGGGACCGCGAGCTTGGCTTTTCCCGCGCCCTGACCGAAGCGGGCCGGTCGCTCCATGCCCGCGAGGTCGGGAATTTCCGGATGGAGCAGGCTGCCGAGGCGGCGCGGCGCATGTTCTCCGTTCCCCGCGCCGAAAGGCCCGACGCGGTGTTCGTCGCCAACGATCACATGGCGATCCCCGTCATGGACACGCTGCGCAGCGAATTCGGCCTCAGCCTGCCCGGGGACGTGTCGGTCGTGGGCTATGACGACGTGCCAGCCGCCGCGTGGCCCGCCTATGACCTTACCACCGTGCGTCAACCCGCCGACCGCATGGTGGCCGAAACGGTGGACGTCCTCCTGAAACTGGTGGAGGACAAGGGCACCCCGCCGCGCAATGTCGAGGTCGAGGGCCAGCTGATCCTGCGCGGTTCGGCCCGGATACCTCAAGGATGGGACAGGACATGAAGGGTTTCGATCCGAAATTCCGCGACTTCCCCGATTACATCATCGGGATCACGCGCGAGATCTGGGAAGAGCGCGGCATTCACACGCTGCACGATTACTACTCCAAGGACATCGTCGTGCGCTCGCCCGGATCGGTGGTGACCGGCAACGAGGACGTGATCGGCGCCACGATGGCCACGCTGCACGAGTTTCCCGACCGGGTGCTTCTGGGCGAGGACGTGATCTGGTCCGGCACGCCCGAGACGGGAATGCTGAGTTCGCACCGGATCCTGTCGATGGCCACCCATTCGGGCGACGGCGTCTATGGCAAGGCCACGGGCAAAAAGCTGACCTACCGCATCCACGCCGACTGTCACGCCAGGGACAACGTGATCGACGACGAATGGCTGATCCGCGATCAGGGCGCCATTGCCCGGCAACTGGGCTGGGAGCCGAGGGACTTCGCCGCCGACCTGATCGCGCGGGAGGGCGGGCCGCAGGCCTGTGTCAGGCCGATGACGCCAGAGACCGACCGCCCCGGCCCCTATACCGGCACCGGCAATGACAGCCCCTGGGGTGAGCGCCTGTCGGAGATCCTCGAACGGATCATGGGCGCGGATATGTCGACGATCCCGGCGGAATACGACCGCGCCTGCCATCTCGGCTATCCCGGTGGCATCACCGCTCATGGCCACGCTGCCGCCGACCGGTTCTGGATGGGCCTGCGCGCGGCCTTCCCGAAGGCGGAGTTCCGGCTTGACCACATCATCGGCCGCGACGACCCGATGATGCCGCCCCGCGCCGCCGTGCGCTGGAGCCTCTGGGGCCGGCATACCGGTTGGGGGGCCTTCGGCGCGCCCACCGGCGCGATGGTCTACGTGCTGGGGATCACCCATGCCGAGTTCGGGCCATGGGGCCTGCGCCGCGAATACACGCTCTACGACGAAACCGCGATCTGGAAACAGATCCTGCTGCAGGGGGCCGACGGCTGAGGCGGACCAGCGTCCCCCCCCGGCGCGGAAGGCCGCCCCCGGTCAAAACCGAAGATGACATGCAAGGAAGACCCATGACACCGCAAGAGATGGAAGCGCGCATCGTCCGTTACGGCGATCTCAAACCCTGCCGCACGGCCTTCATCGACGCCCACACGCCGGGCTCGGACCGGAAGGAGAACTTCACCATCATCGGCGGCGGCGTCAGCGAGGCCGCCGATCAGCACGTGCACATCACGCTGCCCCACGGCTTCAATATCGGCGCGGCCGGGCAACCCCCGTTCTGCCGCAACTCGCTCCATTCGCATCGCACGGCCGAAGTGTTCTTCGTGCTGTCCGGGCGTTGGCGCTTCTTCTGGGGCCGCTGGGGCAATGCGGGGTCCGTGGTGCTGGAGGAGGGGGACATCTTCAACATCCCCACCGGCATCTTCCGGGGCTTCGAGAATATCGGCAGCGATTACGGGATGATCATGGCGATCCTCGGCGGTGACGACGCGGGCGGCGGCGTGATCTGGGCCCCGCAGGTGATCGAGGAGGCGCAGGCGCACGGGCTTGTCCTGTCGGAGGAGGGCAAGCTCTACGACACCAAGAAGGGCGCGGCGCTGCCCGATGGCGTGGGGCCGATGCCGGTCTTGACCGAGGAAGAACTCCGGGCCTTCCCCGAACCTGCCGCGGGGGAGGTGCTGCCGAACCATGTTGCGCGCTACTGGGACCTCGTCGCGCTGGCCGACAAGCGGCCCGTTCAGGTAATCGGCGCGACCGGGGTGCTCCGCGACAAGCCCGGCTTCGAGGTCGATTTCGTCACCCGCGCCAGCGCGAAGGACCTGCCGTATTCCCATGACCGGCCCAGCGTCCTGATGCCGGTCAAGGGCCACTGGCGCGTGACATGGGCGGGCGGCGAGAGCGTGCTCGCCCCGGGCGACACGATGAGCGTGCCCGAGGGGTTGAGCCATGGCGTTGTGCCGTCGATGACCGGGGAGGCCGCGCTCTACCACGTGGTCGGCACAGACGATCCTGCGGGACAGACCTGGCGGCCCGCCGCATGATCCCGGTGTTCGACGGCCATAACGACGCGCTCCTGCGGCTATCGATGGCCAAGGACGACCCCGTCGCGCTGTTCCGTGACGGGGGGCCTGGTCATGTGGACCTGCCCAAGGCGCGCACGGGCGGGATGGTCGGCGGGTTTTTCGCGTTGTTCTCGCCGACACCGAACCAGCCGCTCGATTTCACCGTTTTCGACGCGCCGCCCTATGACATTCCCGTGCCCGACCCGCTGCCGCGCCACGCCGCGGCGGTGCCCGTGTCGCGCCAGGTCGACATCGCCTCGGCGCTGGAGGCGGCGGGGCTGATCCGGCTGGCCCGGACACGCGAGGACCTGACGCCCGATCCGGCAGGGCCGTTGACCGTCGTGCTCCATCTGGAAGGCGCGGAATGCATCGATGCCGATCTGGAGGGACTGGGAAAGCTGTACGATGCCGGGCTGCGCTCCCTCGGCCCGGTCTGGTCGCGGCCCAACGTGTTCGCCCGTGGCGTGCCGTTCCGGACCGGCTCGGACGGGGACACCGGGCCGGGCCTGACCGACGCGGGCCGCGCGCTGGTGCGGGAGGCCCACGCGCGCGGCATGGTCGTGGATTGCAGCCACATCACGATGCAGGGGTTCTGGGATGTCGCCAAGGAAGGCCTGCCGCTCGTCGCGACCCATTCCAACGCCTGTGCCATATCGCTCACGGCGCGCAACCTGACCGATGCTCAGCTCAAGGCGGTGGGTGAGACCGGCGGCATGGTCGGCCTGAACTTCGGCACCATGTTCCTGCGCCCCGATGGCAAGCGTGCGCCCGAGGGCGGGATCGATTTCGCCGTGCGCCACCTCGCCCACATGGTCGAGATGGCCGGAGAGGGCCACGTGGGCCTCGGTTCGGATTTCGATGGCGCGCCGATGCCCGAGGGGCTGGGCTCCGCCGCCGAGCTGCAGACGCTGGTCGAGGCGATGCGCGAGGCCGGCTTTGGCGATACGCTGATCCAGGGCATCTGTCAGGACAACTGGATGGGCTTTCTCCGCCGCAGGTTGCCAGCGGCGGAGGTGCCCGCCACCATGGAAGAGGGACGAACATGAGCATTCTCACCACCCATGTCGGCAGCCTGCCGCGCACGCAGAAGGTCGTCGATTTCATTTTCGCCCGGGAGCGCGGCGAACCGTACGACGAGGCCGATTTCGACGCCGCGATGACCGAGGCCGTGCTGCAGACGGTTGCGAAACAGAAGGCCGCTAGTGTGGATATTGTTTCCGATGGAGAAACGTCGAAAATCTCCTACGCCACCTATGTGAAGGACCGCTATACGGGCTTCGACGGTGACAGCCCCCGCAACGCGCCCGCGGACCTGAAGCGCTTTCCCGGTTTCCTGGAAAGACTGGCGAACGAGGGGGGGACGCCGAAATACGCGCGGCCCATGTGCGTTGGAGAGGTGAAATCCAAAGGCCAGGGCGAGCTGGGGAAGGATATCGCAAATCTGAAAGCCGCGATGGAGGCGAATGGCATCGAGCGCGGCTTCATGAATGCCGCCAGCCCGGGGGTGATCAGCCTGTTCCTGCAGAACGACCACTACCCCACGCGAGAGGCCTATCTCGCCGCACTCGCCGACGCCATGAAGGAGGAATACGACACCATCGTTGCCGCCGGGCTGGACCTGCAGCTCGACTGCCCCGACCTCGCGCTCAGCCGCCACATGCTGTTCACCGATCTCTCGGACCAGGAGTTCGTGAAGGTGGCAAATTCGCATGTCGAGGCGCTGAACCACGCGCTGTCCGATATCCCCGAGGACCGCGTGCGCATCCACATCTGCTGGGGCAATTACGAGGGGCCGCATGTCTGCGACATCCCCATGTCCAGGATGTTCGACACGCTGATGTCCGCCAAGGCGCGCTATGTCCTGTTCGAGACCTCAAACCCCCGCCATGGCCACGAATGGGCCGTGTTCCGTGACCGCAAGGCCGACATCCCCGAGGACAAGGTGCTGGTCCCCGGCGTCGTCGACACCACGACCAATTTCGTCGAACACCCGGACCTTGTGGCCCAGCGGATCGAGCGCTTCGTCGACATTGTCGGCGCCGAGCGCGTGATCGCGGGCAGCGACTGCGGCTTCGGCACCTTCGCGGGCTTCGGCGCGGTCGATCCCGAGATCGCCTATGCCAAGCTCGCGGCGCTCAGCGAAGGCGCGGCCCGCGTGGCATGACGGAGCCGCTTCTCCTTTTGCCGGGGATGATGTGCGATGGGCGGCTTTTCGGACCCCAGGCCAAGGCCATCGCCGCCGAGCGGGACGTGGTCCATGGCGACATCACGGGCGCGGCGGACATGGGCACGCTTGCCCGACAGGTGCTTGAGGCCGCGCCTCGGCGTTTCGCGCTCGCGGGGCTCTCGATGGGCGGGATCGTCGCGATGGAGGTGATCCGGCAGGCCCCGGAGCGTGTCACGCGGCTTGCGCTTCTTGACACCAACCCGCGTGCCGAGCTGCCGGAGGTCCAGGCGCGGCGCGGTCCCCAGATCGAGGCGGTGCGCTCCGGCGGGCTGGAGCGGGTCATGCGTGAAGAGCTGAAGCCCAACTACCTGACCGAAGGCCCGCGCCATGACGAGATCCTCGATCTGTGCATGGCGATGGCGCTGTCGCTCGGGTCGGAGGTTTTCGAGCGCCAGTCGATCGCGCTGCGCGACCGGCCCGACCAGCAGGAATCCCTGCGCGGGGTGAAAGTGCCAACGCTGATCCTCTGCGGTCGGCAGGACGCGCTCTGCCCGGTGGAGCGGCACGAACGGATGCACGATCTGATCGCCGGCTCTCGGCTGGTGATCGTGGAGGAGGCCGGGCACATGCCGACCCTCGAACGACCCGGCGCGGTGACCGAGGCCTTGAGCGGTTGGCTGGCGGCCTGAGCCACGGCCCTCTGGTATCGGTTCGTTAGGGTTTTCGCTTTAGCAGCATCCCGAGCAGTTGTTGGAGCCAGGGATGCGGATTGCGCGCGCTGTCATGTTTGTCCTCCTGATCCTGGGGGTGTTCTCGCTATACCTCGCGGCCGAACGGCTGTGGCGGGCGCATCACAAGGTGGTGCAGGACGTGCAGCTGGCGGCGTTGGCGAATGCGCGCTCCGACTGGTACGAGGGCATCGTCGCGCTGTCCTTCGAGCGTAGCGTGACCCAGGTCGCGCTGTCGCTCGACACCGCGATCCCCCCGGCTTTCCTCGAATTGATCGAACAGCAGCGCGCGCAGTCTGACGGATTGCTTCTTCGGGCCATGGACAGCCTCGAGGACAAGCCGTCCTTTGAAAGCCGCACGCTCTTCGCCGATCAGGTGCGCAGCGCCCGGGCGGGCATCGCGGCCCTGCGCCGGGAGGCGGACGATTTGCTCGCCCGGACCGGCGACGCCCGCAACCCCGTCAGGTCCAGCGCACTCCCCTATGAGTTGAAATCCCTGATCGAGGATCTTTTTGCCGCCTCCGCACTCCTGGTCCTGCCGCGGGGTGAATCCTCGACCCGCGAGATGATGCTCAGCCGGATACAGTCGCTTGCGTGGGAGGTCCGCGAATACGGCGGGCGTGCGCGGACCTTCTACGCAATCGCCACGCTGACCGAACGGCCCGTCCCCATCGCCTATGTGGGCGAGGCGCGCATCGACACCGCCCGCGCCGAGGCTGCCTGGCACCAGCTGCGTGTCGCCGCAGACGCGGTGGAGCTTCCGGCGGGGCTGACGGCGGCGATCGAGAATGTCGAGCGGCCCTTCACGTCCACGTATCTGCCTGCGCTGGAGCGGATGGACGCGGCGATGAACGCCATGCGCAGCGGTGCGAGGGCGGACATCCCCTATGGGTTCGAGGAGTTCTTCGCGCTGTCCAATGCCGCGCTCGATGCCGTCGCGGGGATAGCGCCCGTCGCCGGCGACCACATCCAGGGCTACTGGGCCGAGCAGTTGCGCGAGTCCCGGCGCGCCCGCGCCTTCAGCGCCGCGATCATGGTCGCGATCGCCGCCCTGACGCTGGCGTCCCTGATCGCGCTGCAAAGAAAGCTGGTCGGCCCGCTGGAGGCCGCGACTGCGACATTGCAGGACATGGCCGCGGGCAATCTGGACCGGGAATTTCGCCAGAGTCATCGCGGTCTCGACGAGATCCGCGTGATCTGGGACGCGATGGAGGCGCTGACCTACATGCTGAGGGATGCGCGCGAGGTCGCCGAACGGGAACGCGAGGCCGAACAGTGCGCCAGGGAGGGCATCATCGGCGAACTGATGGAGGCGCTTCAGCGGTTGTCCT
Organism: uncultured Roseicyclus sp.; assembly: GCA_964578115.1. Classification (GTDB taxonomy): domain Bacteria; phylum Pseudomonadota; class Alphaproteobacteria; order Rhodobacterales; family Rhodobacteraceae; genus Roseibacterium. The sequence continues at coordinate 8,393 of CAZOBK010000090.1, forward strand.
CGGGCGACCTGACCCACGAGATCACCAGCGACTACGGGGAGGCCTACCGGGGTCTTGTCGCCAATTTCAACAAGACCTGCGCCAACCTGCGCGCCGTGGTCGCCGATGTCGTGGAGACCGCGCTCGAGATCGCGCGGCGCTCCGATACGCTGGGCACGGCCGTCGATGAGCTTTCCGCCCGCACCGAGCATCAGACCTCCATGGTCGCCGAAACGGCGGAGCGGTTGAAGCACCTGTCGGCCCTGCTCGAGGAGGCCGCGAAGAACTCGGCGGCCTCGACCGAGACCGCATCGGACGCCGCCCGCAAGGCGGAGGCGGGCAGCGAAGTCGTGGACAGCACCACCGGATCGATGGACCTGATCCGCAGCACGTCCCGGGAAATCACCGGGATCAGCAGCATGATCGACGACATCGCCTTTCAGACCAGCCTCCTGTCGCTCAACGCGGGCGTCGAGGCAGCCCGCGCCGGAGACGCCGGCCGCGGCTTCGCGGTCGTGGCCCAGGAGGTACGCGCGCTTGCCGACCAGGTTTCGGACGCGGCGCGGCAGGTGAAGGAACTGGTCGCGGCCAGCGAGGCGAATGTCAGATCCGGGGTGGAAGACGTGGAAAAAACCGGCCTTGCGCTGCGCGATATCACGTCCATGGTCAAGGCGGTCAAAGGCAACATCGCCGAAATAGACGAGGCCTCGCGCGTTCAGGCGGCGACCCTGTCCCAGATCGGCCAGACCATGCACGAGATCGATGCGACCGCGCGCCAGAACGCGGCCATGGCCGACGAGGCGACGGAAACGAGCAAGGCCCTGCGCGCCAAGTCTGTCGAGCTCCGCTCTGTTGTCGGTCGGTTCGTGATTTCCCAAGGCTCGGGCGAGACCGCGCGCTGGGAGCAGCCGGCAAACCGCCTCGCCGTCTAGGTTCCCGCCGGGTGCTGGCGACCTCGTCCCGCTGGCAGATGGTCGATCTGTCGCCTCGGCGTCTCGGCCCACGGTGGCCAGGACGCATCCGCCAGATCTTTCATGTCCCCGACCGATGGGCCGGAACCCGGCGTGCCAAGCGCCTCGGCTGGCCAACCGGGCCCGGTCGTCCGCGATCGGTTGGCCTTGGCGGCACTGCTCGCCGCCACTGGCGGATCGGCGGTCTGCAAGATGATTGTATCCCCGACTCGGATTTTCGTGCCACGCTCTCTCGAGGGCGAAAAACAAACGACCGAACCACCACATGATCGCCCTGGCCTGGGAGGAGCCGACCATGAACCTGAGACCCGACCCGACGTTCCACGCAACCCCGAAGCTCGCCATGGAGGCCCCGGCGGAAACGCTCGCCTTCACGCTGATGCTCAGTCCGGACGGGTCGCTGCCCGACGGCCTTGCCGTCGTCGACGTGAACCCTGCGTCCGACACGTATGGCCAGATCGTTCATCAACTCATCATGCCCAACAAGGGCGACGAGTTTCATCACTTCGGATGGAACGCCTGTTCCTCGGCCCTGTCGCCGCTGACCGGGCACGCCTTTCTCGAACGGCGCTACCTGATCATCCCGGGCATCCGGTCCTCGCGCATCTACGTGATCGACGTGAAGGAACCCCTGAAGGCCAAGATCCACAAGATCATCGAGCCCGAGGAGGTCTTCGCCAAGACGGGCTATTCGCGCCCGCACACCATCCATTGCGGCCCCGAGGGCATCTATGTCTCGACGCTGGGCGGCGGCGGCGCGGACGGAACCGACGGGCCGCCCGGCATCTTCATCATGGATTGCGAGACCTTCGACATCCTCGGCCGCTACGAGATGG
>CAZOBK010000091.1:0-9861 GCA_964578115.1 uncultured Roseicyclus sp.
ACGCAAGCCGGTCGCGCGCCTGCCCGTGGGATGGCGCTGCAACGCCAGTTCGGCGCGCTTTATGGTTGTCGTGTCATGCGTCCATCAGTACGACGCACCAAGCCTCGCCAAAGCGCCAGCCCGCCGGGACGGGCAGGCGCTCGACCGGCGCCTTCGGCTTGATTCCGGTCGGGGTAAACCCATGACCCGCGAACGCCTCCATCTCTACGACACCACCCTCCGCGACGGGCAGCAGACGCAGGGCGTGCAGTTCTCCACGCCCGAGAAAATCCGCATCGCCGAGGCGCTCGACGCGCTGGGCCTCGACTATATCGAGGGCGGCTGGCCCGGGGCCAACCCCACCGACAGCGCGTTTTTCGACGCCGCGCCGAAAACCCGCGCCACCATTACCGCCTTCGGCATGACCAAGCGCGCGGGCCGGTCTGCCGACAATGACGAGGTACTGGCAGGCGTCCTGAACGCGGGCACCTCGGCCGTGTGTCTCGTGGGCAAGACGCACGACTTCCACGTGACCGAGGCGCTGGGCATCACGCTGGAGGAAAACCTCGACAACATCTCCGCCTCCGTCGCGCATCTCGTGGCCAAGGGGCGCGAGGCTCTGTTCGACGCGGAGCATTTCTTCGACGGCTACAGGGCCGACCCGGACTATGCGCTGGCCTGCCTGCGTGCCGCGATGGAGGCCGGCGCGCGCTGGATCGTGCTGTGCGACACCAATGGGGGCACGCTGCCCTCCGAGATTGGCCGGATCACGCGCGAAGTGATCGACGCGGGCATTCCGGGCGACCGGCTGGGCATCCACACACACAACGACACCGAAACTGCCGTCGCGGGCAGCCTTGCGGCCATCGACGCGGGCGCGCGGCAGGTGCAGGGCACGCTTAACGGGCTGGGCGAGCGCTGCGGCAACGCGAACCTGACGGCGCTCATCCCCACGCTGCTGCTGAAGGAGCCCTGGGCCAGCCGCTTCGAGACCGGGATTGCCGAGGATGCGCTGGCGGGGCTCACGCGAGTGTCGCGCATGCTCGACGACATCCTCAATCGCGTGCCGATGCGGCAGGCCGCTTACGTGGGTTCCTCGGCCTTCGCCCACAAGGCGGGGCTTCACGCGAGCGCCATCGTCAAGAACCCGGCCACCTACGAGCATATCGACCCCGCCCGCGTCGGCAATGCGCGCATCATCCCGATGTCGAACCAGGCCGGGCAGTCGAACCTGCGCCGTCGTCTGACGGAGGCCGGGATCGAGGTCGTGGACAAGGACCCGGCGCTGGCCGGCATCCTGCAGGAGATCAAGGCGCGCGAGGACGAGGGCTATTCCTACGATACCGCACAGGCCAGTTTCGAGCTTCTGGCGCGGCGCGCGCTGGGGATAATGCCGCGCTTTTTTGAGGTGAAGCGCTACCGCGTCACGGTGGAGCGGCGGAAGAACAAGTATGACCGGATGGTAAGCTTGTCGGAGGCCGTGGTGGTGGTGAAGATCGGGGAGGCCAAGATGCTCTCGGTCTCGGAATCCATGGACGAGCAGGGCAGCGACCGTGGCCCCGTGAACGCGCTGGCCAAGGCGCTGGGCAAGGACCTCGGGCCCTACCAGAGCTATATCGACGACATCCGCCTCGTGGACTTCAAGGTGCGCATCACCCAAGGCGGCACCGAGGCCGTCACCCGCGTCGTCATCGACAGCGAGGACAGCACGGGACGCCGCTGGGCCACGGTTGGCGTCTCGGCCAACATCGTGGATGCGAGTTTCGAGGCGCTTCTCGACGCGATCGAATGGAAACTGGTGCGCGACGGGGCGCCCGCCGCCTGATACGCAACCCCTTGGGAGGTCCGCGACATGGACATGGCTGCCTTTCTCCGCTTCCACGAGGGCGCGGCCCGTCAGGGTCCCGGCACGGCGGAGGACGTGGAATGGGCCGTCGCCGCGGCCGGCACGGGCAAGGGGGCAAGGATCCTCGACGCGGGCGCGGGCGTGGGCTGCGACATTCGCGCGCTGCGCGAGGCGATCCCGGAGGCCGAGGTCGTGGCGCTCGAGGTGCACGAGGCCTTCGTCGAAGCGATATCGGGCCGTTACGGGCCCGAGGTGACGGCGATCCACGGCTCCATGGGGCCCGAGCCCGGCTTCGACGGCTCTGCGCCGGTGGACCTCGTGAAACTCGGTCCCTTCGACCTGATCTGGTGCGCGGGGGCGATATATTTCCTCGGCGTCGAGGCGGCGCTGAGGCATTGGAAGGACGCGATGGCCGACGGCGGGGCGGTCGCCTTCACCGCGCCGGTAATGTTCACCGACACCCCTTCGCAGGAGGCCGTCGCGTTCTGGCAGGGCGACCCGGTCGGAACGGTCGACGAGGTCCGGCAGGCCGTGACGGCGGCGGGCTACCGCATCCTTGCAGAGCGGCCCGAGCCCGAGGCGGGATGGGAGGCCTATTTCGCCGTGCAGAAGGACCGCATCGCGGCCCTGCGCGCCGAGATCGCCGCAGGTCGCGAGGGCGTCGAGATGGCCGAGGTGCTCGACCAGGCAGAGCGCGAGGCGCAGCAGTGGCGGAAGTTGCGCCGCGAAGTCGGCTATTACGCGGTCGTGGCGCGGCCGGAATGAGCCTGCAGGCCTGCGCAGAGCTTGTGGCGCGCGGCGATCCCGACCGGTTCCGCGCGGCGATGGCGACACCGCCCGAGGCGCGCGCGGTGCTCTTCCCGATCTATGCCTTCAACGTCGAGGTGAGCCGCGCGCCATGGGTGACCGAGGAGCCGATGATCGCCGAGATGCGCCTGCAGTTCTGGCGCGACGTGACCGGGGAGATCGCGCAAGGCACGGCACCCCGGGCCCATGAGGTGGCCGTGCCGCTGGCGGGCGTCGTCCGGGCCGAGGATGCGGCGCTTCTGGACGGTCTGGTGGCGGCCCGTCGCTGGGACATCTACAAGGACGCCTTCGAGGATCAGGCGCATTTCGAGCGCTACATCGATGCGACGGGCGGCAATCTCGCCTGGGTGGCGGCGCGTGCGCTGGGCGTGCCGGACGCGGCCGAGGCCGCGATACGCGATGCGGCCTTCGCCGCGGCGCTGGCGCGGTTTCTCGTGGCCGTGCCGGAGCTTGAGGTCAGGGGCCGCGTTCCGCTCGTCGATGGCAGGCCGGAGGCCATCTCGGCACTGGCGGCGGAAGGGCGGGGACGCCTTGCGCGCGCGCGCATGGCGCGGGCCGGCATTCCGCGAAATGCGGGCCATGCGCTCTATGATGGCTGGCAGGCGGAGGCGCTTCTGAAACAGGCCGAGGCGGACCCGCTGGCCGTGGCGGAAGGGCGGCTGTATCTCGGTGCCTTCGGGGCCAGCTGGCGGCTTGCGCGTCTGGCTCTCACCGGCCGCTGGTAGCGGCTCAGGCGTAGCTTTCCTTCGGTCGCAGCGCCAGCCAGATCAGCGCCGCGCCGGCCAGCGCGAGAAACGGCACCATGGCGATATTGACCGCGTTCCAGCCCGATACCACGTCCGCGCCCGTACTCATTAGGAACCCCGAGGCGAGCGAGGCGACCGTCACGCAGCCGAAGACGAAGAAGTCGTTCATGCCCTGCACGCGCCCGCGTTCCTCGATCGTGTGCGCCTGCGTCAGCATCGCCGTGGCGCCGATGAAGCCGAAATTCCAGCCGATGCCCAGCAGCACCAGCGCGCCGAAGAACTGGAACAACTCCACCCCCGTCAGCGCCATGACCCCCGCCAGCGCCAGAAGGAACAGCCCCAGACCCACGATCCGCATCGCCCCGAAGCGCGCGATCAGATGGCCTGTGACGAAGGATGGCGCGTACATCGCGATGACATGGGCCGAGACCACGTCCGCCGCCGTGCCGGTGGAAAAGCCGCAGCCGACCATGGCCAGCGGCGTCGAGGTCATCATCAGGTTCATCAGCGCGTAGGAGACCATGGCGCAGATGATGGCGACGGCGATCCTGGGGTCCTTCAGAAGCTCCATCCGGCTCCGACCTGCGGGCGCGTCCTCGGCAGGCGGCGCGGGTTTCGGCAGGTCGAGCGCGAGGAACAGCGCCGCGCCGAGGATGTTGATCGCGGCGGCGACGACATAGGTTCCGACGAAGGGGATCACGGTCGCGTCGGTCGTGACCTTGACCAGTTGCGGCCCGATCAGCGCCGACAGGAGCCCGCCCGCCATGACGTAGGAGATCGCTTTGGGCCGGAAGGTCTCGGACGCGGTGTCGGCGGCGGCGAAGCGGTAGAAACCCTGCGCCGACATGTAGATGCCGGTGAGGTAGGACCCCACGAGGAAGATCGCGAAACTGTCGCTCCAGAGGCCCCAGGCCGAGACGGCAGCACCGATGGCGCCGCCCAGTGAGCCCACGAAGAACCCGGCTCGGCGCCCGAAGCGCTGCATGACGGCCGAAAGCCACGGCGCCGTGGTCATCGAGCCGAACACGATCAGCGAGATCGGGATCGTGGCCATCGCCGGCGAGGGCGCGATCATCAGCCCGGCCAGGCCGCCGATCACGAAGATCATCGGCATCTGGCTGCCGAGGATCGCCTGCGCCAGCACCAGAACGGCGACGTTGCGCTTCGCGCGACGGTCGTTTTCCGTTTCCGGACCGGTCTGTGGGATGTCGGAAAGGCTGGTCTCGGTCATGGCGCGAGCGCTACAGGAAGGTGCGGCGGTGGTCCAGACCATGCGGTGCCGCAGGAGCGCCGCGCAGTGCGCGGCGATGCGTATTTGTGGAAAGATGAAGGGGATCTGGCGTGGTCGCGATCATCGGGACGGAGGTGGAACTGGCCGAGGGTGCGCGGGCATTGGTGGCGCTCGAGCCGCGTTTTGGCCGCGTGATCGCGGCGGGGCCCCTGCCGCTGCGCCGCAGGCCCGACGGCTTCGCGGCGCTTCTGTCGGCCATCGTGGCGCAGCAGGTCTCGACCGCGAGTGCCGCGGCGATATGGGGCCGGGTGGAGGTCGCCGGATTGCACCGGGAGGTGGCGATCCTGAGCGCGGAGGAAGAGGCGCTGATCTCCTGCGGACTGAGCCGGCCCAAGCGGCGCTACGCGCGGGCGCTGGCGGCGGCGGGGATCGACTGGACGGGGCTGCGCGCGGCGGACACGGAGACGGTGGTCGAAACGCTTACCGCCGTGCCGGGCGTGGGGCGCTGGACGGCAGAGATCTACGCCAAGTTCGCGCTGGGACATGCGGATGTGTTTGCGGCCGGCGACCTCGCGCTGCAGGAAAGCGCGCGGCGGCTTTTCGCGTTGCCGGAGCGGCCCTCCGAGCGGGAACTGCGCGCCATGGCGCAGGCATGGCGACCGGTGCGTGCGGTTGCCGCCCGGGCGCTCTGGGTCTACTACCGGTGGGAGACCGACCGGGAGGGTGTTTTGTGAGCAGGGTGTTGGACTACGGGCGCAAGGCGCCGGCCTCGGGGGCGGCGAAGAGCCTCGTGATCTTCCTCCATGGCTATGGTGCGGATGGCAACGACCTGCTGGGTCTGGCCGACCCGCTGGCGCCGCATCTGCCCGACACCGTTTTCGTCGCGCCCAACGCGCCGGAACGCTCGGCGATGAACCCCATGGGCTACCAGTGGTTTCCGATCCCCTGGATCGACGGCTCTTCCGAGGAGCAGTCGCAGGCGGGGATGGCCCGCGCGATCGAGGACCTGAACGCCTTTCTCGATGCGGTCATGGTCGAGGAGGGCGTGGCGCCCGAACAGACGATTCTCGTGGGCTTCAGCCAGGGCACGATGATGAGCCTTCATGTCGCCCCGCGCCGGGCGGCCGCGGTCGCTGGCGTCGTGGGCTTTTCCGGGCGGCTGATGGGGCCCGAGGCCCTGGCCGAAGAGGTCGTGGTGCGCCCGCCGGTCCTGCTGATCCACGGCGACCAGGACGAGGTCGTGCCGCCGCAAAGCCTGCCGCAGGCCGCCGAGGCGCTGCAGAAGGCCGGCTGGGACGAAGTCTATGCCCATGTGATGAAGGGCACCGGCCACGGCATCGCGCCCGACGGGCTGTCGGTGGCGCTGGCCTTCATGCGCGACAAGTTGGGAATGGGCTGAGGGCCCGGGGTCAGCTTCGGGGTCAGCTTTGGGGCGCCCAGAGGCGGGGTTCGGCGAACTCCACGGAGTTGCCTGCCGGATCGCGGACGTAAAGCGAGCGTGCCCCGTTGGGCCAGTGGAAATCCGAATCGACCGTGACGGCGGCGGCCTCCAGCCGGGCCCGGATCGCGGTGATCTCGGCATCGGTCGCGGCGAAGCAGACATGTCCCGGCCCGCACGCGCCATGGGGCGGGACGGGCAGGGCGTCCGGCCCCGGCGGCTCTTGCGTGGCCGCGGGGTTGAAGATCAGCAGGATCGTCGCGCCGACCCGGTAGAACACATGCCGGTCGCCCGCCCGCATCAGGCGCGGCAGGCCGAGGAGACCGCCGTAGAAGGCCTCCGCCGCATCGAGGTCTGGGGCGTAGAGCGCGGCTTCGAGGATCGCGCCGGGAACGGGGGCAGTCGGCAGACCGGTCATGCCGCGAAGCGTGACCGCGGCGCGGCGGCCGTGCAACCCCCTTGAAACAGGGCCCTTCGAAACGGGACTTGTGGATAACGTCACGAAACTGTCAGGCAGCCGCGCTAGACATTGAGGCAATAGGGCACAGGATGTGGTAATGCTTGCCGCGTCTGAAAGCCTATATATAGTATTCATACGGCAGGAGCGGGGGCTCCCGCTCTGGTGCCGGTTGAGAGGCAGACAGGGTGGGATCGGAGTCGCGGATGCAGGCGGTAAGCGAGATAGAGTTCAGGACCCATTTCGTACGGGAGCCCGGCGCGCTCAGGCAGCATCCGGCGCTGGTGCTCAATGCGGACTACCGGCCGCTCAGCTACTACCCCCTGTCGCTCTGGCCCTGGCAGGAAGCGGTAAAGGCCGTCTGGCTCGACCGGGTGCAGATCGTGGCCGAATACGACGAGGTCGTGCGCAGCCCCTCGACCGAGATCCGCATCCCCTCGGTCGTGGTCCTGCGCGATTACATCAAGCCGCAGAAGAAGATCGCGTTCACCCGCTTCAACCTGTTCCTGCGCGACGAGTTTTCCTGCCAGTATTGCGGGGCCAAGGGCGATTTGACCTTCGACCATGTGGTTCCGCGCGCCCGCGGTGGCGTGACCAGCTGGGAAAACGTCGTGGCGGCCTGCTCGAAATGCAACCTGAAGAAGGGTGCGCGCAGTCTGCGGCAGTCGGGCCTGTCCCTGCGCAAGCCGCCGCGCCAGCCCGGCGCGGAGGAGTTGCGCAACATGGGCCGCAAGTTTCCGCCCAACCATCTGCACGACAGCTGGCTCGATTTCCTCTACTGGGACGCGGAACTGGAAGCCTGAGTGCCCGGCCGCGCGGTGGCTTTCGCGTATTTTCGGAAAGATGAAGGTAGGGTGGTGACAGCCAGCGCTTTCGACGGTTAGCTGCGTCCGTATTGCCGGAGACGGAGAGTGGATACGGGGAATGACGGAATGAGCACCACGGATTGGGAACCTGTCTCGGGCGCGGTGCTGCCGCGTTACGCGGGTGTGCCGAGCTTCATGCGCCTGCCTTACGTGCCGGAGGGCGATCCGCGCCGGGCGGAGGTGGATGTGGGTCTGATCGGCATGCCCTGGGACGGGGCCACATCGAACCGACCCGGCGCGCGTCACGGGCCGCGGGGCCTGCGCGACGCCTCCACAATGGTCCGCGCCATGCATGGTGCGACGCGGCAGACGCCGTTCAAGTCCATGCGCTGCGCCGACATGGGCGATGTGGCGATGAGCCCGGTGGACCAGGACGACGCGCTGGCGGCGGCCGAGTCGGCGGTGGCGGGCATGCTGGCCCAGGACATCCGGCCGGTGATGGTCGGCGGCGATCACCTGTGCACGCTGACGGTGCTGCGCGCGCTCCGCAAACACCGCGGCGAGGCGTTCGGGCTGGTCCTGCTCGACAGCCATACAGATCTTTACCCGCCCTATTTCGGCGGCAAGACCCTGACCCATGGCAACCCTTTCCGGCAGGCGATCGAGGAGGGGTGCCTCGATCCGCACCGGACCTTCATGGCAGGCATGCGCGGGACCTCCTACAACAAGGAGGATATCGATTACGGGCGCGACAAGGGCGTGCATATCGTCGAGATCGAGGACTGCATGGCGCGCGGCTGGGCCTCCGTCATGGAGGAGGCGCGCGCCGTCGCGGGCGAAGGCGCCACCTATGTGAGCTTCGACATCGACTTCATCGACCCGGCCTTCGCGCCGGGCACCGGCACGCCCGAGGTGGGCGGGCCGACCAGTTTCGAGGCGCTGCAATGCGTGCGCGCGCTGCGCGGGCTCGACATCATCGGCGCCGACCTCGTGGAGGTCTCGCCGCCCTTCGATCCGTCCGGGGGGACCTGCTGGCTGGGTGCCTCGGTCCTGTTCGAGCTTATCTGCGCGATGGAGCGGTAGGGGGCGACCGCCCGCCGGAGTTTTTTCGCGGGGGGCGAGGGCGAGATTGGACTGCGCTGCGCGTGACCGGTAGACTTGGTCCGCCGATCGGGATAATCGTCGGCACAAACGTCGTTAGCGCTAACATCCAGTGGCGGAGACAGGCTCATGGTTTCGCGTGTCATACCGGTCGATCCGTTCGACCTCGTGATCTTCGGCGGCACGGGCGATCTGGCGCGGCGCAAGATCCTGCCGGCGCTGTTCCGGCGGTTCTGCGACGGGCAGATGCCGCGCGAGGCGCGGATCATCGGCGCGGCGCGGACCCGGCAGAGCGCGCAGGACTGGGCCGCCTGGGTCGGCGAGGCGCTGGAGGAATTCGTGCCCGAACGGCTCCGCACCGCAGAGCATGTGGTGGAGTTCCTCGGGCGGCTCGACTACCTCGCGGTGGACGCCAAGGGCGATGACGGCTGGTCTGATCTGTGCGACAGGATGCGCGCGGACGCGGTTCAGGCCTTTTATTTCTCGGTCGCGCCGTCGCTGTTCGGGGATCTCGCGGAGCGGCTGCACCAGTTCGGGATCGCGCGGCCCGATGCGCGGATCGTGGTGGAAAAACCCTTCGGCAACGACCTCGCCTCGGCCAAGGCGCTGAACCGGACGCTTTCGGAATATTTCGACGAGACGCAGATCTACCGGATCGACCATTACCTGGGCAAAGAGACGGTGCAGAACCTGATGGCGGTCCGTTTCGGCAACGTCCTGTTCGAACCGCTCTGGAACACGCAATATGTCGACCATGTGCAGATCACCGTGGCCGAAGAGGTCGGCGTCGGCGGGCGCGGGGCCTATTACGACCAGTCGGGCGCGATGCGGGACATGGTGCAGAACCACCTGATGCAGCTTCTGTGCCTGACGGCGATGGAGCCGCCTTCGAAATTCGACCCCGACGCGGTGCGCGACGAGAAGCTCAAGGTGATACGCGCGCTCGATCCCGTCGAGCCTGAGGATATCGTGCGCGGGCAGTACAAGGGGTCGAAAGACGCGCCCTCCTATCTCGAGGATGCCGAGAACGCCGAGAGCCGGAACGAAAGCTTCATCGCCCTGAAGCTGCATATCGCCAACTGGCGCTGGAACGGCACGCCCTTCTACCTGCGCACGGGCAAGCGGCTCCGGGCACGCAAGTCCGAGATCGTGATCCATTTCAAGGAACCGCCCCATTCGATCTTCGACGAGGATGCGGGCAGCCGGCCCAACGTGCTCTCGATCCGGCTGCAGCCAGACGAGGGGATCGACCTTCGCGTGACGATCAAGGAACCGGGGCCGGGGGGCATGCGGTTGATAGACGTGCCTCTCGACATGTCCTTCGCCGAGGCGCTGGGCGCAGAGGGGCTGGATGTGCCGGATGCCTACGAGCGGCTGATCATGGACGTGATCCGGGGCAACCAGACGCTGTTCATGCGCGGCGACGAGGTGGAGGCGGCCTGGGCCTGGA
>CAZOBK010000092.1:0-9705 GCA_964578115.1 uncultured Roseicyclus sp.
CCGGTGATCGTGATCTCGGCGCAGAACACGATCATGACGGCGATCCAGGCCACCGAGGCGGATGCGTACGATTACCTGCCCAAGCCCTTCGACCTGCCCGACCTGATGAAGCGGGCGGCCCGCGCGCTCGACCAGAAACGCCGCGCGACGCCGGCCCAGAAACCCGCGGCCGAGCCCGCGAGTGGCCAGCAGGAGGACCTGCCGCTGGTGGGACGCACGGCCTCGATGCAGGCGCTCTACCGGCTGGTGGCCCGTGTGATGAACACCGAGCTTCCGGTGCTGATCACCGGGGAAAGCGGGACGGGCAAAAGCCTGATCGCACGGGCGATCCACGATTTCTCCGATCGCCGCACACTGCCTTTCGTGGTCGCGGCCCCCAGTGACCTCGAAGGCATGGACGGCCCCTCGGCGGTGATCGCGCGGGCCAAGGGCGGCTCGATCCTGTTCGACGAGGTGGGCGATCTGGGCGAGGCCGCGCAGGGCAAGATCGTGCGCATGCTCGACGCCATGGGCGACAGCGCGCCGCGCGTGATGGCGACGAGCCAGAAGGACCTGATGGAGCGGATGGAGGCCGGCGCCTTCCGGCAGGACCTGTTCTACCGCCTCGGCGGCGTGACCATCGCCGTGCCCTCCCTGCGCGAACGGGTCGACGACATCCCGCTTCTGGCGACCCATTTCCTCGCGCGGGCCGAGCGGGACGGTATCGCCGCCCGCCGCTTCGCCGAGGACGCGATGGAGCTGATCCGCGCCTATTCCTGGCCCGGCAACGTGCGCCAGCTGGAGAACACGATCCGCAGGCTCACGGTCACCAGCCCGTCGGAGGAGATCACCCGCCCCGAGATCGAGATGGTGCTGGGCTCCCAGCCGGCGATCGAGCCGCTCATGGGCGGAGGCTCGGGCGACAAGCTGTCGTCCTCGGTCGGCAAGCACCTGCGGCGGTATTTCGACCTCCATGGCGGGGTCTTGCCGCCGCCCGGGCTCTACACCCGCATCCTGAAGGAAGTGGAGATGCCGCTGATCGAAATCGCGCTTGAGGCGACAGGCGGCAATCAGGCTAAATGTGCCGAATTGCTGGGCATCAACCGCAATACCTTGAGAAAAAAGATCACGGATCTGGATATTCGCGTGACACGCCGCCGCAAGTTGATGTAAAACAGCAACAGGCGCGTGGCAGAATAGGCACGACCGGAAACCGGTACGGGCGGCGAAGTCGTCCTTCTCGTGGGAGCAGTGATCGTAAGTGGTTGAACAGCCGGCCGACACACCGTCCGGCGGGTCCGGAGGCGGCGCTTCGCGGCATGGCCGTGGTCTGTCCGGCCCGACGCTGCTGGAACGGGTCGCTCGCATGCGCAGGACGCGGCGCTGGCGGTCCATCGGCACATTCGGGCTGGTGACCCTTGGGCCGGTTCTGGCGCTGGCAACCTTCCTCGTGCTGGGGCCGCTTGCCGAATCCGTCGTCACGCCGTCGCTGCGCCTCGTGTTGCTGGCGGACCTCGTCTACATCCTTGTCGTGGCCGCGCTGGTCCTGCGGGAGGTCGCGCGCGTGATCGCCTCTCGTCGGGCGCGTTCGGCGGGCTCGCGGCTGCACCTGCGGCTTACGGGCGTTTTCACCATTGTCGCTTTGGTGCCCACGATCCTCGTCGCGGTCTTCGCCACGATCACCGTCAACATGGGGCTGGAGGGCTGGTTCTCGGACCGGGTGTCGACCGCGCTTGGCAATTCCGTGGACGCGGCCGTGGCCTATCAGCAGGAACATCGCGACGACCTGTCCGAGGATGCGCGCGCCCTGGCGACTTTTCTCGACATCAACCGCCGCGCGGCGCCCTTCCTGAACGATGGCGAGTTGCGACAGCTTCTGAGCCAGGGGCAGGGGCGCATCCAGCGCGGCCTGCGGGAGGCCTTCGTGATCGACGGCGGCGGCGAGATCCGGGCGCGCGGCGAACGCAGCTACCTGTTCGATTTCGAACGCCCCGACGACGCGGCGCTGGTGCAGGCCGAGGCCGGGGAACTCGTGTTGATCGAGGACCGCGCCCAGAACGAGTTTCGCGCGCTTCTGCGGCTCGAGGCCTTTCCCGACCGCTATCTCTATGTCAGCCGCGAGGTCGATGGCGAGATCATCTCGCTTCTCGACGAGACCCAGCAGACGGTGCAGCTCTATCGCCAGCTCGAACTGGACCGCGGGCGCGTATTGTTCGAATTCGGCCTGCTCTACCTTGGCTTCGCGCTGATCATGATCCTCGCGTCGATCTGGCTGGGCCTGTGGTTCGCCGAACGGCTCTCGCGGCCCGTGGGGCGGCTTGCCAGCGCGGCGCAACGGGTCGGGCAGGGTGACCTCGACGTGCGCGTGGCCGAGGAACAGAGCGACGACGAAATCGCCATGTTGGGGCAGCTCTTCAACCAGATGACACGCCAGCTGAAGGGGCAGCGCGATACGCTGGTGGAACAGAACGCGGCGACCGAGGCGCGGCGCAGGCTGTTCGATTCGGTTCTGACCTCGGTGACGGCGGGCGTGATCGGGCTGAATGCCGAGGGGCGGATCGATTTCATGAACCGCTCGGCGATCCGACTTCTGGGCCTGATCGATCAGCGCGACAGCGGTCTTTCGCTGCAGGCCGCGGTGCCGGAATTCGGAGCGCTTTTCGAGAGGCTCACCGGCAGCTTCAGCGAAAGCGTGCAGGAGGAAATCAAGCTGACCCGTAAGGGCAAGCAGGAAAGCCTTCTGGTGCGCATGGCCACACGTCGCAACACCGATGGAGAGTTGGAAGGCTACGTCGTGGCCTTCGACGATGTGACCGACCTCGTCTCGGCCCAGCGTCTGGCCGCATGGGGCGACGTGGCGCGGCGCATCGCGCACGAGATCAAGAACCCGCTCACGCCCATCCAGCTGTCGGCCGAACGCATCAACCGCAAGTTCGGCCGCCACCTGACGGAAGAGGACGCGGCGTCGCTGGCGCAGATGACCGAGGTCGTCGTGCGCCAGACCAACGACCTGCGTCGGATCGTCGACGAGTTCTCGAAATTCGCCCGCATGCCCGAGCCCGAGACGCGGGAAGAGGACGCGGTCCAACTGCTCCGCGAGGCCGTGACACTTCAACAGGCGGGCCAGCCCGACACCGTCTTCACCGTGTCGCTTCCCGAGGGGCCGGTGATGGCCGAACTTGACGCGACGATGATCGGGCAGGCGTTGACGAACCTGATGAAGAACGGCGGTGAAGCCATTGAAACCTTGCAGGAAAAAGACGTTCCTGATGGTTTCGTGCCGGAACTGCGCATCCGCATGCAGACCCTGCCCGAGGCGCTGGTGATCGAGATCGCCGACAACGGCATTGGCCTGCCACCGGACCGGGCGAAGCTGTTCGAGCCCTACGTCACGACACGCGAGAAGGGCACCGGCCTCGGACTGCCCATCGTCAAGAAGATCATCGAGGAACACGGCGGCACCCTGGAACTGGTGGATGCCGAGGAATTCACGGAAGGCGCGCATCACGGGGCGATGGCGCGCATCACCCTGCCGCGGCTTAGGGCGGAAAACCCGGAGGTTCGATCATGAGCGATATTCTGGTTGTGGACGACGAGCGGGATATCCGCGAACTGATCTGCGATATTCTTGAAGATGAGGGGTTTGCGACACGACGTGCAGGCACGTCGGACGAATGCATGGCCGAACTGAACAAGGCCGCGCCAGGGCTGATGATCCTAGACATCTGGCTGAAAGACAGCAGCATGGACGGGATCGACATCCTCAAGCATGTGAAGCTCGACAATCCGGACGTGCCGGTGGTGATCATCTCGGGACACGGCAATATCGAGATCGCGGTTGCTGCGATCCGGCAGGGTGCCTACGACTTCATCGAAAAACCCTTCAACATCGACCAGCTGATGGTGGTGATCCGGCGCGCGATGGAAACCTCGCGCTTGCGCCGGGAAAACGCGCAGCTTCGCCGGCAGGAGGTGCGCGGCACCGACATGGTGGGTTCGTCGGCGGGGATGAAGTTGCTGAAAGTGCAGCTGGAGAAGGTCACCAAATCCAACGGCCGCGTGATGCTGACCGGCGGGCCCGGGTCGGGCAAGGAGGTGGCCGCGCGCTGGATCCATGCCAATTCGAACCGGGCGACCGGGCCATTCGTCACCGTCTCTTCGGCGGCGATCCAGCCCGATCACATGGAAGAGGTGCTGTTCGGCCGCGAGACGCAGGAGCGCGGCGTCGAGCAGGGCATGCTGGAACAGGCCCATGGCGGCATCATCTATTTCGACGAGGTGGCGGACATGCCGCTGGGCACCCAGTCCAAGATCCTGCGCGTGCTGGTCGACCAGTCCTTCACCCGCGTGGGCGGCACGGCGAAGGTGCGCGTCGATCTGCGCGTCATCTCCTCGACCACGCGCGATCTGCCCGAAGAGATCGCCGCCGGTCGCTTCCGCGAGGAGCTTTATCACCGGCTCAACGTCGTTCCGATCGAGGTTCCGCCGCTGGAGGACCGGCGCGAGGACATCCCGGAACTCGCGCGGCATTTCATCGAGCTGTTCAATACCGAGCAAGGGCTCGCGCTGCGAGAGCTGGGCGATGACGCGGTCGCCATGCTGCAGACGATGACCTGGCCCGGCAACGTGCGCCAGCTCAGGAACGTGATCGAGCGGGTGCTGATTCTCGGCGAAGGGACGGGTCCGATCGAGGCTGGCGACCTGCCGGGGACGGGCGAGGGCCGCACGGGAGAGGACGGGGAGATGTCGCTTTCCGCCTCGCTGACCACGCTGCCGCTGCGCGAGGCGCGCGAGCTGTTCGAACGGCATTACCTGATGGCGCAGATCAACCGGTTCGGCGGCAACATCAGCCGCACGGCGAGTTTCGTGGGCATGGAACGCTCGGCGCTGCATCGCAAGCTCAAGTCGCTGGGCGTGGTGACATCGAACAAGGCCGGCGCGCGGGTGGCGCAGGTGGAGGAGTAGGGCGGCCGCCCATGCCGCCCAGATTGACGCCCGGGCCGCGCTCTGCCATGGGTTTCACCCCAGAGACACCTGTCGGGCATGGGCCACATGAAGGTTATCATCTGCGGCGCGGGCCAGGTCGGCTGGCAGATCGCGCGCCATCTTTCCCGGGAAAACAACAACGTCACCGTGGTGGATAACAACCCCGCGCTGGTGCGTCGGGCCACGGACACACTCGACGTGCAGGGGCTGACCGGTTTCGCGAGCCATCCTGACGTGCTTGATACGGCCGGAGCGGGGGATGCGGACATGATCATCGCCGCGACCTTCTCGGACGAGGTGAACATGGTCACCTGCCAGGTGGCGCATTCGGTTTTCTCGGTGCCGCGCAAGATCGCGCGCCTGCGCAGCCAGTCCTACCTGGATGCGATCTACTCCGACCTCTACCGGCGCGATCACCTGCCCATCGACGTGGTGATCTCGCCCGAAAGGGAAGTCGCGGAGGCCGCGCTCAGGCGCATTTCATCGCCCTCGACCTTCGACACCGAAAGCTTCCTGTCTGGAGATGCGCAGATGCTGGGCATCGCGCTCACCGCGGAATGCCCGGTCCTGAACACCCCGCTCAAGCAGTTGTCCGAGCTTTTCTCGACGTTGCGCGCCATCGTCGTCGGCGTGCGGCGCGAGGGAACGCTGTTCGTGCCGGAACCAGGCGACCAGCTGTTCGAGAACGACCAGATCTACGTGTTCACCCACACGCTGGACGTGCAGCGCACGCTTGAGATCTTCGGCAAGACGGCCAAGGCGCCCGAGCGTGTCATCGTCATCGGCGGCGGCAATGTGGGCCTGACCGTGGCCCGCGCGCTGGAAAGCCAGCAGCACCGCATCCGCTCACGCGTGATCGAGGCAAACCGGACCCGGGCCGAGGTGGCGGCGGATGCGCTGGAACGGACCATCGTGCTGCATGGCGACGGGCTCGACATGGAGCTTCTACGCGAGGCCGGCGTCGAACGCACCGATGCCGTTCTGTGCGTCACCGATGACGACAAGACGAACCTGCTGGCGTCGGTCCGTGCGAAATCGGCCGGGGCGCACATGGCCATCGCGCTGGTCAACGACCCCACGCTGGTGCCGCTGATGAAGCCGCTGGCGATCGACGCCCATATCAATCCGCGCGCCACCACGGTCAGCTCCATCCTGCGCCATATCCGCCATGGCCGCGTGCGCGGGGTCTATTCCGTTGGCGATGGCGAGGCAGAGGTGATCGAGGCGCAGGTCCTGTCCACATCCTCGGTGGCGGGCAAGGCGGTGCGCGACATCGACTTCCCCGAGGGTGCGCTTCTGGCCGCGGTGCAGAAATCGGGAAAGGTCATCCGCCCCAGCGGCGCGACGCGGATCGAGGAGGGCGATGTCATCGTCATCTTCTCGCTGTCGGCCGATGTGCCGGCGGTCGAGACGCTCCTTCAGGTCTCGATCGACTTTTTCTGAGCGATGCTGGCCTGGTTCCGATCGCTCCCGCTTTTCGTCGTCATGGTCTGGATCTCGGCGGTGGCGATGCTGTTTCCCGCGGCGATGGCATTCCTGACCGAGGATTTCGCCACGGGGCGGCGGTTCTTTTACGCCAGCCTGATGACGGTGATCGCGGCGACGCTGATCGGGATCGCCACGCAAGGACGCCACGCCATGGCCACCGAGCGGCGGCAGCTGGTGACGCTGGTGGCGTCCTATCTGGTGCTGCCGGTCGTGCTCGCCATTCCGATGGAACAGGCGGTATCGGCCACGCGGTTCATCAATGTCTATCTCGACATGGTCTCGGCGTTGACGACCACGGGGGCCGTGGTCTTCGAGCCCGCGCGCCTGCCGGACGCGGTGCATCTGTGGCGCGCGACGGTGGGCTGGCTGGGCGGGCTGCTGATCTGGGTCTCGGCCATGGCGGTGCTCGCTCCGCTCAGCCTCGGCGGCTACGAGGTGACCTCGGAGGCCCGGGTCGAGGAAGGACAGATCCAGACCAGCCTGACCCAGACGGGCGCCTCGGGCCCGTCCGAACGGTTGCGCAAGAGCGCCGCACAACTGACCCCGGTCTATGGCGTTCTGACGATCGCGCTGGCGCTGGCGCTGCTGACGGCGGGCGAGACGCCGCTGGTGGCGGTGATCCATGCGATGTCGACCATGGCCACCTCGGGCATCACGCCGGTGGATGGGCTGATCGGCCGCCCAGCGGGCGCGGCGGGTGAGGCGATGATCCTGATCTTCTTCGTCTTCGCCCTCTCGCGGCGCACCTTCAGCAGACGGTTCGACCGGGACTGGCCGGGACGGATCGCGGCGGACCGGGAGGTCCGGCTGGCCGCGTTCGCCGTCGTCGTGCTGCCGACGCTCTTGTTCACGCGCCACTGGCTCGGCGCGCTGGAGGTCGAGACGGTGGCCGATTTCGAGGATGCGCTCGCGGCGCTGTGGGGCGGGGCCTTCACGGTCCTGTCCTTCCTGACCACGACCGGCTTCGTCTCGGACAGCTGGGCCGCGGCGCGGACGTGGTCGGGGCTGGAAACCCCGGGGCTTTTGCTGGTGGGTCTCGTGCTGATGGGCGGCGGCGTGGCCACCACAGCCGGCGGGGTGAAGCTCTTGCGGGTCTACGCGCTCTACAAGCACGGGGTGCGCGAGATGGGCAAGCTCATCCATCCCAACTCCGTGGGCGGGGCTGGGCGGCTGGGGCGCCGCATCCGGCGCGAAGGGGCCTATATCGCGTGGATCTTCTTCATGCTCTTCATCCTGTCGCTGGCGGGCGTGATGCTGGCGCTGGCGGCCACGGGGCTGGATTTCGAACAGGCGCTAATCCTTGCCGTTGCCGCGCTCAGCACCACCGGGCCGCTGGCCGCCGTGGCCGGCGAGACCCCCATCGGTTACATCACGCTCAGCGATCCCGCGAAGCTGATCCTGGCGGCAGCCATGATCGTCGGCCGGATCGAAACTCTCGTGCTGATCGCGCTGCTAAACCCGGCATTCTGGCGGTCCTGACGCCATTTGCGCGCCAAGTGCCCGTATACGGGGTGGAAATCCCGTGAAACACGCCCCATAGTATGTCGGCCGACAGTCCGCCGGGAAACGGTGGCGACCACGCATAAAAAGGCGCGATGTAAACATGGCCGAGAATAAACAGAACCTGCAGGACGCGTTTCTCAATCACGTCCGAAAGACCAAGGTGCCGGTGACGATCTTCCTGATCAACGGCGTGAAACTTCAGGGTGTGATCACCTGGTTCGACAATTTCTGCGTGCTGCTGCGCCGCGATGGGCAAAGCCAGCTTGTCTACAAGCACGCGATCTCGACGGTCATGCCGGCCCAGCCGATCAATCTCTACGACGGCGAAGAGTGACGGCGGGCGACAAAGGCCACCCCACGGACAGGACGGACGACCGTGCGCCGATGCGCACCATTGTCCTGCATCCCGACATCCAGACCGAGCGTGACCGCCGCGATCCCGGCGCCGCGCTGGAGGAAGGTGTGGCGCTTGCCGCCGCGCTCCCGGATCTCGAGATCGTGGGGGGCGAGGTGGTGCGCCTGCCGCGCGCGCATCCCGGCATGCTGTTCGGGTCGGGCAAGATCGATGAGCTGAAGGCGCGGATCGAGGGCGCGGATGTGGGCCTCGTCCTGATCGACGGCGCCGTGACGCCGGTGCAGCAGCGCAACCTTGAAAAGGCCTGGGGCTGCAAGCTGCTGGACCGGACCGGGCTGATCCTCGAGATCTTCGCCGACCGCGCCCGCACGCGGGAGGGCGTGCTGCAGGTGGAGCTGGCCGCGCTCAGTTACCAGCGCACGCGGCTGGTGCGGGCCTGGACCCACCTCGAGCGGCAGAGGGGCGGCCTTGGCTTCGTCGGCGGCCCCGGCGAGACCCAGATCGAGGCCGACCGTCGCGCCATCGACGAGGCGATCACGCGCCTGAGGCGGCAACTGGCCAAAGTGGCCAAGACACGTGGCCTACATCGCGCCGCGCGCGCCAAGGTGCCCTATCCGGTGGTGGCGCTGGTGGGCTACACCAACGCGGGCAAGTCGACGCTCTTCAACCGGCTGACCGGGGCGGAGGTGATGGCCGAGGACATGCTTTTCGCCACGCTCGACCCGACCATGCGCGCCGTGCGGCTGCCCGACGGAACCGAGGTGATCCTGTCGGATACGGTGGGTTTCATCTCGGACCTGCCGACGCAGCTTGTCGCGGCCTTCCGCGCCACGCTGGAGGAGGTGCTGGACGCCGACCTGATCCTGCATGTGCGCGACATCGCGCACCCGCAGACGGTCGAGCAGGCCGAGGACGTGGTGCGCATCCTGGAGGACCTGGGCGTGGCCGAGACGACGCCGCAGCTGGAGGTCTGGAACAAGATCGACCTTTTGCCCGCCCCCGAGCGCGAGACGCGCCGGACCGAAGCCGCGCGGCGTGACAATGTCTTCGCGATCTCGGCGCTGACGGGCGAGGGGCTGGATACGTTCCTCGGCGCGGTGGCCGAGCGTGTCTCGGAACCGCGCCACCGCACGGTTCTGACGCTGTCCCATGCCGACGGGCGGCGGCGTGCATGGCTCTTCGAGCGGGGCATCGTCGAAGCGGAGGACAGCGAAGGCGAGACGACGCGCCTCACCGTGCGCTGGACCGACCGCGAGGCGCAGGCGTTCCGGGCGCTTGGCGAGGCCGGCGAAGGGTCCTGAGCGGATCGCGCGGGTGTGGGAAAACAAAAGGCCCCGCCGCGACGGACGGGGCCATTTTTCACCCTGAGAGGGTGTCGTTCAGAAACTGTAGCC
>CAZOBK010000093.1:0-3905 GCA_964578115.1 uncultured Roseicyclus sp.
CGCGCGGCGGTGGAAAAGGACCCGGCGCGCTTTGACCGGGTGCAGATACTCAAGGAAACCCATGAGCCAGTGATGGCGGCCGCGCGTGCCGTGATCAAAGGGCTCGGCGCGGCCGGGAGGGCCTGAGATGCTACGGATCGGACTTCTGGGCTGCGGCCGGATCGGGCAGGTGCATGCCCGCACGATCAAGGGGATGGACGAGGCCCGCGTTCAGGCCGTGGCCGATGCCGTGCCGGAGGCGGCCGAGCGGCTGGCGCGGGATGTGGGCGCCGAGGTCCGCAGCGCTGAGGCCATTCTCGAGGCGACTGATATCGACGCGGTGGTCATCGGCACGCCGACCGACACCCATCTCGACCTGATCCAAGGGGCGGCGCGTGCGGGCAAGGCGATCTTCTGCGAAAAGCCCATCGACATGTCGGTCGACAACATCCGGGACTGCATCGAGGTGGTGGAGGGCGCGGGCGTGCCCTTCCTGACCGGGTTCAACCGCCGCTTTGACCCGAATTTCGCCGCCCTGCGCGCGCGGATCGGTTCGGGCGACATCGGCGCGGTGGAGCTTGTGACCATCACGTCGCGCGATCCGGCGCCGCCGCCGGTTTCCTATATCGAACGCTCGGGCGGTCTGTTCCGGGACATGATGATCCACGATTTCGACATGGCGCGTTTCCTGATGGGCGAGGAGTTCGTGCGCCTCCACGCCGTCGGCTCCGCGCTGGTCGATCCGGCCATCGGGGCGGCCGGCGACGTGGACACGGCCGCCGTGATCCTGACCACGGAGACGGGGCGCATCTGCCAGATCTCCAACTCGCGCAGGGCGGCCTATGGCTATGACCAGCGGATCGAGGTGCATGGGGCAAAGGGCATGCTGCGCGCCGAGAACCAGCTGGAGACCACGGTGGAGCTTGCCACCGAAGGCGGTTTCGCGCGGGCGCCCGCGCAGCATTTCTTCCTCGAACGCTACGGGGCCGCCTATCTCGCCGAGATGCGGGCCTTCGTCGACGCGGTCAGGACGGGCAAGCCCGCAGATCCCGGCATCCGCGACGGTCTGCAGGCCCAGATTCTCGCCGACGCCGCCGCGCTGTCGCTGGAAACCGGCCAGCCGGTGGATCTGACGCGCTAGTCCGCGTCCTCGTCCTTCCGCGCCCAGATGAGGTTCCAGGCGAGGTAGCCGCCGATGGCCGCCGAGAGGTAGGCCCAGACCTCGCTGCCGTAGCTTAACTCGACGCCGGCCCAGATGAAGGGCAGGGCGACGATGACATAGCGCCGCCATGCGGGGCGGAAGAACGGGTGCGAGGGATCGATCAGACGCATGGGGTCTTGTCCTGATGGGGGCTGCCCGGTCTTGGCAGACCGGCGCGGCGTGAACAAGATCGCAACGCGCGCGCCCGGTCTAGCCTTCGGCCGGCGCGTCGAATTTCTGCAGATCCGGCGCCTTCATCTCGCGGTAGGTCAGCCCCTTCGCTGGGGTCTGCCCGTCGAGTTCCAGCGCCGCCAGCCGGATGTTGTGCGACAGCGTCTCGAGATCCTCCTCCGAATGGTCGGGGTCCATCGGGATCATGACGGAGCGTTCGAGTATCCTCAGCGAGCTTTCCCCGAACCCATCGGGGATGTCGCGGCGCAGCCCGGCGTTCTCCGGCATCGCGTAGGGGTTCATCGCCGGGTGATGCGCGCCCTCCTGCGTCAGCACCTGGTCCCAGTTCACGAAACTATGCCGCCCGGTCTTGCCCGCCACCACGCCGCCGGTCGCCGCAGCGAAGCGGCTGGCCGAGGCCGCGTCGGGCAGGGCGAAGATCAGCTGCGCGGCGCAGTCGTGGTCGGGGCTGTTCAGAGGCGACTGGCGCAGGCCGAGGTTCGACAGCCCCCGCGTGTCGTCGAGCAGCCGGCGCCGGTTCTCGCGCATGGAAGCGACGATGCCGCCGATCCGGTCGAGCTGGACGTTCAGCATCGCGCCCATGAGCTCCGAGGCCCGCGCGCCCGCGCCGGCAAAGGGTTTCAGTCCGTCCTCCTGTCCTTGCCAGTAGAAGTGGCACGGGTCGATGGCGCAACGCACGCGTTCGGCCACGGCGGCATCATTCGTGGCCACGCCGCCGCCCTCGCCGCAGGTCATGTTCTTGAAGAAGTTGAAGGAAAACGCGCCCGCATGGCCGATGGACCCCATCATCCGGCCCTCGTAGCCGCCGCCCACGCCCTGGCAGGCATCCTCGATCACCTTCAGGCCGTGACGCCCGGCGATCTCCATGATCGCGTCCATCGCGCAGGCCGTGCCCCACATGTGGACCGGGATCACCGCGCGCGTGTTCGGCCCGATGGCGCGCTCCAGCGCCGCGGGGTCAATGGTCAGCGTCTCGTCGATCTCCACCAGAACGGGGATCGCGCCCACCGCCAGCACCGCGGTCGCCGTGGCCATGTAGGTATGGGCAGGCACGAGGACCTCGGTACCCGGCCCGATGCCAAGCCCGATCAGCGCCGCCGACAGGGCCAGCGTGCCACTGGCGGCAAGGTCGAAATGGGCCACGCCCAGCGCCTCGGCATAGCGCGCCTCGAACCGCGCGCATTCGCTGCCCTCGCGATAACGAAAGAGCGCGCCGTCCCGGATCACCCGCGCGATCGCCTCGATTTCCTCTTCGCCGACCTTGTACATGTTGCTCCCCCGGCTGTGCTGACCGATGCGCGCCAGTCTAGCACGTCCGGCGGCGATTTGAGTCACTGGATACGAGGAGTATGGACGCCGCCTGCGCGTTCCGCGCGCCAGGGTCTTCGCATTCGAGACGTTCACCGGGGCTTAACCTGCATGGCAGCATGGTGGCGCCCGTCCCGTTCTGCCCAGATAATACGCCGGTGTCCCCATGTCGCTGTCCATCGAAGAGCAGTACCTGCTCGAGCTCATCAACCAGGCCCGTCTCGACCCGCTGGCCAAGGCGGCGTCGCTCGGGATCGACCTCAACCAGGGGCTCGCGCCCGGAACGCTGAGCGGTGCGGCCAAGCAGGTTCTTGCCCCCAACACGCTGCTCGCGCAGGCGGCCGAGACGCATTCCGACTGGATGCTGGCGACCGACACGTTCAGCCATGCCGGCGCCGGCGGCAGCAGCGCGGGCGACCGGATCGCGGCCGCCGGCTACACTTTTTCCGGCGCCTGGACCTGGGGCGAGAACCTGGCCTGGTTCGGGACGACAGGCACGGTCGATCTCGCCGCCGCCGCCGTGACCCATGACGAGGGCCTGTTCCTGAGCGCGGGGCATCGCGTCAACCTTCTGGCCGACGCCTATCGCGAGATCGGCATCGCGCAGGTCGAGGGCGCGTTCACCCATACCAATGGCATCACCTACAACGCCTCCATGCTGACCGAGAAATTCGCCAAGAGCGGCATGGAGGTGTTTCTGACCGGCGTGGCCTATTCGGATACGGACGCAGACGGGGCCTATTCCATTGGCGAAGGGGCGGCGGGCCTGTCCTTCGAGGTTGGTGGGCAGAGCACTCTCAGCGCCGCGGCGGGCGGCTACGCGCTGGCATTCTCACCGTCCGCCGGCACGGAGGTGCGGATCACGGGCCAGGGTCTCGATGCATGGGTTTCGGTGGATACCAGCGGTGGGAACGCCAAGCTCGACGTGGTCGATCTGACCTGGGTCCTGGCCTCGGCTGACCTGACGCTCGTGTCGGGGCTCGCCGATGCGCGGCTTCTGGGGGTGGCCGACCTGGGCCTTTCGGGCAGTGCCGCGAACAACAGGCTCGTGGGCAACAAGGGCGACAACCAGATGTCGGGGGGCGTTGGCGATGACGTGCTTACTGGTGGCGCAGGCGCGGATACGCTGGATGGCGGAACAGGGCAGGATACCGCCAGCTACGCCGAGGCCGCCTCGGGCGTCTTCGTGCGGCTCTGGTCGGGTGAGGGTCTGTCGGGCGAGGCG
>CAZOBK010000093.1:4005-9564 GCA_964578115.1 uncultured Roseicyclus sp.
CTGACGGGCATCGAGAACCTGCGCGGCTCGGCCCATGCCGACACGCTGGTGGGCGATGACGGTGCGAATATGCTTCAGGGCGGTGCCGGGGCGGACCAGCTCTGGGGCGGGGAGGGCGACGACACGCTTATGGGCGGTGCGGGCGCCGATCTGCTTCATGGCCAGGGCGGCCGGGATACCGCCAGTTACGCGGAGGCGGCCTCGGGCGTCTTCGTGCGGCTCTGGTCGGGCGAGGGTCTCTCGGGCGAGGCTGCGGGCGATGTGCTGACGGGCATCGAGAACCTGCGCGGCTCAGGCCATGGCGACACGCTCGTGGGCAACAACGGCGCCAACGTGCTCGAGGGCGGTGCGGGCGCGGACCAGCTCTGGGGCGGGGAGGGCGACGACACGCTGATCGGCGGGCCGGGCGCCGATGTGCTCCACGGCCAGGGCGGCGCTGACACCTTCGTCTTCGTCGATGGCGGTGGCACCGACCTGATCGTCGGCTGGCAGGACGGGGTCGACCGGCTCCTGTTCGACGTCACCGGCGTGCAGGGGCAGGACGATCTGAGCGTTGAGGTGGTCGGCGCCGACACGGTGATCCAGACCGGTGACGTGGGCGCGATCCTGCTGAATTGGCGCGACGGCCATGACGGCATGATCGATGCTTTCGATTTCGTTTGACCGCGGGACCCGCACGCCCGCGTCCAGCCGGTTCAGAAGGCCGGGGCGTCAGCGCGGGATCACTTCCAGTCCAGTTCGCCCTCGGCGATGAACTCGTTGAGGATCTGTTCATAGGCCGACTGGTCGATCCGCGCGCGTTCGCGCCCGGTCGACCTGCGGAACGACAGCCACTCGCGGAACGTGGCCCAGCCCGAAAGCTTCTCTTCCTCATGCTCGGCGCCTTCGATGGCCCGCGACACCATGAACAGGATGTCCGCATCGCTGCCTTTGTCGACCGTGAACTCCTCGCCCAGGATCACGCGCAGCGTCAGATCATGCGCCGCCAGCCTGTCCGGCACGCCGGCCGCGCGCAGGCTCGACTGCAGCTCGTCCCGTGTGAGCGCGCTGCGCCCCTCGCAGGCCGTCAGCAGGATACCGTTGCCGAGATGCGTGATCACGTCGTCGCTCGGTTCCGTCAGGACCGACACGCAACTCGCGATCTCATCCATGAGCTGCTGGTATTCCGCGGTCGACAGTCGGCTGAAGATGTCATGGATCGCGGCCACCTTGATGGCCCGGATCGACAGGGCCGGCCCTTGGCGTGCCTTGGCCTGCAGAAGGTAGTTCTGAAACGCATCGCGCCGGATGCTGCGGTTTATCGCGGGCAGCAGAACTGCATCCTCGAGCGCGTTGATGACCTCGCGCCCGGCATTGGCCCTCGATGACCCGAGGCTGGCGCGCCCGGCCTTTAGGTGATTCCGCCGTTTCCGAAGCCATCCTTCCTTCAGGAGCTTGGATCGAAGTTCCTCGATCTCGAAGGGTTTGGTGATGTAGTCGTCCGCGCCATTGGCGTAGGCCCGATGCAGGAAATGGCGTTCCGTCATCGCCGTGAGCATGATGATCGGTACGTCGCCGTAGCCTGGCGTGCTGCGGATGATGGCACACAGCTCGATCCCGGTCGTGCGCGGCATCTGGATATCGAGGAAGATGCCGTCGAAGGGCTGGTCTTCCTCGCCAAGCGCCGTCAGCGCCTCCATGGCGTTATGGGCCGCACTTACCTTGCAGGTATTGGCCGCCTGCAGCGCCGTCGCAAGGAGACTGCAGACGTCGGGTTCGTCGTCGACCACGAGAATGCGCAGCTTGCGACCGTCATCTTCCTTTCTGTCATGCTCTGAGCTGTCGTCGTGAAAATGGTCACGAATTGCATGGTGAGCAGCCGTCGTCATTTATCTAAATTTCCCCCAAAAGTTGCAGTGCCGGGTGGTCGAGTAGAATTGTGTTCATGAGGTGGACGAAATGTGGTGTTTTTCGCGCGGGGCTGGGCATCGTTCCGGGACGCTTGTCGGCGAGATTCCAAATTTATTTATATAAAACAATGTACTGGATTGTTTTCCGCCGCGCTGGGATAGCATGTGGCGGCCTGTGTCCAAAAGGAAACACCGTGTTTCGCGGCCGCGACACACGACGCCTTGCGCGCCGGGTTTGCATGGGGCTCCCGGTGATGGTGCCCGATTAGCGCACCCGGAAGATGGCCCCGAGCACAGGGCACCAAGGGCGCTCAGGTACCGAAAGCGCCACGATCTGATCAAACTTTGACCAGACTTGCGGAGCTAAAGGTTAACGGCGGGTCAAGGGCAGGTTCGTGAGCCGAAGACCCGCATGCAGACGGGGTCGTTCCCGAAGTGCGTCGCGGAGGGAAGGCGCATGACGCTTTGCCCTGCGCGACGTCCCGCACGGAGAAAACCGACACTGGAACAGAAACCGCGATGAGCGCGCAACACAAGATAGGCCGATGACCGACCTGCTCGCCGGGGACGTCGGGCCCAAGGCCGGCAATGGCACCGACCGGCTGCTGCAGAATCTGCGTGATTACGCGGAAGCTGTCTTTGCGCTCACCTGGCAGCGGCAGGGCACGTTTCTGTCGATGGCGCTGCTGACGGCGACCTTTTTCGATCCTTGGTTCGCAGCCCTGTTCTTCGCGATCAACATGGTCTGCGAGATCGTCGACCTCCTCATTGCGCGCAGGGTGAGGCGACTCCACCGCCAGCAGAAGGCGAAGATCAAGAACGCCCTGACGGCATTCGTCGTCAACACGCTCGTCAGCGCCAGCACGATCAGTCTATTCGCGATCTGGCTGGCCGTCGAACACGGCGGTGCGGCGGTCTTTACCGCCCTGTTCTCTCTGTTTGCCGCCGCCCTCTTCGCGGCGATGAACAACCACCAGATCGCCTGGAATCTCGTCATTCGGCTGTCCTTCTACAGCGGCGCGTTCTTCTTCATCACCGTCAAGGACCTGTGGCTCTACCGCCCCCCGCTGGCATCGGACATGTGGCTGCAGTTCTTTACGGTGGTGGTGGTCGTCTATTTCCTCATCGACTGTTCGCTGACCTTTCTGCGGCTTTACCGAAAGAACCTCGAACACATCGAGAAGCTCAAGGTCGAGCATGAACGCACCAAGGCCGCGCTGGTCGTGAAGTCGCAGTTCGTGTCCGTGGTCAGCCACGAGTTGCGCACGCCGCTGACGTCGATCAAGGGCTCGCTTGACCTGATCAATTCTGGGCAGGTCGGACCGGTCCATCCGCAGGTGCGCCCGCTGGTCGACATGGCCAGCAAGAACAGCAGGCGGCTTGCCCACCTGATCGACGATCTGCTCGACCTGCAGAAGATTGAGTCCGGCGAGATGTCGTTCAAGCTGGATTTCGTCGACGCCTCCGCGCTTGTCGCCGAGGCGGTCGCCACGCATCAGGGTCTGGCCGAGAAATTCAAGGTCAGCCTGTGTGGCGAGGTGAAGGGCGACAGGTCGCTGGTGGTCAAGGCAGATGCGTCAAGATTGATGCAGGTCCTCGCCAACATGATCTCCAACGCCGCGAAATTCTCGCCCGAGGGGGGGGAGGTGATCGTGGGGGCGACGATCTCGGACGACTCGGTCCGCATCTTCGTGCGCGATCACGGGGCGGGGATTCCGCCGGGCGCGAAGGAAAAGGTCTTCGGGCGGTTCGCTCAGCTCGACTCCTCCGACCAACGGCGCACGGGCGGGACCGGGCTTGGCATGAATATCTCCCGCGAGATCGTCGAGGCCTTTGGCGGCGTGATCGACTATGACAGCAAGCTGGGCAAAGGCACGACCTTCTTCGTCGACCTGCCGTGGGTCAAGGACCACCCGATGCCAGAGCCGGCGCCTGCCCGGTACGGTGTGGTTGAGCTGCCCAAAGCTGCCAACGGCTAGGACGGCGCGCCCTGCGCCTTTGAAGCGGGAGCGGTGTTGCCGGATATCGATCGGCAAAACCGCGTCACTTTCGGGTATCCGCCCAAGTTCCTGTGGTCTCTCCCCCGGAACTATGTCATTTCTAGAAAAAAGAAGATTAGGCAGGTTCATGAAAACGCTCGGACGGCAACCGCGGCCAGGCCGCGGGGAGCAGTGCATTCCAGTTCGACACTCCTTGACGCATGTGCGGGGCCAATCGCCCGCCCGATGCGCGGCATCGCTCCATTGTTGGCAAATCCTGTGTCCGGGACGCGGTCGGCTGTGCGCTTGGCGGCATGCGCCGACGTAGTCACACGTCAACGATGGACGACGAACGGAAAGGCATCCGACCGGGGGGACGGGCCATGGGAACGGCGGAAACGGCAGATGTTCGATTTTCTTACTGGGGTAGTGGGGCTGGTGTATTTCGTTTCGATCTCGGTCGCGACGAGGCAGCACTTCCGGTCCGACAGATACCCGTTGGGCATGTACGTGATATCGGCGCTGTCCCTCGCCGGGCTGGGGACGTTCCTCGGCCTCGCGTTCCGCGGCGAGCTCGTCTTCGCGGGCTTGAGCCTCGCGCTTGTCGTCGCGGCCCAGGGGCTGTTCGTCTGGGCTGTTCGCCACAGCAGGAACCGCAATCTCACGCTCGCCATGGATACCGAGATGCAAAGTGAGACCATCATCCGCACGGGACCCTGGCGCTACATGCGCCACCCGTTCTACGCCTCCTACATGATCTTCTGGCTGGCCTGCGCGCTGGCCACGCAGCACATCATTTCGGTGATTGTGTTCCTCACGCTTTCAGCGATATACACCTACGCCGCTCTGCGCGAGGAACGCGTATTGAGCTCAGGGCCCCTCCGCAAAGACTACATCGAATATCGAGAAACCGTTGGCATTTTCTATCCAAGACTCCCGCTCAGGGGCTGACCTCTTGCCCGCAGGCGACATCGAGATCGTCCGCGCAAAGACCGAAGGCGACTTCCGCGCCATCGGCAGGCTGCGCTATCGCTGCTACCGTGCCGAGGGGTTGATTGACCAGAACCCGCACGAGGTCTTTCTGGACGAGTTTGATCATGCGCCGGGCGCGCGGGTCTACGGCGTCTACCTCAAGGGCAAGGTCGTCAGCTCCATCCGGCTGCACATCCTGAGCCAAGACGCGGCGCTGTCCGCGACCTACGAGGCATTTTCCGACATCCTCGGCCCGATGATCGCGGCGGGCATGGTGCTGGTGGACGGGGCGCGCTTCGTGGTCGATCCGGAGATCGGCTCCGCGCGACTGTCGATCGCATGGCAGACCCTAAAGATCTGCCTGCGCGTCGCCGACGAGATCGGCGCGGATTTCGGCGTTGCGGCAGTCCAGCAGTCCCATGTCAGGCTGTACGAGAAGATATACAATTTCTCCCAACTCGCCGAGCCGCGGGACTACAGCATGCTCACCGCCAAGCTGGCGTTGATCGGTGTGGACCTGCGCAAGCAGCGCGACGCGCAGATGCGTCAGGCCTGAGCGTAGCGACCCGTCATTTCGACGAAGGCGCTTGATGCGACGGACGGGGGCGATGCCCATCAGGTAGCGCGGTCCAAACCCGGCCCCGAAACTGATTTCGGCAAGGTGTTCGCGGCAAGCCCATTGAGTTTTAAATGAAAAACTATGGTGGCAGCCCGTAGGG
>CAZOBK010000094.1:0-9181 GCA_964578115.1 uncultured Roseicyclus sp.
GCACAAGCGAGGCTCGGGTGCCCCTGCCCGCCGTCGCGTTCGATCACCAGCGCCCGCGTGTCGTCGATGAAGTTGAAATCGCCGATGGCCACGGCGCCTTCGGTGAAACGGAAAAGGAAGCTCTCGCCAGTCCAGTCGCCCGCCGTCGGATCGTAGCCCAGCACGCGGACCACGCCGTCCTCGCTGTTGCCCTCGGCATCGAGGATCGGGCCCTCCAGCATCGCCCAGAGCATCGCGCCGTCCGGTGTCATCGCCATGCCCTCGAAGCCGCGCGAGCGGGGCACGCGCCAGTCCGCCCCCGCCTCCGCCGGGATGCGCAGTGCCGGGTGATCGGGGGAGCGGAGGGTCTCTTCCCCCAGCCGCGTTTCCTGCACGTCGAGGATCACCCCGTCGCGCGTCGCGGTGATCATGAAGGGGCCGAATTCCTCGCCGATGTACACGCGATCGCCAACGACCTGGATGCTTTCGGGATCGAAATCCGCCCCTGTCAGGTAGCGCGCCTCCGTCGCCTCGTGCACGATCCTGAAGGGCACCTTGCGGTCGGGGTCGCGCAGCCAGATCCGCTCGAGCAGCTCGACGGAGCCGGTGTCGAAATCCGGGGCAAGTCGCGTGAAGCTGAGCAGTGCGTCGGAGGAATTCGCCCGGGAGCCGAAGCCGTTGTCGATCAGGGCATAGATCGCGCCGTCCGGGTCGCGCGTGAAGGCATAGGCCGAAAACCCCTGTATCGGCTGGCCGAAGAAGGGCCGCATCAGGCCGTTCGCCTCAAGCGATTGCGGGATGTTCACGGGCGCCGTGCCGGCGCTGAAACGGCCTGAAATCCATGCCTCTTCGGGCGCGTCCGCCGGCGGGACGGAGAAGGAGAAGGCGGGCAGCGCGGCGTGACCGGCAAGGGTTGCGGGAACCATGTCCTGGGCGGCGGCCGGCATGGAAAGGGCGAAAAGCGGGACGAGGGCGGCAGGTTTCAACATGGCACATTCCGGGCTTGGACGGTAAAGACGGAACCCACATTGCACGCCCGTCGTTACTGGCGCATGACGGGTATGCGACCAACATGTGCAGACGCAGCGTGGAATTTGACCGCGTCGGGCTTTTGCGCTATGTGGCCCAGACGGCTGCGATAGGCGCAGTCAGCGACGCGGAGCGCGCCGGACGTCAGCGCTCCATTTCTTACCGCCGCGCGAGAAGCACTCGCGGGCCAGCATGGACGCATATGACCAGCTTTTCCGAACTGAACCTTAATCCCAAGGTCCTGAAGGCCGTTGTCGAAGCCGGCTACGAAACCCCCACGCCGATCCAGGAAGGGGCCATACCGCCCGCGCTGGAAGGCCGCGATGTCCTCGGCATCGCGCAGACCGGCACCGGCAAGACGGCAAGCTTCACGCTGCCGATGATCACCGCTCTGGCGCGGGGTCGGGCCCGGGCACGTATGCCACGCTCGCTGGTGCTTTGCCCCACGCGGGAACTGGCCGCGCAGGTGGCAGAGAATTTCGACACTTACGCCAAATACGTGAAGCTGACCAAGGCGCTCCTGATCGGGGGCGTCAGCTTCAAGGAACAGGATCAGCTGATCGACAAGGGTGTCGATGTCCTGATCGCGACACCGGGACGCCTGCTCGACCATTTCGAGCGCGGCAAGCTCATCCTCACGGATGTGAAGGTCATGGTCGTCGACGAGGCCGACCGCATGCTCGACATGGGCTTCATCCCCGATATCGAGCGCATTTTCGGCCTTGTGCCCTTCACGCGCCAGACGCTGTTCTTCTCGGCCACCATGGCGCCCGAGATCGAGCGGATCACGAACACCTTCCTGTCCAACCCAGTGCGGGTCGAGGTCGCCCGGCAGGCCAGCGCGTCTGCTACGATCGAGCAACGCCTGATCGAGTTCACGCCCACGCGCCGCGACATGGCCGCCGGGCAGAAGCGCGAGATGCTGCGCGCCGCGATCAGTGCCGAGGGCGAGGCCTGCACCAACGCGATCATCTTCTGCAACCGCAAGGTGGACGTGGATATCGTGGCCAAGTCGCTCAAGAAGCACGGCCTGAACGCCGAGCCGATCCATGGCGATCTGGACCAGTCGCACCGCACGCGCACGCTCGACGGGTTCCGCGACGGCTCGATACGGTTTCTCGTCGCCTCGGATGTGGCCGCCCGCGGGCTCGACATCCCCAGCGTGAGCCATGTGATCAACTACGACGTGCCGAGCCATGCCGAGGATTACGTGCACCGTATCGGCCGCACCGGACGCGCGGGGCGCAAGGGTGTCGCCATCTCGCTGGCCGTGCCTTCGGACGGGAAGTATCTTGACGCCATCCAGAGCCTGATCGAAACCACGATCCCCCGGGTCGAGGCACCATGGTCCCCCGAGGACCGTACGGCACGCGGCGGTCGGAAGGACGCGCCCGAGGCGGAGGCCGAGAAACCGGCGCGCCGTAGTCGTGCCCGACGCGGCGCCGCGCGTGAAGAGGCGCCAGCACCCGCCGCCGACACACCGGACAAGGCCCCGACCGAAACCAGCACCGAGGCGGCAAGCGAGCCCCGGACTGACATGGAACCGCAGCCCGAGCGCCGGCCACGCCGTGAACGGGGCGAGCGGAACGGCCGCACCAATGGACGCGGGCGCGATTCCTTCGTGGGCATGGGCGATCATCTGCCTGGCTTCATCGCGATGAGTTTCGACGAGCGCCGCGGCGGCCCCGCGCGGGACCTCACGGACGCCGAGATCTCAGAGCCCGAAACGGAACAGGCCGGGGCCGAAGTCCCCGCGTCGGCCGAGACCGCCGAGGAAGCGCCCAAGCCCAAGCGCCGTCGCAGCCGCGCGAAAAAAGCGGAGACCCCGGAGACACAACCCGACAGCGACAGCGCGGAGCCCGCCACCGCGCCAGAGGCCGACGGGTCGGACAAGTCCGATACCGAGGCACCCGCCGAAAACGACAGCGCCGATACGGCGGCCTAGTCGGGGAACCGGTCGGCGATCAGCGCGCCCAGGGCGCGCTGGCTAAACTCTGTCAGATCGAAGAGATACGCGGCCCGCGCACCCGATCTGCGCAGGCGGCGCGCCTTGTATTGCCCAAGGCTCGGGATCACCACGACGATCACCTCGGTCAGGGCCTCCTCAGCCTCCGAGGCTTCGTCAAGGTCGAGTTCCACCC
The DNA here is from genome assembly GCA_964578115.1 of uncultured Roseicyclus sp. GTDB lineage: Bacteria > Pseudomonadota > Alphaproteobacteria > Rhodobacterales > Rhodobacteraceae > Roseibacterium. The sequence continues at coordinate 3,150 of CAZOBK010000094.1, forward strand.
CCATTGCCGAAAGCGTCGTCACGCGGGCCGGATGCGCCGCATCGCCGATTCGCATCCCGGCGGGCCTGATCTCGGCTGGGAGGTCCAGTCTGCGTGGCTCGATCGGCGTGTCCTCCAGACAGGCCAAGCCTGACGTTCCCATCATCGTCATTCCATACACCTCCGGCAAAACGGGAGCCCTCAGACCCTCATCTCACCTCAGCATGGATGCGTTACGACGCCATGAACGCGGGCGCTTACTCCGCCATCAGGCGGCTGACCAGCACGGTGACCTCGGGCTTCTTGCCGATCTCCGAGACGCAGACGTCGCGGGCGATGCGCCTTACCGCATCCTCCAGCTTGTCGTCATCGTCGATGATCTTGGCACCCAGCCGGGGCAGCATCGAGGAAAGCTCTTCCTCGATCATCACCGCCAGATCGCCGCCCTGCGCGCCGGTTTCAGGCAGCCCGCGCAGAGCGACCCATGCGTCCTCGAGGATCTCGTCCTCCTCGTCGACGATGAGCGCCACGATCACGATCCCGTTCAGCGCCAGCTTCATGCGGTCGCGGATGACACCGTCGAACGCCCCGATCAGCGCCGAGCCATCGAGATAGGTCTTGCCGACCTCGAAATACTCGACCACCTGCGGCGCGTTGCCTGACAGCTCCACCATCGACCCGTTCGCAGCGACGATCCCCGTCATGCCCTTGGACAGCGCCAGTCGGGCATGTTCGGCGAGGTGGCGGTATTCGCCATGGTTGGGCACCACGATCTGCGGGCGCAGAAGGTCATGCATCGCCTCGATATCCGGCCGGTTCGCATGGCCCGAGACATGGTAGAACCCCGACGTGTCATCGACGATCAGCACGCCCTTTTCGGCCAGCGCGTTCTGGATACGCGCGACGCCGATCTCGTTGCCCGGGATCGTCTTGGAGGAAAACAGGAACAGGTCCCCCTCCTTCAGTTCATGGCCGAGATAGCTGCCCCGGCTGAGCGCGGCCGACGCCGCGCGGCGCTCACCCTGGCTGCCGGTGACGATCAGCATCAGGTTCTCGCGCGGCACCTGGGACGCTTCCTCGGGGCTGAGCGTACGGGGGAAGTCGGTCAATACGCCCGCCTCCACCGCGGCCGTCACCATGCGCTTCATCGCTCGCCCCAGAAGACAGATGGACCGCCCCTGCGCCGCGCCGGCATCGGCCAGCGTCTTGAGCCGCGCGACATTGGAGGCGAATGTCGTGGCCACGACCATGCCGCGCGCTTCGGCGATCAGTTTGCCGATGGGCTCGGGGAGCTGGCTTTCGGACCGGCCCGGATGGCGCGAGAAGACATTGGTGGAATCGCAGATGAAGGCCTTCACGCCGCCGTTCGCGATGTCGCGGAAAACCTCCTCGTCGAAGGCTTCGCCGACCACCGGGTCGCGGTCGATCTTGAAGTCGCCAGAATGCACGACCCGGCCCCCGGGCGTGTCGATCACCAGCGCCGCCGCCTCGGGGATGGAGTGGCTGACCGGCGCGAACTGCACGCGGAAGGGACCGGCAGCGACCACGGCCGGATAAGCCTCGATCACGCGCACCTGTTCGGGGTCCTGCCCGGCCTCCTCCATCTTTCGGCGCGCATGGATCGCGGTGAAGGTGCGGCAATAGACCGGCGCGCGCAGGCGAGACCACAGATGGCCCAATCCGCCCACATGGTCCTCATGAGCGTGGGTGATGAAGATCCCTTCGATCCGGTCGGCGCGTTCCGCCAGCCAGTCGATATCGGGCAGTATCAGATCGACGCCCGGCTGGCCGTCCATGTCGGGAAAGGCCACGCCCGTGTCCACGACGATCAGACGCTCCGCGCCCTTGTCGCCATAGCCATAGACGTAACAATTCATTCCGATCTCCCCCGCGCCGCCGAGGGGGAGGTAGATCAGCCGGTTGCGATCGGTCATATGGCGCCTTGGTCCTTGTTGTGATTATAGATGACCGTCAGACCATGCATGGTCAGGTCGTCTTCGATCCGGTCGAATAGCACGTCGCCTGAGGAGAACAAAGACGCAAGGCCGCCGGTTCCGATGATCTGCATGCTCCGGTCATATTCGCCCCGGATGCGGTCGCAGACGCCCCGCACGAGGCCGACATAGCCCCAGAACACACCCGATTGCATGCACTCGACCGTGTTGGTGCCGATCACCTTCTGCGGCTTTGTCACGTCCACATGCGGCAAGGCCGCGGCGGCATGGTGAAGCGCTTCGAGGCTGAGGTTCACGCCGGGCGCGATCACTCCACCCACATAGGCGCCGTCATGGGCCACAACGTCGAAGGTGGTCGCGGTGCCGAAATCCACCACGATCAGGTCGCCGCCATGCCGGTCATAGGCGCCAGCGGTGTTCACCAGCCGGTCGGGCCCCACCTGCGTTCCGGGATCCACCCTCGGCGGAGTGGGCAGCAGGCATTCAGGTTTGCCCACGACATAGGGTCTCGTGTCGAAATACCGGTCGCAGAGCACGCGCAGGTTGAAGACCACCCGCGGCACGGTCGACGAGACGATGCAGTCCGTGATCGCCACGTCCAGCCCGTGATGGCCCATCAGCGTCGAGAACCAGACATAGTACTGGTCGGCGGTTCGCTGATGCTCCGTCGCGGTTCGCAGCGTGCAGAGGAACTTTGTCCCGTCCCAGACGCTGAAGACCGTGTTGGTGTTCCCGCAGTCGATGCAAAGCAGCATGGGCCGCCCTCCCTGCCTTTGTCCTAGAAGAAAATCTCGGCCGCCGCGATGCGTCGTGTGCCGCCCGGCGTGTCGAGAACCAGATTGCCGTTTCCATCCACGTCCCGGAACGTGCCGGTGATCTCTTCATTCGGAAGGCGCGCGGTGATGATCTCTCCCAAGCGGGCGGCCTGCGCGAGCCAGGCTGTGCGGATGGGCTCGAACCCGTAGGTCGTGAACTGCCGCTCATGGGTATCGAATGCCGTGGCCAGCGGGTCGAGGAAGGCCTCCGGCGTGAGATCGAGGCCGATGGCCGTGCGCAGGCTGACGGGGGTCAGCGCGCCTGCCTCGATTTCCGCAAGCGCGGGCACTGCCGCGAGGTTGACCCCCACGCCGATCACGAGATGGGACACGCCCCCGCGCCCGTCGCCTTGGCTTTCCAGAAGGATGCCGGCGACCTTGCCGCCCTTCAGAAGCACGTCGTTCGGCCATTTCAGCGCCACGTCCCTTGCGGCCACGCCGACCGCGCGGAATGCGTCTGCAAGGGCCAGCGAGATGACGAAGGACCGAAGCGCCGCCTCGGCGGGCGCACAGGCAGGCCGCATCAGGAGCGAGGCCGCGAAATTCCCCGGGGGCATGGCCCAGACGCGGCCCCGACGACCGCGCCCGGCGGTCTGATCGAGGGCAAGGATCCACTCGGGCCCGAACGCGCCAGCAGACGCGACGCGCGCGGCCTCGGCCATGGTGCTGTCGGTCCTGGTCAGGACCCTCCGGCCCACGCCCTCGGGCCAGGTGCCCATCTCAGCGCAGCAGCATCTCTGCGGCGGCGGCAGCAGGCGCTTCTATCCCGAAAAGGTTCACCACGCCCAGCACCATGATCGCGGCCGAGGCCAGCAGGCCAGCGTAAGGCAGGATCGGCATGGCCCCGTCGATGCCCTCGCGCGGTTCGCCGAAATACATCAGGTACACGATGCGCAGGTAATAGAACGCGCCGATGACCGAAGCGATGGCGCCGGCCACCGCCAGCCAAACGAGGCCCGCATCCACCGCCGCCAGAAGCACCGCGTATTTCCCGAAGAAGCCCACCAGCGGTGGCACACCCGCGAGGCTGAACATCAGCACCAGGAGAGCCATGGCCTTGGTTCCGTCGCGGCTCGCGAAACTCGACAGCGCCGAGATCTCGGTGACGTGGCGGCCGTCCTTCTCCATGGTCAGGATGAAGGCGAAGGTGCCGATATTCATCGTCACGTAGATCGCCATGTAGATCAGCATCGCCTCGACCCCCTGCGCCGTTCCGGCGGCAAGTCCCATCAGCGCAAACCCCATATGCGTGATCGAGGAATAGGCCATTAGGCGCTTGATATCGGTCTGACCGATCGCCGCGATGGCGCCAACGAACATGGACAGGACCGAGAGGAACGCCACGATCTGCTGCCACTCGCCCACGGCGCCGCCAAAGGCGTCGTGAACCACGCGCGCGAAAAGCGCCATCGCCGCCACCTTCGGCGCGGTCGCGAAGAGCGCCGTGATCGCGGTGGGCGAACCCTCGTAGACGTCCGGCGTCCACATGTGAAAGGGCGCGGCAGAGACCTTGAAGGCAAGGCCCGCGCTGACGAACACGAGGCCGAAGAGCAGACCCAGAGACAGCTCGCCCGACAGGGCGGTCTCGATGATGCCCGCGAATTGAGTCGTGCCCGCGAAGCCGTAGACCAGCGACGCCCCGAACAGCAGAAGGCCCGAGGACAGCGCGCCGAGGATGAAGTATTTCAGGCCCGCCTCGGTCGAGCGCACGCTGTCGCGCCTGAGCGAGGCGATGACATAAAGCGCCAGCGACTGCAGCTCCAGCCCCATGTAAAGCGCGATCAGATCTCCCGCCGAGACCATGACCATCATGCCCACCACGGACAGGGTGACAAGCACGGGGTATTCGAACCTCAGCAGATCGTTGCGCGCCATGTAGTCCTGCCCGATGAGCAGGACCGCCGCCGCCGAGAACAATATCGTGACCTTGGCGAAACGGGCGAAGGCGTCGTCCACGAACATGCCGTCGAAGGCCACCCGCGTTCCCGACCCGGTCAGCGCGATATAGGCCCCCATGATCGCCAGCAGAAGCGCCGTGCCCCAGGTCAGCGCGGAGGCAAGCCCGTCCTTGGACGTGTAGACCGCCCCCAGAAGCGCCCCCATCGCGAAGAGCGACAGGACGATCTCGGGCAGGATGACAGCAAGATCGGGGCCGAGCATGCGTGTTACCTCAGTCGTTCGCGGCAAAGCGGGTGTCGGGGACGAACTCCGACAGCGCCAGGTCGTATTGGGACAGAAGCGCCTCCACCGAGGGGCCGATCACATCGGTGATCAGGCTGGGGTAGACGCCGAGAAGCAAGGTCATGACGACGAGCGGCGCGAAAATCGCCTTTTCCCGTCGGTCCATGTCGGTGATCGACTTGAGGCTCTCCTTGATCAGGTCGCCGAAGACGACCCGGCGATAGAGCCAGAGCGCGTAGCCCGCCGAGAGGATCACGCCGGTTGCCGCCAAGACCCCGATCCAGGTGTTGACCTGGAAGACGCCGATCAGTGTCAGGAACTCGCCCACGAAACCGGACGTGCCCGGCAGGCCCACATTGGCCATGGTGAAGAGCATGAAGATCGCAGCGTAGGCCGGCATCCGCACGACGAGGCCGCCATAGGCGTCGATCTCGCGCGTGTGCATCCGGTCATAGATCACGCCCACGCAGAGGAAGAGCGCGCCCGACACGAACCCGTGGCTGATCATCTGGAAGATCGCGCCATCCAGCCCCTGCTGGTTCGCCGCGAAGATACCCATGGTGACGAAGCCCATATGGGCCACGGAAGAATACGCGATGAGCTTCTTCATGTCCTCCTGCACCATCGCGACGAGCGAGGTGTAGATGATCGCGATGACCGACAGCCACAGCACCAGCGGCGCGAAGATGTCGGAGGCCACCGGGAACATCGGCAAGCTGAAGCGCAGGAAACCGTAACCGCCCATCTTCAGCAGGATCGCGGCCAGGACGACGGAGCCCGCCGTGGGCGCCTGCACGTGGGCGTCGGGCAGCCATGTGTGCACCGGCCACATCGGCATCTTCACCGCGAAACTGGCGAAGAAGGCGAGCCATAGCAGCGTCTGCATGCCCCCCACGATCTGCCAGCCCAGCAGATCGATCGCGCCCGTCGAGAACTGGTGCGCCAAGAGCTGCTCGATATCCGTGGTGCCCGCGTCAACCACCATTGCCACCATGGCCACAAGCATCAGGACCGAGCCGAGGAAGGTGTAGAGGAAGAACTTGAACGAGGCGTAGATCCTGTCCTTGCCGCCCCAGATGCCGATGATCAGGAACATCGGGAT
>CAZOBK010000095.1:0-8953 GCA_964578115.1 uncultured Roseicyclus sp.
TCGGCCAGTACCTGCAACCGACGCCCAAGCATCACGCGGTGGATCGTTTCGTGCATCCCGACGAGTTCGCGGCCTACGAGAAGTCCGCCTATGGCAAGGGGTTCCTGATGGTGTCGGCCACGCCGCTGACGCGGTCGAGCTATCATGCGGGCGATGATTTCGATCGTCTCCGTTCCGCGCGGATGGAGAAACTGGGCCGCGCCTGAGCGCCCGTCATGCAGCGATGGTTCGGCCTCGCGGTTTTCGCTGCCCTGACCGCGCTGGGCGGGCAGGGTGCGGCGCAATCGCTGGACGCCGCGCGGGACGCGCTCGCCTCCGGGCGGATCGATGAGGCCGCGCGTCTCGCCGAGCCCCTGGCGGCTGCCGGTCACGCCGAAGCGCTGGCGCTTCTGGGCCTGATCGCGCGAGATGCGATCCCTCCCGACACCGACACCGCCCGCGCGCTTCTTGAAACCGCCGCTGCAAGCGGGGCGCCCACGGCGCTGGTGGCGCTGGGGCGCGCCTATCAGCGCGGGGAACTCGGGCTGCGCACCGATGCGTCGCGCGCTCTCGATCACTACGAGCGCGCCATGGCGGCCGGCAGCGAAGTGGCCGAGGTTAACCTGATCGGCCTCGTGGCCAGCGGCGCCGTCGGTGTGCCCGACTGGCCGGTCCTTCGCGAACGGCTCGAGGAACTGGCCGGGGCAAGCACGCGAGGCGCGGGGGCGATGCTGGCGGAGATGCTGGCCACGGGCCGCGGCGGCGAGGCCGACCCTGCCCGCGCCCGCGACCTCGCCGAGACCGCGACAGAGGCGGGCGATCCCCGGGCCATGCGCCTGCTGGGCTGGTTGCTCATCCAGGGCGTCGGCGGCGCGGCGGATGCGGTAGCCGGGCGCGCGATGCTGGACCGCGCCGCGCGGGCGGGCGAAGGGGCAGCGGCGACCGATCTGGGGCTTCTGCACCGCGATGGCGGGGCGGGACTTGCGCCCGATATCGCCGCCGCGCGGGACTGGTTCGAGCGTGCGGCGCGGGCGCGGGACGGCTGGGGCGCCACCCATCTCGCGCGGCTGCTGAGCGACGGGGACCCGGCCGTGCCTGACGATCCCGCGCGCGCACGCGATCTTTTCAGCGCGGGCGACGCGCGCGGCATTCCCGCCGCGACCCATGGCCTTGCCATCGCTTATTGGGACGGATTCGGCACGGGCGCCGACCCTGCGGCGGCACGCAGCCTGATGACGCGCGCCGCCGCAGCCGGGTTGCCCCGCGCGATCAACGACCTGGGCGTGATGATGGAGACCGGCGTCGCGGGCGATCCGGACCCGATCCGCGCGGCGGCGCTTTACGAGGCCGCGGCGCGGGCAGGTGACACGCTGGGGGCGTGGAACCTTGCCGATTTGCTGCTGAACCCCGGTCTCGACCCCACTGACCCGGCGGAAGGCTACGCCTGGTGCCTCTGGGCCGAAGACAACGCCCCGGATGAGCACACGCGCGAAGGTTACCGCGAGGGCTGCGTCGAGGCGGCAGCAGGGCTGTCGGCAGATGACCGCGCGCGCGGGGCGGCGCGCTTCGCGGAGCTTCCGCGCCTCACTCCGCCAGCGGCGGCAGCGCCTTGAGATAGGCGGCGATGGCCAGCCGGTCCTCGGGCGTGAGGTTGGAGAGGTTCTGTACCACCTCTGCCATCTGCCCGCCCGCGGTGTCGAAGTCCGGGGCGAAGCCGTCGTTGAGATAGGCCGCGATCTCTTCGACGGACCAAGTCAGCTCATCGGGGGTCAGGGCCGGGATCGTGCCGCGCCCTGTGGGGTTCGGCGCACCCGCCATCCAGCGCGTCCGATCAAGCCCGCCGGTGGCGTCCCGCGGCGTGTGGCACTCGGCGCAATGGGCCAGCGCCTCCGCGAGGTAGCGGCCGCGTGCCTCCTGCTCGGTCAGGTCGGCGTCGATCACGTAATCGTCCTGCAGATGCAAGAGTTTCCACAGCCCGATGCCCCGCGTGATCGTCACCGGAAAGCTCACCTGATGCGGCTCGGACGGGCGGTCGGAGGCGGGCAGGGTGTTGATGAAGGCGAAGAGGTCGGCCATGTCCTGCCGCGTGGCCATGCGGTAGGCGGTGTAGGGGAAGGCCGGGTAGTAGTGCCGTCCCTCGGGCGAGATGCCGTTCTGCATGGCGGTCACGAACTCGGCCAGCGTCCAGTCGCCGATGCCGCGCTCCGGGTCGGGCGAGACGTTGGGAGCGACGAAGGTGCCGAATTCGCTTGCCAGTCGCTGCCCGCCCGACAGGACCCGCCGATCCTCCCCCTCGGCGTCTGCGCCCGCGTGACACGACGCACAGCCGCCGGCCCAGAACACTGACTCGCCCGCGTCCGCGTTCCCGGTGAGGTCCGCAAGCTCTTCAGGGGCCACCCGAGCGGGCATGGTCAGCGCGAAGAAGGCGCCTGCCGAGACGAGCGCGAGGATGACGAGGATCAGGAGAAAACGGCGCATGGTGTAAGCGGGGCCGGGGAAAACCCGGCCCCGTTCGGATCAGTCTTCTGCCTGGTAGGAGTCGTGGCAGGCGCCACATGCGGCGCCGACCGGCCCGAACGCGGCGCGCATGGGATCGAGGCCATCGCCGGCCACAGCCGCCAATCCCTCCGCTGCCGCACCCAGCGCTACGTATTTCTCCTGAAAGTCTGGCAGGTTCTCCCAGATCTCGGGCAGGGCGCGGGTGCCCACGAGGGTCATGTTGTCGGTGCCCTCTGGCCAGTGGAACGCCTGGTCCACCGAAGACAGGGCCACAAGGTTGCCCGCCGCGATCTGCGCCCGGTCGGCGTCGTATTCCGCATCGCCGCGCGCCATGCTGACCAGCATGCCGAGGTTGAGACCCATCATCTTCATCTGACCCTGCCGCGCCTGAACCGGGAAGGGCAGGTCCTGCGCGATGGTGGCGGTGCCGAAACCGGTGGCCGCGATCACGGCACTGGCGGCGAGGATGGCATGTAATTTCATTACTGGCTCCCTGAAAGCTCGAAAACATGGTCGCTGTGAGGCACGGTAGAGTGGTGCGACATGCTGTCAATCGCCCATCTTGTGCATGAGCCACCGGGCGCCCTGCGCCAATGCGCAGAAGTTTCGCTTGGGTGTCAAATGGGACTGCGCGGTCAGGCCGGATCCTTCATCCGCACCTTGCCGATATAGGGCAGGTTGCGGTTGCGCTGCGCGAAGTCGATGCCGTAGCCCACCACGAACTCGTCGGGGATCTCGAAGCCGACCCAGTCGGCGCGCACGTCGACCTCCCGCCGCGTGGGCTTGTCCAGAAGCGCGATGGTCTTGAGCCGCGCGGGCTCGCGCGAGCGCAGCAGGTTCGAGACATGCATCAGAGTGTGGCCGGTATCGACGATATCCTCGACGACCAGAACGTCGCGCCCCGCGATCTCGCCGCGCAGATCCTTGAGGATGCGCACCTCGCGCGAGGATTGCATGGCGTCGCCATAGGAGGACGCCTCGAGGAAATCGACCTCCACCGGCAGGTCGAGTTCCCTCACGAGGTCGGCGATGAAGACGAAACTGCCGCGCAACAGGCCCACGAGCACCAGTTTCTCGGTGCCTGCGAAGGACGTTTCGATTTCGCGCGCGAGCGCCTCGATGCGGGCCGCGATCGACTTGGCCGAGATCATCTGCATGACCTCGTAATCCGGTGTGTCTTCCGTTGTTCGGGCGGGCTGCGCCATCATGTCCCCCTGCCGGACCACGCCCGGAACCTTGATTTTCCGGCCGTGTTTTATGACATGCCCTCTACGGAAGGAAGACGAAAGACCCGCGATGCCCGTTCATTCGGAGACAAAACGCCTGCCCTATACGGCAGAGCAGATGTACGACCTCGTGGCGGACGTGGCGCAATACCCGGAATTCATCCCGTGGATCGCCGCCTCGCGCGTGCGTTCGGTCACGCCCGAGGGCGAGCGCGAAGTGATGCTCGCCGACCTCGTGGTGGGCTTCAAGATGTTCCGCGAACGCTTCCTGTCGCGGGTGACCATGTGGCATGCCACGCGCCGGATCGACACCGAGTATATCGAGGGACCGTTCAAGCACATGCATTCCACATGGGGCTTCCGCGATGTCGAGGAGGGCGGATGCGAGGTGGCATTCGACGTGGATTTCGAGTTCCGGAACAAGCTTTTGCAGGGTGCGGCGGGGTTGTTCTTCCACGAGGCGATGCAACGGATCGTCCGCGCCTTCGAAGCGCGCGCGCAGGCGCTGTACGGTGAGGACGCGACCACCACCGTCTGAGCCTGTGTCAGAACAGCGTGTCGAGAAGCAGCCCAAGCGCATGCTCGACCGTGGCCTGTCGCACAGCACCGCGTCCGCGCGCGCCGAATTCCACGGTCTCGGTATAGATCAGATCGGCGGTGGCCACGCCGAAACAGACACGCCCCTCGGGTTTAGTCCCGGACCCGCCGGGGCCCGCGATCCCCGTCACCGAGATCGCGATCTGTGCCGCCGAGAGCCTGAGCGCGCCGCGCGCCATTTCGGCGGCGATCTGTTCGGAGACCGCGCCGTATTCGTCGAGCGTGGCCTGGGAGATGCCGAGCATCTCGATCTTGGCTGCGTTGGAATAGGTCACGAAACCCCGGTCGAGCGCCGACGACGCGCCCGGCTCGTCGGTGATGGCGGCCGCGATCATGCCCCCCGTGCAGCTTTCGGCGGTGGCCAGCATCCAGCCCCGGCCGCGCAGCGCGTCTATGACCTCGCGCGCGCTCATGCGGCCGGGATCAGCACGAGATGGGCCACGACCGCGAAGACGGCGACCACGAGTGCTGCAAGCCATCCCGCGATCAGGTCGTCTGCCATCACGCCCATCGCGCCCTCCTGCCGGTCGGCCCAGCCCACGGGGCCGGGTTTCCAGATGTCGAAGAGACGGAAGGCGAGGAAGGCGGTGACGATCCCCGGCCAAAGGTCGAGAGAGCTTACGCCCGCGAACATCGCGCCGTAGGACACCGGCCAGAGCGCCACGAACATGCCCGCCACCTCGTCGATGACGATCTCGGAGGGGTCCTTGTCGGCGCTGCCCTGCAACTCGCGCGTGACCGCCCACCAGCCGATGGCGGCGATGGCGAAGGTGGCCAGCGCGAACAGCCAGAAGCCGCCCAGAGCGTGCACCGCCCAGGCCAGCGGAAGCGCCGCCGCGCTGCCCCAGGTGCCGGGGACGGGGCGCAGGTCGCCCACGCCTCCGAATGTCGCGATCAGCCGGGTCATGCGCGCACCAGCGTCACGGTGGCCAGCGCCGCGATCCCTTCCTCGCGCCCGGTGAAGCCCAGCCGCTCCGACGTGGTGGCCTTGACCGAGACCCTGTCCATCCCGATGCGCAGAAGTGCTGCAAGGCTCTCGCGCATGGCCGCAGCGTGCGAGCCGATCTTGGGCCGCTCGCAGACCAGCGTCAGGTCTGCATGGGTGATGAGAAAACCCTTTTCCGCCGCCAGATCGACGGCATGGGTCAGGAAGATATGACTGGCCGCGCCTTTCCATTGCGGGTCGGAGGGCGGGAAATGCGTCCCGATATCGCCCTCGGCCAATGCGCCGTAGATGGCGTCGGTGACGGTGTGGAGTGCAACGTCCGCATCGGAATGGCCCTGCAACCCGCGCTCATGGGGCAAGGCCACGCCGCAGAGCATCACGTGATCGCCGGGCCCGAAGCGGTGCACGTCGTAGCCATTGCCGGTGCGGATATCCATGCCAGTCTCCATCAGCCGTTCAGCGCGTGCGAAATCGCGGTCCGTGGTGATCTTGATATTCGCATCGTCGCCCGGCGTGATCGCGACCGATAGTCCGGCCTTGCGCGCAACCTCTACATCATCGGCGGCGGGCCCGTCATGCGCTTCATGGGCCGCGCGGATGGCGTCGAGGTGAAACCCCTGCGGCGTCTGCGCCCGCCAGAGCCCCTCGCGGTTCTCGGTGCCCGTGACGGTGTCCGCGCCGCGCCAGAGCGCGTCGGTGACGGCCAGTGCCGGGGCCGCGCCGGGATGGGTCCGCAGCGCGTCCAGCACGCCGTCGATCACCTCGGCCGAAACCAGCGGGCGCGCGGCGTCGTGGATCAGCACATGGGAAAAGCCTTCCGACACCGCCGCGAGCCCCGCGCGCACCGAGGCGTGCCGTTCCGCCCCGCCGGTCACGTCGCGCAGGGGGCAGCGCGCCACGATCCCGCAGGCGCTGTAGAGATCGCCGTCCTCGGCACCGCACACGATCACGATTTCACCCACGCCCGGGTGCCGGTCGAAGGCCCCGACCGTGTGGGCGAGCACCGGTTTGCCGCACAACATCCTGTATTGCTTGGGCACGCCGCCGCCTGCGCGCAGCCCACGACCGGCCGCGACGATCACCACGGCGGCCTTGGTCGTGGCATCGGCGTGTCCGGGGGTCTTGTCTGGCTCGGGCGCGATCGGTGACATGAGGGCAGGTTTATGTGCTGGCGCTGGACGGCACAATGCGGCGCTGCAATTGCCCAAAAATTGTGCATAAAGGTTAAAAGCTGACCTCGCCCATGAGTCGCGTCTTGAAACGCCGGGCTTTTCTTTGAACTCCCCGTGGGGGCGCACTATCGACAAATACGACGTGCACAAGGAATAAGCATTTGTCCGTTTCGCTGGCAGACTCCCCTTTGACGCCGCCCGTGATCCTTGCCCCGCTGGCCGGGATCACCGATCTGCCGTTTCGTCGGCTGGTGGCGTCCTTCGGCGCGGGGCTCGTCGTCTCCGAGATGGTCGCGAGCGAGGACATGGTGAACGCCAAGCCCTCGGTCCGCGCCCGTGCCGAGTTGGGGCTCGGCGAGGCGACGACTGCGGTGCAGCTTGCCGGGCGCGAGGCGCATTGGATGGCCGAGGCCGCGCGCATCGTCGAAGGGCAGGGGGCGCGGATCATCGACATCAACATGGGCTGCCCGGCCAAGAAGGTCGTGGGCGGGCTCTCGGGGTCGGCGCTGATGCGCGATTTGGACCACGCGCTCGGGCTGATCGAGGCTGTGGTTGCCGCGGTCGACGTGCCTGTGACGCTCAAGACCCGGCTGGGTTGGGACGATGACAGCCACAATGCCGCCGATCTCGCGCGGCGCGCGGAGGCGGCGGGCGTGGCGATGATCACCATCCATGGCCGGACGCGCTGCCAGTTCTACAAGGGCCGCGCAGACTGGGCCGCGATCCGGGCGGTGAAGGACGCCGTATCCATCCCCGTGATCGCCAATGGCGACGTTCGCACGGGCGAGGACGCAAGGGCCGCGCTGGCGGCATCGGGCGCCGATGGCGTCATGGTCGGACGCGGCGCGCAAGGCCGCCCCTGGGCGCTGGCCCAGATCGCGGCGGCGCTGTTCGGCGCGCCCGCTCCGGCGATCCCCGAGGGGGCGAACCGCGCGGACATGGTGGCGGGCCATTACGACGACATGCTGTCCTTCTACGGTCGCGTCTTGGGACCCCGCGTGGCGCGCAAGCATCTGGGCTGGTACATGGATGAGGCCGGAACGCCCGGACCCCTGCGCAAGGCGATCCTGACGGAGCCCGATCCGCGCACGGTCCTGCGGCTTCTGCCCGACGCGATCTGTGCCGGCGCGGCGGTGGTGGCCGCATGAGCGAGATCACCCAGTCGCTCTGGGCCTCGTTGCCTGTGCCGGCGCTGATCGTCGATGCCGAGGATCGCATCCGCGACGTGAACCCCGCCGCCGAAACCTTTCTGAATGCGTCTAAAAAGTCGCTCGACGGGCATCCCGTCTGGGACAAGATCTTCGTCGATGCCCCGCTGGAAGAGGCGTTTTCGCGCATCCGCACGGGCCATTCCGCGCTGTTCGTGAACGCCGTTGACGTGGGCACCGGAAGCCGCAAGCCGGTGTCCTGCGATGTCCAGATCGCCCCCCTGTCGGACAAGCCCGACCACGTGCTGGTGCTGTTGGAAAACCGCGAGCTTGCCGGCCGGCTCGACCGCGCGATGCATTCGAAATCGGCCGCGAAATCCGCCATCGGCATGGCCGAGATGCTGGCCCACGAGATCAAGAACCCGCTCGCGGGCATCACCGGTGCCGCGCAGCTCATCTCGATGAACGCCAATGGCGAGGAGCGCGAGCTGACCGACCTGATCGTCGAGGAAACACGCCGCATCCTGAAGTTGCTGGCACAGGTCGAGGAGTTCGGCAATGTGCGCCCGCCCGAACGCCGCGCGGTGAACATCCACGACGTCCTCGACCGCGCGCGCAAGTCGGCGACCATCGGTTTCGCCGCGCATATGCGGGTCGAGGACGATTACGACCCCTCGCTGCCGCCCACATGGGGCGATCCCGACCAGCTTCAGCAGGTGTTCCTGAACCTGTTGAAGAACGCCGCCGAGGCCGGGCGCGACGGCGGCACGATTCGCATTCGCACGTTTTACGAGTTGTCCCTGAAAGTGCGTCGAAGGGACGGAACCGGCGGCGCGGTGCCGCTGCAGGTGGAGATCACCGACGACGGCCCTGGCATCCCGCCGGATATCGCGGGCGATATCTTCGAGCCCTTCGTGTCGGGTCGTGAAAACGGCACCGGGCTTGGCCTCGCGCTGATCTCCAAGATCATCTCCGATCACGATGGCTGGGTGGCGGTGGATTCCGTGCCCGGCCGCACCGTGTTTCGCATTTCCCTTCCCGTCGCGCCCCGCGAGGTCACCGCATGACCCAGCCATGGCGCCACCAGACGACCGGAGCATTCTGACATGGACGGTACCGTTCTCGTCGCCGACGACGACCGCACGATCCGCACGGTTCTGACCCAGGCGCTGACGCGCGCGGGCTGCAAGGTGCACGCCACTTCCAGCCTGATGACGCTGATGCGCTGGGTCGAGGAGGGCAAGGGCGACCTGGTGATCTCGGACGTGATCATGCCCGACGGCAACGGGCTGGAGACCCTGCCGCAGATCAACGAGAAACGCCCCGGCCTTCCGGTGATCGTGATCTCGGCGCAGAACACGATCATGACGGCGATCCAGGCCACCG
>CAZOBK010000096.1:0-8933 GCA_964578115.1 uncultured Roseicyclus sp.
GGCGCGCATATCCGCACGCTGCTGCTGACGTTCTTCTTCCGGCAGATGCCCGAGATCATCGAGGGGGGCTATCTCTATATCGCGCAGCCGCCGCTCTACAAGGTGACGCGCGGCCGGTCCGAGGTCTATCTCAAGGACGAGCGCGAATTCGAGGATTACCTGATCGCGCAAGGTATCGAAGGCGCGGTGCTACAGCTTCCCCATGGCGAGGAAATCGCGGGCGCCGACCTCGCCCGCGTCGTCGAGGGCGCGCGCCACTTCAAACGCATCCTCGAGGCGTTTCCGACGCATTACCCCCGCCGCATCCTCGAGCAGGCCGCCATCGCGGGGGCCTTCGATCCCGGCGCGGCCGATGCCGACCTTCAGGGCGTGGCCGAGGACGTGGCCAAGCGGCTCGACCTCGTGGCGGCGGAATACGAACGCGGCTGGATGGGCCGCATCACGCAGGATCACGGCATCCGCCTGTCCCGCGTCCTGCGCGGCGTGGAGGAGATCCGCACGCTCGACGGCGCCGTGCTGCGCTCGGGCGAGGCGCGGAAACTGTCGGAGGTGAGCCAAACCACCCGCGAGGTCTATCGCGACCCGGCGACGCTGGCACGCAAGGAACGGTCACAGCTGATCCACGGGCCGACGGAGCTTCTGAAGGCGATCCTCGACGAAGGCGCCAAGGGCCAGCAGATGCAGCGCTACAAGGGCTTGGGCGAGATGAACCCCGACCAGCTGTGGGAAACTACGCTCGATCCCGATGCGCGCACGCTCCTGCAGGTGAAGATCGATGACCTCGCCGAGGCCGACGACATCTTCACCAAGCTGATGGGCGACGTGGTCGAACCGCGGCGTGAGTTCATCCAGGCCAACGCGCTGAGCGTGGAGAACCTCGATTTCTAGGACGCCCTTGGCGGCGGGGCGCCTGCCCGAGCCATGTCCTCGGCGACATCGCAACGTAACGCACGGCGGACCGCACCCTTCGGGCAGGACTCACGGCTAGACTCGTCGCGAGCTGGCAGAGCGCACGCTCAGGTGAAAGATGGCGCGCACCGCCATGCGGGCAACCGAAGCTCGACCACCGACCGGAGGTCTTCCGAGCCACTGCGCATCCAGCCGCCGTGAAGCTGGACGATCCGCTTAGCAAGCGGCAATCCAAGGCCAAGGCCGCCCTTCCGGCGGGTATCGACATGCGATCCGACCGTGAACGGGCGGTCGGCTTTCTCGATCTGGTCCTCGGACAGGCCGGGGCCGTGGTCGTAGACCGCCATGCGAAGCGTTTCGTCTTCGCAACGGTGTGCGGCAACCTCGATCGCGCCCTCGCCATGCGTCACCGCGTTCGTGATCAGCGAGGTAAGCGCGATGCGCAACTGCTCGCCGTCAGCGCGGACTGTCGTCACGTCCGGTGCACAGGATGTCGAGAGCTGCCGGTCCGAGGCCTGCGCGATCGGTTCGACCGGCGTGGCGGCGGCCCGCAACAGATCATCGCAGACGATGGTTTCCTCCGCGAGGGCCAGTTCGCCGCTTTCGAGGTTGCTATAGCGGATGACATGCTCGATGAGATTGTGAAGGTGACGTCCCGAGGCCGAAATCGCCTCGACCATTCGCCGTTCCGTCGCTCCGTCCAGTCGCGCCCGCAACAGCAAGGCATTCCCTAGCAGAACCGTAAGGGGCGTGCGGAACTCGTGGCCGACGAGCGACAGGAACTCCCTCTGCGCATCGGACTTGATACGCGCCCGCCGATCCGTATCCCCCGCACCGCGCTCCGCATAGAGGGCCTCCAGGTAAGCAGCGGTCTCGTCGGCAAGCCGCACGAGTTCATCGAGCGTCTCCCGAGAGGGCGGATCGTGCGGCTGGACGTCGAGCGCACAGACACTGCCGACGCGAAATCCCGAGGACAGGATGATGGGGGCACCCACGTAGAACCTCACGTGCGGCTCCTGCGCCACGGCGGGATGCGCTGCGAATTCCGGCGTCTCCAGCGTGTTGGCCAGCACAAGCGGCGCGTCCGACATGATCGTGTGCGAACAGATTGAGTAATCGCGCGGCGTCGCGTCGAGATCGAGCCCGACCCGCGCAAGGAACCTTTGATGATCGGACTCCACGACAGACACCATGGCGGCCGGACTGCCCAGCAGGTCCCGCGCGCGTTCCGCAACCCTCTCAAGGACCGGATCGCCTTTTCTCACCGATCCTACCACCTCCCGCACTTCCCGAAGGCGGGCATGCTCGTTCGAAGCAAAAGGAAACGTCATAGATGACCGGTCCATGGCACCGTCCTTTCCCGCGGAAACCGCGACATCTGACCTGTCACCAGGCTGGACCGACGATGACAGGTCCTTAAGGAAACACAGGGATGGCGCCATGGTTCCGGTTCAGCAGGTGCCGCGCGCGGGGCGCCTCGATCGAATGGCGCTTCATGCACGGCGGCCTTGCGCGCCGGGCTCCTGCCATCTCGTGGGGGCGCGCACCCACCCGATGTTGCCGATCGGGCGCATCCCTCTACCGGACCTTTCCGGCTTAACCCAGCCCGTCGGCCCCATGGATCAGGATGACCGGGACGATCAGGTCCTCCTCATCCTCCAGATGCCGTCCGATCAGGCGCTCCAGCTCTGCCAGCCCGTCACGCAAGGCCCCCGCGCCTGCCTTCGGATCGGGCCCGCCCGCGCCCTGGATGGCGCCGTTGGCCTGTTCCACGAAGCGGTTGAGAATCCCGTCGAGCGCATGGTGATCCGCGTCCAGCAGGTCGAATCCCCGCTCGATCCGCGCGTCCTTCTGCCGAAGCAGCGGGAAGTAATGGTGATCCTCGATCTGGTGATGCCCGTGCAGCTGGTTGACGAAGAGCCCGCCATACTGCGCCACGCCTTGCGCAAACCCCTGCGCCTCGCGGCTGCCGTCCAGAAACGCCTCCGTCTCGCGGCCCATATGCGCCATCAACCGCCGGAACATCATGTGCCGTTCCAGCCAGAAACTCACCAGACCGTGGAAGTCGGGATGCGCCTGCCAGCTTTCGCGGGGATGCGCCTCGAGGAGAAGGCGCAGCGGCTCGGGCAGGCCGGTGCGGTGTTCAAGCGTGTCCGATGTCATGTTCGATGAACTAATCATTGCTGCACAGGCTTCAATCGCTCAGCCGCCCAGATGCGCGAACCCGCGCTTTTCGGCGAGCTTCACCTGCCGCTGGCGTTCACGAAAGCGCACGCGGTCGGCGTCGGTGTACTCCTGCACGCAGCGATGACAGGCGACGCCTTCCTCGAATTCGGGGCGCGCGCGGTCCGGGGGCGCAAGTGGCCTGCGGCAGGCACGGCAAAGCGTGAAAGGCAACACGCTCAGACCATGGCCCACCGCCACACGTTCGTCGAAGACGAAACACCCGCCGCGCCAGAGGCTGTCCTCCCCCGGCACCTCCTCGAGGTATTTCAGGATGCCGCCGCGCAGGTGATAGACCTCCTCGACCCCCTGCGCCTTGAGGTAGGCCGTCGATTTCTCGCACCGGATGCCACCGGTGCAGAACATCGCGATGCGCTTGTTGTGGAAGCGGTCGCGATTGGCCTCCCACCAAGCGGGGAAATCGCGGAAGCTTTCGGTGTCCGGATCGACGGCGCCCTCGAACGTGCCGATCGCCGTCTCGTAGTCGTTGCGGGTGTCGATCACCGCCACATCCGGCGCCGCGATGAGGTCGTTCCAGTCTTCCGGTTCGACATAGGTGCCCACGATGTCGCGCGGATCGGTCCCCGGCACGCCCATGGTCACGATCTCGCGCTTCAGCCGCACCTTCATCCGGCCGAAAGGCATCTCGGCGGCGGTGCTTTCCTTCCACTCCAGATCAGCACAGCCGGGAAACGCGCGGATATGCGCCAGCACCGCATCAATACCCTCGCGCGTTCCAGCGATGGTGCCATTGATCCCTTCGGCCGCGATCAGCAGCGAACCCCGGACCCCGTGCGCCTCGCAAATTGCGTGCAGCGGAGCCCGAAGCGCGTCCGGGTCCTCGAACCTTGTGAATCTATAAAGCGCAGCCACGGTCAGCATGGGCGGGGCCTACAAGGTTGCACGCGCGTGCTCAAGCCGTAGGGTGTACCATCATGCCCACGGACCGGAGGCCCCCATGCGCGAGCCGACCCACGCGCTCATCGTCATCGATGTGCAAAACGACTTCTGCCCCGGCGGCGCGCTGGCCGTGCCCGGCGGCGACGAGATCGTGCCCGGCATCAACGCGCTGATGGCCGAATTTCCCGCCGTCATCCTCACGCAGGACTGGCACCCGGCGGGGCATTCCAGCTTCGCCAGCCAGCATCCCGGCAAGGCACCAATGGAGATGACCGAAATGCCCTACGGGCCGCAGGTCCTGTGGCCCGACCATTGCGTGCAGGGCAGCGACGGCGCCGCGTTTCATCCGGACTTGAACACCGACCGTGCCGATCTGATCATCCGCAAGGGCTTCCGACCCGAGATCGACAGCTACTCCGCCTTTTTCGAGAACGACCACACCACCCCCACTGGGCTTGAGGGTTACCTGAGGACGCGCGGGATCTCGCACCTGACCATGGTGGGGCTTGCCACGGATTTCTGCGTGAACTTCTCCGCCGTGGATGCCGCGCGGCTCGGCTTCGCGGTCGAGGTCAGGGGCGATCTTTGCCGCGCCATCGACCTGAACGGATCCCTCGACGCAGCGAAGGCCGGGATGGCGGATGCCGGCGCGATCCTTGTCTGAGCGTACCTTGGCATACCGGACCCAAAGACCCGCCTGCCTCCTTCATCTTTGGAAAAATACGCCCGCCGGAGGCGCCCGCCGCGGCCGAGGGCTCCCGAAGGGGGCGCGAGGCCGCGGCGCCCCCTTCAGAACACCGCGTGTTCGCGCAGGTCGACCTCTGCCCCGTCCGCGATCATGCGCGCGTAATGCTCAGCCAGCGTGTCCGTCCCGAACTCGGGCGTGGCGTCGGCGTCATAGCGCCCCGCGCCCGCGTCCCAGACCAGCATCGACTCGGTCGCGTAGTAGCGCCCGGTGCGCGCGAACTCCGCCCGGTCCGCCCATGTCCCGCTGAACCGTCCGAGAACAGCCGCCAGCAAGATGATCGCGTCCATCATCGCCACGGGCACCCGACGGAACCTGGGCGCCATCCCCGCAGCCTCGAACAGCGCCTCGCCCTGCTGCCGCGCGGTCAGCGCCGGGCCCGGGCCACCGATGGGCAGGATGCGGTTCGCCTTCTCCGGATCCGTCAGGCAGGCGGCCATGAACCGACCCAGATCGTCGTCGCTGATCGGTTTGCAGGCCGTGAGCGTGCCGTCCCCGAACAGCAGGAAAGGCTTGCCCGCCTGCACCCGTGCGATCTGGCCGGACAGCGATTTGAAGAAGGCCGTGGGCCGCACGATGGACCATGTCAGGCCGGAGGTCTTGAGCGTGTCCTCGAAGGCGAGCTTGGCGCGCTGGAATTCCAGCAGCGGCTTCTGCACGCAGATCGCCGAAAGCAGGACGAACTGCCGAACGCCCGACGCTGTCGCCGTGTTCAGCGCCAGAAGCTGCGCATCATGGTCGATGGCCCAGGCATCGCGGGGCGCGCCGGTGCGCGACGCGAGGCAGGAGACGACCGCATCGAACCGCCCCGGGGCCAGAACGCGGGCCATGTCCCCGGCATCCGTCACGTTCGCGACCTCCAACGCTGCCCCGCGGGGCAGCACGTCGCGCGCCGCCTCCGACCGCACCATGCAGGTCACGTCATGGCCCGCCGCCACCAACGCGCGCGCGGTTCCCTGCCCGGCAGTCCCTGTCGCGCCCAGCAGCAACACGCGCAGGGGCTTGTCGGACGGGGTCGGGGTGGACATGGGGCGGCTCCGGTGAATGGACGGATGTCAATCTAACATGACAGTCTTTCATGTCACCCGTCTTGTGCCACCTGCCCCGTCCAGAGCCGCACCTTGGTCCCGGAATGGTCGATATGCGCCGATGGCGTCAGCGGCAGGCCCATGGCCTTCGCCAGCCCGTCATCACTGGTGACGATGCCGATGCGCCAACCCGCGAAACGCTCGTTCAACACGCGGCCAAGGCTCCCGTAGAGCCCGAAGAGCGTCTTGCGGTTGCCGATCCGCGCGCCGTAAGGCGGGTTGGTCAGCACGATCCCCGGCGGCCCCTCGGGCGGCTCCAGCGCGCCAAGCGGCTGGCAGGCGAACCGGCAGAGCGCCGCGACGCCGGCGCGCTCGGCGTTCTCGAGCGCCCCCCGGATCGCGCCCTGATCCCGGTCGAAGCCATGGAACAGCGCCCCCGGAACGTTGTCACGTGGCATGATCTCGGGCCGCGCGCCGCCGATCATCGCCTGATAGGCAAAGCTCCGGTCCCGCCCAGGCACCACCCCCGTCGCGATCTCCGCCGCCTCCAGCGGGATCGTCCCCGACCCGCACATCGGATCGACGACCGTTTGCGTCCCGTCGAACCCCATCCGCCACAGGAAGGCGGCCGCCATCGTCTCACGCAGGGGCGCCTTGCCGACGAACCGTTTGTGGCCACGCCGGTGGAGCGGCTCGCCGCTCGTGTCGAGCGAGATCGTGCATAGATCGTCCTCGATGCGCGCCTTCACGGCGATCTCCGCCGTCTCCGCCACGGTCATCCCCGCCGCTTCCAGCGCGCCCGCCACCCGCTGCCGCGCGGCCTTGTCGTGATAGATGCGCGAGCCGCGGCACACCGCCTCGACCCGGACAGGCACATCGGGCCGGAGCCAGTCGCGCCACGGCACCTTGCGGCTGCGCTTGTCGAGCTGCGCGAGATGCATGGCGCGGAAGGACGCCACCCGCCAAAGGACCCGGACGGCGCATCGCAGCACGATATTGGCGCGCGCCGCCTCGGCCAGACCGCCGGCGATCTCCACGCCGCCGTGAACCCGCGTCACACCGTCGAAGCCCGCGCGGATCGCCTCGGCCTCAAGCGCGTCCTCGAGCCCCGGAATACCCACCAGGAAAACGACACCCGGCGCCGAAACCGGGCCGGGTGCATCATCCGTCATGATCGCGCGGCCTCAGTCCTTCGCCCGCTCGACATAGGACGCGTCCTCGGTGTTCACGACGATCCGCGTGCCGACGCCTATATGGGGCGGCACCATCACGCGCACACCATTGTCGGCCGTGGCGGGCTTGTAGGAAGACGATGCCGTCTGCCCCTTCACCACGGGCTCGGTCTCCATCACCTCGACGGTGACCTTCTGCGGCAATTCCATCGCGATCGGGACGTCGTTGTGGATCGACAGGTGGCAGTTCATGCCGTCCTGCAGCCAGACCTTTGCGTCGCCCACCACATCGGGACTCGCCGTGACCTGTTCGTAGGTTTCGGGTTCCATGAAATGGTAGCCTTCGCCGTCCTCGTAGAGGAACTGGTAGGTCTTTTCCTCCACATGGGCGCGTTCGACACCGTCGGTCGTCTTCCAACGCTCGCTAACCTTAACCCCGTCCGAAATGCGGCGCATGTCCACCTGGGTGACGGGCGTGCCCTTGCCGGGGTGAAAGTTTTCCGCCTTCAGGATGACGTAAAGCGCGTCGTTCACCTCCACGACATTGCCCTTGCGCAACTGCGATGCGATGACCTTCATGACGCCTCCAGAACCCTTGGTTTGGCGACAGGCGTTACCGCATCGAGCGCGCGAGGGCCAGACATGACATGGTGGGATGCTGACACCCATGCCGACCGGCGCCCGATCCTTCTGGCGCGCAACCGCATCCAGACGGCACTCAGGGCATGGTTCACCGATCAGGGCTTTGTCGAGGTCGATCCCGCCTATCTCGTCACCTCGCCGGGAAACGAGCCGCATCTGCACCCGGTCCGCGTCGAGGTGATGGATGACGCACTGAGCCCCCGACGCGGCTACCTCCATACCTCGCCCGAATTCGCGATGAAAAAGCTGCTCGCGGCGGGGGAGGAGAAGATCTTCAGCTTCTCCCGCGTCTGGCGCAACCGCGAAGGCGGCCCGCGTCACACGGTCGAATTCACCATGCTGGAATGGTACCGCGCGAATGCGTGTTACGAGGCGCTGATGGAGGATTGCGCCGCCATCCTCGCCCGTGCCGCCGACGCCGCCGATGTTGCCACCTTCCGCCATGGCGAAATCACCTGCGACCCCCGAGCCCGGCCCCTGTGCACCCTCGTCGCAGCCGAGTTCATGCGCCACGGCGTCGATCTGCTGGCGACGCTCCCCGGAGGCGCGCCCGACACGGCGGCGCTGGCCCGCGCGCTTGCCGACGCCGGGATTGCCACGGCCCCCGATGATACCTGGTCCGACCTCTTTTCGCGCATGCTGACCGAACGCGTCGAGCCGGGTCTCGGCCCCGGTCCCGTGATCCTAGACGCCTACCCCGCCCCGGAGGCCGCGCTCGCCCGCCGCCAGCCGGGCGATGCGCGCCTTGCCGAACGGTTCGAGCTGTTCGCCTGCGGCGTGGAACTGGCCAATGCCTTCGGGGAGCTTACCGATCCGGCCGAACAGCGCGCGCGCTTCGTGGCCGACATGGACCTGCGCGAGGCGCTCTACGGCGACCGCCTGCCGCTCGACGAGGATCTCCTCGCCGCGCTCTCGCACATGCCGCCCGCCGCGGGCTGCGCGCTGGGCTTCGACCGGCTGGTGATGCTCGCCACGGGTGCGCCCCGACTGACCGATGTCATGTGGACGCCGCCCGCCTAGACAAGCCCCGTGCGCCTTGCTCTAAGCTCTGCACCCGAGAAGCGGCCATTGGTCGACGTCATACCGGAGGCCCGACATGGTCGACATCGCCACCCGCGTCTACAATCACAAGTGGAAGATCGACCCGATCGTCCGCTCCCTGATCGACACGGATTTCTACAAGCTCCTGATGTGCCAGTCGGTGTTCCGCAACAAGCCGGACACACAGGTCACGTTTTCGCTCATCAACCGCACCACGCGCATTCCGCTGGCCGACCTCATCGACGAGGGGGAGTTGCGCGAACAGCTCGACCA
>CAZOBK010000097.1:0-7723 GCA_964578115.1 uncultured Roseicyclus sp.
AGCAGACGTCAGATCGTAGCTTACGTCACTGTCCGATTTTCGGGGAGCAGCTCATCCTGCGGGCCGTCCTTCTGGTTTACGCCGCCAGTGTCTGCGTGGTGCTGCTGGTGCAGATCGCCTGGCCCCGGCCGCAGGCCGTGCCGGAGCGCGCCGACGCGATCCTCTGCCTCGGCGCGGGAATGGCGGACGACGCCTCGCCCCGGCCCGACGAGGTCACACGGGCAAGGGCGCGGACCTGCGCGGACCTCCATGCCGGAGGGGCCGCCCCGGTCGTGATCTTCACCGGAGCGGGCAATGACAACCATTCCGCGGCGGAGGCGATGGCGCATGTCGCCCGCACGGCAGGCCTGCCGCCGGAGGCCGCGATCATCGAGCCGCGGGCCCATTCAACGCTCCAGAACGCGGCCTTCGGTCTCGCGCTCCTGCCGGAGCCACCCGCGCGCGTGATCGTGGTTTCCGACGCCTTTCACCTGCCGCGGGCCTGGGTGATCTTTCGCGCTCTGGGCCAGCAGGATCTCAGCCTCCATGCAACCGAAAGCACGCTTGCGCCCCCGCTCGCCACGCGGCTGGGCTGGTCCCTCCGCGAAGGGGCTGCGATCTGGTTCAATGCCGGACGGTTGGCCGTCTATGGGATCGCGGGGCTGATGGGCGTCGAGCGCGACACGCGGATTTCGTGGTTCAACTGATCAGCGATAGGCCGTCAGCCGCCCGTCGCCCGTGACCACCATCAGCGTGTTGTTGACCACGATCGGACGCGACGCGGCCCCGCCCCTAAGTGCCACGGACTGCACCAGCGCGCCGCTCACCGGGTCGAACATGCGGATCTGCCGGTCGCCCGAAGCCACGATCAGCCGCCCGCCGGCAAGGATCGGTCCGAAATGGGTGAAGACCGCGCGGCGGCGGCGTTCGCGTTCACGCACGTAAAGCGGCAGTTCGGTGCCCCAGATCCGCTCCCCGTCGGAGGCGTCGAGCCGGATCAGCTCGTTGCGGTCGGAGACGAAGAACAGGCTGCCGCCTGCCACGAGGACGGGCGAATAGCTGCCATCCGTCGCGGTCCAGAGACGCTCACCGCTGGACGCGCTCAACGCCACGACGCGGCCTGACTGGTTGCCGGCATAGACCGTGCCGCCCGAGATGACCGGATCGCCCGTGATGTCGTTGATGTTGGAATAGGCGACGCCCAGCCTGCCGCCGGCCACGGCCGTGGCCCAGCTGCGGACCCCGGTGTCGGTGCGCGCGGCCACCAGTTCCCCCGTGCCGAAGGGAAACACGACCGTGCCGGCCGAGACCGCCGGCGCCGCGCCACCCACGAGCAGCGCTTGCGCCGGTGCCGAGGGCAGTTCCCAGCGGATGCGACCGACGTCGGTCGAGACCGCCCATGCGCTGTTGTCGCGGCTGACCACGTAGACGGTATTGCCCGAAACCGTGGGCGCGCCGATCCCGGCGTCCAGCCGCTGTCGCCAGCGCACCGCGCCGCTTGAGGCATCAAGCGCCACAAGCTCTCCGTATCCCGTTGTCACATATAGCGTATCTCCGCTCAGCGCGAGACCGCCGCCGGAGATGTTTCCGCCCCGGTCGAAGCCCGCCGTGAGGTCCGCCGACCAGATCAGGCCGCCGCCGGAGACCGAGTGCGCCCGCACGCCAGCCGTGGCATCCATCGTGAAGACCGCGCCATTGCCCGCCACCGGATCGGCCGTCAGCCGGTTCCTCCGGCTGTTGCCCGATCCGATGTTGGTCGACCATACCTGCGTCAGATTCGCGGACAGGGCCGCGTGCGGCGTGTTGTTCTGCGCGTCGTAACCGCGCTGCGCCCAGTTTGAAAACGTATTGGCGGCGGGCAGGTTGATGGCGCGCGCCACGTCCGCCTGCTCACCGGCCTCAGTCGCCGCGCCGCCGGTCAGCGTGGCCGCCAGCGGCACGCGGGTGCCGAAGCGTTCGCCCTCCAGCAGGGTTTCGCGGTTGCCGCAGCCCGCAAGCGCCACGACAAGCCCGAGCGCGATCGCGCCGGTTCGCCGTGACAGTCCCATCGACCGGTTTCGCCCCATCGGTTCGCCGCCAAGCATCGTGCGCCCCTTCCCTTTGCCGTCCACCGATCGTCCCGGTGGGGTCATTCCTGTGCCGCGGGATCTCCCGCAGGCTCCGTCGTGTCGGCTGCGTCGTCCTCGCTCCCCGCGGCGGCGTCTTCGTCCGCAGTCGTCTCGGTGTTTTCCACGTCCGCATTGTCTTCGTCCGCGGCATCGGACAGCGGCGGCATCAGATCGAGCGCACCGGCACCCGACTCGGACGCGCCCGGCCCTTGTGGATCATCCTGTGGATTATCTACCGCATCGGGTCTCGTGTCGACCAGGGTCGCGCCACTTTCCAGCGCGACGATCAACTGCCCCGCGCGCTGCTGCAAGGCCGGGGTTGCGCTGGCGGCCACTTCCAGCCGGCGCAGACGCTCGATCCCGGCCTCCAGATCGCCCTCCGCGATGTCCAGAAGCGCCAGTTGCTCCTCGGCCAGCGCCGAGTAAGGCGCGCCCGGTTCGGCCAGCACGTCCAGCACCAGGCGGGCCTGGTCCGCGTCAGGGTCCAGCAGGTGCGCCTTGAGAAGCGCAAGATCGCGGTAACGCGGAGCAAGGTCAGACGCCTCGGCAGTGTCCCGCAGCCGGGCGGCCGCGGCCTCCCGGTCCTCGGCCTCCGCGACCTCTCCGGCGGCCAGCAGCGCCAGCAGAACAGCGCCCTCCGAGGTCGGCGGCGTGATCGCCTCCAGCGCGGTCACCCGCGCTTCGGGCTCCGCCTGCTCCAGCGCCGCGATCAGGGAATCGCCGAAGGCCTGCGCGGCGGCGGTTCGCTGCGTGCGCTGGTATTCGAACCAGGCAGCCCCGCCCACAACGACGACCACGACGAGAATGGCCAGCCACGCCCATTTGCGGAAAACCGCGAACAGACGGTCACGCCGGACCTCTTCGTTGACCTCGTCGATGAAACTGTCGGTGTTTGCCATAGCTGACCGATCGCCCTACCTGCGTCCCATGGCGCTCATAGCCCGTCGGTGACGGTGGCCGCAAGGACTCCGCACGCAGTTGGCAGCGTTGGGCGAAAAACCAAACTGAACCGATCGGTTCATTCTTGTGCCCGCGCGGAGAAGATTCTAATCTGAACCGGTCCGTTCAGCGTAAACGTGAACAGAGCAACCAGCACCCCACGGGATGACGGCACGTGCCGGATACCGCGTCCCGGAATAGTAGAAAGACAGGCATGAAACCCTTCCCGCTCATCATCGCAGCCCTTGTCTGCGTGACGCTCTACTTCGTCATCCTCCAGCGCGAGACGCTGGTGGAGTTCGCCTCGGGCTTCGGTCCCGAGCAGACGGCGCAAGAGGACCAGACCGCGACCCAGACGCCCCTGGCCGCGGTTGAAACGGGAGACGAGACCGGCCGCGTTCACGTGACCGCCCGACGGTCCGAGGCGCAGGTGGCCGAGAATGCGGTTTTGTTGCGCGGCCGGACCGAGGCGCTGCGCCAGGTGGACGTGGCCGCCGAAATCTCCGGGCGGATCACCTCCGATCCACGCCGCGCCGGCGCCTTCGTCGAGGAGGGCACCATGCTGTGCGAGATCGCGCCGGGGACCCGCATGACCGCACTGGCCGAGGCCGAGGCGGCGCTGGCCACCGCGCAGGCGCGCCTGCCCGAGGCAGAAGCGCAGCTGGCCGGCGCGCGCGCACAGCTCAGCGCCGCCGAGATCGACGCCAACGCCGCCTCGCGGCTCAGCGCATCGGGTTTCGGGTCCGAAACCCGCGCCGCCAGTGCCGAGGCCGCCCGCGAAAGCGCGCTCGCCACGATCCAGTCGGCGCAGGCCGGCGTGTCGCAGGCCCGCTCCGGCATCCAGTCGGCCGAGGCCGCGGTGATGCGCGCCCAGCAGGATATCGAGCGGCTGACGATCACCGCGCCCTTCTCCGGCTATCTCGAATCGGACACCGCCGAGATCGGCTCGTTGATGCAGCCCGGCGCGCTTTGCGCGACGATCATCCAGCTCGACCCGATCAAGCTGGTGGGCTTCGTGCCCGAGGCGCAGGTCGACCGCGTGACGCTCGGCGCCAATGCCGGGGCGCGGCTGGCCTCGGGGCGCGAGGTGACGGGGGAGGTCACATTCCTCAGCCGCTCGGCCGATGAACGGACCCGCACCTTCCGCGTAGAGATCACCGTGCCCAATCCCGACACCACGATTCGCGACGGGCAGACCGCCGATATCCTGATCCAGACCGAGGGCACGCCGGCGCATCTGCTGCCCACCTCGGCCATGACGCTGAACGATGACGGCCAGCTGGGCGTGCGCATCGTCGAGGAGGGCATCGTCCGCTTCGTGCCGGTGCGCATGCTGCGCGACACCGTACGCGGCGTCTGGCTTTCGGGCCTGCCCGAGGTGGCGGATGTCATTACCGTCGGGCAGGAATTCGTCACCGATGGCGTCCAAGTGCGCGTCACTTACGAGGAACTGACGCAATGACCGGCGTCATCGACTGGGCCGCCAGCCGGGCGCGCATGGTCGTCGCCTTCGTGATCCTGTCGATCACGATCGGTGCCGCGGCCTATGTCGGCCTGCCCAAGGAGGGCGAGCCGGATATCGATATCCCCGGCCTTTTCGTGTCCGTTCCCTTCCCCGGCATTTCCGCCGAGGACAGCGAACGCCTGCTGATCCGGCCCATGGAATCGGAGTTTCAGGATCTCGATGGGCTGACCACGATCACCTCTACCGCCTCCGAGGGCTTCGCGGGTCTGTTCCTCGAGTTCGAGTTCGGCTGGGACAAATCCGCCGTCATCGCGGATGTGCGCGATGCCATGGGCCGGGCCGAGGCAGAGTTTCCCGAAGGCGCGCAAAGCTGGCAGATCTCCGAGATCAACTTTTCCGAGTTTCCGATCATCGTCGTGGCGTTGTCCGGCGACGCGCCCGAACGCACGCTGATCCGGCTCGCCAACGAGATGCAGACCGCGCTCGAGGCGCTCTCGCCTGTGCTCGAGGCCGGTCTCGCCGGCACCCGCGACGAGATGCTCGAGGTCATCCTCGACCCGCTGGCGCTCGAGGCCTACGACGTCACCGCGCAGGACCTGATCAGCGCCGTCGTCAACAACAACCAGCTGATCGCGGCGGGCGACGTGGAAACCGCCTCGGGCGCGATCTCGGTCAAGATACCGTCAAGCTTCGACACCGCCGAGGACGTCTACAACCTGCCCATCACCACCAATGGCGACCGGGTGGTGACGCTGGGCGAACTGGCCGATATCCGGCTGACCTACGAGGACCGCACCGGCACCGCGCGGTTCAACGGAGAGACGACCGTCGCGCTGCAGGTGGTCAAGCGGCAGGGTTTCAACGTCATGGACACCGCCGACCTGGTGCGCCAGACCGTGGACGAGGTGCGCGCGAGCTGGCCCGCCGAACTGCGCGACGCCGTGCAGGTCGCCACCACACTCGACCAGTCGGTGCAGGTCGACGGCATGGTGCGCCAGCTCGAGGGCTCGGTCCTGACGGCCATCGCGCTTGTGATGATCGTGGTGCTGGCCACGCTCGGTACCCGCTCGGCGATGCTGGTGGGCTTCGCGATCCCGACCTCCTTCCTGTTGTGCTTCATCCTGCTGGGCGTCATGGGCGTGCCGATCTCGAACATCGTGATGTTCGGCCTGATCCTCGCCGTGGGGATGCTGGTGGACGGGGCCATCGTCGTGGTCGAATACGCCGACAAGCGCCTGAGCCAGGGCGCGCGGCCGATGCAGGCCTATACCGACGCGGCCAAACGCATGTTCTGGCCCATCGTGTCCTCCACCGCCACGACCCTCTGTGCCTTCCTGCCGATGCTGTTCTGGCCCGGCGTGGCGGGCGAGTTCATGGGCATGCTGCCCGTCACGCTTATCTTCGTCCTGTCGGCGTCGCTGATCGTGGCGCTGATCTACCTGCCGGTGCTTGGCGGTGTCGCGGCGCGGTTCACGCGCAGTGTCGAACGCGGCTCGGCCGTGCTGATGGCACTGGTGCCGTGGTATTTGGTCAGGCTTGTGTTGGCCGTGGGCGTGGCCGGCCTGATGTTCCTGGCCGCGATGCAGACGATCAATCCCGGCGTGCTCTTCCCCGAGCCCGCGTCCGGCACGGCGCCACTGGTCGCAATGCTGCCCGGCGCGCTCTTGTTCGTCGTGTCGGCGGCGCTGATGTCTGTGGTCATGGGCACGCTGAAACGCGCCCGGGCCGAACGTACGGTGCAGGTCGGCTACCGCCGCAAACCCTTCGGCTGGTTCATCCACCTGCTGGTATCCAACCCGGTGATGCCCTTGGTGGTGATCGCCGCCGTCGCGGGCTTCGTAGTCGCCGTCTTCGTCTATTTCGGCGAGAACAACAACGGCGTGGAGTTCTTCGTCGAGACCGAGCCGGAACAGGCCATCGTCTATGTCCGCGCGCGCGGCAACCTCTCCCTCGAGGAAAAGGACGCGCTCGTGGCCATGGCCGAGCGGATCGTGATCACCCAGGACGGCGTGCGCGACATCTTCGCCTTCGCCGGCGATGGCGGGCTCAACAACAACACCGGCGGCGTCAGCGCGCCCGGCGACACGATCGGCCAGATCCAGGTCGATCTCGAACCATGGGGTGCCCGCCCCGCCGGCAACGCGATCCTCGAAGAGATGCAGGCGCGCCTGTCCGTGCTGCCCGGCATCGAGACCGAGATCCTCGCCGCCGCGCAAGGCCCCGGCGAAAGCAAGCCCGTGAACCTGCGCCTGTCCGGCGACAACTGGGAGGATCTGCAGGCCGCGACAGCGACAGCACGTGCGCATTTCGACCAGATGCCCGGCCTCGCGCTGGTGGAGGACACGCTGCCGCTGCCCGGCATCGACTGGCAGATCGATGTCGACGTGGAGGCCGCCGGCCGCTACGGCGCAGACGTGGCCACGGTGGGCGCCATGGTCCAGCTGGTGACGCGGGGCATCCTGCTCGACACCATGCGCGTGCCGAGTTCAGACGACGAGATCGATATCCGCGTCCGCTTTCCCGAGGAGGCGCGGGTTCTCTCGACGCTCGACACGCTGCGCACCCGGACCCGAGAAGGCCTCGTGCCGCTGTCGAATTTCGTCAGCTACACCCCTGCCCCGCAACTGGCCGAGATCAACCGGGTGGACCAGAGCCGTGTGTTCCAGGTGAAGGCCGACGTGGTCTCGAGCCTGTTCCGCGTCGAGGACGGGACCGGCGCCACACTTGGCTACCTGCGCGACACCGCCGACGAGACGGTCGTCGGCGAGGCGGATTTCACCATCGGCGACACCAGCTGGCAGGTCTACACCCTGACCGGCGCGGCGGACGCCTCGGATCTGCGCGACGCGCTGGAGGCGGGCGGCGCCACCACCATCCCCGTCACCGCGAACGAACGGATCGAGGCGCTGACCCAATGGCTGGAGACCGAGGCCCCCTTCCCCGACGGCATCGATTGGGAATGGGCCGGCGACCAGGAAGACCAGGCCGAGAGCCAGGCTTTCCTCAGCCAGGCCTTCGCCGCGGCGCTCGGCCTGATGTTCATCATCCTGCTGGCGCAGTTCAACTCCGTCTACAACGCCGTGCTGGTGCTGCTGGCGGTGGTCCTGTCCACCACCGGTGTCCTGATCGGCATGGTGGTGATGGATCAGACCTTCTCGATCATCATGACCGGAACGGGGATCGTCGCGCTCGCCGGGATCGTGGTGAACAACAACATCGTCCTGATCGACAC
>CAZOBK010000098.1:0-7685 GCA_964578115.1 uncultured Roseicyclus sp.
CTGTTCATGATCGCGGGCGAGGTGATGAACCAGGGCCGCATCGCGGAAAAGCTGATCGCCTTCGCCTCCAGCCTCGTGGGCCATATCCGCGGCGGCCTCGCCCACGTCAACATCCTCACATCCCTGTTTTTCTCGGAGATTTCCGGCACGGCCACCTCGGATGCCGCCGCCATCGGCTCGGTCATGATCCCGCAGATGAAGAAACGCGGCTACCCCGCCGCCTTCGCCGCCGCCGTGACGTCGACCTCGGCGACCATGGCGATCATCGTGCCGCCATCGCTGAACCTGATCCTCTACGCCTATGTCGCGAACGCCTCGATCGCCGAGCTCTTCGCGGCAGGCATCCTGCCCGGCATCATGGTCTGCGCACTTCTCATGGCCACGGCCTATTTCATCTCGGTGAAACGCGGCTACCCGACCGAGGGCGAGTTCCGCTTCGCCCGCGTGCTCGAAACCGGCAAGGATGCGGCCATCCCTCTGACCCTTCCGATCCTGATCCTCGTGGGCATCCTCGGCGGCATCTTCACCGCAACCGAGGCAGGCGCCATCGCGGCCTTCTGGTCGATCGTGCTGGCCATGTTCCTTTACCGCACGATCCGGCTGGGCAACCTGCTGGATACCTTCCGCATAGCGGGCAAGCGCAGCGCGATGCTGATGTTCATCGTCGCGACCTCGACGCTGCTGGGCTGGTACCTGACGAACCAGCGCATCCCGCAGGACATCGCGCAGGCGATCCTTGGCATCTCGGACAATTACTGGGTCGTGCTGGCGGCCATCAACATCTTCTTCTTGCTGGCGGGCACGATCATCCACGGCACGCCCGCGATCCTCATGCTGGTGCCGATCTTCCTGCCGCTGGCCGATCAGCTGGGCATCGACCGCGTGCATTTCGGGCTGATCCTGACCATCAACCTCGGCATCGGTCAGCAGACGCCACCCGTAGCCTCGGTCGTGCTGATCACCTGCGCCATCGCGAAGATATCCATCGCCAAGATCATACCCTCGATGCTGTGGTTCATCGGCGCGATGCTTGTGGCGCTGATCCTCGTCAACGTCTTCCCGGCCATCGTGCTCTGGCTGCCGTCGGTCATCCTGTGATGCGGCTCCTGATTGTCAATCCGAACACGTCGCCAGGCGTGACGGCGCGGATCGATGCGACAGCGCAGGCGGTGGCAAAACCGGGCGACAGGTTCACGACCGTCTCGGCGGCCTCCGGCCCGGCCCTGATCGTGACCGAAGCCGATGCCGAGACAGCCACCCATGGCGTTCTGCAGGCGATCGCCGCCCATGAAGGGCCGATCGACGGGATCGTGCTGGCCTCCTTCGGCGATACCGGCGCGCGGGAAGTCCGGCGCAGGTATCCGGACCTGCCCGTCCTCGGGATCGCAGAGGCCGCTTTCGCCGAAGTCCGGCGCATCGGCGGGCCTTTCGCCATCGTGACCTTCGCGCCGGAAGTGGCCGGACCGCTGTCCGAGAAAGCCGCCGAACACGGTGTCGCCGGCGCGCTTATGCGCGTGGCAAGCCCCGCGCTTCCGCTTGCCCACGATCCTGCGGACGTGGCCGACAGGATGCTGCCTGCGCTGCTCGAACTCTGCCATGGATGCGAGGCGGAGGGCGCCCGGAGCATCGTCCTAGGCGGCGGCCCGCTGGCTGGCCTCGCCGGCAGGATCGCACCCTCCTGCACAGTCAGAGTGGTGGACGGCACGCAGTCAGCGGTCGGACAATTGCGCGAACGCCTTGTGACGGGTTGAGCGTGGGCATGAAATACGCCGGTCGGTGTCTGATCACCCGCAGTTGAACGGATGCCCCGGCCTGACGTGCGAGCGGCTTGTCCGCGACGCGGGCGCCGCCTGTCCCGGCTTTGGGGCTGGCCCAGCTTCGACCGCGTCCTCCGTGGCCGTCACGACGCGCCGAAACAGACCGCATCGAGACCGACGAGGCCCGCGCCGAAGATGTCGTCCCGGCCCGGCTCCCCGATATCCAGAGCGCGCGCCCGGAGGTCTTGCGCGATCTGCACGGCGGCGAGATCGGGCCGCGCGGCGCGTGCAAGAGCGGCCGCGGCCGTCACGAAGGGCACGGCGAAGGAGGTCCCGGTCTTCCAGCGCGCCCCGCTCACCGATGCGGCGGTCCAGACCTCGACCCCAGGCGCAGCGAGGTCGACATGCGCGCCTCGGACCGCCCGGCGATAGACGCGGCCATTCCGGTCGATGGCCGTCACGGCGATAACGGGCGCGAAGGCCGCCGGATAGGCGTGCTCGGCCGCGGGACCGGCATTGCCGACGGAGGCGACAAGCAGGATGTCGTTTTCCGAAACAAGACGTTCCACCACGTCCTCCAGCACGCTGTTGGGCGGGCCCGCGAGGCTGAGGTTGATCACCGAGACGCCTTCGGAGGCGAGAATGTCGAGCCCCTCGATCAGGCTGAAGACGTCGGCACGCTCGTCGCTGCCCACGCGGTGGAACGCATCGATGGCGACGAGGCGCGTTCCCGGCAAGAGACCCGGCGCGCGCGTCCCCGGCTGCCCCACGAGCAGCGCCGCCACGGCCGTTCCATGGATCGCGCGAGAGGGTTCGAGTTCGTCGCGCCCCAGGCGCGTCACCTCCAGCCGCGCGCCGGCAAAGGTCTCGTGCTCCTCGTTGATGCCGGTATCGATGATCCCGATCGGCGTGGCAGGCCCGCAGACGGTGTCCCGCGGCAGCCCGTGGGGCCAGTCGCGCAGGACGCTGTCGGGACATTCCGGATCGGTGCAGCCATCCTCTTCCACTTGTTCGGGGCGGTAGAAATGGTTGAAATCGGCGTCCTGCCCGCTGGGAAGGGCGCGCGCGGCCGAACGTGCATCGGCCAGGGTCAGGTCCGGCGGAATACGCAGGCGCCGCGAGATGGCGGCCAAGCCCGGCAGGGCGCGTTCCTCGATCACGGTGAAACCGCGCGCGAGCAGCGTGTTGAGGTCGGCCTCGTCGAGGGCGAGCGTCACGATCTCGTCCGGCGCAGCGCTCGGGGGCGGCGGGGCCGGTGCGGACGGCGGGGCCGCGGGCTGCCGCTGAATGCCGAAAAGGCTGTCCAGCAGGCCGCCGCCACCCGACCGCGAAGGGCGCGCCCCGCCATCGTCGTCATCGTCATCGTCCCGGCCGGACTGCCCGATCCCGCCGCCGCCGCCGTCGTCGTCATCATCATCGCTTCCGCCGCCATCGTCATCGTCGGCCCACGCGGACGCCGAGAATATCCCGTCTGCAAGACCCTGCGGCAGGACCGGCTGGAAGACGAGGAGGATCGCGGCAAGCATCGCGACGAGAAAGGCTCTTGTCATGGCGGTGTGCCTTCGTGTGGGTTGGCGGTGTCAGTGGATTACGCTTCGCCGCCCAGTTTATTCCGCGCGGCCTGCACGGGAAAGGCCGGGAACCGGAATGCGAGACGCCTTCGAGAGGGACCTCGTGGATGCGCTGCCGAGGCTCAGGCGATTTGCCCTGTCGCTCTGCCGCAGACCCGACATGGCGGACGATCTGGTGCAGACGACGGTCGAGCGCGCCATGGCCGGGCGCAGCCGCCATGATCCCGCCACGCGGCTCGACCCTTGGCTGTTCCGCATCCTCAGGAACGCGTGGATCGACCAGACGCGAAGGGCGGCCACGCGGGGCACCGAGATCGACGTGGCGGATGCGCCTGAGGCGGCCACGATCGACGGCCCCCGCGTGACCGAAGCCACGCTGATGCTGCAAAGGACCGAGGCCGCGATGGCGACGCTGCCCGCCGACCAGCGCGAGGTGATCGTCCTCGTCTGCTTCGAAGAGATGTCCTATGCCGAGGCGGCGGAGGTTCTCGGCATTCCGAAAGGCACCGTCATGAGCCGGCTCGCGCGCGGTCGCGCGGCGCTGGCCTCGAAGATGGGAATAGAATGAGCGCCCGCGCGTTGTTCACACGGGGCAAGGAGGCCCACGCATGAACCCGACCGAATTCGACGACGCCACGCTGATGGCCTATGCCGACGGTGCGCTGGAGCCCGGGGAGGCGCGGCGCGTTGCCGAGGCGGCGGAGGCCGACCCCGCGATCGCCGCGCGCATCGACATGTTCCGCGAGACCGGAGCGCTTCTGGGAGCGCTCGGCGCCGCGCGGCCGGACGAGCCATTGCCCGACGATCTGGCCCGAAAAGTGGAACGAACACTGGCCGACGCCCGGCATGCGGACACGGTCGTGCCGCTGCGCAGGCCGGGCCCGGCATGGCGTCCCGCGGCGCTTGCGGCGAGCGTCGCTCTGATCGTGGGCGCTGTGGGAGGCATCATGGCAAGCCTTTCGCTGCGCGGGCCCGAAGACCCGGCGCCCTCCCTCGCGCTCCTCGACGCGCCGGGGATCGGGGACGCACTCGACAGGCTGCCGGCGGGATCGCGCGGGATTGCGGGTGATGGCGAAGTGGAGATCATTTCCTCCTTCCTGACCGACGACGGCGCCTTCTGCCGGGAATTCGAGTTCGACCGCGCGGCGGGCGGCAGTATCGTCTCCATCGCCTGCCGCGAAGACGCGGCATGGACCGCACGCTTCGCCATGGTGACGCAAGGCGCGGACGACACGGGCTACGCGCCCGCCTCGGCGCTCGCCACGCTCGACGCGTTTCTCTCCACGATCGGCGCGGGTCAGCCCCTGTCGGCCGAGGAGGAGGCCGCGCGGCTCTCGGCTCGCGACTGAGCCGGGCGCGCCCGGCCCGCCAACCGAACCATCAGCGCCGGAACCAGAAACGCCCCGCACGAAGCGGGGCGTTCGGGTTCTGGACGATCAGGATCACCGCGGTGGGGACGGGTCAGTCATCGTCGTCGTTGTCGTCGCTGCTGTCGGAGCCGCCGTCGTCGCCATCGTCGGCACTGCTGTCGGAGCCGCCATCGTCGTCATCGTCGTCGCTGCTGCCGGAGCCTCCGTCGTCGTCATCATCATCGTTGTCGTCGCGCGATCCGTCATCGTCGTCGTCGTTGTCGTTGTCGTCAGACGATCCGTCATCGTCATCGTCATCGTCGTCGTCATCGACATCATCGTCATCCGACGCGTTTAGCCGGCGGATGTCGGCGACGCTCAGATCGTCCCCACCGCCACGGTTCCAGAGACGGTTGGCAGCGGCCGTGCCGAAGGCGGAGCGGAGCTCGTCATAGGAGAGCAGGCCATTTCCGTCGGCATCGACATCGGAAAACCGCATCGATTGCGCAGAGGCGGCCGATCCGGCCATCACCAGCGCGGCGACGCTGGCAGAGAGAAGAAGATTGCGGTGTCTCATGATCAGGTCCTTTCCGTAGGGTTAGCTGTCGGGATCAGCGGTTCAGTCGTCATCGTCGTCGTCATCGCGACCCCCGTCATCGTCGTCGTCATCGTCATCGTCGTCATTGTCATCGTCGTCGTCGTAGCGGCCGCTCCGTCCGCCGTCGTCGTCATCATCGTCATCGTCGTCCCAATTGCGGCTCGCGCTGGCCGAGCGGAACTCGGCATTGGGGAAGATGGAGTTCAGGAACCGGAGCACCGGGTCGTCGTTCTGGGCCTGGGCGGGCTCGGGCGCCGAAACAAGGGCGACCGCCGCAATGGTGGCCGCCAGAAGGGTCTTTTGAAACGTCATCGTCGTCTCCTTTCGTTGCGGCCTCGATATCGGACCACGACAGGAAAACGGACGATCAGGCGGTCTATTCCCGATCCGCTGAACTTTTCTCTGAAAGGCGGCCTATGGGCTTGCGCCCGACCAGCCGCAGAAACAGGCGCCGCCCAGCCGCGAGGACCGGATAGAGACGGGCCGCGCGGCGCGGTTTGGCGAAGGCCGCGCGCTGGATGCGATCGAACAGGCCGCCCTTTTCCGAGGACAGGGTCGCCAGCAGATGCACCGCGCCGTCGCCGAAAAAGACCTCGTCCCGCCAGAGAACCACCATCCCCTCATCGAGATCGTAGCCCGCCGCCTGGACGGCGCGCACGCGCGGGTCTCCCTCGCGGGCATTGACGAGTTCCACCTCGCCCACCGCCTCCCGCAGACGCATCATCGACACGTAAGAGGTGCAGAACGGGCAGTCACCGTCATAGATCACCGTGATCCCCGGTCCGGTCATGTCCACGCTCCTCGATTTTTTTGCGCATTTCGGGAATAACGTGCGACCGGGCCCGTAATTCCATCGGAACATGGTAATCCGGAGGCGCAACATGACGAGTATTGCCGACTTGCCCGGCGGAGTATCGAGCCGCGCGGCCCGCGCGGCGCAAAGCCTGCGCGTGGCCCTGTCGCAACCGGTCTCGCCCCTGTCGCTGGCCGTCTTCCGCATGGCGGTGGGCGCGATGCTCGTCTGGGACTGCTGGCGCTTCATCAAGTATGACCGCGTCTACCGCTACTGGATCGCGCCGGAGTTTCATTTCACCTATCCCGGCTTTCACTGGGTTCAGCCCCTGCCCGAGCCGTGGATCTGGGTTGCATGGCTCGGCATGGGATTTTTCGCGCTGCTCGTGATGGTGGGGCTCTTCTACCGCGTCTCGATCGTCGCGCTGACGGTTCTGTTCAGCTACTTCTTCCTGCTCGACAAGGCGGAGTACCTGAACCACTTCTACCTCGTAATCCTGTTTCTGATCCTGCTGTGTTTCCTGCCCGCACACCGGGCCCTGTCGCTGGATGCCAAGCTGTTTCCGCGCCTGCGGGCCGAGGCGATCCCCTATGCCGGCGTCGCCATCCTGCGCCTGCAGATGGAGATCATGCTGATCTACGCGGGGCTGGTGAAGCTCACGCCCGACTGGCTCGCCGGCGAGCCGCTCGGCATGTGGCTGCGCTCGCAGGCGGATGATTTCGCCTTTGGCTTCCTGTTCCACTATGACTGGTTCATCCTGCTGGGGACATGGGGCACCGTCGCGCTGCATGTGCTGGGGGCGCCGCTTCTGCTGTGGCACCGCACGCGGCTTGCGACTTTCCTCGTCTACTGCGCCTTCCATGCCGCGAATTCCGCTTTCTTCAACATCGGCATATTCCCGTGGCTCACGATCGCGGCGACGACGATCTTCTTCGCGCCCGACTGGCCGCTGCGGCTGGCGCGCTGGTTCCACGGCCTGTTCGAGGCTCTGCCCGCGCCGGCGCCCGCCCCTCGCGCGTCTGGCCCGGGGCGCGTGACGCTCATCCCCATGGCCGCGCTTGCCGCCATCGCCGCCTGGACCGCGGTGCAGATCGTCCTGCCGATCCGCGCCGGGGCCTTCCCGACCGAGGTCAGGTGGAGCGGCGACGGCCACCGGTTCTCATGGCGGATGCGTATCTACGACCGCGATGCGGACGGCGTTTTCATCGTCCGCTCCGGCGACGAGGTCTGGGAGGTAGACCCCAACGACTACCTGTCGCGTCGGCAGACGGGCAAGATGATCGTGCGCTCGGACATGGTCCATCAGTTCGCGAACCATCTCGAGGATGTCTGGCGCGAGGCGGGTCACGCCGATGTGGAGGTCTACGCCCGGATCATGAAATCCCTTAACGGCCGCCCGATGCAGCCCTTCATCGACCCCGGTATCGACCTGACGGACGTGCCGCTGGCCTATGCCCGCTCGGACGCATGGGTCCTTCCGAACGAGATCGGTGTCTGGGGTATTGCCGATACGACCGGCACCAGCCCTACGGCGGATCCGGTGGTCCGGCCCTGACCTGCGGATGGCCTTGCACAAAGCCGCATCACTACACCTTGACTGATGGCGACCCCTGAAGG
>CAZOBK010000099.1:0-7426 GCA_964578115.1 uncultured Roseicyclus sp.
TGCACGAAACGATCCACCGCGTGATGCTTGGGCGTCGGTTGCAGGTACTGGCCGATGGTCAGGAAATCGACATCGGCCGCGCGCATGTCATCCATCACCTGCAGGACCGACTGCCGGTCCTCGCCCAGACCCACCATGATGCCGGACTTGGTGAACATGGAGGGGTCGATCTCCTTCACCCGCTGCAGCAACCTGAGTGAATGGAAATAGCGCGCGCCGGGGCGGACCTCGGGGTAAAGGCCGGGCACGGTTTCGAGGTTGTGGTTGAACACGTCAGGCTTCGCCGCGACCACGGTCTCGAGGACCGAGGGGGCGCATTTCAGGAAATCGGGCGTCAGGATCTCGATCGTCGTGCCGGGAGAGCGCTTGCGGATCGCGCGGATCGTCATGGCAAAATGCTCCGCCCCGCCATCCTCGAGATCGTCGCGGTCCACGGACGTGATGACGACATGGTTCAGGCCGAGCTTCTGGACCGCGTCTGCGACGCGCCCCGGCTCGAACAGGTCGAGATCCTGCGGCCGCCCCGTGGCCACGTTGCAGAAGGTGCAGCCGCGGGTGCAGATCTCGCCCATGATCATCATGGTGGCGTGGCCCTGGGACCAGCATTCACCAGCATTGGGGCAGCCCGCCTCCTCGCAGACGGTCACCAGCTTGTGCTCGCGCATGATCTGGTGCGTCTTGCGATAACCCTCGCCAACGGGGGCCTTTACCCTGATCCAGCTGGGCTTTTTCGGCTGGGCATTGTCGGCGCGATGCGCCTTTTCGGGGTGACGTTCCTCGGGCAGTTTCAGATCGCGCATGGCCGTGAGCTTCCGCTGGGTCTGGACAATGGTTGACCCCTAAATAATCCAGACACCAGGGAATGTAACCGCGCAACTTGCGCACAGGTGGATTGCGCGGCCCGCATGGCCGGGGTCGGCTCAGATCCTGAGCGCTGGCACGAAGCCGTGCGTCTCCTTGTAGTGCCTGAGCAGGCGCTGAAGCCCGATCTTGAGCACCACCTTGCCCGAGCGCGCCGACCAGCCGAGGCGGCGCTCGGTCGTCTCGAGCCCTTCGAGAAAGCAGCAGACCCTGAGCACCACGTCCGACAGGCCCGGCCCCAGCGCCTCCATGGCCTCCGTCACGCGGGCGCGCGCGGCACTCGGCCCCTCGACCATCCCCGCATCGCCCGAGAACAGGCCACGATCGGTGCCGGCGGTCAGGAAGCGGTCCCAGTTCTGGCCCAGCCGCGGGCCCATCTGCGCGCGCTCAAAATCCTCCCGCAGCCTCTCGCCGGCCTGCACCAGTTCGGGGGTCAGGAACGGCTTGCCGTCCGGCCCCTTGCGCCGCGCCAGCGTGGCCAGAGGCGATTCCGCTAGGTTCACCCGCATGACGGTCCGCCGTCCGTCATCATCGGTGACGCGGGCCTCGCCATAGTCCGCATGCTGTGCCTGAAAGCCCGAGGCGGCTTCCGCAAAGCCGTCCCCCCGCCGCCGGCGCCGGTCCTCGTCGAGAAGGCGCTTGAGCGCGGCCTTCCCCGCCTGGGTGATGGCGTAACGCGCCACGCGGCCCTGCCTGATGCAGGAAATCCAGTCCTTCACCGCGAAGGCCTGCGCCACGTGGCGGTCGACCACCGCCGTGCGCGTCTGTTCGCCATCGGGACCGGGGCGCAGGACCACGGCCTTTTCCATGTCGCCGGCCACGGCCAGCACGGCGTCGGTTTCGCACAGGCGGCGGAGGATGCGGCGGGCCTCACGGGAAACGGTCGACTCGTCTGAAACAATCGGGGAACGGAATGGCGCGGTCATGTCTCTGGTCTCCTGTTGGTCGTTCGGGGTGTCGTCCTGTGCGCGGGCGGCATGGGCTGCCAATGCGTCCAGCGCCTCGTCGACGAGAGGGTCGTCGCGCCGCGCCTCCATCCGCCGCACACGGCGGCACACGGTAGAAGGCGCAGCCCCGTCCCGAAGGGCGATCCGGCGCAGCGACTGGCCATTCTCGGTATGTGCCAGATACTGCGAGGCCTCGGCCGGAACCCAGGTCGGCAGTGATATGGCAGAGCGCCCGAAGCGCTCTTGCGGGGTCATGCTCATGACCCGTCCCCCCTCATGCAGCATGGACAACAAAAGGGAGAATTTTATCGGATTGATTACTCAAACGTTAAAATTCGTCCATTTTCGATAAATTGTTTCCATTAAGTAAACAATATGGCCAGTAGCGACCGCAGCATGGCGGCCGCATGCAACGGCACGAAAACCCGCCGCAAGCTAAGGGCCTCTCGAAATGTTCCGAGGTCCCCAGATGACAGATCATGAAATGCAGCTTGCGCGCCTCAGGCGTCCGAGATTGCTGGTGCGGACGGCGCAGATGGCCGCTTGCGCGCCGTGCGCCGCGCGCCGTGCGGGGCGCAGACCCTTCGCGAAACTGCTGGCGGAGGAGGCGACGCTGAATGCCGCGCGGCTGGGTGACGGGCTCGGCTATTCGCCGCGCCGCCATGTCCAGGTGATGAGCGCGCTGATGTCGGCGGCCCGGTCGGGCGACGCATGAGCCTCAGATGAAGGCGTCGGGCATCTCGGCCTTGCGGCGCGCGATGTAGTCGCGAAGCGCCTCGTCGGTGGCGGGGTCGAGCATGGGCGCCTGGTAGTCGCCCAGCAGCTTGCGTACCCGGTCGGCGGCCAGTTCGAAGCTGCTTTTGCCGCCCTCCTCGGCCCAGGTCTCGAAGGGGCGGTAGTCAAGGACACGGCTGCGCCAGAACGCTTCCTGGTAATTGGCCTGAGTGTGGGCGCAGCCGAGGAAATGCCCGCCCGGACCCACCTCGCGCAGCGCGTCCATGGCCTGCGCGTTCTCGTCGGTCTGAACCCCTTGGGCGAACTTGTGCAGCACACCGAGCTGGTCGGCATCGAGCACGAATTTCTCGGGGCTCGCCACCAGGCCGCCTTCCAGCCAGCCGCAGGCGTGGAGCATGAAGTTCACACCCGACAGAAGCGCGTTCTGCAGCGAGTTCGCGCTTTCATAGGCCGCCTGCGCATCTGGTAGCTTGGAGC
Source organism: uncultured Roseicyclus sp. (assembly GCA_964578115.1). Taxonomy (GTDB): domain Bacteria; phylum Pseudomonadota; class Alphaproteobacteria; order Rhodobacterales; family Rhodobacteraceae; genus Roseibacterium. Next base: position 3,021 of record CAZOBK010000099.1, read on the forward strand.
CGTTGAAGGACCCGCCTGAGCGAAAGGGAAGGCCCAGCCGTCGCGCAAGCTGGCCCGCGCCGTTCGTGATCAGCTGCGCCTCGGGCGTGCCGAAGGTGGGCGCGCCTGAATTCATGTCGATGGAGGTCACGAAAGCGCCGAAGATCACCGGCGCGCCGGGGCGAACCAGCTGGGAATAGGCGACGCCAGCCAGCACCTCGGCCAGAACCTGCGTGAGCGTGCCCATGACCGAGACCGGCGCCATCGCGCCGCCCACGATAAAGGGCGAGATGATGCAGGCCTGCCCGGCGGCGGCGTAGTGTTCCAGCGCGCCCATCATGGTGCCGTCGAAGGTGAGCGGCGAGTTGATGTTGATGAGCGAGGTCATCACGCAGTTCTGGTCGACCACGTCGTCGCCGAAGAGGATCTTGGCCATCTCGATGGAATCGACGGCGCGCGAGGGTTCCGTAACCGAGCCCATGAAGGGTTTGTCGCTCAGCCGCATATGCGCGTAGAGCATGTCGAAATGGCGCTTGTTCACGGGCACGTCGGTGGGTTCACAGACCGTACCACCCGAATGATGCAGCCATTCGGACATGTAGCCCAGCTTCACCAGAGTCTCGAAATCGGCCATCGTGGCATAGCGCCGCCCGCCCTCGAGGTCGCGCCAGAAGGGCGGCCCGTAGACCGGGGCGAGCACGAGGGACTTGCCCCCGATCTCCACGTTGCGCGCGGGGTTGCGCGCGATCTGGGTGAAGCGGCCCGGTGCCGTCTCGCAGAGTTTGCGCGCGAGGCCGCGGGGGATGCGCACGCGCTCTCCGCTGACATCGGCGCCCGCCTCGCGCCAGCGCTGGAGCGCGGCGGGGTTCTCGACGAAGGCCACGCCGATCTCCTCCAGCACGATCTCGGCATTGTGCTCGATGATCTGAAGCGCTTCCTCGTCGAGGATCTCGAGGTTCGGGACATTGCGTTCGATGAAGCGCGCGGTGTCGAACCGCACCGCCGACCGCTCAGCCCTTCGCGCGGCACCGCCACCGCCGCGTCCGCGCCGCCCAACACGTTCCGCTTCGGCCATGGTTCTTCCTTTCGCGCCTGCACCAGACTCTTCCCGTGCGGAATACCGCGCGCCCGCCGCCCGACCCGGCCGGATTGCGGCAGTTTGCAGGGAAAAGCGACATGCGCGCGGCGACCGGCGCAACGGGTCAGGACGCCCCTTGCGCGAGGAAGGCGTCGGTCGACTCCATCAGCCGTGTCCAGGCCGCTGTCCCGGGCAGCGCGATGTGGTTGCGGCTGTCGAGCGAAACGAGCGACGCCTGCGGCAGGCCGGCGGCGAGGCTCTGCGCCTGGGCAAAGGGCTGGATCACGTCGCCCCGCGCGTGCAGCACGAGGCAGGGCGCGGCAACCTCGGAAATCAACTCCGACACGTCGAAACGGTCGATCGCGCGGCGCAGGTGCATGGCGCTGTCGGCATCCGCCGTCACCCGCTGCATCCGGGCGAGATCGGCCACCATGTCGGGGTCGGCGTCCGGCGCGAACATCCGCGTGAAGGTCTCGAGAAAGACGCTGCCTTCACGGCCCCAGCCCGCGCGGATCAGCTCCAGCGCCATCTCCGCCCCGAGGTCCCCCTCCGTGTCAGGACGCAGCGCCCGCCCCTGCACGAAGCCGCCATAGGCCACGAGGCGGCGCACCCGCTCGGGCCGCCGCACGGCATAGGCGATGGCGACGGGCACCGCCTGCGAGACCGCGAAAACGTCTGCGGCACCGCCGCAGGCGGCCTCCATCACCGCTTCGAGATCGTCCACGAAGCAATCGATCCCGCCGAAATCCGCCCCCCGCTGGGACAGGCCGGTGGATCGCACGTCGTAGCGGATCAGCCGGTGGTGAGCGGCAAGCCGCGCGATGGTGGGGCCGAAGACCGGGCTCTCGTGGTCGAGCTCCAGATGCGTGAGCCAGTGCCCGATCCGCACGAGGTCCGGTCCCTCGCCCTCCGCCGTCCAGGCGATCGCGGTGCCGTCCGCCGAGTGCGCGAAGCGCGTCTCCGGCACGGCGGAGGGCTGGGGCGGCGCATGCTCCGTCAGCGCCCCTTCGACCGCGTGCGCCGAAACCTCTGCGGCCATGACGAAGCCGCGCCGGTGCACGGTGCGGATCACCGCCTGCCGCGTACCGTCGTCGCCCACGGCCTTCCGCGCCGCCGAAACGCGGGCGTTGATCGTCGCGTCCGATACCGCAAGCCCGCGCCAGACCCGGGCCACCAGCGCGTCCTTCTCCACCACCTCGCCCGCCCGCTCGGCCAGCGCGGCGAGCAGCTCGAACACCTGCGGCTCGACATGCACGGCGCTGCCGGCCCGGCGCAATTCGAAGCGCGCGGTGTCCAGTTCGCAATCGGCGAAGGCGTAGATCATCGGGAAAGCCTGTTCTCCGGGCGCTGGCATCACAAGGCGTCGCGCATATCAGGCGCGAATGACAAGCAAACCGCAAGGCCCTCGCAAGGCTTCCTTCAAGTGTCCTGCGGCGTGGCGGGGCATCCTGTTCTTGCCAACACATGGCCAATCCACGGAAGGAAGACCGACATGACCAGCACCGACGAACTCCGCCGCCGCCCCGATGGCAGCATCGACACCGCCCATTACATGGCGGTTGGGCGCCGCCACCGCGCGGAAACGGCGCGCGCGCTGCTTGGCGCGCTGCATCCCGGCCGGCGACACTAGGCCCGAGCAGTCGCCCGGACGGTGGAACGCGCATCTTGCGCCTGTCCGGGACGCGCCCTATGCCTCGGCCATGACGCATGTGCCCGATCCCGCCCGCCATCACGAACGCCTGCTGATCGTCGATTTCGGCAGCCAGGTCACGCAACTGATCGCCCGCCGCCTGCGCGAGCTGAACGTCTATTGCGAGATCCATCCGTTCCAGAACGTCACCGACGCCTTTCTCGACGACTTCGCCCCCAAGGCGGTGATCTTCTCGGGCGGGCCGGCCAGCGTGATCGACGAGGGTTCTCCCCGTCCGCCCGCGCGCATCTTCGAGCTTGGCGTGCCGATCCTCGGCATTTGCTACGGCCAGCAGGTGATGATGCAGATGCTGGGCGGCGAGGTCCTGCGCGGCGAGGGCACGGCGGAGTTCGGGCGCGCCTACGTCGCGCACGGCGACGAGCGCATCGACCTTCTGACCGGCTGGTTCCTCGACGGGCGCGAACAGGTCTGGATGAGCCATGGCGACCACGTCAGCCGCCTTGCCCCGGGGTTCGAGGTCTACGCCACCTCCCCCGGTGCGCCCTTTGCCATCACCGCCGACCTGTCGCGCAACTTCTACGCGGTGCAGTTCCACCCGGAGGTGCACCACACGCCCAACGGTAGGACGCTCTACGAGAATTTCGTGCGGTTGGCAGGGTTCAAGGGCGACTGGACCATGGCCGCCTATCGCGACGAGGCGATCCGCCAGATCCGCGAGCAGGTGGGCGACGCCAAGGTCATCTGCGGGCTTTCGGGGGGTGTCGATTCCTCGGTGGCGGCCGTCCTGATCCACGAGGCCATCGGCGATCAGCTGACCTGCGTTTTCGTGGACCATGGACTGTTGCGGCTCAACGAGGCCGATGAGGTCGTGACCATGTTCCGCGACCATTACAACATCCCCCTGATTCATGCCGACGAGAGCGAGCGGTTCCTGACCGCGCTCGATGGCGTTTCCGATCCGGAAACAAAGCGGAAGACAATCGGAAAACTGTTCATCGACGTCTTCCAGCACTACGCCGACGGGATCGAGGGCGCGGCGTTCCTCGCCCAGGGCACGCTCTACCCGGATGTGATTGAGTCAGTCAGTTTTTCGGGTGGCCCCTCGGTCACCATCAAGAGCCACCACAATGTCGGCGGCCTGCCCGAGAAGATGGGCCTGAAACTGGTCGAACCGCTGCGCGAGCTTTTCAAGGACGAGGTGCGCGCACTGGGCCACGAGTTGGGCCTGCCCGCCAGTTTCATCGGTCGCCATCCCTTCCCCGGCCCCGGCCTCGCCATCCGGTGCCCCGGCGAGATCACCCGCGAGAAGCTCGAGATCCTGCGCAAGGCCGACGCGGTCTATATCGACCAGATCCGCCGCCATGGCCTCTATGACGATATCTGGCAGGCTTTCGTCGCGATCCTTCCGGTGCGCACCGTGGGCGTGATGGGCGACGGGCGGACCTATGACTTTGCCTGCGCGCTCAGGGCGGTGACCTCCGTCGACGGGATGACTGCCGATTATTACCCGTTCTCCCACGAGTTCCTCGGCGAAACTGCCACGCGGATCATCAACGAGGTCAAGGGGATCAACCGGGTCACCTATGACATCACGTCGAAACCGCCGGGAACCATCGAGTGGGAGTGAGACGGATCGGGCGGCTCCTGAGCTACTCCCCAACTCTTGGACAGTTTCCGGTGTGATTTAAGCTACTGCCT
>CAZOBK010000100.1:0-7420 GCA_964578115.1 uncultured Roseicyclus sp.
CTTGGTCTAAGCTTGCTGGAGCGCGGCAGGGCGATGGGTTCGGCCGCGCCCCAGCGATAAGGAAGACCAGACATGCCCAAAGGCTACATCATTGGCCAGATCACCGTGACCGACGCGGACGGCTATCCCGAATATGTGCGCCGCGACACGCCCATCCTCGAAAGTCATGGCGCGAAATTCGTCGTGAGGGGCGGCCGGTCCGAGGTCATGGAGGGCACGGCGGGCGACCGGCATGTTGTGATCGAATTCCCCAGCTACGAGGCCGCCATGGCCGCGTGGAACGACCCCGCCTATCAGGAGGTCGCGGAGATCCGGCGGCGCTGTGCCGAAAGCACGATCATCATCGTCGAGGGGGTCGACTGACGCCGTCGTCGCTCAGGGCAGGATGGCGATCCAGAGCGTCACGCTGATCACCGACAGAGCGGTGCCCGCCAAAACGGCGGTGGCCGCCACGCGCCGGGCCACGCCGTACATGTTCGCGAAAAGGTAGCTGTTCACGCCCGGCGCCATCGCCGCCGTGACCACGGCCGATCGCAGCTGCGCGTCGCTCAGGCCCGCAGGGCCGGAGCCCAACGCCAGCGCGATGGCGGGATGTGCGAAAAGTGCAAGCGCGCAGATGAAGGCGACAATGGTCAGATCGCCCTCGGGCCGGTACCGGTAAAGGATGCCACCCAACCCGAACAGCGCTGCAGGCAGGGCGGCGCGGATCATCAGGTCGAGCGCCTCCTGCAGGATGCCGGGCACTGCAACCCCTGAAAGATTGACGATAAAGCCAAGCGCGATCCCGATCATCAGCGCGTTGCGGAAGATCGCGCCCAGCACCAGCCGGACGGTTGCAAGTCCGCCGGCGCCGTGCGATTTCACGATTTCCATCGTCGTGATGCCGAGCAGGTAGCAATAGGCGGCATGGATCGAAATGATCGCGAAATTGGCAGCCAGCGCATCGGCGCCATAGGCGCGTTCGGTGATCGGAAGCCCCAGAAGCACGCTGTTGGCAAAAAGCGGTACGAAACCGATGGCCACGCAATCGGGCCACGGCCGTCCGAAGAGGAACCGCGCGCCCAACAGGCCCAGCGCGAAATTCACCGTCGACCCCGTGTAGTAGGCCACAAGCAGCGCGGGGTCGAATTCCGCCCCCAGATCGAGGGAGGCCACACCGGAGAACAGCAGGCAGGGGATGGCGAATTTCTGGGTGAAGATCATCAGACCATCGACCGCGCTGGCCGCGAACAGCCCCCTCCACGCCGCAAGATACCCCGCCCCCGTCACCAGGAACACCGGCAGGACAACGGTGAGAATGTCTAGCATGCGCCGGCGTCACACATCGTAGGAGATGACCATCCCGTCAAAGGCTGGCGCAACATGGTCGGGCGTCTCCTCAAGAACCGTGCGGTAATCGAGGTCGATATGCATGTTCGTCAGCACCGCCCGGCGGGGGGCCGCGCGCGCGATCCAGCCCAGCGATTTCTCCAGATGCGCGTGGCTGGGATGCGGCGTGCGGCGCAGCGCGTCCAGCACCCAACAATCGAGCCCCTCCAGCATCGGCCACGCGGCGTCGGGAATGTCCGAGACATCGGGTAGGTAGGCCAGCCCGCCGATGCGGAAACCGAGGGAGTCGATATTGCCGTGCGTCACCTCGAAGGGGCGGAAGGTAATCGGCCCGCCCGTGCCATCGACGGTCACGTCCCCGTCGATGGCATTGAGATCGAGGATGGCAGGATAGGCGCTGCCGGGCGGCTGCACGAAGGCATAGCCGAAGCGGTTCAGCAGGTCGTTCTGCGTCTGCCCGTCGGCCCAGACCGCAAGCCTCTGGCGCATGTTGAAGACGATCATGCGCAGATCGTCGAGCCCGTGGACGTGATCTGCGTGGGAGTGGGTGTAGATCACCGCGTCGAGCCGCCCGATCCCCGCATCCAGCAATTGCTGGCGCAGGTCGGGCGATGTGTCGATCAGGACCGCGGTCTCGCCGCCCTCGTCGAAGCGCTGCACCAGCATCGAGCAGCGCAGCCGCCTGTTGCGCGGCTCGTCGGCGTCGCAGTCGCCCCAGTTCCCGCCGAGGCGCGGCACGCCCCCCGACGATCCGCAGCCAAGAATGGTGAAACGCAGTTCCGCCATGCTCAGGCCGCCTTCCGCCAGGCGGCGGCGCGGGTGAATAGCCGGTCGAAATTGGCCGTAGTGGCGGCGGCGAACTCGCCCTCGGAAAGGTTGAACAGCTCCGCTCCGACGCGTGCCGTGTGCACGGTATAGGCGGGTTCGTTGCGCTTTCCGCGGAAGGGTGGCGGCGCGAGATAGGGGCTGTCGGTCTCCACGAGAATGCGCTCCAGCGGGGCGGCGGCGAAGATCGCGCGCAACGCGTGGCTTTTGGGGAAGGCGGCGATGCCTGACATCGACAGGTAGAAGCCCAGATCCAGCGCCGCGCGTGCCAAGGCTTCACCCGAGGAAAAGCAATGCATCACGCAGGTATAGGCGCCCGCGCGGAATTCCTCGGTCAGGATGCGCGCCATGTCCTCGTCCGCATCGCGCGCATGGATGATCAGCGGCAACCCCGTTTCCTGCGCGGCCTCGATATGCACGCGCAGGCTTGTCTGCTGCACCTCGGCGCTTTCGGCCGTGTAGTGATAGTCGAGCCCGCTTTCGCCGATGCCCACGAATTTCGGATGACGGGCGAGCGCCATCAACTCCTCCGCCGTCGCCATGGGCTCGTCCGCGGCGCTCATCGGGTGGGTGCCGGCGGCCCAGAAGACGGGGTCATGCGCCTCGGCGATGGCGCGCACCTGCGGCGCGTTCCGCAGCCGGGTGCAGATCGTCACCATCCGGCGCACGCCGGCGGCCACGGCCCGGTCCACGATTTCGGCGCGTTCGGCATCGAAATCGGCAAAATCGAGGTGGCAGTGGCTGTCGACGATCTCGGGGGGCGTGTCGGGCATGATTATCCGTATCGGCTCGGGCTGTGTGGGCGCCCATCCGGGGTGCGCGGGGGCAGGGGTCAGGAGGCGGGAACGGCCATACGCGCGGCGGTCCTGTCGAGGTCGAGAAACATATCGAAGATGAGCGCGGCAGGGTCAAGGTTCACCGACCGGCCGCGGCGGGCGCGTGCGGTGAGATCGGCGGCAAGTTCGGCCCATGCGCGGCCCGATGCGGGATCGGGCGCAAGGCGGCCCAGCACGGTTTCCTCACCCGCGACAATGGGGGAGGGCGCGCGTCCCGTCGCGCCGGTCCGTGCCAGTCGCGCCAGCAATCGGTCCAGCAAGCCCAGCGTCAGGTCGAAGCGTGTGTCGGCCCCGCGCGCGCCGGCGGCGTCGGCAAGTTTCAGCGCGAGGGACCGGTCCAAGTCCGGCAGCCCCGACAGGAGCGCTACGAGCTCCCGGTAGAGCGTCGGGCCGTCCTGTTCTACCAGTTGCACCGCCGTGCCCACGGAGCCATCAGCCAGCGCCGCAATGGCCTGCGCGCTGGCGTCGTCGGGCAGGGCAAGGCCCGCCTGTTCCAGCGCCGCGGCAAGATCGGCCGGCCCGAGCGGGTCGAAGCGCAGCGTGCGGCAGCGCGAGCGGATCGTCGGCAGAAGCCCGGAAGGCTGGTGCGAAACCAAGAGCATCACCGCGTCGCGCGGCGGCTCCTCCAGTTCCTTCAGAAGCGCGTTGGCCGCCGAGGCGTTCATCTCGTCGGCGCAATCGACGATGACCACGCGGCGGGTCCCGCCGGCCGAGTACGCGAAGAACCCCTTGAGGCCGCGCACCTCGTCGACGGTCAGCTGCGCCTTGAGGCGCTTGCGCTCCGTGTCCCAGGCGCGGCGCAGAAGCAGAAGCCCGGGTTCCGAGAGCGCGCGCATCCGGCGCAAGACGGGGTGATCGGCCTCGATGTCGAGGCTTTGCGCGGGCGGTGCCGCGAACAGCGCGTCGCCGCTGTCGGGCGGGGTCGCGATCAGATAGCGCGCGGCGCGCCAGGCGAAGGTCGCCTTGCCCACGCCCTTCGGTCCGGTCAGGAGCCACGCATGGGGCAGGCGGCCCGAGTTGAGCGCGTCCAGAAACGCCATCTCGGCCGCGTCGTGCCCGAACAGGCGCAGGGTTTCGCGCGGGTGTGGCGCGCCGTCGAGGCGGTCGGCTTCCGGGAGAGCGTCTTCGGTCATCCGAGGTGATGTAGCACGCAGGGCGGGCGGCTGCGAGGGATCAAAGGCGGGCGCGGACCACCTCGGCGATCCGGGCCGCCACGGTCTCGGGCGCGGCCATGGCGTCGATCACCACGCAGCGACCCGCCTCCTCCTGCGCCAGCGCCAGGAAGCCCGCGCGCAGCCGCTTCTGGAAATCGAGGCCGAACTCCTCGAACCGGTCCTCGCCCGAGCTGCGCGCAAGTCCCCGCTCCAGCGCCACGGCCGGGTCCATGTCGAGGACGAGCGTCAGGTCCGGCTCCACCCCGATGGCCGCATCATGGATCGTGTCTACCAGCGCGCGCAGGTCGCCGCGCGTGGCGCCCTGGTAGACGCGCGTGGAATCCGCGAAACGGTCTGTGACGACATCCCGGCCCGACGCCAGCGCGGGGCGGATCGTCCGTTCGAGGTGGTCGCGGCGGGCCGCGGTGAACAGCAGGATCTCCGTCTCGGGCGACCAGCGGGCCGGATCGCCCTCCACCAGCAGGCGGCGGATATCCTCGGCCCCGGTCGCGCCGCCCGGCTCGCGGGTCAGGACCGGGTCGCGGCCCCATGCGCGCATCTGCTCTGCCAGCAGCCGCGATTGCGTGGATTTTCCAGATCCGTCAATGCCTTCGAGACTGATGAACAGCCCATGCGCGTCCGTCATGCGCCCGTCATCCGTCCGTCGCGCTCTCTGCCGTCGGACCCGTCGCATCGCCTCCCGTGACGCGCTCCATCAGCAGGCCCGTCGCCGTGCGCAACCGGACGGCCAGCCCGCCGCGTTCCACGTCCCCGGTGGCGACAAGCGGCACCGTGCGGGTCACGTCGCGCACGCCCTGATGGATGACCAACTCACCCACCACATCGCCGGCCGTGATCGGCGCGGGCAGGGGGGAGACATAGGTGATGTCTGCCGTGATCTCGGGGTCCAGAAGGGCCGGCACCAGCATCTCGACGCTTTCGGCGGGGGCGAGGCCCACGGTCTGCTCCATGCCCATGAAGACGGGCGCGCGGGCGATCTCGGTTCCCTCGCGGGCGATTTCTTCCATGACGAACTGGCGGAAGGCCCAGTTGATGATCCGCTCCGATTCCCGCGCCCGCGCCTCGGCGGACGTGAGCCCGGAGATGACGAAGGTCACGCGCCGGTCGCCCTGCACGGCGGAGCCCACCAGGCCGTATCCGGCCTCTTGCGTGTGCCCGGTCTTGAGCCCGTCCGCGCCGATGCCCATGCCGAGGATCGGGTTGCGGTTGAAACGGTTGGCCGGTGCGCGGTTCTCGTAGTCGAACTCGGTCTCGGCGAAATAGGTATAGTATTCGGGGTATTCGGTGATGATCCGCTCGGCCAGGAGGCCAAGATCGCGCATCGACATGACATGACCCTCGGCGGGCCAGCCGCTGGCGTTCACGAGTGTCGTCTGTTCCATCCCCAGCTGACGCGCGCGCTCTGTCGCAATCCGCCCGAAACCGGCCTCGGTTCCATCGGGGCTCAGCGCCTCGCCCAGCACGACCGAGGCGTCATTGCCCGAAACGACCACGACACCACGGATCAGTTCCTCGACCGTGGGGCGGTCGGTTGTGTCGAGAAACATCGTCGAGCCGCCGAAGCTCATGGCATGCTCGCTGACCGGCAGGCGCGTGTCGAGCGAGAGCCTCCCGTCGTCGAGCGCCTCGAAGGTCATCAGGAGCGTCATGATCTTGGACATGGACGCGGGCGGCAGCGGCACCTCGGCATTGTGCGACAGAAGTACCTGCCCGGTGTTGTGGTCGATCACCCAGGCCGAGCCGGCCTGCGTCTCGAAGGCGCGCGCGGCCCCGGAAAGGCCCGTGACGGCAAGCGCCGCCACGACAAGGATCGCGACGGCGCGGTTCAGGTATCCGATGGTGTCAGCCTTCATTCGGGGCAGCCCGTCTCCTAGCGGGCGACGAAATAGGCGTCCCCGAAGCCGAGCCCGCGCACGGTGTCGAGGATGGCCGCGCGATCCTCGGTGGAGGGGGCCGGGCCCACAACCACGCGCCAGATCTGGCGGCCACTGCTGGTCTGGTCGTAGATGGTGGGCACAAGTCCGGCGTTGCGCAAGGTCTGTCCGGTGGCGTTGGCGTTTTCCTGCACGGAGAAGATGCCGATCTGGACATAGGGGCGGTCCGGCAAAGGGGTTACGGCGGCTGCGCGCGCAGGGGCAGGCGTGTCCAGCGGGGTGGTCTCCAGCGGCGCGAGCATGGCGGTTGCGATTTCGCTTTCGGAGATGGCGGCATCGGCGACGGCGGCGATCGCGGGCACGGGCCGCGCGGGAGCGGGGGACGCGGGCGCCAGCGCCTCGGGCGAGAAGGCCGCCCGCTGAATACCGGCCATGACGTCCGCTGCCGACATGTTGCGCGTGGTCTCGACGACGGCGCGCGATTGCACGGGGCGAAGAAGCGGGCGCGTTGCCGTGTCGATGCCGGGCACGGCGGGCGCGGGGGCAAGCGCCGCCGCCGCGATCGTCGGCACGCTTGCCGGGCCCTGAATACCGCTTTCGGCTGCGGGTGCGCCGACATCGGCCGCTCCGGCATCGGCCATATCGGTGTCGGGCGCTTCCTCGCGGCGCAGGGCGATGACCTGAACGGTCGCGGGCGCGCCGGCGAGAATGTCGAGCGCCGCCGCCGCGTCGGAGGAGATCTGCACCGGCGGGCCGGGGTTCTCGCGCTCGCGGCGGAAGAGTGCGCCGATCACGAAGCGGCCGGTTTCCGTGTTGCGGATGATCACACGCTCGGGATCGGTCGCGTCGGGATGGGCCACCCAGACGCCGCCGAGCGAGGGCCGACCGTCCCAGAGACCTTCGTCGGTGATGTCGAACACCTCCGGCGCTTCCACGTCACGCTCCATCTGGCGGGTCGCGCCGATCGGGGCCGGTCCCGCAGCCGCGGCATCGCGGGAGCCGAACATGAACTCTCCGGTATCGCTGCAGGCGGCGACGCCGAGGACGAGACCGACGAGAACAAGGCTGCGGCCGCTGACGCGGGCGGAGGCCCGCCACATGGGGGAATGGGTCATGAACTGCTCTTTCCGCCTCTTGATGCCCGACGGTTTTTTTGTCGGTCCACCTGTTTCGCGTGCCGCGGTTTATGCACCGGGTCACTGCCTGTATATGACATAATAGCGCTTTCCGCCTCATCTGAAAAGACGCTTGCGCATGCGCATTGTTGCGCGATGCGGTTCGGACACGGCTTTCAGAATCGACGCCGTGCGCGTAAGCCCTCGGGACCCGGAGGAGTGGCAGAGTGGTCGAATGCACCGGTCTTGAAAACCGGCGTGCGTGA
>CAZOBK010000101.1:0-7343 GCA_964578115.1 uncultured Roseicyclus sp.
GGCGCCGACACGACCGTGGTCGAGGTGCTGGACCGTATCCTGCCCGTGGAGGACGAGGAAATCTCGGCCTTCGCGAAGAAGAGCTTCGAGAAACAGGGCATGAAGATCATGTCCAAGGCCATGGTCAAGAAACTCGACCGCGCCGAGGACAAGGTCACGGCGCATATCGAGGTGGGTGGCAAGACCGAGACGCATGAGTTCGACACGGTGATTTCCGCCGTGGGCATCGTCGCCAATACCGAGGGTCTGGGGCTGGAAAAACTGGGCGCGAAGATCGACCGCAGCTTCGTGGTGACGGACGAATATTGCCGCACGGGTGTCGAGGGGCTTTTCGTCATCGGCGACGCCACGAACGGCCCGTGGCTGGCGCACAAGGCCTCCCACGAGGGCGTCATGGTTGCCGAAATCATCGCCGGCAAGAACAAGGTCCACCCGGTGGCGCCCGAGAACATCGCGGGCTGCACCTATTGCCATCCGCAGGTGGCCTCCGTCGGGCTGACCGAGGCCAAGGCGAAGGAACAGGGCTACACCGTCAAGGTGGGCCGCTTCCCCTTCATCGGCAACGGCAAGGCCATCGCGCTGGGGGAACCCGAAGGCATGATCAAGACCGTCTTCGACGCCAAGACGGGCGAGCTTCTGGGCGCGCACATGATCGGCGCGGAGGTCACGGAACTGATTCAGGGCTACATCGTCGGCAAGAAGCTGGAGACGACGGAAGAGGATCTGATGGAGACGGTCTTCCCGCATCCCACGCTCAGCGAGATGATGCACGAGAGCGTTCTCGACGCCTATGATCGGGTGATCCATATCTGACGCGACCGCTCCGGGGCGCACCCCCTGGGGGCTGATGGCCGCGCTCTACGCGGCGGGCCTTCTGGCGGCGGGACAATTCGCCAAGGTCTCCCTGACGCTGGGGGCGCTTGACGCTGTCTATCCGGGCGCACCCGTGGCCTTCGCTGTGTCTGGCGTGGCGGTGATGGGCATCCTTTTCGGCGTGTTCTCGGGCGGGATCACGGCAAGCGTGGGTCCGCGCCGCGCGATCTTGGCCGGGCTGATCGTCTCGGCGGTTGCGGGTGGGGCGCAGGCCGTCTTGCCGGACTTCCCGCTCCTGATGGCGCTGCGCGTGGCGGAGGGGGCGGGACACCTCCTGCTGGTCGTGGCGGTGCCGACGCTGATGGCGGCGCTGGCGGCCGAGCGCGACCGGGCCTTCGTCATGGGCGTCTGGGCGACCTTCTTCGGCGTCGGCTTCTCGCTGGCGGCACTCCTGATCGGCAACGCCGGGCCCGGCACGGTTTTCGCCGTGCACGGAGGACTGGCCGGGGTGCTCGCCGTGGTCCTTTGGATCATGCTCCCCCGGGGTGTCACGCCCGAACGTCGCCCGCTGCCGCGCCTGTCCGATCACCTGATGATCTATTCCACGCCGCGCCTCTTCGCGCCGGGGTTGGGCCACGGCATCTACGCCTTCCTCTTCCTCGCGCTCGTCACCTACCTGCCGGCGGCGCTGAACGCGCCATGGCTGTCTCCGGTGCTGCCGGTCGCCGGGCTGACCGGATCGCTCCTGACCGGGCCGCTTGCGCGCCGGATCGTGCCCGGGCGGCTCGTCTGGGGCGGCTTCCTCACGCTGGTTGTGTCCTTCGCGCTGGTGTTGGTGTCCGGGCCGCTGGCACCATGGGTGGCGATCCTCGCCATGGCGCTGTCTGGCATCGTGGCGGGCGCGGGCTTTGCCGCCGTGCCCTGGCTCAACCCGACCAATGCCGACCGTGCGCTGGCCAATGGCGCGCTGGCGCAGCTGGGCAATGTGGGCACCTTCGGCGGCACGCCGGTTCTCGCGGCACTGGGGCTGGCGGCGGCCCTTCCCATGGCCATCGCCGTGGGCCTGTTCGGCGCGTTCGCCACCGCGCTGGCCTACCGGGCGGCGCAGCGGGATGCGGAATTGGCCGCTTCCTGTGGGTAACGGAAAAAGTTCGCTTTTCGTTCTCATATTTCGGTTGGAGACTCGCCCCGGGGCCCCTAGATATGACCGAAGCGTTAACGGGGAACGGACGGCATGCCGGAGCTCAAGTCCATCGAGGTGCGCGGCGCGCGCGAACACAACCTCAAGAATATCGACCTCGACATCCCCCGCGACCGGCTGGTGGTGATCACGGGTCTGTCGGGATCGGGCAAGTCCTCGCTCGCCTTCGACACGATCTATGCCGAGGGTCAGCGCCGCTATGTCGAGTCGCTGTCGGCCTACGCGCGCCAGTTTCTCGACATGATGGAAAAGCCGGACGTGGACCACATCAGCGGTCTTTCCCCGGCCATCTCCATCGAACAGAAGACGACCTCGAAAAACCCTCGCTCCACCGTCGGCACGGTGACGGAGATCTACGACTACCTCCGCCTTCTCTTTGCCCGTGCCGGCACTCCCTACAGCCCTGCCACCGGAATGCCGATCGAGGCGCAGCAGGTGCAGGACATGGTCGACCGCGTGATGGCGATGGAGGAGGGCACGCGCGCCTATCTGCTGGCCCCCATCGTGCGCGACCGGAAGGGCGAATACCGCAAGGAATTCCTGGAATTGCGCAAGCAGGGCTTCCAGCGTGTCAAGGTCGACGGCGCCTTCCACGAGCTCGACGATCCGCCGACGCTCGACAAGAAGTTCCGCCATGACATCGACGTGGTCGTCGATCGCATCGTGGTCCGGGAGGGGGCCGAGACACGGCTGGCCGACAGTTTCCGCACGGCGCTCGACCTCGCCGACGGGATCGCCATTCTGGAAACCGCCCCGGCGGAGGGCGAGCCCGAGCGCATGACCTTCTCGGAAAACTTCGCCTGTCCGGTCTCGGGTTTCACCATCCCCGAGATCGAGCCGCGCCTGTTTTCCTTCAACGCCCCCTTCGGCGCATGCCCCGCCTGCGACGGTCTTGGGGTGGAGCTTTTCTTCGACGAACGCCTCATGGTGCCCGACGCTGCGCTCAGCCTCGAGGACGGGGCCATCGCGCCGTGGCGCAAGGGCAAGTCCCCCTATTTCCTGCAGACGATCCAGGCCATCGCGCGCCATTACGGCTTCGACCCCAAGACGGCGTGGAAGGACCTGCCCCCCGAGGTGCAGCAGGTGTTCCTGCGCGGCTCCGGCGATACCGAGATCCAGTTCCGCTATGACGAGGGTGGCCGCGTCTACCAGGTGAAGCGCAGCTTCGAGGGCGTGATCCCCAACATGGAGCGGCGCTACCGCGAGACAGACTCGGCCTGGATTCGCGAGGAATTCGAGCGCTACCAGAACAACCGCCCCTGCGGCGCCTGCGGCGGCTATCGCCTGCGCGAAGAGGCGCTGGCGGTGAAGATTGCGGGCCTGCACGTCGGTCAGGTCGTCCAGATGTCGATCCGCGAGGCGCTGGCCTGGTGCGAGAGCGTCCCGGCTCAACTCAGCAAGCAGAAAAACGAGATCGCCCGCGCGATCCTCAAGGAAATCCGCGAACGCCTCGGCTTTCTCAACAATGTGGGCCTCGAATACCTGACGCTCAGCCGCAACGCGGGCACCCTTTCGGGCGGCGAAAGCCAGCGTATCCGGCTTGCCAGCCAGATCGGCTCGGGGCTGACGGGCGTGCTCTACGTCCTCGACGAGCCCTCCATCGGCCTGCACCAGCGCGACAATGACCGGCTCCTGACCACGCTCAAGAACCTGCGCGATCAGGGCAACACCGTGATCGTGGTCGAACACGACGAGGAAGCCATCCGCGAGGCCGACTACGTCTTCGACATCGGCCCGGGCGCGGGCGTCCATGGCGGGCAAATCGTGGCCCAGGGCACACCGGCCGAGATCGCAGCCGACGCGGCCTCCGTCACGGGGCAGTACCTGTCCGGCACGCGCGAGATCCCGGTCCCGGCGGAACGCCGCGCAGGCAAGGGCAAGACGCTGACCGTCGTGGGCGCCACCGGCAACAATCTCAAGAACGTCACCGCCGAGTTTCCGCTGGGCAAGTTCGTCTGCGTGACCGGCGTCTCCGGCGGCGGCAAGTCGACGCTGACCATCGAGACGCTCTTCAAGACCGCGTCCATGAAGCTGAACGGCGCGCGGCAGACGCCCGCGCCCTGCGAGACGATCAAGGGGCTCGAACATCTCGACAAGGTCATCGACATCGACCAGCGGCCGATCGGCCGCACGCCCCGCTCCAACCCCGCGACCTATACCGGTGCCTTCACGCCGATCCGCGACTGGTTCGCCGGCCTGCCGGAGGCCAAGGCGCGCGGCTACAAGCCCGGGCGGTTCAGCTTCAACGTGAAGGGCGGCCGCTGCGAGGCCTGCCAGGGCGACGGCGTCATCAAGATCGAGATGCACTTCCTGCCGGACGTCTATGTCACCTGCGAGACCTGCAAGGGCAAGCGCTACAACCGCGAGACGCTGGAGGTGCAGTTCAAGGGCAAGTCCATCGCCGACGTGCTCGACATGACCGTCGAGGATGCGCAGGAGTTCTTCAAGGCGGTCCCCTCGATCCGCGAGAAGATGGACGCGCTCATGCGCGTGGGTCTCGGCTACATCAAGGTGGGCCAGCAGGCCACGACGCTCTCGGGCGGCGAGGCGCAGCGCGTGAAACTCTCCAAGGAGTTGTCGAAACGCGCCACTGGCCGCACGCTCTATATCCTCGACGAGCCGACGACGGGGCTGCATTTCGAGGATGTGAAGAAGCTTCTCGAAGTGCTGCACGAACTGGTGGAGCAGGGCAACACGGTGGTGGTGATCGAGCACAATCTCGACGTGATCAAGACCGCCGACTGGCTGATCGATATCGGCCCCGAAGGCGGCGATGGCGGCGGCGAGATCGTGGCCACGGGAACGCCCGAGGACGTGGCGGGGGTCGACCGCTCCCACACCGGCCGCTACCTCGGCCCGATGCTCAAGGCCAGGAAACACGCCGCAGAATAGGGCGCGCGCCCGGCGCCGCCCGGGGCTCCGCCCGTTCACCCTTCGGACGCGCCACTGGCGCCTCCGCCGGCCATTCGCCGGACAGGGCTTCATCCTGGCAGAAAACCTCCGGGGGTGAGGCCGCAAGGCCGAGGGGGCTGGCCCCCTGTCTTCGCCTTGCCACCGCTGCGTCGGCCCGTAAGGTAGACCCGTCGTCATCGGAGGTGTCATGTCACGCAAACCGAAGATCGGTCTTGCCCTTGGCTCGGGCGGTGCACGTGGCTGGTGCCATCTGGGCGTGCTCACCGTTCTCGACGAGGTTGGCTGCACCGCCGATATCATCACCGGCTCCTCAATGGGGGCGCTCGTCGGCGCGGCGGAGGCGGGCAGCCAGCGCGGACCGTTGCATGAATGGGCGCTTGGTCTGACGCGCGGGGGCTTCCTGCGGCTCGTGGATATCAGCGTCGGGCGCGGCGGGCTGGTGGCGGGCCGCGAGATCGCCAATGTGCTGGGAGAGTGGGGTCTTGATTGCGACATCTCCGAGCTTGAGCGGACGTTCCTTGCTGTCGCCACGGACCTGCGCACAGGGCGCGAGGTCTGGCTGCGGGAGGGTGCGTTGCTGCCCGCCGTGCGTGCCTCCGTGTCTCTGCCCGGGCTCTTCGCGCCGCAGTTGATCGGGGACAGGTGGCTGATGGATGGCGGGCTGACCAACCCCGTGCCGATCTCGGCGGCGCGCGCGCTCGGGGCGGACGTGGTCATCGCGGTCAACCCCAATTCCAAGCCGCCGGGGCGCGTTTGGGTGCCGGAACGCGGCGAGGATATCTGGGATGGCATCGCGGAACGGATGGGCGAGATGCTCCCCGAGATGTTCCGGGGCGCGGAGCCGCCCGATGAGCAGGACACCCCCGGACCGCACGGGGCCGAGGTGCTGAACGCCAGCATCGACATCCTGACCGAGTATCTCCGCCGCACACGGCTTGCCGTCGATCCGGCGGACGTGATGATCGACGTGGACCTCAGCGATATGTCCGCGATGTCCTTCTACGATGCCAAGCGCGCCATCGAGGCGGGGCGCGACGCCGCGCGGGCCTGCGTCGATGACATCCGCGCGGCGTTGGAGCGCAACAGCTAGGGTTCCGCGCGGACTGCCAGCGCCTCGAGCCCGTGGAAATGGTAGATATCCGCGTAACGCGGCGCCTCCGTCAGCGATAGCTCCGGGCAGCGCGCGAAGAGGACCGGCAGGGCGATCTGCATCTCCAGCCGGGCGAGCGGCGCGCCCACGCAGAAATGCAGCCCCGCGCCGAAGGCGAGGTTCGCGGGTCCCTCGCTGCGGTCGGGGACGAAGCTCTCGGCCTGCGCATAAGCCGCCCCGTCGCGCCCGGCCGAGGCCAGCAAAAGCCCCACTTCATCGCCGCGCCGGAACCTGTGGCCATGGATCTCCACATCCTCGTAGGCCCAGCGGGTGAACAGATGCAGCGGCGGGTCGTAGCGCAGCACTTCCTCGACGAAGGGGGCTGCGTCCCCACCGGGCCGCGTGCCTGTCTCCAGCGCCAGTTTCACCGAGTTGCCCAGCGTGTGCACGGTCGCCTCGTGGCCCGCGTTCAGCAGCAGGATGCAGGTGGTGATCATCTCGTCGGTCGAGAGCCTGTCGCCCGCTTCCTCGGCGGCGATCAGGGCCGAGATCAGGTCGTCGCGCGGCTCGGAGCGGCGTCGGTCGATATAGTCGCGCATGAAGGCCACGAACTCGATCGTGGCGCCCACGGCCGTGTCCTCCTGCGCGCGGCTGCGGCCGGCCTGGTACATCATGACCATCGCGTTCGACCAGCGCAGAAGCTCGGGGGCCATCGTCTCGGGCACGCCCAGAAGCCGAGCGATGACAATGACGGGAATGGGGCGGCAGAAGGCGTCCAGCAGATCGAAACCGTCCTCGGGGAAGGCGTCGATCAACTGATGGGTGAGGGCCTGGATCTCGGGGGCGAGCGCCTTGATCCGCCTTGTGGTGAAGGCGCGCAGCACGAGGGAGCGCAGGCGTGTGTGGCGCGGCGGCTCCAGCTCCAGCATGGAATGGGCCTCGACGGCGTAGAACGGGGCGAGGTGGTCCGGCACCTCGCGCGGCGCGACCGGTTCGCGGCCGAAGCGCCGGTCCCGCAGCAGCATGTTGACTGCTTCATGGGTGGTGGCGACGGGCATGTCGTAGTCCGTCCAGAAGACGAGGGGGCCGGCGGCGCGGGCGCGCGCGTAGAACGGGTAGGGGTCCTGGACGAACCCCGGCTCGGTGGGGGATTGGCAGAGCGGTTCCATGCCCCGTCCTAATGCCATGCCGACAGTCCCGCGGCCAGCGTCGGATTGCGTATTTGGGGAAAGATGAAGGGCAGGGCGCTTTATGCGGCGTCCTGCCCTTGTCGTCAGTCTGCGCCGCGCACCGGGATGGCTGCGTCGGGTTTTGGCTGGAACACCC
>CAZOBK010000102.1:0-7274 GCA_964578115.1 uncultured Roseicyclus sp.
GCGATCATCGGCGCCATCCGGGCGAGCGTTTCGGCATTCGCGCGCTTCTCGGGCCCGTCAGGCGCGGCAGCGAAGAGCACCGGCTCGAACAGGGTCAGCGATGCGACGCGTTCCGGCGCCTCGATGGCCATCCGCAGGGCCACGGTCGCACCGAAGCTGTGGCCGGCGAGGTGCACGGGAACCGCCGGCAGGAAACCCGCCGCATGCTCCGTCGTCTGGTCGTGGAAATCGCGGGTCCGGTCGCCCGGCGGCCCCTGCCCATGGCCCACCATGTCGGGCGCAATCAGGCGAAACCTGTCCGACAGCCGCCGCGCCACGCGCTTCCACGCGCCGCCATGGGCGAGCGTGCAATGCAGCAAAAGGACCGGCGGCGCATCGTCCGCGCCCCAGAGATGCAGGCCTTCGCTCACAGCGCGCCGGACAGGTGCAGCTCCAGATCCTCGATCCGGTCCTGTCCCCAGAACTTCTCGGTGCCGTCGACGATGTAGAAGGGCGCGCCGAATACCCCTGCCGAGACCGCATCCTCGAGGTTGCGGGTGTATTCCTCGGCACCCGCGAGCATGCCCATCCCGGCCAACCCGGGGTCGAAGCCCGCCTCCTCGAGGCAGGCACGTATCTCGTCGTCCTCGGCGATGTCGCGCATGTCGCGCCACACGGCGCCCGTGAAGGCATGCACCAGCTTGCCAAGATCGCCGCCGCCTGCCCGCGCCGCCGCGATGAAGGCGTAGGAGGACGGCGCGGGGTTCACGGCGCGATAGGGCGGATCGAGGTTTATCGGCAGACCGAGCTTCTTCGACAGGCGACTGAGCTCCTGCACGCGGTAGTCGAGCCGCGCCGGATGCCGTTCCTTCGGCGGCTTTCCACCCGTCCGCGCGAAGAGCGCGGTGATGTCGAGCGGCCGGTAGGTGACGGTCGCGCCATGGCGTGACGCGGCCTCTTCCATCCGGGTTCCGGCGAGGTAGGTGAACGGCGATGTTGTCGCGAAGAAATACTCGATATGGGCCATGTGCTGCCCCCCTCCATTTGGCTTTGCGCCGACCCTAGGCTGGTGCTAGGGGGTGTCAACCGATGCCTGGGCGGGGGCGCTCCCGGCATTGCCAAAACGTCGTGGCAAGGGGGACAGCTGCCAATGTCGTCAAGCGAACCGAAACTCATTTCCGGCAATGCCAACAGAACGCTGGCCGAGGCCATCGCGCGTCGCATGTCGATGCATCGCGGGATGCAGGTGTCGCTGGTGGATGCGCGTGTCGAGCGCTTCAACGATGGCGAGATCTTCGTCGAGGTCTATGAAAACGTCCGCGGCGAGGACATGTTCATCATCCAGCCGACCTCGAAACCCGCCAACGACAACCTGATGGAGCTTCTGATCATGGCCGACGCGCTGCGCCGATCCTCGGCGGCGCGCGTCACGGCGGTCATCCCCTATTTCGGCTACGCGCGGCAGGACCGGCGCACCAAGGCGCGCACGCCGATCTCGGCCAAGCTGGTGTCGAACATGATCACCCATGGCGGGGTCGAGCGGGTTCTGACGATGGATCTGCACGCGGCCCAGATCCAGGGCTTCTTCGACATTCCCGTGGATAACCTCTATGCCAGCCCGATCTTCGCGCTCGATATCCTGCACCAGTTTCAGGGCGACATGTCGGACGTGATGGTCGTGAGCCCCGACGTGGGCGGCGTGGCCCGCGCCCGCGAGCTAGCGACCCGCATCGGCGCGCCGCTGGCCATCGTGGACAAGCGCCGCGAGAAGGCGGGCGAGGTGTCGGGCATGACCGTGATCGGCGATGTGGCGGACCACAAATGCGTTATCGTTGATGATATGTGCGACACGGCCGGCACGCTCTGCAAGGCGGCCGACGTCCTGATGGAGGCCGGCGCAACCGAGGTCCACGCCTATACCACCCACGGGGTGTTGTCCGGCCCCGCGGTGGAGCGGATCACGGGCTCAGTCCTGAAATCGCTCGTCGTGACCGACACGATCGAGGCGACGGCAGCCGTAAAAGCCTGTCCGAATATCCGCATCGTGCCGACCGCGCCGATGTTCGCGCAGTCCATCGTGAATATCTGGTCGGGGACTTCGGTCTCGTCGCTTTTCGACACCGCGTCGCTGGTGCCGATCTATGAAGGTCTCTATCCCAAGGGCATGTGGGGCCGCTGACCCCGCCGGATCCGGATCGCCAGCGGCAGGATCAGCACCACCAGAAGCGCCGAGAACAGGAACGGCGCGCCCGGCAGGTAGAGGCCGGCCTTACCCGAGATGAACACACCGAAAAGCGGCGTGAAGACCAGCGGCGCAAGGACGGCGGCCAGCGATGACAGGGAGGCGATGACGCCCTGCACCATGCCCTGCCTGTCGTCCTCGACCGTATTGGCCGACAGCGCCGTGAGCGTTGGTGGCACGAGGTCGGTGAGTGCCGCGAGCGGCAGAAGCAGCGCGACCATCCAGATCGCGTCGGCGAAGCCGAAGCCTGCAAGCGACACCGCCGCCAGCACCAGCCCCCAGACCGCAAGCCGCGCCTCCCCCAGTCGTGCCACCGCGAAGGGCATCACGCCGGCCTGCACGATCGCGACCAGAACGCCATAGGTTGACAAGGTCAGGCCGATCACCAGCGTGGACCAGCCGAAGGTTTCGCGCCCCCAGAACGCCCAGAGCGTCGGATAGACCATGTTGGCGAACTCAAAGACGGCGATGCAGATCAGCGGGATGGCGAGACCGCGCACCCGGAAGGCCGCCACGATGGTCCGGAACGCGTTGAGGTCGCGCGCGCCGAAGGGCCGCCGGTTCGCGCGTTTGAGCGACTCCGGCAGCACGAATATGCCGAAGACGAAGTTCATGGCCGATAATCCGGCCGCCAGCCAGAAGGGCGCGCTGATGTGCCATGTGGCCGCGATCCCGCCCAGTGCCGGGCCTATGACGAACCCGATGCCGAACGCCGCCCCGATCAACCCGAAGCGCGCCGCCCGTTCCCCCGGCGCCGAGATGTCGGCGATATAGGCCGTTGCGGTGATGTAGGTGGCCCCGGCCAATCCCGCGAGCGTGCGCCCGACGATCAGGAGCCACAGCGACCCGGCCAGCGCCATGATGACGTAGTCCACCGCCAGGAGCGCCAGCGCGAGGAGCAGCACCGGCCTCCGCCCGAACGCGTCCGAGAGCGAGCCCACGACCGGCGCGAAGAGGAACTGCGCCCCCGCGTAAGCCGCCATCAGGACACCCGCCCATATCGAGCCCTGCGCAAGGTCGCCTGCGCCCACGCGCGCCATCAGGTCGGGCATGATCGGGAACACGATGCCGATCCCGATGGCGTCGATCATCAGGGTGGCGAGGATGAACAGAAGCGGGCCGCGTTTCTGGGGCATGCCAGCCCTATCGACCGGTGCCGCCACAAGAGCAAGTCGCGACAGAAGACCGGACGTCAGTTAATTTCCCAGTCGTCCTCGCCGGAGACCTCGCCGATGGCGATCCAGTCGGCGCGAATGCGGGCCACCCGGCTGTCGCCCCAGGTGCGAAACACGATCTCGAAGCCCTCGGCGGTGACCGCCTCGGCGCGCAGGTCGGCACGCTGGTTGGTGTCACCATCCGTGTCCCACATGGACATTCCCAGATGCACGGCGGGCGCGGTGCGGAACCGCTCGGAAAAACCGATCTTCAAGCGGGACTCGCGCGGGCCGGAGCCTGACCACATCGGGCCGTCATCCTGAAAATCGCTGAAGAGCGTATGGCTGCCCTGATCGATGCCGACAATGGAGGTGCGGAGGCGTTTCATGCCACGGGCCTCCGGGGCCTTTTGGGCAGCGCATCAAAAACCCCCGCCGACGGGGTCGTGCGGGGGGCTCGGACTTGCATGGCACGGATCCGCCGCAATCAGGGTGCGGGGACGCGGCTCGATGCGGGGATCCGGATCTGATCGCCCGCGGCCACCAGATCGGCGAGGAACTTGGCGGCGGCGTCCACGGCGCCCTCCACACCCTCTGTACCCGCTGCCTTGTCCTGCGCCGCGCGCGCCTCGGCGGTCAGTTCGTCCATCACATCCTGCGTGACCTCTCCCACGGGCATCGCGCGCTCGGCCAGAACGGTGACGCCCGCGCTCGAGATGTCGGCGAAGCCGCCGATCACGAGATATTCGTCCGTGCCGCCGGTATGGGTGACCGACAGGATGCCGGGGCGCAGCGTCGTGATGGTGGGCGCATGATCGGCCATGGCCGTCATGTCGCCATCCGCGCCCGGCACACGCACCTCGCTCGCCTCGAGCGAGGCGAGGCGGCGTTCGGGACTGACCAGATCGAATTGCAGGGTTGCCATCATGGCCTCCGGTTTCTGTCTTTGCATCGTGGCGGGGTGAACCCCGCCCTACGCCAACGTGTAGGGCGGGACTGGTCCCGCCGCGCCGTCAGGCCGCTTCCGCCGCCAGACGCTCGGCCTTGGCGACCACGTCCTCGATGCCGCCGACCATGTAGAAGGCCGCTTCGGGCAGGTGGTCGAATTCGCCGGCCACGACGCGCTTGAAGCTGTCGATCGTGACGTCGAGCGGCACCTGGATGCCGTCGGAGCCGGTGAAGACCTTGGCCACGTCGAAGGGCTGCGACAGGAAGCGCTGGATCTTCCGGGCGCGCGACACGGTCAGCTTGTCCTCTTCGGACAGTTCGTCCATCCCGAGGATGGCGATGATGTCCTGAAGCGACTTGTAGCGCTGAAGGATGCCCTGCACGTCGCGCGCGACCTGGTAGTGCTCGTCGCCGAGGATCTGCGGGTCCATGAGGCGCGAAGAGCTATCGAGCGGGTCCACGGCCGGGTAGATGCCAAGCTCGGAGATGGCGCGCGACAGAACGGTCGTGGCGTCGAGGTGGGCGAAGGTCGTGGCCGGTGCGGGGTCGGTCAGGTCGTCCGCGGGAACGTAGACGGCCTGGATCGAGGTGATCGAGCCGCTGGTCGTCGACGTGATGCGTTCCTGCATCTGGCCCATATCGGTGGCGAGCGTCGGCTGGTAGCCCACCGCCGAAGGGATCCGGCCCAGAAGTGCGGACACCTCGGAGCCTGCCTGCGTGAAGCGGAAGATGTTGTCGACGAAGAACAGAACGTCCGTGCCAGACTGGTCGCGGAACTGCTCGGCCAGCGTCAGGCCGGTCAGAGCGACGCGAGCGCGGGCGCCCGGCGGCTCGTTCATCTGACCGTAGACCAGCGCCACCTGGCTTTCCGACAGGTTGTCGGGCTTGATGACGTTGGATTCGATCATCTCATGGTAGAGGTCGTTGCCCTCGCGGGTCCGTTCGCCGACGCCGGCGAAGACCGAGTACCCCGAGTGCACCTTGGCGATGTTGTTGATCAGTTCCATGATCAGAACCGTCTTGCCCACGCCTGCGCCGCCGAATAGGCCGATCTTTCCGCCCTTGGAATAGGGTGCGAGCAGGTCCACCACCTTGATCCCGGTGACGAGGATTTCCGATTCCGTCGACTGTTCGACGAATTCGGGCGCTTGCTGGTGGATGGCACGATGCTCGTCCGCCTCGACCGGACCGCCCTCGTCCACGGGCTCGCCCACGACGTTGAGGATACGGCCAAGCGTGGCATTGCCCACGGGCACGGTGATGGGCGCGCCGGTGTCCGTGACATCCTGACCGCGCACGAGGCCTTCGGTGGCGTCCATGGCGATGGTGCGCACGGTGCCCTCGCCGAGATGCTGCGCAACCTCGAGAACGAGGCGCTTGCCGTTGTTGTCGCATTCCAGCGCGTTGAGGATCTCGGGCAGGTGTTCGTCGAACTGAACGTCGACGACAGCGCCGATGACCTGAGTGATTTTCCCGGTTGCGTTAGCCATGTTTCGTGTCTCCGGTGTCTTAGAGCGCTTCGGCGCCCGAGATGATTTCGATCAGCTCGTTGGTAATGACGGCCTGGCGCGAGCGGTTGTACTCGATCGTCAGGCGGTCGATCATTTCGCCGGCATTGCGGGTCGCGTTGTCCATCGCGGACATCCGCGCGCCCTGCTCGGATGCGGCGTTTTCCAGAAGCGCGGTGAAGATCTGGGTCGCCACCCCGCGCGGCAGCAGGTCGGCCAGGACGCCCTCTTCGGACGGTTCGTAATCGTAGAGCGTCGACGCGGCCTCGGCGCCTTCTTCGGGCGCGTCGAAGGAGGCCGGGATTACCTGCGTCGCCGTCGGAACCTGGCTGATGACCGACTGGAAGCGGGCGTAGAAGATCGTGGCGACGTCGAATTCGCCGTCCTCGAAGCGGTCGAGGATGTCCTTCGCGATCTCGGCGGCGTTGGCATAGCCGATGCGCTTGACGTCGCCGAGGTCCACATGGCCCACGAAAAGATCAGCATGATCACGCTTGAGCTGCTCGCGGCCCTTCTTGCCGACGGTCAGGATCTTGACCGTCTTGCCGGCTGCCTTGAGGCTGTCGATCCGCTGGCGGGCAAGCCGCACGATGGACGAGTTGAAGCCGCCGCACAGACCACGCTCGGCGGTCATCACGACCAGCATGTGCACATCGTCCGACCCGGTGCCTGCCAGAAGGCGTGGTGCGGTTTCGGATTGTCCGACGGACTCGGCGAGGCCGCCCATGACGGCCTCCATCTTCTCGGCATAGGGGCGCGCCATCTCCGCCGCTTCCTGCGCGCGGCGCAGTTTCGCGGCGGCGACCATCTGCATCGCCTTGGTGATCTTGCGGGTCGACTTGACCGACGCGATCCTGTTCTTCAGGTCCTTGAGGTTGGGCATGGGCCTTCACCCTCCTTCGGTCGAATTGGACTGGGGCCGGATCAGGCGAAGTCGGCCGCGAAGTCGTCGATCGCGGCCTTCAGCTTGTCGGCGGCGTCGCCCTTGATCTTGGGGTCCTCGTTCGTGATCCAGTCAAGCACGTCCTGCTTCTTCTGGCGCATGAAGGTGATGAGGCCCTTCTCGAAACGGCCGACATCGGAGACCGACAGCTTGTCGAGATAGCCCGAGATCCCCGCGAAGATGACCACGACGATCTCGGCGTTGGTCAGCGGCGAATACTGCGGCTGCTTCATCAACTCCGTCAGGCGCGCGCCGCGGTTCAGCAGGCGCTGGGTCGCGGCGTCGAGATCCGAACCGAACTGCGCGAAGGCCGCCATTTCGCGGTACTGCGCAAGCTCCAGCTTCACCGAGCCCGCGACCGACTTCATCGCATTGGTCTGCGCGGACGATCCCACGCGGCTCACCGAAAGACCCGTGTTCACGGCCGGGCGCACGCCCTGGTAGAACAGTTCCGTCTCGAGGAAGATCTGGCCGTCGGTGATCGAGATCACGTTGGTCGG
>CAZOBK010000103.1:0-7270 GCA_964578115.1 uncultured Roseicyclus sp.
TGCGGTTCTTGCGCATCTTTCCTGCCGTATGCGCGATGATCTCATGGCCGTTTTCAAGCTCGACCCGGAACGTCGCGTTGGGCAGGAGTTCCTTCACGACACCAGGGAATTCGAGCATTTCTTCCTTGGCCATGGTCACTCCTTCATTGCTGCGCCTGTTGGCGCGGGTGGGCGCTAAATGCGCGCGGCGCGCCCTTTTTTCAAGGGGATTCTGCCGGGCGCCCGGAAACCCGCACGCGGCTGGCGCTTTCCGGCCAGTGGGCGTGGCCCAGAACCGCGCCGTCCCGGCGCACCCGGGCGATCGCGGCGCGATCCACATCGGCCATCACCCAGCCGGGCGCGTTGAGACCGCCCTGCGCGAGCACACCGGTTTCGGGAAAGCCAAGATCGGGCGGACCGTAGATCGCCGCGGCGCCCGTGTTCATGTCCACCGCAGGCGACCAGTCCGCCAGGCCAACCGTGGGCGCATGGACGACGACGCATTGCCCCTCGAGCGCGCGGGCCATGGCGCCGACGCGGACACGGGAATAGCCCGCCATCGCCTCGGTGCAGGACGGCACGAGCAGGATCTCGACGCCCGCCTCCATCAGCGCGCGGCCCAGAAGCGGGAATTCGGCATCATAGCAGATCAGCACACCCATGGGCCCGAGACCCGTGTCGAAGACGCGCAAGGGCCCGCCGGGCACCACGTCCCATTCCTCGCGCTCGAAGCGGGTCATGACCTGCTTGTCCTGAACCCCAAGCGGCCCGTCGGGGCCGAAGAGGCCCGCCCGGTTGACGGGCCGCGTGCCGCCGCCCGTGCTGTCGTCGAAAACCGGCCCGGAGGGCGCGAGGATGTGGACACCGTGCGCGCGGGCGAGGCTGTCGGTCAGCGCATCCGCCTCCGCCGTCCAGCGCGAGGCGGCATGGAGGCTACCCTCCAGATCGCCCGCGGCTTCGGCCCCGTCGAGTGTGGCCAGTTCCATCCGCCCGTATTCGGGGAAAACCAGCACGTCGGCGCCCTGCCCCACGGCCTCCTCGACCCAGGCGCGGGTCTTGCGGGCATAGGCGTCCCAGTCAGAAAGAAAATCCAGCGGATAAGCTGCGGCGGCGATCCTCACGGCAATGTCCTCATCCAGAATTGCAGGGGCTTGTCGGTCTCGTGCTCCGCGCCGATGTCGCGCCATCCGAAATGCGCCACGACCCCGTCGAGCGGCGCATAACCGCGCGCGCGCCAGAACGCGTCGAGCGGGCGGTAGCCCTCGGGCCTGTCGGCATGATCCTCTGGCCGGACAACGCCGCAGAAGGCGACCTTACCGAGCCCGAGGCGTTTCGCATGCGCCTCCCGCCGGTCGAAGAACGCATGCCCCGCCCCCTGCCCCCTGCAACCGGGAAGCAGAACGGATTCAGCACAGTAGAAGACGTCCTTCATGTCGATACCGGTCCCTTCGAATGCCGCTGCGAAGTCGTCGGCATGATCGGCAAGCGGCATGCCCGTCGCCGCGCCGACCATTTCATCCCCCGCGAAGGCCGCCACCACGATGCTGTCGCCCTTTGCGTAACGGGCGAGGTATCCGCGCTCGTAGCCTCGATCCCCGTCGTAGAGATAGGGCCAGTCGCGGAACACCGTTACGCGCAATCGCGCGAGGTCGTCGAGAACGCCGGCAATTCCTTCGCCCAGATACTCCCGGAAGATGAGGCTCACGCCGAGACCTGCCGAAGCCAGTCGGCAAGGTTGTAATAGGTCACGACGCGCGCGATACGCCCGTCCTCGATGCTGAAGAAACCGCCGGCCGGCAGGATATAGGTCTGCGCCGACGCCGCGGGCAGGCCCGCGTCGGTCTCAAGGTATGTCCCGTTCACGGTGAATTCTGCCGCCGCGCGGGTGCCGTCGGGGCTGGCCATCACCACGATATCGGTCAACCGTTCCCGGTAGCAGCGGTTCATATGGGCGCAGAATTCGGCGAAGGCGGGCTTGCCCACTCGGATCGCGCCTTCGTTGACGTGATGGGCCACCTCGTCGGAGAGGCAGTCAAGCATTCCGTCGACGTCGCTCGCGTTGAAGGCATCGTAGTAACGCGCAACCAGAGCGCGGGCGGTTTCCATTTCGTCGCTCAAGACGCCTCTCCCTCATTTGTCGGCTGCCCGAACCGCTCTGTCATCCGTGCGACGATCTGGTCGCGCGCCTGCCGGTAGGCGGCAAGCTTGGCCTCACGCGTCTCGCCGAGGCCCGTGGGATCGAGGATGGGCCAGTATTCGACGTCGAGATGGGAATGCCGCGTCAGGTCCAGCGCGCGACGCTGGCTGGCGGGGCTGAGCGCCACGATCAGGTCGAAGCCCGAGATATCGTCGCCCCATTCCTGCATCTCGTCGAAACTGCGCACCCGGTGGCGTTCCAGCGCCACGTCCATCTCGGCGCAGACGGCAACGGCAAAGCCGTCGATCTCCAGATCGCTTTTGACGCCCGCCGATTGCACATAGGCGCGGTGGCCGTAGAATCGTTTCATCAGGCCTTCGGCCATGGGGGATCGGGTCGCGTTGTGATCGCAGCAGAACAAGACGGATTGCGGAAAGTTCTGCGCCACCTGCCCTCTCAGCCCCCGAAATGCAGCACGCAGATGAGGGTGAAGAGGCGCCGCGCGGTGTCGGTATCGACTTCGGCCTTGCCCTCGAGCCGTTCCTCGAGGATGCGCGCGCCCTCGTTGTGGATCCCGCGCCGCGCCATGTCGATGGCCTCGATCTTCGACGGCGGCAGGTTCTTGACGGCGTCGTAATAGCTTTCGCAGATTTGCCAGTAATCCTTGACCACCTGCCGGAACGGGCTGAGCGAGAGGTGGAATTCGGCTGCGTCGTCCCCGGCTTCGGTATCGACATCGAAGACCAGCCGTTTCTCGCGGATGGCCAGCGTCAGGCGATACGGTCCGGCCGGGGCCGCGCGGCCCTCGCGCTGTGGCAGAACGAAGGTGTTCTGCTCGAGAAGGTCGAACACTGCGACGCTGCGCTCCTGTTCGATCTCGGGCGTCGGCGCGGCCATGCCGCTGGTGTCTATGTCGATCTGGCAGATTTTCATTGTCATCGCGTCTTCCAGGCCCCCGGCCAGCGTCATGGATGCACGATCCGGGCTAGCGGTTCAATCGGTCCAGACGTGCGCGCACCGAAAGCCCGTGCGCCTCGAGGCTTTCGGACCGAGCCAGGGTCTCGGCGGCCGGACCGATGGCGCGCAGCGCCTCGGGGCTCATCTGCGCGAGCGTCGTGCGCTTCATGAAATCGAGCACCGACAGGCCCGAGGAAAATCGCGCCGAGCGCGCGGTGGGCAGAACGTGGTTCGGCCCGCCCACGTAATCGCCGATGGCCTCCGGCGTCCACTGGCCCAGAAAAACGGCGCCCGCATGGGTGATCCGGTCGAAAAGCGCCTCGGGGTCGGCCACGCAAAGCTCGAGGTGTTCCGGCGCGATCCGGTCCGACAGCATCGCGGCCTCCGCAAGATCGCGCACCACGACAATGGCGCCGTAGTCGCGCCAGGACGGGCCCGCAATGGCGCGGCGCTCCAGCGTCTGCAGCCGCGCCTCCACCGCATCGGCCACGGCCTGACCGAAACCGGCGTCGTCCGTGATCAGGATCGATTGCGCGCTTTCGTCATGCTCGGCCTGGCTCAGCAGATCGACGGCGATCCAGTCGGGATCATTGTCGGCATCGGCGATCACCAGGATCTCCGAGGGACCCGCGATCATGTCGATACCCACCTTGCCGAAGACCCGGCGCTTGGCCGCCGCCACATAGGCGTTGCCGGGGCCGGTGATCTTGACGACAGGCGCGATGGTTTCGGTCCCGTAGGCCATGGCCGCAACCGCCTGGGCGCCGCCGATGCGATAGACGGTATCGACACCCGACAGCCGCGCGGCCAGCAGGACGAGCGGATTGGCCACACCATCGGGTGTCGGGGCACAGACAACCAGCCGCTCCACGCCCGCCACCTGCGCCGGGATCGCGTTCATCAGAACCGAGGACGGGTAGCTCGCCAGCCCACCGGGCACGTAGAGGCCCGCCGCCGAGACCGCCGACCAGCGCCAGCCCAGCGTCGCGCCCGCCTCGTCGGTCCAGCGCGCGTCGGCGGGCAGTTGGCGCTCGTGATAGGCGCGGATGCGCGCGACGGCGGTCTCCAGCGCCTCGCGCTCCTCGGCTGGAACCTCGGCGATCGCCGTGTCGATCTCGTCCGCCGTGAAGGCCAGCCGGTCAGGCGAGAGCGTCAGGCGGTCGAACCGCTCCGTCAACTCGATCACCGCTGCATCGCCGCGCGCCCGCACGTCGGCGATGATGGCGGCGACCACCTCGTCCACCTCGGGCGCATCCTCGCGCTTCATCGACACAAGCGCCGTGAAGCGCATCTCGAAATCCGCGTCGGTCGTGTTCAGAAATACCGGCATGCCCACCTTTTCCGCCCCGCCCGGGGCCCGAAACCTAGCCTCGCCCCATCTAACCGCTTGGGCGGGGAGGGTGAAGCGGGCATTGCGCCGCCATGGGACCAGCGCAAGTCCGACACAAGCGCGAGCATTGATTTCGGTTAAGAGAGAACGTTGCCCCCCGCTGTATTATCCGCCTGCGACGTTCGGCTGGAGACCGGGTGGTCGGGCGTGGCTCTGTGAACTCGGCAGAAAATGGAGGGAGCCATGTTCAAACTGAAACTTCTGGCAATGGCGGCGGCGTTGAGCCTTTCGGCTACGGGCGCATTCGCCCAATCGAATGCGGGCCTGCAGGAATACGTGGAGGCCTGCGCCAGCTGTCATGGGCTTACCGGACAGGGCGACGGTCCGCTGGCGGAGTACATGACGGCCGAGGTACCCGACCTTACCCGACTGGCCATGGAAAACGACGGCACGTTTCCGATGCTTTACGTCATCATGGTCATAGACGGCCGCACCGGGATCAGGGGCCATGGCAGCGAGATGCCCGTCTGGGGCAGCCGCTACCAGGCGGAGATGGAACCGGAAACCGGGGAATACGGGGCGGAGCTGCTGATCCGTGGCCGCATTCTGGCGCTGGCGGAGCATATCCAGGCGATCCAGCAGTGATTAGGGCCAGGACCCATGCACGGACAGTCGCCGGTCTAAAGGACTCCCCGTCAAGGCCGGAGCTGGCCGGAATTGGGTCCAGGCTCTAAGCGCCCCTGGCCGGGTCCTCCGGCCGGGGGCAACCAGATCAGTCGGGATGATCGGGCGACTTGCCGGACGCCGCGACATAGGGCGTCGTGACGTCCTTGAGCGTCACTTCCAGCGCCTCGACATCAATCGCCACGGCACCGTCTCCGGCGAGCACCAACTCGATGCGCCCGGCCCCTTCCTCGTCCGGCAGCCATGTCAGTGTCAGAAGCGACAGCACGAGGTCCGGATCGTCGCGGGCGATGCCCTGACTGGCGACCCTCATCGCATCCTCGATCACAAGAACGGCTTGCACACGCTCCGGCGGGCGGCGGCCGATCTCCTCCCAGCGGAAGCGGTTGAGCAGAATGGCGAAGCGGCGGCGCCGACGGTCCCATGTCATCTCGGCGGCCGGGAACACCGCATCCTGGACCAGCGCGGCCAGCACCTTGAGATCGCCCTCGTCCAGGGCCCGCAAGGCGATCGGCGCCTCGTCCGCGTCCTCGAAACGTGCGTCCTCAGTCATCGTCCGGCACCCGTTCGATCCTTGCGCCCACGGCCGACAGCTTGTCCTCGACCCGCTCGTAGCCACGGTCGAGATGATACACGCGACTGACGACCGTGTCTCCCTCCGCCGCGAGCCCCGCGAGGATCAGGCTGACCGAAGCGCGCAGATCCGTGGCCATCACCGGCGCGCCCTTCAACCGCTCGACCCCCGTCACGGTGGCCGTGCCGCCATGCACATCGATGCGCGCGCCCATGCGGATGAGTTCAGGCGCATGCATGAAGCGGTTCTCGAAGATACGCTCCTCCAGAACACTGGTCCCGCCTGCGGTGCACAGAAGCGCCATCATCTGCGCCTGCAGGTCCGTGGGGAAGCCGGGGAAAGGCTCCGTCACGACGTCCACCGCCCGGATGCCATCGCCGTCACGCGCCACCTTCAGGCCGTCGGGCGTCTCGGTCACCGTCACGCCCGTCGCACGGAGCTTCTCGACAAAAGCCCCGATCAGCTCGATACGCCCGCCCGGAAGCTCGACCGAGCCGCCCGCAATAGCCGGCGCCAGCATGTAGGTGCCCAGCTCGATCCGGTCGATCACCACAGGATGCGTCGCGCCATGCAGGCGGTCGACGCCCTCGATGGTGATACGCTCGGTGCCGGCCCCCTCGATCTGCGCGCCCATCGCCTGAAGGCAGCGCGCCAGATCGACGATCTCGGGTTCGCGCGCGGGGTTCTTGAGGACCGTCGTCCCCTTGGCCAGCGTCGCCGCCATCAGCGCGTTCTCGGTGGCCCCGACCGAGACGATGGGAAACTCGAACACCGCGCCCTTCAGACCACCGCGCGCCTCGGCATGGACATAGCCGTCGCGCAGCTCCAGCTCCGCGCCCATGGCCTCCAGCGCCTTCAAATGCAGGTCGACCGGGCGCGCACCGATGGCGCAGCCCCCGGGAAGCGACACGACGGCCCGCCCCTCCCGCGCCAGCATCGGCCCGAGCACGAGGATCGAGGCGCGCATCTTGCGCACGATGTCGTAATCGGCGGTGTGATTGTCGAGCCCGTGGGACGACAGCGCCAGAACCCGCCCCTCGTTGAGCGACGATACCTCGGCCCCCAGCGATTGCAGCAGCGTCGACATGGTCCGGATGTCCGACAGCCGCGGCGCGTTGGTCAGCGTCAGCGGCTCGTCGGACAGAAGCGTGGCAGGCATCAGCGTGAGGCAGGCGTTCTTCGCGCCAGCGATGGGGATCTGCCCCTTCAGCGGGCCGTTGCCCGTAACGACGATCTTGTCCAATTCTCTGCCCTCGCCTTTTTTTGCCCGCGACAAGGCGGGCCCCGGCGGCTCAGTCGCGCCCGGTTTCGCGATCGGTCTCGTTCGGGGCCGCCCGTTTGCGCGCCTGCGCCTTGCGTTTCGCCATATTGGCCTTCAGCGCCGATTTCAGCCGCGCCTCGCGGTCGGATTTCGCGCCCGGTTTCTCGGCCCGTCGCGTCGTGCCGTTATCCGCCTTCTCCTTCATGGCCGCCCTCATACAGCGCGACGCGGGAAGGGTCCAGAATGCGCTTGCGTCATTCGGGGATAGGGTCTAATCCACCGGCCACATCCGGCGGGCCGCAGTAGCTCAGTGGTAGAGCGCACCCTTGGTAAGGGTGAGGTCGGGAG
>CAZOBK010000104.1:0-7238 GCA_964578115.1 uncultured Roseicyclus sp.
TACATCAAGCCCAAGGTCTCCACGCTCGTGGTCGGACAGGCGGCCTCGATGGGGTCGCTGTTGCTGACGGCCGGCGAAAAGGGCATGCGGTTCTCCCTGCCCAACAGCCGCATCATGGTGCACCAGCCCTCGGGCGGCTACCAGGGCCAGGCGACGGACATCATGATCCACGCCAAGGAAACCCAGAAGCTTAAAGACCGCCTTAACCAGATCTATGTGAAACATACCGGCCAGTCTTTCGAGGCCGTGGTGGACGCTCTGGAGCGCGACAATTTCATGGATCCGGAACAGGCCAAGGACTGGGGCCTGATCGACGAAATCGTCGAGAGTCGGGGCAGTGCCGAAGGCGGAACAGACTGATCCGGCGTCAACCGATCACAGCCCCGGCACATCGGGAAATTGGCGATTGTGGTGGCGCCGGGGCTGAATTAGGCTGGTGCGGATTTGATTGGTCAGAAGTTACGGCGGGCCCGCATACCCGCCACGAAGTGCCCGTTTAGGGACCCGGAAGGGAAGACGATATGGCAAGTTCATCCGGCGGCGACAGCAAGAACACGCTCTACTGCTCATTCTGCGGCAAGAGCCAGCACGAAGTCCGAAAGCTGATTGCAGGCCCCACGGTGTTCATCTGTGATGAATGCGTCGAACTCTGCATGGACATCATCCGCGAGGAGACGAAGTCGGCCGGCCTGAAGTCCACCGATGGCGTCCCCAGCCCGCAGGAGATCTGCGAGGTTCTCGACGATTACGTGATCGGCCAGTCGCATGCCAAGCGCGTGCTCTCGGTGGCGGTGCACAACCACTACAAGCGTCTGAACCATGCCGGCAAATCCGACATCGAACTGGCCAAGTCGAACATCCTGCTGATCGGCCCCACGGGCTGCGGCAAGACGCTCTTGGCGCAGACGCTGGCGCGTATCCTCGACGTGCCGTTCACCATGGCCGACGCGACCACGCTGACCGAGGCCGGCTACGTGGGCGAGGATGTCGAGAACATCATCCTGAAGTTGCTGCAGGCCAGCGAGTACAATGTCGACCGGGCCCAGCGCGGCATCGTCTATATCGACGAGGTCGACAAGATCACGCGCAAGTCCGACAACCCCTCGATCACTCGGGACGTCTCGGGCGAGGGCGTGCAGCAGGCGCTTCTGAAGATCATGGAGGGCACCGTGGCCTCTGTGCCGCCGCAGGGCGGGCGCAAGCATCCGCAGCAGGAATTCCTGCAGGTGGACACGACAAACATCCTGTTCATCTGCGGCGGCGCCTTCGCGGGGCTGGAAAAGATCATCGCGCAGCGCGGCAAGGGCTCTGCCATCGGTTTCGGCGCGGACGTCAAGGACAATGACAGCCGTGGTGTCGGCGAAACGTTCAAGGAACTCGAACCCGAGGACCTGTTGAAGTTCGGCCTGATCCCGGAATTCGTCGGCCGTCTGCCGGTGATCGCCACGTTGACGGACCTCGACGAGGATGCGTTGGTGCAGATTCTGACGCAGCCGAAGAACGCACTGGTCAAGCAGTACCAGCGCCTCTTCGAGCTGGAGGATGTGACGCTGACCTTCACCGAGGACGCGCTCACCGCTATCGCGAAGCGCGCGATCGCACGCAAGACAGGCGCGCGCGGCCTGCGGTCGATCATGGAGGACATCCTGCTCGACACGATGTTCGAAATGCCCGGCTCCGACGGGGTCGAAGAGGTCGTCGTGAACGAGGAGTCTGTCTCCTCGGAGGTGCAGCCGCTGATGATCTACGCCGAGCGCAAGAAAGACGAGAGCGCCACGGCAGGCTAGGATCGCGAAGGGTCCGTGCCGGCGCCGCCGGAGTTGCCTGCAAGTCTGAATGGGAAGGTGGGCATTCCGATCCGCGCCTAGCGCAGCCAGAGCTTCTCCCGTTTCAGCATGTTTCGAATGGCCTGCTCCTTTCGGGGCAGGTCGTCGCGGTCGAAAAGCGCCCGCGCCTTTGCGCCTTTTCCCTGAAAGATCATGCGCTTCATAGGCTCGTACCCCTTGAGGACCTTCTTGATCCGGTTCGGAGCCGTGACGGTTTCCAGCACCTCGACCACGCCGTCGGCCTCCCGCGCGTAAAGCATCGGCAGAACCCGGTAGTGACAACTGTGCGACCCGTCGAGCCAGCCGGGCTCCAGCGCGTCGCGCCCGCCGCCAAGCTCGTGGATCACCAGAGGCAGCGCCACCTGGTCGAGCCATGGGTCGAGCGATTGGCAGACCAGTTCGGGCGGCGGATCGTCACGGATCGTGCGCGCGATCTCGAGCATGCGGGCGCCGAAGCTGCGCGGGCATCGGTAGTAGAAGAAGCCCGCATTGAAATAGAGATAGCGGCGCCAGTACTCGTCGGGCTGCGCGAGGTCGAGCGAGCTGTCGAAGCCGATGCCGAACCGGTCGTAAAGCGCCTTCCACGTCGCGGTGTAGCCCGGTCCGTAAAGCTCGATCTTGGGCCATGTCCCCTCGACCCGGCGCGAGGCGGAAGGGCGGTCGAAGTCGAACGGAACCTCCATGAGGTCGCCAAGGATCAGCGTGTCGCTGTCGAAAAAGACGAAGGGTTCGCCTTCGGGCAGGGCGGAGAGGCATTCGATCTTGTTGCCGTAGGCGTAGCTCTCGCCGAAGACCGGCGTCTCGAAGGGCAGGATTTCGGCGCCGAGTTCCTCCAGCAGGGAGCGAACGGCGGGGTCGGAGATGCGGGGATCGCGGGTCCAGCGGGGGCCCTGCTGCGGTTCCGCGACGAAGAGACGACCGGGGAAGCGGGGCATCGCCGCGCGGAACGAGGCGCAGAACAAGGCCGCCTCGTATTGCAGCCGACCGGCCTGTGCCACGACGACCACATTGAACCCCGGTGCCGTCCGAGGCGCCCGTCTGCGTCCTGGGGTGCGTTCTGTCCTGGTCATTCCCGCTCGTGCCGCGACCGGCTTTTCGCGCGTTATACCGTGCAGCGTGCTTCGTGACCATCACGTGTTTGCGGCGCCGTCACTCTCCCTTCAGATCGACGATGATCCGCAGCGTGCGCCAGAAGATCAGCGCGTCGAGACCGGGACCTGCGCGGCGGATGTACTCCAGATCCAGCTCGGTTTTCCGGCATGTCCCGTCGCGCCCTTGAACATAGCCCAGTTCCACCTGCGCGAGGCCCGATATCCCAGGCCGGACGGCATGACGAAGCCGGTATCCGGGGATGTCGAGAAGGAAGCACCGCGCATGGGGCAGGTCGTCGGGGCGTGGGCCGATAAGGCTCATCTCACCGCGGAACACGTTGATGACCTGGGGCAATTCGTCGAACCGGGCGCGGCGCAGGCATGCGCCGAGGCGGGTCATGCGCTCGGTCTCGACGGGGTCTTCAGGGCCGCGCCACGCACCGGGAGGGGCGGGCGCCATCGTGCGAAACTTGTAGATCCGGAACGGCGTGCAGCCGCGTCCCATGCGCCGCGGCCGATAGAGCAGCGGGCCGGGGTTGAGAACAGGGTTCAGGACGAGAAGGCAGGCGCCCACCAACAGGAGCGGGGGCACGAGAACCAGAGCGGAAAACCCAAGATCGAAGACGCGCTTGGCGAGGCCGAAAGGCATCGGCCACATCCTGGCGGCAGGGGGGTGGGGCGGCGTGGGGGAGGGCCCCGAAATTGGGCTAAGCATCATGTCTTTCCGGGGCCGGGACGGCTTGAAACGGGTTTGGTGGGTGTCTTCGTGAAGCACGGTGGAAAGACCTCCACCGGCCACGCACCGACCATAGGCGCGCGGAGTTAACCGCCGATGTATGCGCGACGTGCCCCACCCGGTCGCGCTCCGCTCACAGCGCGTCGGCGCCCAGCGTCAGCGTCACCCGGTCGCCCGCGAACCACGTGCGCCCGTATTCCAGCGCCGTGCCCCCGGCATCCACGTTCACACCGACGCTGCGCAGGATCGGCGCGCCGGGCGACAGCCTCAGTTGCGCGGCCAGCGTCGCATCGGCGGGCTTCGCCGTGATCTCTGTGCGCGCGCGGGTGTAGTCTTCGATGCCGTGCGCGGCGAAGGCGGCCGTCACCGATCCCGTCTCGCGCAGGGCCGCGATCATCTCTGGCAGGCGCTGGGCGGGAAAGACCGACCGGAACAGAGCGATGGGCACCTCGTCGGAAAAACTCAGCCCTTCGTAGACATGGACCCGCGCGCCCTCCGCCAGCTTCAGTGCTTCAGCCTCCTGAGGGCTGGCCGCGCGCGTCTGGAGCATCAGCGTCCGTTTTTCCGGCACCCGTCCGGCGGCCGCGAGGTTCTGGTGGAACCGCACGCGCTTGCCGATCGGGTAAGGCATCTGGCGATGCTGGACGAAAACGCCGGCCCCGCGCCTTGCATGCACCGTACCGGTGTCGGCCAGATCGGCCAGCGCGCGCCGCACCGTGTGCCGGTTGACGCCGAAGCGCGCGGCAAGCTGCGCCTCGGTGGGCAGGCGTTCGCCCGGCGCGTAATGGCCCCGGGCGATTTCATCGCCAAGCTGGTCGCGGATCGAGGTCCAGAGGGCGGGTCGTCCCAAGATGTCACCAAAGTTTCACGAGGCCGGGCTTGCCGAGGACCCTGCCACGGGGGTATCAGCTTGTATAGTTGTATAAATAAATGGACAATCCCGCAAGATGTCGAATTCGACGATGGAAAGGATCGCACAGGCCACCGCGCGCCCGGAGACCGAGGCGCGGCGCGCGCGCCTGTCGACGCTGGCAAAAGCGCCCTCGGGGCGTCTGCTGGCGCTCTGGTCAGGATGGCTTGCGGGGGGCGAGATGCCTGCCCATGACGTCCTGCGCCCGCCCGAGATCGGCACGGTCATGGTGCGCGGGCGCGCCGGGGCGACGGGGGCGCCGTTCAACCTCGGCGAGATGACGATCACCCGCGCGACGGTGCGTCTTTCGGGTGGTGCCGTGGGCCATGGCCATGTGCAGGGGCGCGACAAGGACGCCGCGCGCGTCGCGGCCCTGATCGACGCGCTCTGCGAGGCCGGCGAGGGGGACGCGCTGGAGACGGCCATTCTGGCCCCCCTGCGGGCCGAGGCGGAGGCCGGGAAACGGTCCCGCGCGGCCAAGGCGGCGGCCACGAAGGTGGAGTTTTTCACGATGGTGCGCGGAGAGAACGGATGACGGAGCAGTATCTCGAAGGCGGTTTCGCCGATCCAGCCCGGGCGGCGGCCCATGCCTTTCGCGCGGCGCTTCAGGCGCTGAGCCGCCCGGGCCGGATCGAGGCGCTCTCGGGCGCCACACCGCCCGCGCCGTGTTCGCCCGCCGCCGGCGCGATTCTGCTGACGCTCTGCGACGGGACCACGCCGGTCCATCTCGCGCCCTCGCACGACATCGAGGCGCTGCGCGGCTGGATCACCTTCCACACAGGTGCGCCGCTTGTTCCGGCCGAGGCGGCGGGTTTCGCGCTGGGCACGTGGGAGGCGCTGCAGCCCGTGGACCGCTTCGCCATCGGAACGGCGGAATACCCCGATCGCGCGGCGACGCTGATCGTGGAGATGCCGGCGCTTTCCGCCACTGGCCAGCGCCTCACCGGCCCCGGGGTCGAGACCGAGACGCGTCTCTCCTTGCCGGAGACCGCCGCGTTCCAGCAGAACCGGGCGCGCTTCCCGCTGGGTTTCGATTGCTTTTTCACCAGCGATGACCGCGTCGCCGGTCTGCCGCGTTCCACCCGCGTCGAGGAGGTCTGAGCCATGTATGTTGCCGTCAAGGGTGGCGAACGGGCCATCGACAATGCCCATGCCTGGCTGGCGGAGGAACGGCGCGGAGACACGGAGGTGGCCGAGCTTTCCATCGCGCAGATCCGCGAGCAGCTGGCGCTTGCCGTCAACCGGGTGATGGCCGAGGGGTCGCTCTACGATCCCGATCTCGCGGCGCTGGCGATCAAGCAGGCGCGTGGTGACCTGATCGAGGCGGTGTTCCTGATCCGCGCCTATCGCACGACGCTGCCGCGCTTCGGGGCCTCGCACCCGGTGGACACCGGCGCCATGGCCTGCGACCGCCGTATCTCGGCGACCTTCAAGGACCTCCCCGGCGGGCAGGTTCTGGGTCCGACCTTCGACTACACGCACCGTCTGCTCGACTTCGCGCTGGCCGCTGAAGGTCTGGACGCGCCGGAGGCCGAGGAAGGCGCACCGTCTGAGGTGCCTATGCCCCACGTCACAGGGTTTCTGGCGCGGGAGGACCTGATCCAGTCCGAGCCCGAAGGCGGCGACAGGCCCCGCGACCTGACGCGGGAGCCGCTGGACTTTCCTGCGGACCGGCCGCTCAGACTGCAGGCGCTGACGCGGGGCGACGAGGGGTTCGTCCTGTCGATGGCCTATTCCACGCAGCGGGGCTACGGGCGGAACCACCCCTTCGTGGGTGAGCTTCGCATCGGCACCGTTCCGGTGGA
This sequence comes from uncultured Roseicyclus sp., assembly GCA_964578115.1. GTDB lineage: Bacteria > Pseudomonadota > Alphaproteobacteria > Rhodobacterales > Rhodobacteraceae > Roseibacterium. Next base: position 6,369 of record CAZOBK010000104.1, read on the forward strand.
AATGGACATCCCCGAGCTGGGCTTTTCCATCGAGCTGGGTGAGGTTGTCCTGACCGAATGCGAGACGGTCAACCAGTTCACCGGCTCCAAGACCGAACCGCCCCAGTTTACCCGCGGCTACGGCCTCGTCTTCGGCCAGACGGAGCGCAAGGCGATCTCCATGGCGCTGGTGGACAGGGCGCTGCGCTGGGAGGAACTGGGCGAGGATAACGTCGGCGCGCCCGCGCAGGATGCGGAATTCGTGCTCTACCACGCCGACAATGTGCAGGCGACGGGGTTCCTCGAGCACATCAAGCTGCCGCACTACGTCGATTTCCAGTCCGAGCTGGAGCTGATCCGCAGGCTCAGGGCCGAGGCGATGGCCGGTCAGGCGCGGGAGGCCGCGGAATGAGCCTAGTCACCGCCGCCATCCCCGCCGCCGTCTCCTTCCCCGTCGCTGTCGCCGGCACCATCCATGAAGCCGAGTTGGAACTCGCAGAACTTCGCGGCCTCGCTCTCGGGCCAGAAGGCGATGATGGCGGAGCGTCCGAGGAACAGGGCGAAGAGCCCGCCGATGGCCATCACGATCCAGTTTTCGGACATGTCGCGTCTCCTTCTCTGGCGCGACGCTCCTTCAAGAAACCGGCAATTCCAAGGCGACCCCTCGCGGGCAGGACGGCGCATCATGTCTGACTACAATTTCGCCTATCTCGACGAACAGACCAAGCGGATGATCCGCCGCGCGATCCTGAAAGGCGTCGCCGTGCCGGGCTACCAGGTGCCCTTCGCCTCGCGCGAGATGCCGATGCCCTATGGCTGGGGGACGGGCGGTGTGCAGGTCTCGGCCGCCTGCCTGACGCCCGAGGATACGCTGAAGGTGATCGACCAGGG
>CAZOBK010000105.1:0-6950 GCA_964578115.1 uncultured Roseicyclus sp.
AGTCCCTCCGGGCCTACCACGTTTCCGCGTCATATTGCCGGTCCTTGCGCGTCCGTGCCGGCGCATGCCGATCCGCTGGCACAGGCGCGGGCAGATCCGTGGGCGCGCGCATCGTTCAATCTTAAAAACAGAACGATAAGACGCAAACAATGAATTTTTCTGTCGTCAAACCGGCTGCTACCCCTCTCCGAAGCCACTCACGGCCAGAAGGAGACTGTCCCCGTGTCGATCGCCATCCTGCCCTTTCTTGCGCCACTCGCCCTGATCGTCGCCGCTGTGCTGGCCTCAAGGGGTCCGCAGTTCCGCCCCGCCGACATGCTGCGCGCCGTGGAGATCTCCGCACTCGTGGCGCTTGGCATCGCGGTCCTTTCCGGCGTTCTGCTGATCGTCAACGGGCCGGCGACCAGCCCGCTGATCGGCATCGGGGGCTTGGGGATTTCCGCGCGGCTCGACGCGGTCAGCGCGGTGATGCTGGTTCTCGTCAGTTTCGTGGGCTGGGTCGTCCTGCGCTACGCCGCCACCTACATGGATGGCGAGGCGCGGCAGGGCGCGTTCACCGGCTGGCTCTGCGCGACGCTGGCGGCGGTGATGATGCTGGTGATCTCGGGCAACACGCTGCAACTGGCCGTGGCATGGATCCTGACCAGCGTGTTTCTGCACAAGCTCCTTCTGTTCTACCCCGAGCGGGTCGCCGCCCAGCGCGCGGCACGCAAGAAATGGGTGACGGCACGGGCCGGGGATGCCGCGCTCATCATCGCCGTCGTGGTGCTGCACGCACAGTTCGGCACCGGCGACATCGCGACGATCCTGAACATGGCCGCCGCCGTGGACACGCAGCCCGGCGCCACCTGGATCGCTGGCGCGCTGGCGCTGGCGGCGATATTGAAATCGGCGCAGTTCCCGACCCATGGCTGGCTGACCGAGGTGATGGAGACGCCCACCCCGGTCTCCGCGCTGCTTCATGCCGGCGTCATCAACGCGGGCGGGTTCCTCCTGATCCGGTTCTCCGACGTGATGCTGCTCTCGCCCGGGGTTCTTGCCGTCCTCGTCATGGTCGGCGGCTTCACGGCGCTCTTCGGCGGGCTGGTGATGCTGACGCAATCGGCGGTGAAGACCTCGCTCGCGTGGTCCACCGTGGCGCAGATGGGCTTCATGATCCTGCAATGCGGCCTCGCGCTCTTCCCGCTGGCGCTGCTGCATATCGTGGCCCATTCGCTCTACAAGGCGCATGCCTTCCTCGCCTCGGGCATGGCCGTGGACGGCGTGGCCGCGATCCGGCGGCCGGGGCCTGTCGCGATCCCCAACGGGGTCGCGGTCGGCCGCGCCTTCGTGCTGGCGCTGGCGATCTACGCGGTCGTGGGTCTGATCTTCGGCTTCACCGGCAAGTCGCCGCAGGCCATCGCGCTCGGCGCCATCCTGATCTTCGGCGTGGCCTATCTGTTGGCGCAGGGTCTGGCCGACGCCGCGCCCAAGGTGCTGACCCAGCGCACGGCGCTTTATTCCTTCGCCGCCGCGACGGGATATTTCGCGCTGCAGACGGGGGCGGAGTGGCTGATGGCCGGCACCCTGCCCGCCACGCCCGCGCCGGGTCCGCTGGAATGGGCACTGATCGTGCTGGCGCTGCTGAGCTTCGGGCTCGTGGCGATCGCGCAGGCGCTCTTCCCGCTCTGGGCGTATCACCCGGCCTCGGCAGGGCTGCGCGTCCACCTGTCCAACGGTCTATACATCAACGCGGTGTTCGACAAGCTACTGCGCGGCTGGTCGATCGCGCGGCCGTCCTGAACGCTGGCTAAGGAGTGACACCGATGTCCAACCCATCGAAAATTTCCCTGACGAAGATCGCCAAGGCCAGCGACGCCGCAGCGCGCGCCATTCCCCCGGTCTGGCCGCTCGCCTCCTCGGTGGCGGTGAACCCCTATCTCGGTCAGACGGGCGAAACGCTCGCCGAGACCGGCGCGCGCCTCGGCCGCGTGGCGGGCGTGGCGGTGACGATGCCCCGCGCCCATTACGCGGGCCTCATCGCCGAGGGCGCGATCACCGATCAGGACATCCTCGACGCCATCGCCGCCAGTGCCGACGCGCAGGGGCTCGACCTCGAGGCGGTCAAACGGCTGGCCGGGACCGAGGCCCCTGCCCCCACGCCGCAGCCGACCGTTGCGGACCTGGCCGCTCAAGTCTCGGGGCTGGACTGGCCCGGCATCATCGCCGACCGCTTCGGCCTCTGGGCGGCGGGCTATTTCGACCAGGGACAGGCGCTTTGGGCCGCCCCGCGCCGGCGCGGCGCCTATGACGCGTGGCGGCAATACGCCACCCACGACCTGACCCCGGAAATCGCCGGTCTCAAGGGCTTCGCGCAATTCGTCAGCGAGACCCCGGACACAGCCGACGAAGCCAAGCGCCAGGCGCTTGGCACGCTGGGCCTGCCCGAGGCGGCGCTGGAGACCTATCTGCACAAGCTTCTGTTCACGCTGGGCGGCTGGGGCCAGGTCGGGCGTTACCATCTCTGGCAGGCGGAGCTTGCGGGCGCGACGGACGACACGCTCACCGATCTCTTGACCATACGGCTCTTGTGGGAAGAGGCGCTCTTTGCGCAATACGGCGACCGGATCGCGGCGCTCTGGGCCGACGTGATCGCGGCGCATGAGGCGCCGGTGACCATCGACGCCGATTTCGCCGCGAACGCGATCCTGCAGGAGGCATGGGAACGCGCGGTCCAGCGCGGGCTGGCCGAGACCTTCGCCGCCGAGGCCGTGGCCGAGCACACGGAACGCCCCGCCCTTCAGGTCGGCTTCTGCATCGACGTGCGGTCCGAAGTGTTCCGCCGCGCGCTGGAATCGCTCGACCCGTCGATCCAGACCATCGGTTTCGCGGGCTTCTTCGGCCTGACGGCGGCGCACAAGGGCTTTGCCTCGGACGTGGAAGAGCTGCGCCTGCCGGTCCTTCTGAACCCCGGCGTCACCTCCACCTCCGAAGGCGACGACCCCGAGGCCGATCTCGCCGCGCGCTTCCGCGCCCGCGCAAGCCGCGCCTGGGGTCGGTTCAAGCTGGCGGCGGTGTCCTCCTTCGCCTTCGTCGAGGCGACGGGACCGATCTACGCCGGCAAACTGGTGCGCGACGCGCTCCACATGGCGCCCAACGACGCCCCCGGCGGCCCCGCGCCGCGTTTCGATCCGGCGCTCGACACCGAGGCCCGGGTCGGTGCGGCCGAGACAATCCTGCGGGCCATGTCGCTGACCAGGAATTTCGCGCGGCTGGTCATCTTCGCGGGCCACGGCGCAAACGTGGTCAACAACCCCTTCGCCAGCGGCCTGCATTGCGGCGCCTGCGGCGGCTATTCGGGCGAGGTGAACGCGCGCCTTCTGGCGGGCCTTCTGAACGCGGACGATGTGCGCGAGGGCCTGCGCGAGCGCGGCATCGAGATCCCCGGGGACACCCACTTCATGGGCGCGATGCACGACACCACGACCGACGCGATGATCCTCTACGAGGCCGACCACCCCGCCCCGGACCATGGCGGGGACATCAAGCAGGCGAAAACCTGGTTCAAATCCGCCGGCGGCATGACGCGCGGCGAACGCGCCCTGCGCCTGCCGCGCGCGAAGGGCCAGGGCGATATCGAGCTGCGCAGCCGCGACTGGGCCGAGACGCGGCCGGAATGGGCGCTGGCCGGCTGCAAGGCGTTTGTCGCCGCGCCCCGGCAGCGGACCGCGGGCAAGAGCCTTGAGGGTCGCGCCTTCCTGCATGACTACGACTGGCAGCAGGACAAGGATTTCGGCGTGCTGGAGCTGATCATGACGGCCCCCGTCGTGGTGGCGAGCTGGATCAGCCTGCAATATTACGGCTCCACCGTCGCACCGGACGCCTTCGGGGCGGGCAACAAGCTGTTGCACAACGTCGCCGGCGGCATCGGCGTGCTGGAGGGCAATGGCGGCGTCTTGCGCGCGGGCCTGCCGTGGCAGTCGGTCCATGACGGCGAGGGCTATGCCCACGATCCCCTGCGGCTGTCGGTCTGCATCGAGGCCCCGAGGGAGGCGATGACCGATATCCTCAAGCGCCATGACGGCGTGAGGGACCTGTTCGACAACCGCTGGCTGCACCTCTTCGCGCTCGACGCTAGCGGGCGGATGGCGTGGCGCTACAATGGCGATCTGAGCTGGGTCGAGATGCCCGGCGCGGTCGTCGCCATGGACCGCTTCAAGGCGGCCGGCTGAGCCGCGCGGCCGTCACCGAACGCACCAATCCCGCCGCAACCCGCGGTTCCTGACGCCCATTCCGTGCGCAATCAGGGAACTTTCCCCCCGCGCACGGCTTTTCTCCATCATGGAGCGGCGTCCTTCGGCGCAAAACTGACTCATCGGAAGAGGGACGCCCCACTCAGGACGGAGGGTCGCCCCCGTGAGCAAGCTGAGACTGGCGCTATTCGCGCTCGACACCTATTCGAGGATGGCCATCGACAAGGCCGGCGCCGACTGGGTCGGCGGAGACACGCGGCGCGCCCGCGCCGCCGCCCGCGCCGGTCTTTTCGAGCAGGCGATGGACGGGCTTCTGGGCCGGAACGACCGCCCCCAGCGTGGCCGCTAGCGTGGAAGGACCAGGTCCACGCGCAACCCGCCCAGCGTCTTGCTGTCGCCAAGGCGTAACGTGCCGCCATGGCGCTTCGCGATGTCGTTGGCGATCGCGAGGCCGAGGCCCACGCCGCTGCCGCGATCCTGGTTGCGCGCGCTGTCGAGCCGCAGGAAGGGCAACACCGCGTCACCACGCCGGTCGGCCGGAATGCCCGGGCCGTTATCCTCCACCGAAAACCACAGAGCCCGGTCGAGCAGCCGGACGGACATGACCGCCGTGTCGCCGTAGCGCAGCGCGTTCGACACGAGGTTCACCAGCGCGCGCTGGATCGCCTTGGGCCGCATGTGCACGGGCTCGGCCGTGTCCGGCCCCTCATAGGTGATCGCGCCCCCACCGCGCCGCGCGTCCTCGACCACCTCGCGGGCCAACCGCGCGGGATCGGCCTCTTCGGGATCGTCAAGCGCCTCGCCGCGGGCGAAATCGAGGAAGGTGTCGAGAAGCCCCTCCATCTCCTCCACGTCGCGCTCGATGTCGCGCACCTCCGGCGTCTGGTCCAGCATCGACAGGCCCAGTCGCATCCGTGTGAGCGGCGTGCGCAGGTCATGACTGACGCCCGACAGCATCATGGTGCGCTGTTCGATCTGGCTTTCGATGCGGCCGCGCATCTCCAGAAAGGCGCGGCCCGCGCTCCGCACCTCGTCCGCACCGCCAGGCCTGTAGGGCACGGTGCGCCCCTTGCCGAAATCCTCGGCCGCCACGGCCAGGCGCCGGATCGGCCTGAGCTGGTTGCGCAGGAACAGGTAGGCCAGCCCCGTCATCAGGATGCCGGTCGAGGCCATGATCACCAGCAGCTGATGCGGGTTCGACGCCGACAGCCGCTGACGGGTCACCACGAGGTCCATCGCGGGACGCCCCTGCCGCGGGCCGATCGCGATCACCGCCTCGCGCCAGTTCTCGCGCAGGTCGACGCCGGTCACGTTCGGCAGCCGGTCGTAGAAGATATCCGTCATCACGGTGCCCGACAGATCGTAGAACAGCCGACGATCCCCGGTCAGGCCACGCGGGGGCTGAACCTCCACCTGCAAGGCGCGGGCCGTCGCCTCCCCGGCCTCGGCCCCGTCGCGCGCGAAGGTGTCGAGGATTAGGTTCAGGTCGAGCGTCAGCGCCAGCGCCATCTGTTCGGTCACGTTCTCGTAGTGGCGTTGAATGAACACCGAGGACACGACAAGCTGGACGGCGAGCACCGGGATGATCAGGATCAGCGCCGCGCGGGCGTAGATGCCGCGTGGCATGAGGCGCTTTAACCAGAGAAACGGGTTCATGGGCGCATCTAATCGGGGGCGAGCGGGGATGGAAAGAGCGCAAACCGCAGAGACGGTAGCGGAACTCGAGCCGGGACTGCGGCGCGTGTTGGCACCCAACCCCTCGCCCATGACCTTTCGCGGCACCAACACCTATATCCTCGGCGCGGGCGAGGTGGCGGTGATCGACCCGGGCCCCGCGCTCGGGGCGCATCGCGACGCGATCCTCGCCGCGCTCGCCCCCGGTGAGCGGATCGGCGCGATCCTCGTGACCCATTCGCATCTCGACCACGCGCCGCTTGCCGCCGCGCTGGCCGAGGCCTCCGGCGCGCCGGTCCTTGCGGCGGGACCCTCCGACTGGGGCCGGAGCGAGACCATGGCGGCGCTGGCCCGCGACGGCGCGCTTGGCGGCGGCGAAGGCGTGGACGAGGGTTTCGCACCCGACCACCGGATCGCAGAGGGCGACACGGTCGCGGGCGGCTGGGGCGAGATCGGGGTGATCGCCACGCCCGGGCACATGGCCAATCACCTGTCCTTCGCGTGGCGCGGGGCGCTGTTTTCAGGCGACATGGTGATGGGCTGGTCGACCTCGCTCGTCTCGCCGCCCGATGGCGACATGACAGCCTTCATGTCATCGCTGGACAAACTGGCCAGCCGTGAGGACCGGGTCTACTACCCCGGCCACGGCGATCCGGTCACCGACCCGCAGGCGCGGGTGGCCGAGTTGATCGCGCATCGGCGTGGCCGCGAGGCGCAGATTCGCGTGGCCCTTGGCCGGATGGGCATGGCCACCGCCGAAGAGCTCGCGCAGGCCATCTACACCGACGTGGCGCCCGCCCTCCTGCCGGCGGCGGCCCGCAACGTGCTGGCGCATCTCATTGACCTCTGGGCACGATCCGAGGCCGCCTGCGCCGGGGACGTTCGCATGGACGCGCGCTTCCACCTCCGCTGAGCGCCGGATGTCCCGTGGCATGCCGATTTTGCCATCCGCCCTCTGGACATGAAAAATCGCAGTTGCTATGTCACCGGCCAGTTCCGGCGTAGCTCAGCGGTAGAGCAGTTGACTGTTAATCAATTGGTCGT
>CAZOBK010000106.1:0-6936 GCA_964578115.1 uncultured Roseicyclus sp.
GCGCGGTCAAGAACCGCCAACACGCCCTCGGTGTCGATCTGATCGACAAGGTATGGATAGTCGGCCCCGAGAAGCGCCTCGGCGTCGTGAGCCGTTCGGTTGACCATAATCGGCGCACCGCAGACGGCGGCCGTCGTAGCCTTGGTCAGCGGCTTAAAGACCGTCTGATGGCCCACCTGCTCGGCTGGACGCACCCCGTAATGGAAATTTGCCGTGGCAAAACTTCGCCAGGATGCGTCCATGCCCTCGGTCATTCCGACATCCACCAACGGCACGCGCTCCACCACCGGCCCGGGCAGGAACGCGTTGATCGGATTTCCGAAATAGGCTGGATGCAGCTTGTCAGACGGCAGATCGAGAAAACCAAAGAGACGGGTGTCCGGCTGGTGCAGCAGCAGGCCCGACGTGGCGCCCGCTCCCGCCAGGTGCAACGTAAGCGCCTCGTGCTGGACGCAGGAGGTAGCCAGGTGCAAGTCGACATGCCGCAGTGGTGTGTCCTCGATGCTCCGGTCGATCGGATCGTGCAGCACTGCAGCGGCCCGCGCGTGAAGGATGCCTAGCGCCCCCTCGTCCAGCCGATCAATTGCGTCCTTGACGAAGACAAAGACTGACCCAGGCGGCTGTCGGCGTGCCCAGAGGCTCCTCATCGCACCGAACCGCATCGTCGGGATTGGCTTCATGGCGTATTCGAAGCGTCCCGATCCATGCTGCTTCAGGATCTCGCAGAGCTGAAAGCCCCGCATCATGGTCGAGCCAAGATAGCGGGAGCTGCGCTTGTAGACGAAGAACACGCTCACCTGCGATTGCGCCATGTCGTGCGTCTCCGTCCGGTCGCGCATCTGCGTATCCCGTAGGCGCCGGCCGGCGCAAGGCCCGCCGCACGGCGCCTCGCAGCGTCAGCACGGATACTCCGTTCAGATCCGACCGCCTAGGTCCACTTCGCCACCGGCGGCAGGCTCATCAGCACCGCGTTGGCGTCGTGCCCCGTCTCCAGCCCGAATTTCGTCCCCCGATCATAAACCAGGTTGTACTCCGCGTAGAGCCCGCGATGCACCAGTTGCGCCTCGCGGTCGGCCTCCGACCACTCCGTGTGCCGCCGCTTCTCCACGCAAGGCACGAAGGCCGGCAGGAAGGCGCGGCCCACGTCCTGGGTGAAGGCGAAATCCGCCTCCCAGTCGCCGGTGTTCAGGTCGTCGTAGAAGATGCCGCCCACGCCACGGGCGCGGTGGCGGTGGGGGATGTAGAAATACTCGTCCGCCCAGGCCTTGAAGCGGTCGTAATAGTCGGGCTGGTGCCGGTCGCAGTGATCCTTGAGGACGGCATGAAAATGCGCCGTGTCCTCGTCATATTCGATCGCGGGGTTGAGGTCGGACCCGCCGCCGAACCAGTGCGCCACGGGCGTCCAGAACATGCGCGTGTTCATGTGCACCGCAGGGACATGCGGGTTCTGCATGTGGGCGACAAGGCTGATGCCCGAGGCCCAGAAGGTCGGATCGTCCCTCAGCCCTTCCATGTTCTTGCGCGAGGACATGGCGGCCACGGCGCGCTCGCCCAGCTGGCCGTAGACCGTGGAGACGTTGACACCCACTTTCTCGAAGACGCGCCCCCCGCGCATCACGCTCATCAGGCCGCCGCCCGCATCCGATCCGTCCTCGGAGCGGCGCTGCGTCTGCGACACCTCGAACCGGCCGGCGGGCGCGTCGCCGCCCTGGGCATCCTCAAGCGCCTCGAAGGTTGCGACGATGTCGTCGCGAAGGCTCCGGAACCAGGTCGAAGCCCGGGATTTGCGGTCGTCGAAAATATCCTTCATCGGGGGCTTACTCCGTCTCTCGACACGTCTTGCGTTCTCGGCTCGCTACCACTTTTGCGCGAAAAGAACCACGCGGGCAATCGCTCAACCTTGCGCCCACGCGCACGACGACCCCGACCCGATGCCACCGCGCGAAAACGCGCCGGAACCTTGGAGAATCGGCCATGGATTTTCCGCCGAACTTCGCATAAGCTTCGACAAAAGCCGCTTCAGACGGCGACCATTAGGCAGAGCGAGCAGGTTTCGTGACCACACCACGTTTGATGGCGCCCGTCGTGGCGTTGATTGTCCTTTTCTGCGTTGCCCTTTCCACACCGGCGCGCGCGGCCCCCTACGCCGCGATGGTAGTGGATGCCCGAACGGGCGAAGTGCTGCATTCGCGTAATGCGGACACGCGGCTGCATCCTGCGTCCCTGACGAAAATGATGACGCTCTACATCGCGTTCGAGGCCGTGCGGCTGGGCGAGATCGACCTCGACACGGAGGTGCGCATCTCGCGGAATGCCGCGGCGGAGCCGCCGTCGAAGCTGGGCCTGCGCGCCGGGTCCACGATCCGCTTCCGGTTTCTCATCCGCGCCTCCGCCATCCGCTCGGCCAACGATGCCGCCACAGCCATCGCCGAGGCGATCTCCGGCTCGGAGGCCGCCTTCGCGCGGCGCATGAACCGCACCGCCCGTGCGCTCGGCATGACGCGGACGACCTTCCGCAACGCCCATGGACTTACCGAGGACGGCCACATGTCCACCGCGCGCGACATGACGCTCCTAGGGCGACGGATGGTCTACGACTACCCGCAATACTACAACCTTTTCTCCCGCCGGGAGGACAGCGCGGGCATCGCGCAGGTGCGCAACACCAACCGCCACGTGCTGAACGCCTATTCCGGCGCCGACGGGATCAAGACAGGCTATACTCGCGCGGCGGGCTTCAATCTCGTGGCCTCGGCCCAGCGCGGGCAGGAACGGATCATCGCGACCGTGTTCGGCGGACGGTCTGCTGCGTGGCGCAACCAGCGCGTCATGGAGCTTCTGGACATGGGTTTCGCTCGCGCGCCCAGCACCGCCACGATACGTGCACCCGGCCTGCCGCAATACGACGACGACGGCCCCGCCAGCCGGACAGTGCGGCCCACCGGCCTCGTCTCGCGCAGCATGAGGCCCATGCCACGGGGCCTCGCGGCTCCGGAGCCTGCGCTTGTCGCCGCGATCGGCGAGGCCGTGCAGGACGCCGTGGGCGAGGCGCTTCTGGAACCGTCGCCGCGGCCATCGGCGGTCGCGCCCGAGGCTGTCGCACGCGCGCTGACCGAGGCGCTTGACCCCGCGCCGGACGAAACCGTCACGGAACCGCTCGAGGCCACGGCGGCCGTCCCCTTGCCCCGTCCCGAGGCGCAGGCGAGCCTTGTTGCGCCGACGCCAGCGGCCACCGCCGTGGCGGAGGTCGTGACCCGTGCCTCGTCCACCGGCTCGCGTCTTTATGGTGTCTCTCTGGGACGGCAGAATTCGCACCATTCCGCAGAACGGCTTTTGCTGCGCACGGCTCTGGCGGAGCTCGGGACCTTCGACGATGCGCTCAGGCGCGTGGTTCAGCGACAGGGCGGCTACGAGGCGCGTTTCGCCGGGATGACCGAAGATCAAGCCTTGCGCGCCTGCGCACGTCTGGCAGTGCGCAACATCGCCTGCGAGACCTTCGGGCCCTGACACGCGATCACCGCGGCGCCGCGTTCATGACTTGGGTTTATCGTCGTAATCCTCGGTGAGGATGCGGTTCGCGTCGCCCTCGGGGTCCTCGAACTGACCCCGCTTCAGCATCCAGAAGAATGCACCCAACCCCAGAAGGCCCAGAAACAGGCTGACAGGGATCAGGATGCCGAGGATGTCCATACGTGCCTCACTTCAATCGCAGGGCGTTGAGAGAGACCGTAATGGAAGACATCGACATCGCCAAGGCGGCGATCAGAGGCGTGGCAAGACCGGCAATGGCCAGCGGAACGGCCAGCACGTTGTAGACGGTCGCGATGGTGAAGTTCTCGCGGATGCGCCGCGCGGCCGAGGTCGAGGTCGTGTAGGCATCCGCGATAGGTGCAAGGCTACGGCCCATCAGAACCATGTCCGAGGCCGTCCGCGCGGCATCCAGAGCGGAGGCCGGAGAAATCGAGACATGGGCGGCGGCCAGTGCGGCAGTGTCGTTCAGCCCGTCGCCCACCATCAGAACCCGCGCACCCTCCTCGGAAAGCTGCGCGACCAGCGCGGCCTTTTCCTGCGGCAGCGCCTCGGCGATGACCTCCTCGATGCCGATCCGGTCCGCGAAGGACTGCACGGCACCGCGTGTGTCGCCCGACAGGAGGATCACGCGGCGGCCCGAGGCCTTGAGCGCGGCGACCGTTTCGGCCGCGCCCTCGCGCAATGTGTCGGTGAAGCGGATCGCGCGCGGCGGCTCGCCGCCCAGACTGAGGAAAGTCGCCGTGACGTCGGGGGCCTCCGCGCCGACCCAGGCCGCGCGGCCAAGGCGCACCGGCTTGCCGCGCCAAATTCCTTCGACGCCGTATCCCGGCACCTCCGTCGCGCCCTCGATGCGGGCAGGGCGCAGGCCGCGCGCGCGCAGGGCCCCGGACAGCGCCTCGGCCAGCGGGTGCGAGGACGCCTCGGCCAGAGCCAGCGCAACGCCCATCGCCTCGTCGGGATGGCTGTCGAGGCCCACGGGTTCCGGCGCGCCGGTGGTCAGCGTACCGGTCTTGTCGAAAACGACCGTGTCGGCCTCCGACATCCGCTCCAGCGCGGTGCCGTCCTTGATCAGGAGCCCCTTGCGGAACAAACGCCCAGAGGCCGCCGTCGTCACCGCGGGCACGGCAAGGCCCAGCGCGCAGGGGCAGGTGATGATCAGCACCGCCGCCGCGATGTTGAGCGAGATGCGCAGATCCTGCGTGTAGATCCACCAACCGACCGCCGCGACAACGGCAAGGATATGGACGCCCGGCGCGTAGAGCTTGGCGGCCTGATCGGCGAGCGAGTTGTAATTCGCGCGCCCGGATTCCGCCACGGCCACCAGGTCGGCGATCCGGTGCAGCGACGTGTCCCGCCCCGCCGCGCGCACCTCCACCATCAGCGGCCCGGTCAGGTTGACCTCGCCCGCGCTGACCTCAGTGCCGGGACCGGCATAGACCGGAAGGCTTTCGCCCGTCATCAGCGACCGGTCGAGCTCGGACTGGCCCTCGGTCACGATGCCGTCCACGGGAATGCGCCCCCCGGGCTTGACCCGGACGATATCGCCCACGGCAAGCTCGGCCGCCGGGACGGTCTCCTCGCCCACCGTCGTCACGCGAAGGGCCCGCGGCACCTCCAGAGCGGCCAGTTCCTGCGCCGCCGACCGCGCCGAGGCGCGGGTGCGATGGTCGAGATACCGCCCGCCCAGCAGGAAGAAGCACAGCATGATCGCGGCGTCGAAATAGGCGTGATGCCCCGACATCATCGTCTCGTAGAGCGACGTGCCCACCGCCAGCACGATGGCCAGCGTGATCGGCACGTCCATGTTGAGCCGCCCGCCCCTCAGCGCGCCCCAGGCCGAGACGTAGAAGGGCCGGCCCGAGAACACGACCGCCGGGATCGCGATGGCCGCGCTGATCCAGTGCATCATGTCGCGGGTGACGCCCTCAGCCCCGGCCCAGACGGCCACGGACAGAAGCATCACGTTCATCATCGCGAAGAACGCCACGGCCAGACGCATCAGCAGGTCGCGCCCCTGCCGGTCGGCCTCGGTCGTGGCAAGGACGCCCGGGTCGAGTTCGTGCGCCTCGTAGCCGGCGCGCTCCAGAAGCTGCGTGAGGTCTTGGGCCGTGACATCCGGTGCAGCCTCGACGGCGGCGCGCCGCAGCGTCAGGTTCACCCGCGCCGAACGCACGCCGGGAAACGCCTTCAGCGCCTTCTCGACGCCCGAGATGCAGCCCGCGCAATGGATACCGGGCAGCGACAGCATCAGGGTCGCGTCCTTCGGCAACTCGGCCAGATGCTCGGCCGCCGGTGCGACGTTGCAGGCCGCGCAGGCGCCGGGCTTGGCGTGTTCGAAGGTGGCGGTCATGCGCGCGCCATCGGGACCCTAGCCCCGAAGCTCGAAGGTGATGTTGCGCCGGTACTCGGTGCCGTCGCGCGCCATGCCGGTCAGTCGCAGGCGCCAGCGCCCCTCGCTGACCGAGACCGGCGCGGTGAGCGTGCCATTCGGCCCGCGTGTGAGCACGAGCTGCTGATCCTCGAGCCGGCTTGTGGGACGGGTCAGAAGCGCATCAAGCTCCGCCGGGTAGACCGGGCGCCCGTAATCGTCGACCAGCGTCAGGACAAGCGTGTCGCCGTCCAGCCCCACGGACGCGTCCCAGCCCAGCGCCTCCTGCGCGTCGCGGCGGATGTCGAAGGTCTGGCTGTCGGCATAGCTCGACGAGACTTCCATGCCGGGGAAGGTGGAAATGGCATTGTAGGCCATGAACAGGTTCACCCCGATGATGGTGCCGAACATGGCCACGAAAATCGCGAGAACCTTCTTGCCGGTCAGTTCGCGCCCCCCTTTGGGCGCCTCCGCTTCGCTGCTCATTCCAGATCCCTCCCGAAGAATGTGGTGTCCTGATGGGTGCGCGTCGTGGTGCTCAGGTCCTCGACCCAGAACCTGAAGTTCGTGAGGTTGCTGACGGCCGGCTCGCTGCCCGGGGGCGCGATCACGTAGACCCGCTGCAGATGCGTGCTGTCGGCGGGCACGTTGACGATATTGCCCTCCTGTCCCTCAAGCTCGACCTCGAAGGGCTGGTCCGAGGCCAGCGTGATCTCGAAATCGGTCGGCTGGTGGGTCATGTTGCGGATCCGCACGTCATAGGTGTTGCGGATCGACCCATCCGACAGCGTCACGAATTGCGGGTTGCGCACCGGTGCGACGGTCATGTCGATATCCGACCGCACGAACAGCGCCACCACGAGGCCCACGCCAACCGCGGACCAGAGCGCGGTGTAGATGATCGTGCGCAGACGGAAGACATGCTTCCAGACCGGCTTTTTCGGGTTGCCGGCGCGTTCGTTCGCCTCGTCGGTCAGCGCCATGTAGTCGATCAGGCCACGCGGCTTGCCGATCTTGTCCATGATCTCGTCGCAGGC
>CAZOBK010000107.1:0-6865 GCA_964578115.1 uncultured Roseicyclus sp.
AAGAATAAAGTATCTCCTGAACAGGAGGTTACTTTTATGCTCTTTGATAAAAAAGAAGTCGCAGCTATGATCCCATCAAAAGAAAATATAGAACAGTGTCTAAGCGATAAACAAAAAAAGATATTTAAAGAAGCGTTTGGAAAACCCCAAACCCTCGACGAGTAATTAAATTACTCGCAAGGGAAAGGGACAAACGACTAACGGGTAAGAACGTAATTAATTAAAACTCTTTTTTCATAACAGTGTTTGGGACTAGCTTTTCGCCTTTTAAGTCAAAAAGTTTACCTTTCTTTTTTTCAAGCATCTTTAAATCTTTATCTAACATATCAGTCATTTTCCTAATACCTTCCATGATTCTACCCCTTGGGGTGACTTTGCAACAGCAAACCGTCGCATGCCTCGCTTAGTCCGCTTGGAAACTGTTTTATACTTATCAGTCGTAAAAAACTTTTTATTCTTTAGATCGTAAAATCTTATTTTTGGCATAAGTAAATATTGGTATTTCTCCTATATAAATTTATTGCTTGTCCTCAATATACTCCTCTATTATTACTATACCAAAGCTTGCTACTTTTTCTTGGAGATCATCCCAGCCATTTACGTTACTTGCTACGTCTTGCTTTGTATCTTTTTTAAATCTTGACTTTACCCAGTTCCAAGATTTCTTAAGAGGCGCAAGATAGGTATCCTTACTAAATGTTTTATCAAGTACTTTTCTTTGCTCGTCGCAGTTCTCCTCACTACCTTTATATTGATAAGCTATCTCATTATCTGTTTTATAGCTTGTATCGGTAATACCCCACCCCTTAGCGATTATCTTATTTATAAATAACCATATTTCGTTTTGAGTCTTACGCATATACCATTTTTTCTGTGGTAACCTTCGCAGTGTTATTTTATACGTTCCATGTAATTTAGTATCTTTTCCCATTTTCTTTTTAGTACCTCTCGTTTGAATAGTAGTATATGCAGCACACCCCACAGTATCATATACCATTGAATAGACACCGCATAATAATAAATAGGATATTCATCTTTAGCCAGCGGCTCATTTGCTAATGATATTATGCCACAGTCAGTATTATTAAGTGTAATTCTTGATATTGGTTCTCTTAATGATTCATTATTACAGTCAATATAGGTAATTGTATCATCAGATGCAGTAGGATCATAGTAAAAAGCTATAGGATTAGTAAAAAAAATAAAGAAATAACCTACTGATACCAAAATAAAGTATAATAATAGTATATTCTCTGATAAAGTTTCTAACTTTCCCTTCTTCGTAGTATAAGTATATAGTTTTTTTCTTACCATTATTTATTCCGTTATAAAAAAACAGTCTCGTCGATAATGAGAATCATTATCATTATGATACTGACTCTTCATGCGTCTTTGCCATTTTAGCGTATTTGTTGAGTGTTTGGTAGTCTTTTATACCCATCTCTTTCATTATTTCTTGCTTTAGTTTCCCTTGGCTTAATAGTTTGCGAATCTTGTATCCTTTCTGTAATCTTTCATAGGAATCAACCGCGCTCTTGCCGAGGAAGGTTATCTCTGCCTCTGTTATAGCAGTATTCATATTCTCGTGTTTTTTTGGTTTATACATCTTCAAGTATTTGCCTTTGTATAATGGCACAATACAACTAAATAAAGGCTTAGTCTTACAGTATTTAAGGCTAGTAATCATATCTTTATCTCGTCGGTTCTTGTTCATCTGCTCTAGTTCATTTAATACTTGGTGAGTACGCTTCGTAGTATAATAATGAGCAATTCGTTTATCTTTTTTCTTTTCAACGTAAATTATATTTTTAATACGATCTTCTCTAAATTCTTTATCTATCCTGTGAACTTGTGGTATCACCATAAAATGATAGTACTGCTTGCCTCTGATCTGTTTAAAGAGAATATTAACTCCTTTGTTCTTTTTAGTTATGGCGTTCTTCGCATATAAAATATTAACCGCTTCGTCGTGCACTATCATTCTATACGCATTATTTCTAAACATACTGATGCTTCTTATCCAGCCCTCATCAGTATTAGTAAATGCTTTAAAGTTTTCATCAGAAGAAGAATCTGTAAAGTATTGTTTACAGTAATCCTCAAAAAGACTTAGTACTAATAATGATTTACCTGAACCAGTATCACCACAGACAACGCATACCCAGTCATCCTCGGTATCCTCCATCATCTTTTTTTGTTGGCGTACTCTTTCTTTTAGAGGTCTTATATCTTCATAAGTGAATGGCATTAAAAACCCTCCTCTGCGTTGGCTTGCTCTTGTATGTCATCGTACTCAGTAGTTGTATCATATACTCTAAAAAACCCATACGTATAATTCCAGTGGTTGAGTGCTTTGCTTAACTTAAATAAACGTCTATCATCTATGTTATCAAATAACATATCGTCGTAGTCCTCTTTTTTAATATCAGATAGTCCTAATTCTTTCTTAACTTCTTCGAAGTCTTTTAAGTAGTATGCCTCGCAAATATGGTAAAATGTTGCAAAGGCACTAATAAACTCTTTTCTTGTGGCCGTCGGACTTTCTATTCTTTGCACTCCTTTTAACCAAGAGTTATACTTCTCAAGATAATTAACATAGGCAAAAAGTAATGCTTCTTTTATTTCTCCTATCGCCCAAGGCTTTCTTACTTCTTTTGATGGCATTTATTCACCTTGCTTTACGCCAGTTATAGAGTCGTTCATCAATAAAAGCGACTCGCTTGTCTTTAATGTCTTTCCAGTTCATTTGCCAAACTTTCTTGTCAGCAACTATAATATCATCTTTACTAACATCTATCTTATCAAGTACCTGGTTTCCGTCTAAATGCTTTAATTGAAATCGCTCATTATTAAAGTTCCTGTTACCGTTCTTTTTTTCTACCATGCTATCATAACTCCAGTTTATCTGCATCCCATCGCAACATACATCCTTGGCACATACACTTAATAGTGGTGCGGCCTGTTAAACTTCCGACCACAATAATATGTGCGGCTGCCTTGTCGCAGTAATCGCATTGCTTTGGAATCAACCTGCTCTCGCTTCTGGTCGTACTCTTTGTTTTCTTCTGGTTAAATAGTCCGTTCATTTTATTGTACCCCTGGTGTTAATCTACAAGACTTAGCTGCCTCTATAGCTTCTCTTAATAATTGCTCTTGAAGTGGGAATGTTTCTGATACCATGTTATACTGAAAGAATAATAAAACTCCTATTCCAATACCAATACCTGCCACTATTAAGAATACTGTCTTATATTGAAATAATACATCGGCAAGTATCTGTTTTAAGTTCTGACTAATAACGCTTGCTTTTACCATATCAGGCGGCAAAGTGTTAGATGGCTTTATAGGTTTCAAATATGGTACTACTTCCCCATCCTCCGACTTAAAAAATAAAGGCGAAGGTTTACCCTGATCATCTAATTTATTCTGTTGAAAGTATATTCCTGCAGTAGTTAAAGAATCATCATGTGATAATATTACATACGGTAATCCAAAAAACGTACTGGTTCTCTGAAACATCTCCCGAGTGAAAAAGTATTCTTTCTCCATCTTAGTCTTTTTATCTTTGATAACATACTTGCCTGCGTTCATATTTATTATCTTAGGCATACCAATATTTCCGCTTAGATCATACATGAACACTAAGCCCATTGCATCCTTATGCTTTATCTTACCAAATAGATACTGGTAACCGAACACTAGCCATTTTCCACCCATTAGAAGTAGTATTAATACTACTGCGATTCCAATGTAAATATAAATCATAGTCATTAAATCCATTTTTATTCTCTCCGTTTTCTTTTAAAGAAACTTGTAAAGCCTCCTTTATCTCTGTCCTCTTTTATGTTTTGGTTTTGGTTGGTTGTGTTTAATTGTTTCTGGTTAAATCCGTCTACTGACCGAGAAAGCGTTACGTCGAACTCTACATTATTAATAGACATCTTTGCAAAGTCGTGCAAGAACCAACCACCATAATTAACTGGCACATCCTCTACCATTCTGTTATACCTATTCTCGCTAGAGTACTGTTGCTGCTGCGCTCTAGAAATATTACCCATAACTATATTACGGTTAATCTTTTCTCTACGTATTATCTTATCAGGTTCAATACGCTTATCAAGAATTTGTACGTTAGACCACGCAGTATCTACTTCTTGCTGGCCTTGAGATTCATAATAGTTTTCGTCTGTCATTTTTTACCTTTCCCTCTGAATTATTTATTTTTAGACTCTCGTAAATTTATAATGGTATGAAATATAATTGAAACCCCAATTAAAAAATAAAATATTGCTGTGGCATAATTAGTATCAACAATTAAAGTAGTACCATTTATTAAAAACCATATACCTGCTGCCGCCTCTAAAGCAGGATTCATAACATAAAAGCCTGCCGCTAATAACAATACACCTATGGCTATTGTAAAAAATAGAAATATAGAGTTATCGGTTTGCGTGGTTAATGCAGAATTTGTAAAAGTAACATTATTACAAACCGTATTGTTATCGCCACCGCAATATTGAGCAGATACGAAAGGCATCAGAAATAAAACAAACAATCCAAGCATTAAACTTTTATATAATATTTTCATCGTGATAAAATGCCGAGAGGAGACTCGGCTAACTTCTTTGGGTTTGTATCTTGAATAATACCTTAGTACATTCGAGTTACATAAACGATTGCTGCTACAAGTAATAGTGTAGGGATTATACCTGCAATTACTGCATCAGTACCAGTGAATGACTGGTTTTCAATAACATCGTTAGCGATAGGTACAGCAACTGCGATAACCATAATTAAAGCAACTACGATAGCAACGATAAGCTGTACTGTAAAACCTTGTTTAGCTGTAAGTGTTTTCATTGTGTGCATATCACCGCCTATACACAAACTCTGGGAAAACTACTATATAAATATAAGTACTACTATGTACTACTTAAAATTGAGTTTTTCTCACTGACTTGCTATCTGACTTAGTAATGTCTATAGCCAAATACACATTAAGGCCATTCTCTTTCGATTTGCGAGTATCTTTTTTCTTTTGCATCTATTACCTCCAAAATATCCTGTAAAAGGCAAATACGAGTACCAGCGTAGCTATGAGGACTATTACTGCGTTTACGTATGGCACTGTGAGTATTTGATACATACCAAACAAATACAAAGGCATACCTGCAAATAAGATACTGTACCAAATATCGAAGTCTATAATTAAGAATACTGCCAGCAGTGATAAAGAAACACCAGCGGCTAATAATAATATATTGCCAAAGCCTGCGCTGAGTCCTTGGAATATGTAGTAAAAAATAAAGTCTGTCATTAGAAACTACCCCGCAATAAGAACTCTGCAAGAGAGATTATATACAGCATTGTTGTAACAGTAGCTATTATCATTAAAGGGAATACTGGTAATGATAGCGCATAAAAGAATGTTATAATAGGTACAGGAGTAAGTAAGGATAAGAAACTAAACACTAACTGCAAGGCATCAATAAAGCTTAGGCTTTGTCCTGCTGTTCCTGCAACAGTAAAACCAGACTGGGGTTTATTGAAATCTGCGACAGACTCGGAAAGCTCGCTACCTGTTTCTATTTGTGATTGAGACTCGAAACTATCTGCATCAAGATTAAAGAAACCAGAAAGTATTATGTTTTTGTCTGCTATTTCTGATTTAGTTATTACAGTAGGCGCTGCTTGATACTGAGCATAGCCGACAGCTAATACAAATAGATTTGCAATTATCATAAATATTAATAAAAATTTTCCGTTCATTTTACAGTAACTTACTGGCTAGAACCAGCCCTCCCATTATTATAGGTAGTACTACTACTCCGACAACAAATAAATCTAACACAAACACATACGCTAAGAACATAGTTAGTAACCCAGTAATAGGTACATTAGCAACAGCAGGTATTTTAACAACTGTTAGGAATAATGCAAACACTAGTGTTAACAAAGTTAATAAGATTATTCTTTCTGTCAATGAGGCATTAGTTGCTACCCATGTTCTAAACTCAGGTATCCCTGCATCAATATCATACAAAACCTCGACAGGATAAGAAACTATTATCTCTAATGGATCAAAGTCCGTTTTTTGGAAACGGTACGCCGCAGTTAATGTATCATTAGCATATAGCGAAGTGTTAAGAGTAATGGTTAAAAGGTCTCCTGTTGAACTTGTGGAACTATTAGAACTGATAAGAGACGAACCATTATATAATTTAACACTTAATAGCGATAAATCATCATTTGTTGCTGTTACATTCCATGTAAACACAGTAACTCCCGACACAACTCCTTCTGATGGCGAGTAATCCCAAACTATCCCCGAGGTATCGCCTTCATAATCAACCTGGGTTGATTGCTCAAGCACTACTTCAATATCTCCCTCTAAGAATTGTGTCGTAAACTCTTGAGTTATATATCCATCTTTAATAACGCTTACTCTGTGGGTGTCTCCTTGAACTATATTAAAGAACGCAAGGCCTTGAATATCAGTAAGCCGAGAACCAATAGTATTATATGTGCCATTAACGAACCGTTCAATAACAACCTGTGCCTCATCGAGTGGTTTAGCAAGTACGTCAGTAACAGTCACAGTTATGTTTGTGCCGTCTTGTCTCATATAATAATAGAAATCAAATACTTGTTCATTATAAAATAAATCATAGTATGCTTCATTATAAGAGGCGCTTTCAAATTGTACGGTATAGTTAGTATCAAAAGTTAGACCTTCTATGATGCCTTGGCCATTAGTTAGAGTAAATGTTAATTGCTCAGTATCAGACTCTACAGTTAAGTTTACATCTTCCCCGACACTTTCGTTAGTTTCTGAGTCTAGGACAGTAATATTTAATGATCCTAT
>CAZOBK010000108.1:0-6428 GCA_964578115.1 uncultured Roseicyclus sp.
CACGGGCGCGGGCGCGGGCGGTGGCCCGGTGGATGTTGCCGGTTCGACGATGATCGTGGCGGACACGAGCGTGCGCGGTGCAGAAGCCGCCTTCGACGTGCAGGGGCGCGGCGCGCTGCAAGATGTCATCGCGCTGCTTGCCGGGCCGCCGTTCAGCATCTTCCGCGACGGCGACATGACGCCCGAGCGGATCGGCGATGGAAGTGTCGCGCTGAGCGCGGAGTTCCGCACCCGGCTCGAACGCCGCGAAACGCCCGCGACCCTGCCGGAGCTGGGGCTGACGGCGCGCGCCGTGGTGACGGAGTTCGCCTCCGACGCGCTGGTGCCGGACCGTGCGCTCCGGGCCGACCGGCTCGACGTGACGCTGGCCCCCGATCTTGTCACGGTCCGCGGGGCGGCGGAGCTGGCGGGGATTTCCCTTACAGGCACTTGGCGCCGCGCGCTGGGGCCCGATGCGCCAAGGTCTTCCGCGCTTGAGGCGCGCGCGGTACTCGACCGGCCGGGGCTCGCGGCCTTGGGTGTCGTGCTGCCCGAATGGCTGATCGACGGGCAGGGCGCGGCCGATCTGCGCCTCGATCTGCCGGACGGCGCGCCGGGCACCCTTCGCGCGACCAGCGACCTCGCGGGACTTGCGCTGTCCGTCCCGGCGCTCGGCTGGCAGCTGGGGCGGGCTGCGACCGGCACGCTGGAGGCCGAGATCGCGCTCGGGCCGAACGCCGAGATCACGGCGCTTGCGCTCGAGGGGCCGGGGCTGCAGATGACGGGGCGCGCGACGCTCCGGCCCGAGGGCGGGGGGCTAGACCGGCTGAGCGTGGAGCGGCTGCGCGCGGGCACATGGCTCGACGTGGCGGGCGCACTGGTCGGACGTGGCGCCGGCGTTCCGCCCGCCATCGAGATCGACGGGGGCCGCGTGTCGCTGGCCGATGCACCGGCGCTTGACGGGGCGGCGGGCGCACCGGTGGCCCCGGTGCCGGTCACCGCGCGGCTCAACCGGGTGGAACTGGGCGCGGACCTCGCCCTGACGGATGTGACGGGGCGCTTCGATGCGGGCGCCGGGCTTGCGGGCGAATTCGAGGCGCGGGTCAACGGCGAGGCCGAGATCGCGGGCCTTCTGAGCCGGGGCGCGTTTGGCCCGGACGTACAGGTGCTGTCTTCCGATGGCGGGGCGGTGATGCGCGCGGCGGGCGTGTTCCGCAACGCCCATGGCGGGCGGATGCAACTGAACCTCCAGTCGCTCGACGCGCCGCGGAGCTATGCGGGCGCGCTCCGGATCGAGGGGCCGCGCCTGCGCGACGCGCCGGCCATGGCAGAGCTTCTGAACCTGATCTCCGTCGTGGGCCTTCTGGAGCAACTCAGCGGCGAGGGGATCAATCTCGGCACGGTGGACGCGCGTTTCGTGCTGGGCCCGGGGCGGCTGACGCTGACCGAGGGCGCGGCCGTGGGCCCGTCGCTGGGCATCTCGATGGATGGGGTCTACGACACCAATGCGCGGCGCTACGACATGCAGGGGGTTGTCTCGCCGCTCTACATGGTCAATGGGCTCGTGGGGGCGCTGTTTGCGCCGCGACGGGAGGGTCTGTTCGGGTTTTCCTACAGGCTGACCGGCACGGCGCAGGGTTCCAACGTGTCCGTGAATCCCCTGTCGATCCTGACGCCGGGCATCTTTCGCGAGATCTTTCGCCGGCCGCCGCCGGACCTGACCGAGACCGAGACGCAATGAAACTCGACGAATTCGATTTCGACCTGCCCGAGGCGCTGATCGCCACCCGGCCCGCAAGGCCGCGCTCCTCCGCGCGGCTGCTGGTGGCCGATGGCCCCCAGACGCGGGACGCCCATGTCCACGACCTGCCGCGGATCCTGAACCCGGGCGACCGGCTGATCCTGAACGACACGCGGGTGATCCCCGCTCGGTTGACCGGGATGCGCACGAAGCAAAGCGCGCAGGGCGAGGTCACCGCGAAGATCGAGGTCACGCTGATGGAGCCGCAGGCGGACGGCACATGGTCGGCACTCGCCAAACCGCTGCGCAAGCTGGGCCTGGGGGAGACGGTCGTGTTTTCGGATGCGCTTTCGGCCGATGTGGTGAGCCTTCAGGACGGGTTGCGCCTGCGCTTCAACCTCTCGGGTCCCGATTTCGACGCCGCCCTCAATGCCGCCGGCGCCATGCCGCTGCCGCCCTACATCGCAGGAAAACGCGCGCCTGACGACCGCGACCGCGAGGATTATCAGACCATCTGGGCCAGACGCGCCGGCGCCGTCGCGGCCCCCACCGCCAGCCTGCATTTCGACGAACCGCTCGTCGCCGCGCTGACCGAAGCCGGGGTCGATTTCACCTTCGTCACGCTCCATGTGGGCGCGGGCACCTTCCTGCCGGTCACGGTGGACGACGTGACCACGCACCGGATGCACGCCGAATGGGGCGAGGTGCGCGAAAACGCGGCGCAGGAGATCAACGAAACCCGCGCGGCGGGCGGCCGGATCATCCCCGTGGGCACCACCGCGCTGCGCCTGATCGAGACGGCGGCGGAGGAGGATGGCACGATGCGACCGTTCGAAGGCGATACGGATATCTTCATCTATCCCGGCTACGCGTGGAAGGTGACCGACGCGCTGATGACCAATTTCCACCTGCCGAAATCGACCCTGATGATGCTGGTCTCCGCGCTGATGGGGCGCACGCGGGTGATGGAGATCTACGCCCATGCCATCGCGAAGGATTACCGATTTTTCTCCTACGGCGACGCCTCCTTGCTCATTCCGTCGCGAAAGTGACAGGAATGGGGGATGAAGCCTGCGAGACTCGCCGCCAACGCGATACCGAGTGAGGAGCCACTGGAATGATCAACGTGGCGCGCGCCTCCTGGGCCCTTCTGCTGGGCATGTTCCTTCTGCAGATCGGAAACGGTCTGCAGGGCTCTCTCATGGGCGTGCGTGGTGCGATCGAAGGGTTCTCGACCTTCGAGATCTCCCTCATCGCCTCGGCCTATTTCGTGGGTTTTCTCGGCGGCTCGCGGCTGGCGCCGAAATTCATCGCGCGGGTGGGCCATGTGCGGGTCTTCGCGGCGCTGGGGTCGCTGATCTCGGCGGTGATCGTGACCTATCCGGTGCTGACCGATCCGTGGGCGTGGATGGCGCTGCGGGTGGTGATCGGCTTTTCGCTGTCGGGCGTCTACGTGACCGCCGAAAGCTGGCTCAACAACGCATCGACCAACGAGACGCGGGGTCAGTCGCTGTCGGCCTACATGATGGTGCAGATGCTGGGCCTCGTGGGCGCGCAGGGCATCCTCAGCGCGGGCGACCCGTCGGGGTTCTTGTTGTTCATCATCCCCTCGGTCCTCGTCTCGCTCAGCTTCGCGCCGATCCTGCTGTCGGTCACGCCTGCGCCCGCCTTCGAGGCCTCGCGCCCGATGAGCCTGCGCCAGCTCTACGAGACATCGCCGTTCGGCGTCGTCGGTATGACGCTGCTGGGCAGCGTCTTCGCCGGGCAATTCGGAATGGCCGCGGTCTACGCCACCGAGGTCGGGCTGAGCCTTGGACAGTTGTCGCTTTTCATCTCGAGCTTCTTCATCGGCGCGATCGTGCTGCAATACCCGATCGGTTGGCTGTCGGACCGCATGGACCGGCGCATCCTGATCGTCGGCGCGGCGGCGATCGGGGCAGGGGTGAGCGTGGCCGGGATGCTCTTCGGGAATGTCTTCCCGGTGCTTCTGGGGGTGGGCATGCTGTCCGGGGGGTTGGCGCAGCCGCTCTATGCGCTCATCATCGCCTATACCAATGACTATCTCGAATACGAGGACATGGCCGCCGCCTCGGGCGGGCTGATCTTCGTCAACGGGATCGGCGCCATCGCCGGCCCGCCGATCATGGGCGCGCTGATGTCGCAGATCGGGCCGGGCGGCTTCTGGCTGTTCCTGGCGTTCATTCTCGTGGTGTTGACGGGCTACGGTCTCTGGCGGATGACGCAGCGTCCCACGGTCTACGCCGGCGAGGAGGTATACGAACCCGTCTCCTACGCCACGATCCTTCCGGGCACGGCTTCGGTGGTTGCGGTCGAGACCGCGCAGGAGTTGTATGTGGAGGCGGCCGAGGAGCAGGCCGAAGCGGCCGAAGAGGCGGAAACCGACGCAAGGGAGTGAGGCGCGACATGGGGGAAGACGGCGAGACGGAGCCCGTGACATCGGACAGCACCGACGGGGTCGACCGCGTCCTGTCCTTTTGGCTCGGGGCGGGACCCGAGGCGTGGTACAAGCGGGACGACACGTTCGACGGCGTGATCACGCGCCGCTTCGGCACGCTCTGGGAGCAGGGCGCGGCCGGCGCGCTGGACGATCGATGGGCCACCAACCCGCGCGGCGCGCTGGCGCTGATCATCCTGCTCGACCAGTTTCCGCGCAACATGTTCCGTGGCGAGGCGCGCGCCTTTCACAGCGATGCGCGGGCAAGGTCGGTGGCCTGCTACGCGCTCGACCGGGGCTGGGACCGGCGCGTGGGCGAGCCTGAGCGACAGTTCTTCTACATGCCATTCATGCATTCCGAGCGCCTGACGGATCAGGACCACTGCGTCCGGCTTTTCGCCGAGCGGATGCCGGGGGACAATGTCCTGCACGCCCGCGCCCATCGCGAGATCATCCGCCGCTACGGTCGCTTTCCCTACCGCAACGACGCGCTGGGGCGGACGACGACCGAAGCGGAACGGGCGTTTCTGGACGAGGGCGGCTACGGCGCGATCCTGAACGAGCTGAAGGACGGTTGATCCCGTTCAGCCGGTAATCGGCGCCACGGCGATCCGGGTTCTGGTATCCGCCACTTCCGAGCGCAGCCACGCCAGGAATTTTCGCATCTGCGGGCGATCTTCGGCCATGTCCCGAACTCTGAGCCGGTAGGGCTCGGCCGCCGGCAGCGACTTGTCCGGAAATGCGATGTGCAGAACGCCTTCGGTCACATCGGGGAGGGCCAGCGACAGCGGCGCGAGCGCCATGCCGACGCCGGAGCGGGCGGCCTCCAGCAGTGGGCGGAAACTCCGGTAGCGATAGCTTCGATCGAGGCCGGACTCGCGCATCCCGAACCGGTCGAACCAGTCGGTCCATTCCGGCGCCTGCGCGTGCCCGGCGCGCCGCTCGAGCTGCAGCAGAGGATATCCCTCCAGCGGGGCATGTGCGGGGTGCCGGTCCAGCCGGAGGATGTTCTCATGGGTGCAGACGGCGACGAACCGGTCCTCGTAGAGCGCCTCGCCTTCGACACCTTCGCCGCCGATCCGGATGTCCGACGCACCGATCCTGAGCCGCACATCCCCCTCGCCATTGATGTTGAACAGGATGTTGGGGTTTTCGGCCCGGAACTCCGGCAGCCGCGGCTCCAGCCACAGCTCGGCCCAATCGGGATCGGCCACGATGTGGATCTCGGCTATGCGTTGAAAGTCGAGTTCCTTCGTCACGCGGTCGAGCGCGGTGAAAGCCGCCTGAAGGTCGGGCAGGGCGCGTTCCAGTTCGGGCGTGGCCCGCAAGCCTGATCGGCTTCGCATCAAAAGGTCGATACCGAGATAGGTTTCGAGGCTGCGGATACGCTGTCCGACGGCGGCCGGCGTGATTCCAAGCGCCTCGGCGGCATCCTTGAGCGAGCCGGTCCTGAGCGCCATGTCGAGCGCCTGAAGCGATTTGAGATGGGTCGCGGCCTCCATTTGATAAAGATTACCTTTAGCGGGCAATGAATTCAAGAAAACAGCGAAAGCCGGGCTTTCGTCAGCGAAAGAAATTCAGGTTTTGGATTCCCTCGCCGGGGGCCCAAACTCGCTGCATC
Organism: uncultured Roseicyclus sp.; assembly: GCA_964578115.1. Taxonomy (GTDB): domain Bacteria; phylum Pseudomonadota; class Alphaproteobacteria; order Rhodobacterales; family Rhodobacteraceae; genus Roseibacterium. The sequence continues at coordinate 5,797 of CAZOBK010000108.1, forward strand.
GAAACCCGTGAGGAGGAGAAGACCATGAAACAGATGAAGCGTTACATCATCGAGCGCGGCATACCCGGCATCGGGCAAATGTCGCTGACCGAGCTTTGCGGCGCGGCGCGCGCGTCGAACCAGGCGCTGGATCAGATCGGATCCAACATCCAGTGGCAGCACAGCTACGTGGCGGGCGACAAGACGTTCTGCGTCTACCTCGCCGACAGCGAGGACGCGATCCGCCAGCATGCGGAGCTATCGGGCATTCCCGTGGGCGCGATCACCGAGGTGCCCCAGATCATCGACCCTCTGACCGCCAACAACTGACGGCGACACGCGCGCGTCGCGCCTTACCCTTCCGCGAGACAGGCGCGCGCGCCGCAAACCCGCCTCCCTGCGACGGATCGGCCTTTGCGACCGGTGGAACGATTGTTTAACGTTGAACAAACGTGTTTCGCCGGGAGAATGACCGTGGCCGCAAAGAATTTCGACGTCATCGTGATCGGGGCCGGACCGGGGGGCTATGTCGCCGCCATCCGCGCCAGCCAGCTGGGCCTGAACGTGGCCATCGTCGAACGCGAGCACATGGGTGGCGTCTGCCTGAACTGGGGCTGCATCCCGACGAAGGCGATGCTGCGCTCCTCCGAGGT
>CAZOBK010000109.1:0-6333 GCA_964578115.1 uncultured Roseicyclus sp.
GCATCGGTGCCACCTCGACGGGATGGCGCAGATGCCAGGCCCGGCCCGCCGCCTCGACCAGCGGCGCGCGGCGGCAGATCACGCGATAGCTGTAACGCCGTTCGATCGCGGAAAACCGCGCGTGCCAGTCCTCCGCCACCTCGGCGCAGGCCACGACCGCCACGGGGGCCGGCTTCAGATGCCAGTTCAGCGCCTCCGCCAGCCGGAACGGATCCCAGCCCCGGGCAAGATCGGCCTGCGCAACCTGTCCCGTGGCATGCACACCCGCATCGGTCCGCCCCGCCGCCGCGACCGAGGGCACATCACGCTCCAGCATCGCCAGCGCCGCCTCCAGCGCGCCCTGAACCGAGGGCTGGTCGGCCTGACGCTGCCACCCGGCGAAGGGCGACCCGTCATATTCCAGCATCAGGGCATAGCGCGGCATGGCGCCCGGCTATCCGATCCCCAAGGCAGGAGCAATCCGGGCGCTGCGCCTCCCTCCTTCATCTTGGCAAAAAACTCCCGCGCGGAGCGCATCAGCGCCGACAAGGGGCCTTCAGGTCCCGCAGGCGGCGCTTCCCCGGGCGACGGCAGGGCCGGCGCAATCCTTCGGGGGCTGTTAACCCCGCCCCGCAATGCCTATCCTCGTGTTTCGGCACAGCCATGAGGACAGCCCACCTTGGTGATCGGAACGATAGCGGACGCGCTGGGACGCGGCGTGGAGGGGATCGCCTCGGGGATCAGCGAGACCTTCTTCGAACCGGTGATCCGGCTCGGCGTCACGGGTCTCGCCCGGTCGGGCAAGACGGTGTTCATCACATCGCTCGTGGCCAACCTGCTCGATCGCGGCCGGATGCCGGGGCTGGAGGCCGCGCGCTCGGGCCGGATCGAGGCGGCCTTCCTGCAGCCGCAGCCCGACGACACGGTGCCCCGCTTCGCCTTCGAGGATCACCTCGCCGCCATGACCGGGGCCGCGCCGCACTGGCCAGACAGCACGCGCGCCGTCTCCGAGTTGCGGCTGTCGCTGCGCGTCCGGCCCTCGGGGCTTCTGGGCGCGGTCTCGGGGCCGCGCACGATACATCTCGATATCGTAGACTACCCCGGCGAGTGGCTTCTGGATCTGGCCCTCCTCGATCTCGACTACCCGGCCTGGTCGCGCGACGCGCTGGCCCGTGCCGAGACACGGCGCGAGGGGATCGCGGCCCCGTTCTTCTCGGCGATGGCCGCCACCGATCCTTCCGCGAAACTGGCCGAGCCGGTCGCGGGCGCTCTGGCGCGCGGCTGGACCGAATACCTCGCGGCGGCGCGGGAACAGGGGTTCAGCGACTGCACGCCCGGCCGGTTCCTCCTGCCCGGCGATCTGGAAGGCAGCCCCGCGATCACCTTCGCCCCCCTGCCGCCCGGCGAGGCGCCGCGCGGCTCGCTCGCCCATGAATTCGCGCGCCGCTACGAGGCCTACAAACGCGAAGTGGTGAAACCGTTCTTCCGCGCCCATTTCGCGCGCATCGACCGGCAGATCGTGCTGGTGGACGCACTCGGCGCGATCCATGCGGGCCCGCAGGCGCTGGAGGATCTGCGCCAGGCGATGGCCGCGATCCTGGGCGCCTTCCGGCCCGGGCGGAACGCCTTTCTCAGCAGTATCCTCGGCCGCCGCGTCGACCGCATCCTCTTCGCCGCGACCAAGGCCGATCACCTGCACCACGAACAGCACCCGCGCCTGCAGGCGGTGATCGAGGCGCTGGTGTCCGAGGCCCGCCGCCGCGCGGAATTCTCGGGCGCCGAGACCCGTGCCATGGCCATCGCAAGCCTTAGGGCCACCACCGAGGAGGTCCGGCGCGTCAACGGTGCCGAGCTCGGCCTCGTGCGGGGCCGTTTGCTCGACGACGGGCGTCAGGCCGCGCTGCATCCGGGTGACCTGCCCGCAGACCCCGCCGCCCTGCTCGCACCCGCCCGCGACGGTGCCGAACGCTGGCTGTCGGGCGACTACGGGGTGATGCGTTTCGCGCCCTCGGCTCTGTCGCTGCGTCCCGGCGAGGGGCCGCCCCATATCCGGCTCGACCGGGCAGCGGAGTTCCTGATCGGAGACCGGTTGTGAGAGGCCGTGTCGGATCAACAATGCCGCGAAAGGACCGGACATGAGCGATCACAGGGGGCCCGTCCTGATCGAGATCGACGAGGACGCACCGTCGCCGGCCGCCGCCCCGCCGATCGACGAAGCCGAACCGCTGCCCGAAGGGCGCGCGATGCAGGTCCTGTCCACCCTCGGCCAAAAGCGCCGCGGCAGCCGGCTCACGCGCTGGTTCTGGGGCGGGGTCTTGGCGCTTCTGGGCTTCGTGCTTTCGATTGCCGCATGGGACTTCGCGACGGGGCTTCTGGCCGCCAACCCGGCTCTTGGCTGGATCGCGACGGGTCTGATCGCGATTGTTCTGGTGACGCTTCTCCTGATCGCGCTCCGCGAGCTGGCGGCGTTTTCGCGGCTGGGGCGGCTCGACGCGCTTCATCGCGACGCCGAGGCGGCGCTCGCGGCCGACGACGTGAAGGCCGCCCGCGACGTGGTCGGGCGGCTCGACACGCTCTACCGGGGCTGCGCCAACCTGCGCCTTGCCCGCGAAGAGATCACGCGGCGCCGCGACGAGGTCTTCGACGCCGAAAGCCTCTTCGCGCTGACCGAGGCGCGGCTGATGGCGCCGCTCGACGCCGAGGCCACGCGCGAGATCGAGGTGGCGGCCCGGCAGGTGGCGACCGTCACCGCGTTGGTGCCGCTGGCCTTCGCCGATGTCGTGGCGGCGCTCACGGCCAACCTGCGGATGATCCGGCGCATCGCCGAGATCTATGGCGGACGGGCCGGCACGCTGGGGGCGTGGCGGCTGACCCGCGCGGTGCTGACGCATCTGGTAGCCACGGGCGCAGTGGCGGTGGGCGACGACCTGATCGGGTCGGTCGCGGGCGGATCGGTCCTGAGCCGGGTCTCCCGCCGCTTCGGCGAAGGCGTGGTGAACGGCGCGCTCACCGCCCGCGTGGGCGTCGCCGCGATGGAGGTCTGCCGCCCCCTGCCCTTCGGCGCGGGCCGGCGGCCTTCGGTCACCGGCATCGTGCGGCGCGCGCTCACCGGCCTGTTTTCCACGGGCCAGCGCGGACGGAACGCCGAGGCATCCGATGACACCTGATCCGTTCCGCCACCACCCGGGGCTGCGTGGCAAGATCAAACCGGCGGCAGAGTCGTTCTTCCGCGATTTCAGCATCGAGGCACTTGTCGCGATGCTGAAGGAAAACGGCGCGCCCCCGTTTCCCGTGCATGACGAGGCGACGCGGGAGGACCTGCGCCGCACGGCTCTCCGGGAACACGAGGGCGATCTCTGGGTCTTCGCCTATGGGTCTCTCATCTGGGACCCGGCGCTGATCTTCACCGAGGTGCGGCGGGCCTACGCGCCGCATCACGCGCGCAGGTTCATCCTCGAGGACACCTATGGCGGGCGCGGCACGGTCGAGGCACCGGGGCTGATGGCCGCGCTCGATGCGGGCGCGGGCTGTCACGGGCTGTGCTACCGGATCGCAGCCGCAGCGGTGGAGCATGAGACCGAGATCCTGTTCCGCCGCGAGTTGATGGGTCCGGGCTATGACGCCGCATTCATCCCCGTCGTGATGGAAGGCACCAAGGCGCGAGCCCTCAGCTTCCTGGCCGACCTCGACTCGGGCCTGATCAATCCCGAACTGCCGCGCGAGACGCAGATCCGGTACGCCGCGACCGGCACGGGGTTTCTGGGCTCAAGCTACGACTACGTACGCGGCGTCGTGGATCACCTGCATGACATGGCCATCCCCGACCCCGAGCTTGATGCGCTGCTTGCGGATGTGGAGGCGGAGATCGCGCGCCTCTCGGCCGAGGCTGGCTGACAGCGCGCGGAGCGTCCGAACGGTCGGCTTCAGGGCAAAACGCCCGCTGACATTTCGCACGATCCGTGCCAGACCCCGGTGCATGCCCCAGGCCGCCGTCCCCATCTACCCCCCCGACCGACCGCTTTTGGGCATCGGCCTGATGCTGGGCTTTTGCGTCATCGTCCCCTTCGCGGATGCACTGGCCAAGATCCTCGGCGCCGATTTTCCCCTGATGCAGCTGATCCTCATCCGTTTCGCGGCACAGGCGATCCTGCTGATCCCGCTCGCACTCTGGACAGGGGCGGCGTTCTTTCCGAACGCGCGCATCCTGCGACTGACCGCGGTGCGGGCGATGCTGCAGATGACGGGCATCGCGCTGATGTTCGCCTCGCTGCGCTTCCTGCCCCTGGCCGACGCCGTGGCCATCGCCTTCGTGATGCCCTTCATCATGCTGCTTCTGGGCTGGTTCTACCTCGGCGAAGAGGTCGGTCCGCGCCGTCTGGGCGCCTGCGCGGTCGGCTTTGCGGGCACGCTGATGGTGGTGCAGCCCAGTTTCGCCGAGGTCGGCTGGCCCGCGCTCCTGCCGCTGGCGGTGGCGGTGGTTTTCGCCTTCTTCATGCTGGTGACGCGCAAGATCGCGCGTGACACCGACCCCGTGGCGCTGCAGGGCGCCACGGCGATCCTCGCGCTTCCGGTCCTGTTGCCGCTGGCCGTCCTGCCGGTCGCGGAGGACCTGCCGCTGGTAGGCTGGATCACGCCGCAAGGCTGGGACATAGCACTCTTCGTGCTGCTCGGCGTGACCGGATCGGTGGCGCATCTCTTCATGACATGGTCGCTGCGCTTCGCGCCGTCGGCGACGCTGGCACCCATGCAGTATCTCGAGATCCCAGTCGCCACGCTGGCCGGTCTCATGATCTTCGGCGACCTGCCCGACGGGCTTGCCGCTCTCGGCATCGTGGTGACGATCGCGGCGGGCCTCTACATCGTCGCGCGCGAGCGGGCGGTGTCGCGGGCCGCACCGCCCGCGGCTTGATCTGGAGCAAGGCGCAGCGTCTCTCGGTCCGCGCAGAGTGGCGACATGGAAAGCCGCACAGCCAAGCCCGAACACGGGCATAGCCAGAGCGAAGTCGAAGCCCGCATCGCCGCCCCCAACGGGCGCGGGCATCTGCGCGACGTCATCTACGGGGCCATTGACGGGGCGGTGACGACATTCGCCATCGTCGCGGGGGTGGCGGGCGCGGGCCTGTCGCCTTTCGTGATCGTGGCGCTCGGCATCGCCAACGTGCTGGCTGACGGCTTTTCCATGGCCGCCGGCAACTATTCCGGCACCAAGGCCGAACGCGACGACATCCGGCGCCTCGAGGCTGTGGAGCGCCGGCATCTCAGCGACTCCCCCGACGGCGAACGGCGCGAGATCCGCGAGATCCTGCGCCAGAAGGGCCTGTCGGGCGACGTGCTGGAGGGAGCGACCGATCAGATCGCCTCGAACCGCGACGCGGCGGTGCGGCTGATGCTGACCGACGAATACGGTCTGTCGCCGGTGGAGCCCAACCCGATGCGCTCCGCGTTCGCCACGTTCGTGGCCTTCCTGGCGGCGGGGTTCGTGCCGCTGCTGCCCTTCATCCTCGGACTTCCCAACGCCTTCACGATAGCCGCTGTCATGACGTTGGTGGTCTTTTTCGGCATCGGCGCGGCAAAATCGATATGGGCGCTCACCCCGTGGTGGCGGTCGGGCGCCGAGACGCTGGCCATCGGGGGCACGGCGGCTGGTGTGGCCTATTTCGTCGGCACGCTCTTTGCCGCATGAGAGGGACTTTACCCCTCGCGCCCGCGCCCCTATACCGCGCTTCATGACGCACCGCTTCGCCATCGTCATTCGAATTACCGGCCCGGCGCTCTGACCCCGAGACGCCGGGACAAGGTGCTTGAGCTATCGCACCGCCCTGATATTCCCCTGATCTGACAAGACGAGCCAAGGAGCACGGCCATGTGCGCCGAGAAGACGGCCGAGATGCCCGACTACAAAGACACGCTGAACCTGCCGAAGACCGATTTCCCGATGCGCGCGGGACTGCCCAAGCGCGAGCCCGACTGGCTGGCCCGGTGGGAGAAGATCGGCGTCTACGACCGCCTGCGCGAGAAGGCGGCCCGCGTCCGGACGGACGCAAACCAGGAACGCACGCCCTTCACGCTGCATGACGGCCCTCCCTACGCCAACGGGAACCTCCATATCGGCCATGCGCTGAACAAGACGATCAAGGATATCATCGTCCGGTCGCACCAGATGCTCGGCCATGACGCGCGCTACGTCCCCGGCTGGGACTGCCACGGCCTGCCCATCGAATGGAAGATCGAACAGCAGTACCGCGAGAAAGGCCGCGACAAGGACGCCGTCGACGTGGTCGAGTTCCGCCAGGAATGCCGCCGCTTCGCCGAGCACTGGATCGACGTCCAGCGCGAGGAGTTCAAGCGCATGGG
>CAZOBK010000110.1:0-5903 GCA_964578115.1 uncultured Roseicyclus sp.
ACCCGGGCGTGCGTGCCGGAGGGATCCTTGCCGTCTGTGTCGCCCTCGCGGTCTGGATGCAAGCGACCGGCGCGCCCGACCCCATCGCGCGCAGCGTGCCGCTGGTGGTCATGGCGATCGGCTTCCGGGCGCTTGGCGTCCTGCCCGAGGCGTTTGCCGGGCTGCTGTTCATGCTCGGCGCGGTCACGCTGGCTGGCCATGCGCCGGCCGTCGTGTTCCCGGGCTTCGCCACTTCGGCCTTCTGGCTGATCTTCGCCGGGGCCATTCTCAGCGCCAGCGTCCCGCAATCCGGCCTGTCGCGCTGGCTGGTCGGGCGCTTCGTGGCGCGGCGGTTCTCGTCGGTGGGCGTCGTCTGCTTGCCGTGCTGGTCGCGACCCTTTTGCTCTGGGCACTCGACGTCTGTCACGGCATCGCGCCAGCCGAACACACCGCGCTCGACGCATCCGGGCAATTGGCGCCGGCCTATGCCGCGAAGTGATCGCGCCAGACAGGAGCCATCGAAACGTACGCATTCGATCTGGTGATGCCAAAGACGCTTGAAGAGGCGCTGGAGCATCTGACCGACGACGGGGCGCTGCCGCTGGCCGGCGGCCAGACGCTGAGCCCGACCATGAAGGCGCGCCTTGCCATGCCGAGCAAGCTCGCCGGACTGGCGCGCATCCCCGACATGGCCGGGCTGCGGGTCGAGGACGGGGCGGTGTGTTCCGCTGGCGCGATGACGAAAAGGCGCTGACGGCGGAGTTTTCCATCGCGGCGGTCGCGGCCATTCTCGCCTGAACCGCGGGCGCAGGCGCATGCAACATTTTATGCGACAAATTTGCGAAAGAACGACGAAACCTGAAAGCGTAGTCTTAAATCGTTTAGAGCGGACCCGGATAAGACAAGGTGACGCGACCGGCGCCGAGGTGATCGGGCCCCGGGGCCAATGGTCCACGCGCCAAGGGAACATGGCGTCTGCGTGAGCTGGAATTGGAACGGAGCGTGGTGATGTCTACGGAAAACGGAACGGTCTGGTCGGGGGAACAGGACAGGCCGGCAATGGGCCTCTCCACGGTCGAAAGCACCTATGACGCGCTCAAGGACGATATTATCTCGGGCAAGCGGGAGCCGGGGGAACTGCTGCGCATCGACCGCATGAGCCGCACCTACGGAATCGGCCCGACGCCCCTGCGCGAAACCCTTCAGCGGCTTACCGGCGAGGGGCTTGTGCTTGCACGCGGGGGGCGGGGGTTTCAGGTAGCGCCGCTGACGGTCGAGGAGTTCGAGGATCTCAACATCGCCCGCATCGCCATCGAACAGGCGGCGCTTCGCCTGTCCATCGAACATGCGAGCGACGAATGGGAGGCCAGCGTCGTGGCCGCGGGCTACATCATCGGCAAATGGGATTCCCAGCTTCTTTCCGGCGCGTCCGACGACATCGACCGCTGGGAAAGGGCGAATGCCGATTTCCACGCCGCGATCCTGTCGGGCTGCCGGTCGCGATGGCTGCTGCGCACCCGCGAGGCGCTGGCCAGCAAATGCGAACGCTACCGCCGGGCGGTTATCGCCAAGGCAGGCAGCGCGGTGCACAAGGAAATCGCACGCGAACACAAGGAACTGCTCGAGGCGGTGCTGGAGCGCGATGTCGAGCGCAGCTGCGAATTGCTCGCCACCCATTACCGCCGCACCCTTCGGGCCGTCACGCAGATCCTGCTTGTGCCCGAGCCCGCGAAAGGCGGATGACGGCGGCCGGTCCGACCTCGACCTGCCGGCGCAAGGTCGAGGCCGACGACATCCGCTTCGACCCCGAACAGCAGCGCGCGATAGACGCGCTTCAGGACGTCGCCGACAATCTCGGCCGCGACGGAGACCTGCGATCCAAACCCGGAGGGCGAGGGTACGTTCGAATTCGCGCGCACCGCCTCGCGGCTGCAGGAAATGCGCAGTGTCGACTGGTGGCGCGATCGCGCCGCGACGGCGGTCCCGATCCTGCCCACATGAGATGTGTTCCGACGGCCTTGCCGACTTGATCGAACGCAATCCTCGTGGCGTCCGGACCTGATAAAGTCCGGACTCGAGCGCGGCAGCCCCGGCTTCTGGGTCTGCCGCGCGACGGATGCGAGCGAGGAGGGTCACCAATGAGTATCAAGCTTGCCTGTCTGGCCTGTGGTCAGGCGAACCGGGTGCCGGAGGCCCGTCTGGCCTCGGGTCCGAAGTGCGGCACCTGTGGCGCTCGGCTGGTGCCGGAGACGCCGGTGGAGGTGTCGCTCGACGTGCTGAAAAAGGCCGAAAAGCTCGACGAACTGCCGCTTGTGGTGGACTTCTGGGCCGCTTGGTGCGGTCCTTGCCGCATGATGGCGCCGGAATTCGCCAAGGCCGCGCGCGAGCTCAAGGGCCGCGCCCGCTTCGCCAAACTCGATACCGAAGCCTTCCCCGAGGCCGGCAACCGTTACGCCATTCGCGGCATCCCGCTGCTGGTGGCGTTTCGTGGCGGGCGCGAGATCGGTCGTCGCGCCGGGGCCACGCCCGCGAAGGATATCGTGGGCTGGCTTGGTTCGGGTGTCGGGGCATGAGGATTGAAGGTCAGGCATGCCCGATCTGAAAGACGATCCCTACAAGGTTCTCGGCGTGTCGAAGGACGCCTCGCAGGACGAGATCAAGAAGGCCTACCGACGGCTTGCGAAATCGCTGCACCCCGATCTGCACCCCGACGATCCGGGCAAGCAGGCCGAGTTTCAGGCGGTGTCTTCGGCCTATGACCTGTTGCGCGACCCCGAGAAACGGCGGCGGTTCGATGCGGGCGAGATCGACGCGTCGGGGCAGGAACGGCCGCAGCGCCAGTACTACCGTGATTATGCCGGGCAGGAGCAGGGCCGCCGCTACGACGGCGGACCCGGCTTCGAGGGCTTCGGCGGCTCCGGTCCCGGCGGGGAGGAGGACCTTTCGGACCTTTTCTCGGAGCTCTTCGGCCGGCGCGGCGGGGGCGGCGAAGGGTTTCGGGAGGTCCATGCCCGCGGTCCCGACATGCGCTATCACCTCGAGGTGGAGTTCATGGACGCCGCCCGAGGGGCGAAGCGCGCCGTGACCATGCCCGACGGCAAGCCGATCGAACTGACCGTTCCGGCGGGCGTGCGCGACGGCCAGACGCTGCGGCTGCGCGGCAAGGGTGGGCCGGGCCGTGGCGAGGGGCCACCGGGCGACGCGCTGGTGACGATCTCGGTCAAGCCACACCCGGTGTTCAGCCGCGACGGCGACGATATCGAGATGGAGCTGCCGATCACCTTCGACGAAGCCGTCCTTGGCGCACGGGTCGACGTGCCGACCGTTCATGGCGCGGTGGCGATGACGATCCCCAAGGGCGCCTCATCGGGCCAGCGGCTACGCCTGAAGGGCAAAGGCATCTCGCGCGGCAAGACCGCCGGCGACCAGATGGTGCGGTTGAAGATCGTGCTGCCCAAGACAATCGATGATGACATGCGCGATGTTGCGGAGCGCTGGCGCGCGGCCTCTGATTTCGATCCGCGCGCAGATCTCGGGAGGATGACATGAGCCTCGGCGAACGCGATGTGGTCGGACGGGTGGAGCGGATCACGCTCCGCGAATTGCGGCTATGGGTCCGGGAGGGCTGGGTGCGTCCTGCCGTGGGCGAGGCGGGCCCGGTCTTCGACGAGGTCGATATCGCCCGGGTTTATCTGCTGTGCGAGTTGCGCAAGGACATGGCGCTGCCCAACGACGCGCTGCCCACGGTGCTGACGCTGCTGGACCACCTGCACCGGGTCCGGCGCGACCTGCGCCACCTGACCGAGGCGCTGGAGGAACAGCCCTCCGACGTACGTCGCGCCGTGATCGACGCGATGCGTCGGCGGGTCGGAGACGGCGACGACGGCGCGTCGTCGTGACCGGGCGGGAGGGATCGGCCACAGCGTCGCACACGGACGCGATCGCAGAGGCGCAAGGCAAACGGTTCCTCGTGACCGGCGGAGCGGGGTTCATGGGGATCAACCTCGTGCGCCACCTGCTGGACAGGGGCCATTCCGTCCGTAGCTACGACATCGCGCCTTTCGCCTATCCCGAGGCCGCGCGGATCGACGTGCTGCAGGGCGACATCCGGGACGTGTCGCTGCACGATCGCGCCTTTGCCGATATCGACATCGTCGTGCATTGCGCCGCGGCGCTGCCGCTGGCCGACCCGGCCGAGATCCGCTCCACCAATGTCGATGGCACGCGGATGATGCTCGAGGCGGCCCGGCAGCGCGGGACGGAGCGTTTCGTCCACATCTCCTCGACCGCGGTCTACGGCATTCCCGATCACCACCCGCTTGTCGAGGACGATCCGCTGACCGGTGTCGGCCCCTACGGCGCGTCGAAGGTCGAGGCCGAGGCGGTCTGCGCCGAATACCGCGACAAGGGCCCGATTGTGCCGGTCCTCAGGCCGAAAAGCTTCGTCGGCCCCGAGCGGCTGGGCGCGTTCGAACTGCTCTACGATTTCGCCGCGACGGGCCACAACTTCCCGGTGCTGGGGCAAGGGAACAACCGCTACCAGCTCCTTGACGTGGAGGACCTGTGCGCGGCCGTCACCGCCAGCGCCTTCGCCGATCCCTCGCGCGCCAATTCGGTCTTCAACATCGGCGCGGAACGGTTCGGGTCCCTCAGGCAGAGCTTTCAGGCGGTGCTGGACCGGGCGGGCCATGGCAAACGCGTCATCGGCCTGCCGGAAGCGCCGGCGATCTGGACCCTGCGCGCGCTGGAGGCGATGCACCTCTCGCCGCTTTACAAGTGGATCTACGAGACCGCCGGGACGGACAGTTACGTTGGGATCGACCGTGCACGGGACGTGCTGGGCTACGCGCCGCGCTACTCGAACGAGGACGCGCTGATCCGCAACTTCGAGTGGTATCTCGAAAACCGCGCGCGCATCTCGGCCGAGACGGGCGTCAGCCATCGCGTGCCGTGGAAGCGCGGGGCGCTTGCGGTCGTACGCTGGTTCATCTGATCCGCCTGCCGCGCCTCAGCGCATCAGGACCACGGGCACCTTGCACGACCGGACCATCTCGGTCGTCGTCGATCCGATGACAAGGCTTCGGATGCGGCTGTGGCCATAGGCGCCCATGACGACCGTGCCAAAGCCCTCCTCCTCCACCATCTTGCCCAGCTCGGTTTCGGGCTGCCCCGGCACGATGCGCGTCTCGGCCTCGATCCCCGCGGCTTTCAGGAGTGCCTTGGCGTCCTCGAGGCCCTTTCGGATCGCGGGCGTCTCGCTGCCAACGGTCACCACGGCGACGGCGAGCCCCTGGAACAGCGGGCTGCGCGCGATGTGGTCCACGGCCTTCATCGCCGACGCACCGCCATCATAGGCCACAAGCACGCTGTCGATGGGCCTGAAGGCGCGGGCGGCGACGAAAACGGGCCGGTGCGCCGCGCGCACGATCCGTTCGAGGTTCGAGCCCAGATGCCCCTTGGCGAAATCCGCCGCCTCGCCGCGCTTGCCGACGACGATGACGCGGGCCTCGCCCTCGACCTCGCCGATGGCCTCGACCACATCGCCATGGCGCAGGCGGGTGGTGATGTCGGTCACGCCGTCCTGGTCGACGATGGCGCGCGCATCCTCCAGGATCGCGCGGCCCCGGTGGCTGACCAGCTTGGCCCGCTGCGCGTCAAGCTCGGCCAGCTCCTCCATCAGTTGGGTGCGCGCCCCCAGCCGGATCGCGCCGGAGAGGTCGGCCTTTCCGGGCGCCTCGCGGCGGCCCAGAACGTGGATCAGTTCGACTGGCGCCTCGGTGCGTTGCGCGATCCAGGCGGCGTGGTGGCAGACGCTTTCGGAATAGATGGAGCCGTCCACCAGCGCGATGATCTTGTCTGTCATGGTCGGATCCCCCTCAATGGTCCATCAGCTTGTCCATGGCGCCGGGCTTGTCGTGCACGGC
>CAZOBK010000111.1:0-5894 GCA_964578115.1 uncultured Roseicyclus sp.
TGCAGCCATGCATGCTCGGGCCCGATGCCGGGATAGTCGAGACCCGCCGAGATCGAGTGGCCTTCGAGGATCTGCCCGTCATCGTCCTGCAAAAGGTATGTGCGGTTGCCATGCAGCACGCCCGGACGCCCGCCCGTCAGCGAGGCGCAATGCTCCATCTTCTCATTCACGCCATGGCCGCCGGCCTCGACACCGATGATCGCAACGTCGGTGTCGTCGAGGAACGGGTAGAACAGGCCCATCGCGTTCGAGCCCCCGCCGATGGCCGCGATGATCGTGTCGGGCAGACGGCCCTCGGCCGCCATCATCTGTTCGCGGGTCTCCTTGCCGATGATCGACTGGAAGTCGCGGACCATGGCCGGATAGGGATGTGGGCCGGCAACCGTTCCGATGCAGTAGAACGTGTCGCGGACGTTCGTGACCCAGTCCCGCAACGCATCGTTCATGGCGTCCTTCAGCGTGCCTCGGCCGGAGGTCACCGGCACCACCTCGGCCCCCAGAAGCTTCATCCGGAAGACATTGGGCGCCTGCCGCTCGACGTCCGTGGCACCCATGTAGACGATGCACTTGAGCCCGAACTTTGCGCAAACGGTCGCCGTCGCCACGCCATGCTGGCCCGCGCCGGTTTCCGCGATGATCCGCGTCTTTCCCATGCGGCGAGCAAGGATGATCTGGCCCAGCACGTTGTTGATCTTGTGCGCGCCGGTATGGTTCAGCTCGTCGCGCTTGAAGTAGATCTTGGCACCGCCAAGACGTTCGGTGAGCCGTTCGGCGAAGTAGAGCGGGCTGGGGCGACCGACATAGTTCGTCCAGAGATCGTTCATCTCGTCCCAGAAGCTCTGGTCGGTCTTGGCGTGCTCGTACTGCGCCTCCAACTCGAGGATCAGGGGCATCAGCGTCTCGGACACGAAGCGTCCGCCGAAATCGCCGAAACGGCCCTTCTCGTCGGGGCCGGTCATGAAGCTGTTGAGAATGTCGTCGGGCATCGTGGTACGCCTCCCTCGGGGTCGGTGAAGGGGTAGCGCGGGGACAGGGGCTGGGCAAGGGCAAGGGGTTTTGAAAGACCCTGGCAAAGCGAGATATCGCGACAGCCAAGCCATGCCCGCCGCCCCATGTCCGGTTTGCCGCGTCGGAAGGCGGGTTAATCCGCCGCCGACAGCGCCTTTGCGAAGGCCATCATCTTGGCGGCATCCTTCACCCCCGGTGCGCTCTCGATCCCCGAACTCAGGTCCACCTGCCGCGCGCCCGTCAGACGCACCGCCTCGGCGACGTTTTCGGGCGTCAGGCCGCCGGCCAGCATCCATGGCTTCGTCCAGTATTTCCGCCCCGCCAGAAGCCGCCAGTCGAAGCTCAGCCCGTTGCCGCCCGGAAGCGTCGCATCCTTGGGGGGCTTGGCGTCGATCAGAAGCTGGTCGGCGACCTGTGCATACAGATCGATCTGCGCGAGATCCGCGGCCTCGCCGATACCCAGAGCCTTCATCACCGGCAGGCCGGTCCGCGCACGCACCTCTGCCACGCGGTCTGGGTTTTCCGACCCGTGAAGCTGCACCATGTCGATGGGCACCGCCGCCATCAGCGCGTCGAGCATCGCATCGTCGGCATTCACCGTCAGAGCGACCTTCGCCAGCCCCGGCGGCGCCAGCATGGCAAGCTCCCTCGCTGTCTCAAACGACAAGTTGCGCGGCGATTTCGTAAAGAACACCAGCCCGATATAGGCCGCTCCCGCCCGGGCAGCGGCGGACACGTCCCCGGGGCGGGTCAGCCCGCAGAATTTCATCGCGATGGTCATGAGAGTCAGGCGTCAGCGCGCCGCTTCTGCATCCTCGACAAGCGCAAGGATCTCGTCGCGGCCCTCGTTCTTCCTGCCCTTCAGCGAAGCGACCTCGCGCTCGAGCTTCTTCGCCTCGCGCTGGTTGGTCTTCGCGGCCGACCGGTAACGGTGCTCACGCAGCCATTCCCAGACGAAACCGACCAGAAGACCCGTGGCCACGCCGCCGAGGATCACGACGAAAAGCGGCAATTCGATCGCCAGCTCCACCCCGGACCACAACGCCAGCTCCTGCGGCAGGAGCGTCAGCGTCACCGGATCGCGGTTCGCCATGGCAAGCACCACGAGCGCGATGGCCACGAGGATCAGAAACAGATACTTGATGGCGCGGATCACCTTCATCGCGTCCCCCGAAATTTCGTGATCAACCGTCGAGACCGTTCAAACGGTCCCGCAAGAGCTTGCCCGCCTTGAAGAAGGGCACATGCTTTTCATCCACATCGACGCTTTCCCCGGTGCGGGGGTTGCGCCCGATCCGGGCATCCCGCTTTTTCACCGAAAATGCGCCGAAGCCTCGCAATTCGACACGGTTGCCGCTGGCGAGCGCCTCGGTGATTTCCTCGAAGATCGCATTTACGATGCGTTCCACGTCGCGCTGGTAGAGATGCGGGTTTTCATCAGCGAGCTTCTGAATGAGCTCCGAGCGTATCATGGTCACCCTCCCGACCCTGCGACGTGGTTAACCCTCTCAGTATAGGCAAAACAAATTTGGGTTGATACCGGATTCAGACGGCATTCCGGGTCCGGGGCGGGGCAAATCACTGCTTTCTCCGGGGATTCCGGTGCTATCCAGGTGTAATCCCAGGCCCAAATCGGCCCGAAGGCGCGAATCGCTTGCGCGTGGACTTTGCCGAAAGCCGGCGCTCCGGTCATCCCGATACCGAGGGCCCTGGCCGGGATCGGCGCTGGCGCCATCGGGCGTCATGCGTGCGCGCCCGCGTATGTGATCCGCCGCAAGACCCATTCGAAAGGCCCAAGTGCGAAACGGCTGCGCCACATCGAAAGCGCCACGACGAGTCCCGCCGTCGTGGCGACGGCGATGGCAACAGCCGTCATCCTGTCGACTGCATTCCACAGGCCCAACCCATAGCCTGCGAACACCGTGGACAGAATGATCGACTGACCAAGATAGACGCTCAGGCTCGAACCGCCGGCAGCCAGCGCGCGGGCCATGACCGGCCCGGGCGGCCGCGAGAGCGCGGCGATCGACCCGAGATAACCAAGCGTCGCGACCGGCGCCGCGACCGTGGTCAGCACGACGCCGGGTACCGCCGGCCCCCATTGCCAGAGCGCCGCGCCCGCGAGGCCCAGCGCGACCCCCGGCAACAGGCACCAGAGGCGTGCGCGCCGCCACAGAGGATGGGCTGCGTCGTCGATCATGCCGGACCTCACGGCAGCCAGCCCGAGGCAGAACCACCCCAGTGCCGATATCCCCTGGATCACGAGAAACGACGGCAGGAAGAAGGCGAAGCCGATGCTGCGGAAAGCCACGGCATCGAGGAACCCGCCCTCGGTGAGGATCTCGCGCTCCAGCGCCACGATGTCGGGCGGCGTCTCGGGCGCGGCAAGCAGCAGGGGCGGCGCGATGACGACCTGCAGGACCAACAGCGCCGCACCGACGCGTACCAGACGGCGCACCGGCCAGTCCCGGAACAGGTAGAGCACCGAGCCCGTGATCGCGTAGATCGTAAGGATGTCGCCGGGAAAGAACAGGCAGCCATGGGCGATACCGAGGATCAGAAGCCCGATCATCCGGTTGCGATAGACGCGCCCGAAGGGCAGGCCCCGCCGCGCCGCCGACCGCATCAGGAAGCCGAGACCCACGCCGAACATGAAGGAAAACAACCCATAGGTCTTGAAAAGCGCAAGACCGTTCACGAGCCATAGGGTGATCGCGTCGCGCGCGGTCTCCGCCACCGGATCGGCAAAACCGTGCAGCGCGGAAAAGGCGATGTACTGCACGTTCACCACGACGATGCCGAACAGCGCGACAAGCCGCAGGTAGTCGGGCATCAGTGCGCGGCGGGATGGCTTGACTGGGGGAATCATTGCTTTGCCTCAGGCTCGTCAGGGAGTTCGAACAGATCGTGTACGCTGCACCCGAGTTCCCGGGCGAGTTTCAGCGCAAGGGTGGTCGACGGCACGAAGACCCGGTTCTCGACCGTGTTGATCGTCTTGCGGGAAACCCCGACCTTTTCGGCCAGCCGGGATTGCGTGAGACCGGCGGCCTTTCGGCGCTCAGTCAGGTGCGTGACGAGTGTCATGCCATCCCCTCAGCCCCGCCATGCCCATGAAGATGCAATAGGATCCACCGGTTACGGCACCCATGACAGGAAAGGCGGCATCCACCGTCAGCCATCCCCGCGAAAGGAATAGCCAGGCGACGAGGTAGACGATCCAGGCGACCGTGAAACCGAACCGGTGGGCCCGGTTCGAATCGTGTTCGACCCCCTCATCCCAAGCGCGTGCGACGTTCGCTTCGCCCGCCATCGCGCCGGTGACGACCATCAGGAGCACAAGCAACGCGCCCAGGATCGCGAGCATGAAGCCCATCGGCGCGAAGGCCGCCGGCACCAGCAGCGTCAGGGCCGCATAAAGCCAGAACACGATCCCGAAGAGCGCCATTGCGGCGCTCCAGATCAACGAAAGCCTTGCCGCGGACATCAATATCTCCCCCGTAAAATGTAACCTTTAGGTTACGCTATCACGGAACCGGGAGATCGTCACCTGCAGGTTTCAGAAAACGGAAGGATCATCGCCGAGGTCGGCCCCTACCGGCGCCCGGCTTGCCTTGCCGTCATTTGGTCCCGGCGCCGCGCATGGCCGTTTCCACCAGCGGCTGCCCCGTCCGAAGGGGCCAGCGGCCTCGACTTGATGGCCCGGAAGAGCATCGCGGCCGGCAGGACGAGTGCGAAAAGCGCGCCCCCCACAAGGATGGCGCCATCCGGCGACCCGGTTCGGTCGACGATCCAGCCGGCGAGAGGGGGGGCCAAAGTGATGATTGCATAGTAGATCGTGAGAAAGACCCCCATTCCGAAGGCCCGCCGCTCGGCAGCGACCGCCTGGCCGGCCATTGCGATGATGACACCGGCAGGGGCCATTCCGACAAGACCGAAGAGCAGGCTCGCGCCAAGCTCCGCGCCGGGCACCAGGAGCAGCAGCAGGGCGGCAATTGCCGCCAGCATGGTAATGGCAAGGATGCGGTTCGTATGGCCCAGACGGTCGGCGATCTGTCCGCAGATCGTGCCCGAGCCGATCATGATCCAGCTGCCGACGCTGATGATCGAAGCCGCGCCAAGCACACCAAGACCCTGTGCCTTGAGAATTTCCGGCCCGAAACTGAGGTAGATGATGTAACCCGCGTTGAACGCCCCCCAGGCCAAGCCCGCGCAGGCGACAAGCGCCCATTCGCGCGGCAAGAGCCGGGTCATGCCCGATGGCGACAGCCGCGGCAGATCATTGGGCGTGCGATAAAGGACGAAGACCGCCAGCGCCGCGACGGCGCAGTATGCGGCGGCGGCGAGGAATGGCACGCGCCAACCAAAGGACTCGGCCAGCCAGGTGTGCCCGACCTGACCCATGGCGATGCCCAGCGGCCAGCTCATGACAAGGATGCTCATGGCGGTGGCCATCTCGCGACCGTCGAACCAGTCGGACGCCATCTTGGTAAAATAGAGCATTGCGAACAATCCACCGGCCCCGGCGACCAGCCGTCCGAACGCGATCTGATCCGGGCCCGGCGCCGCCGCGGTGACGAGCGCGCCGATGGTCAGCCCGGTCAACCCGAGACCGCACAGCACCCTGTCCGGTGCAAACCGCCCGACGTAGCCACCAGGCAGGGCCAGAAACAGCCCCGGCGCCATGAAGAGTCCGATCATCAGCCCGATCTGCGCATAGCCCAAACCGAAGGTTTCGCTCAATTGATCGCCTCCAGACCCCATGGCCTGAAAATTGACGCCCAGACCGATCCGCGCGGCGAAGAGCAGTGCAAGCATGTGCCAGCGCGTCATGTCAGATCGCACTCCATGTAGACGAACCATGGGTCCAGCTCGATCGGGTCGAAACA
>CAZOBK010000112.1:0-5840 GCA_964578115.1 uncultured Roseicyclus sp.
GCGCCTATGACGGCGTGGTCTTTCACCGGGTGATCGACGGCTTCATGGCGCAGACGGGTGACGTGCAGCACGGGAAGGACGACGGCAACCTGCGCATGGCGGGCACGGGCGGCTCGTCCAAGCCCGATCTGCCGGCGGAGTTCTCCAAGCTGCCGCACGACCGCGGCACGCTGGGGGCGGCCCGCTCGCAGAACCCCAATTCCGCCAACAGCCAGTTCTTCATCAACTTCAGCGAAAATCATTTCCTGAATGGCCAGTATACCGTCTATGGCCGCGTCATCGACGGGATGGAGCATGTGGATGCCATCACAAGGGGCGAGCCGCCGGCGACCCCCGACAAGATGATCTCGGTGAAGGTGGCCGCCGATGCTTAGGCTCGCGGCCGCCCTATGCCTCATGTCCGCGCCGGCCTGGGGCACGGGCCTCGAGATCGACGTGGAGGGCGATGCGCAGGGCACCATCGTGATCGACCTCTTCGAGGAGGTCGCGCCACAGCATGTGGAGCGGATCACGACACTGGCGGCCGAGGGCGCCTATGACGACGTTGTCTTTCACCGGGTGATCGACGATTTCATGGCCCAGACGGGCGACGTGGAATTCGGCGTGACGGGCATGGACATGCGCTATGCCGGTCGCGGCGGGTCCGAGTACCCGGACCTGCCGGCCGAGTTCTCCGACATCCCCTATGAACGCGGCATCGTGGGCATGGCGCGTGCGCAGGACCCCAACAGCGCGAACTCGCAATTCTTCATCATGTTCGCGCCCGCGCCGCCGCTCGACGGGCAATACACGGTTGTAGGCACGGTTGTCGCCGGCATCGATGTGGTCGACGCGATCAAACGTGGCACCGGGCGAAACGGGGCCGTCATCGGCCCGCCGGACCGCATGACCGCGCTCCGCGTTCTGGAGGAAGACCCGGTTCCCCCCGAGGAAGAGGCGGGCGAAGACGAGGGTTGAGTCCCGCGCCTTGCGCACGCGCGACCACAATCACGTGAAAGGGGGCTCAAGGGCCCCCTTTTTCGTGGCAGGCTTTACCTGTTCAGATCTCGCGCAGGAGCTTGCCCGACAATGACTGACCCCATCGCCCGTTCGCGCGCATCCATCCCGCGCCTGCCGGTGCTTTTCGCTGCCGCATCGACTGCGCTCATTCTGGCGGTCTCGGCAGCCACGGCACAGCGGGCGCCCGATTTCGACGCCTGGCCGAACACGGATTTCGACAACACCACCGTCGATCTCTCCGAGATCATCTCGGGCGGGGTCGGGCGCGACGGCATCCCGGCCATCGACGACCCGGACGTCCTGCCGGCCGCCGAGGAAACCGCGCTGGACGCGATGGAACCGGTCATGACCTACGCGCCCGAGGGTGTGCCTGCGCGCGCCTACCCGTTGCGCTACCTCACCTGGCACGAGATCGTGAACGACACGGTCGCGGGCGTGCCCGTCGCCGTGACCTTCTGCCCCTTGTGCAACACAGCCCTTGTCTTCGACCGCCGGGTGGAGGGCGAGGTGCTGACCTTCGGCGTCTCGGGCAATCTGCGCCATTCGGACATGGTCATGTTCGACCGCGAAACCGAAAGCTGGTGGCAGCAGGCCACGGGCCAGGGCATCGTCGGCGAGCACGCGGGCACGCCGCTTGTCCCGCTCGTCTCCTGGGTCGAAAGCTGGGAGAGCTTTCGCGAGAACCATCCCGATGGGCTGGTGATGGCCCAGCCGGGCGCGGCGCGACCCTACGGACGCAACCCCTACGTGGGCTATGACAGCAGCGCACAGCCCTTCCTGTTCTTCGGCGAGATGCCGCCCCATGGCATCCCGCCCGTGGAGCGGGTCGTCCGCGTGGGCGAGCGCGCCTGGCCGCTCACGCGCCTGTCCGAGGAAGGCCGGATCACCGAGGCCGGCGTCACGATCAGCTGGGCGGCCGGCAAGGCCTCGGCCCTCGATACCCCGCGCATTGGCGAGGGCCGCGACGTGGGCCAGATCCGGGTGCGCGACGCCGCCGGCGCGGACGTGGTCCATGACGTGATGTTCGCCTTCGCCTTCCACGCCTTCTGGCCCGAGGGGCAATGGATGCTGGGCAACTGACGGGGGAAGCCGCGCCTCGGGGGCTGGACCCCCTCGGCACGGCTGATGCGCGCCGCGCGGGAGTTTTTCGCCAGGATGAATGGATAGTCGGGTCTTTTCTTCATCCTGGCCGAAAAACTCCGGGGAGGCGCGCGGACCGCGCGTCGGGGGCAGAGCCCCCCGCGGGCGGATGCCCGCGCACCCAGACACCATGCGGGCGCAAGCCCGCGCATCCGGGCGACGCCGAAGGCGGCGCAACCCCTTGAAGGGGCATTGACGCCGGTCCGTCCGCCCCATAGCTCCCACCCATGGCGCGCGCTCCGCTTCTTCAGATCTCAGGCCTCTCGCTGGGCCACGGCGGTGATCCGCTGTTCGACGGGCTCGACCTCGTCGTGCAGCAGGGCGACCGCCTCGCGCTGGTCGGGCGCAACGGGTCGGGAAAATCCACCTTGATGAAGGTGATGGCGGGCCTCGTGGAGGCCGATGCAGGCGAGCTCGTCCTGCCCGAGGGCACGCGCGTCGGCTATCTCGAACAGGACCCCGATTTCGCAGGTTTCGCCACGCTGGGCGATTTCGCCACCGCGTCGCTCGATCCGGCGGAGGCCTGGCGGGTGGAGGCGGCGGCGGAGGGGCTCGACCTCGACCTGGAGGCGCGGGCCGACCGCGCCTCGGGCGGCGAGCGGCGGCGCGCGGCGCTGGCGCGGCTTCTGGCCGAGGCGCCGGAGCTGATGCTGCTCGACGAGCCTACCAACCACCTCGATATCGCCGCGATCGCCTGGCTCGAGGCGGAGCTTGCGCAGACCCGCGCGGCCTTCATCGTGATCTCCCATGACCGCGCCTTCCTTCGGCGGCTGGCGCGGGCGACGCTCTGGCTCGACCGGGGGGTGGTGCGCCGGATGGACCGGCCCTTCGCCGGGTTCGAGGACTGGCGCGACGAGATCTGGGCACAGGAGGATGCCGCGCGCCACAAGCTCGACCGCAAGATCAAGGAAGAGGCGCGCTGGGCCGTGGAAGGCATCAGCGCGCGGCGCAAGCGCAACCAGGGCCGTGTCCGGGAACTCGGCAATCTGCGCGAGACGCGGGCCGCGATGATCGCGCGCGAGGGCGGCGCGGCCCTGTCGCTCGATGCGGGCCCCAAGGGCGGCAAGCGGGTGATCGAGGCGCGTGGCATCTCGCGCAGCTTCGGCGACCGTGTGATCATCGCGCCGCTGGATCTGCGCGTGTTGCGCGGCGACCGGGTGGCCATCGTGGGGCCCAATGGCGCGGGCAAGACCACGCTTCTGAACATGCTGACGGGGGCGGAGACGCCCGATACGGGAGAGGTCACGCTCGGTACGGGGCTGGAACTGGCCGTCTTCGACCAGTCCCGCGCGGCACTCGATCCCTCCCGGACGCTCTGGGAGAGCCTGACCGAGGACCCGGAGATCGGGGCGAGCGGGCGGTCCGATCAGGTGATGGTGCGGGGCACGCCGCGCCATGTGGTGGGTTACCTCAAGGATTTCCTCTTCGACGAGACGCAGGCGCGCGCGCCGGTCCGCTCGCTTTCGGGTGGGGAAAAGGCGCGGCTTCTGCTGGCGCGGATCATGGCGCGGCAGTCGAACCTTCTGGTTCTCGACGAGCCGACGAACGATCTGGACGTGGAGACACTGGACCTGCTGCAGGAGGCGCTTGCGGCCTATGACGGCACGGTTCTGCTGGTCAGCCATGACCGCGATTTCCTCGACCGGGTCGCGACGGTGACGGTGGCGCTGGAAGGTGGCGGCAAGGCCACCGTTTATGCGGGCGGCTGGAGCGACATGCAGGCACAGCGCAAGGCGATCGACGAGGTCCCGGAGCCGCGCGCCGAGACGCCGGGCGCGCGCAAGTCCACCGCGCCCGCCAAGGCGCAGGCGACGCCGAAAGCGGCGCTGAGCTTCACCGAGTCCCACCGTCTCGCCGCGCTGCCGGACGAGATCTCGCGGCTGGAGGCGGAGATCGCCAAACTGGCCGAGTTCCTGTCCGACCCGCAGGTCTATAGCACCGCGCCGCTCAAGGCGGAGAAGGCCAGCGCGGCCCTGGCGGAGCGTCAGGCAAAGCTCGACGCCGCCGAGGAGGAGTGGCTGACGCTGGAGGAGAAGGCGGCGGGCTGACGCAGCCGGTCACCGGCCGCCGGTCGTCACGAACAGACGCCGCGCAGGTCGGCGCCGTCCCGCGGGAGGACCTCCGTCACCGTGTCGGCGCGCGATTGCAGGGGTGTGACCGGCATGACCTGTCCAATCAGGCGTTCCAGCCGGGCCGTGCGGGCGCCGCTTGGGTCAACGGCGCGACAGCAGACGTATTCTTCTACAAGAGAAGCCTGCACCTCGTAGCCGTAATCCAGAAAGCGCCGCGCGTCTTGCGGGTCGAAGAGATAGGGGTCCTCGATCCGTACATGTTCGGTGAAGGCGCGGAACGGGTGGTAGGAGGTCACCTCGCGGTTCTGCCATTGCCAGACATGGGTCATCTCGTGGGCGAAGAACATCGCTGCGGCGAGGCTGCGGCGTCCCTCGCGCGGAGCGACGTAGTCGGGCAGCGAGAATTCGGGGCGCACATGCATGGTGTTGAACAGCACGATCCCGGCGGTGCGGGACTCGATGGTGGGGCCATCGGGGGGCGGCCAGATGCGCTCGCGGCAGGTGGTCTGGGGCCGGGCCGGGTAGGTGCGGGTGCCCAGCCCGATCACGGGGTTCTCCACGATCCGGACCGCAGAGGCATCGAAGCTTTCGCCCTGCAGGCCGGCCATGTAGGCGGCTTCCGCCTGCGTCAGGGGGCGGCCGCAGGCGGTGAGGCTCAGGCAGACGAGAAGGGCGAGGAGGATGCGCATCGCGTGTCACGATGGCCGGATTCCCGCGCGCTGAAAAGGGGCATGGCCGGAGCTTGACCGGGATCAAGGCGCGGCAGGTCCCGACGCGCAAGGATCGGCCGCAACAGGAGGAGCTTTCATGCGTCGAGCTGCATTTGCGATGATCGCAGCGGGCCTTGCCCTCGGCCCGCCCGCCGCTGCGCAGGACGCCGGGGCCGGGGCCGCGCTCTACGGGGATTTCTGCGCCGTCTGCCACGGGCCGGCGGGGCGGGGCGAGGGCCCGATGGCCGAGGCACTGACCGTGGCGCCGCCGGACCTCACCATGCTTGCGGAGGATGGCGAATTTCCCGTGCTGCGCGTGGCGCGTCAGATCGACGGGCGCGATCCGCTGGTGGCGCATGGCGGCGAGATGCCGCTTTATGGTCAGTGGTTCGAAGGGGATGGGGCGGATGTGGCGATGACCGGTCCGGGCGGGCAGCCGATGATGCTGAGCCGGCCGATCGCGGACCTGATCGCCTACCTGATGGAGATACAGTCATGAAAGCTCTTCTCGCCGCCGCGGCCTGTCTGGTCGCCACGCCGCTCATGGCGCAGGACGCCGCACGGGGGGCCGCGCTTTTCGACCGGCACTGCGCCGTCTGCCATGGCACGGGGCTGAGGGGGGACGGGCCGATGGCCGAGGTGCTGGCCGTGCCCCCGCCCGACCTCACGCGGATCGCCGAGCGTTACGACGGTTTCCCGCGCGTCGGCATCGCCTGGAAGATCGACGGGCGCGATCCGCTGGTCAGCCACGGCGGCGACATGCTGCTCTTCGGTCATGTCTTCGGGGATATGAGCGAGGTGATGACGGACGGCTCCCAGACGCTCGTGACCGCGCCGGAGGTGGTGGACCTCGTGGCCTTCCTCGAGCGTCAGCAGGAGTGAGACCCGGTTCGGCCGCAGGCCGATGAAAGGTCCAGTG
>CAZOBK010000113.1:0-5726 GCA_964578115.1 uncultured Roseicyclus sp.
CCCCCAAGACAAAACCGACGTCGCGTGTGGCTTCGGTCCATCAAGGCGCAATCTGTGCATCTGCTCGGTTATCACGGGCGTCAGAAACGGGGGGCGGGTTTTTTCGAGACCTCCACCGCTGTAAGTCTGTTGCTCAAGGAACGTACACGAACCGAACGGAACCTTCGAAATGGCGCACTGGCACCATCACGACATCGACGCGGACACGGGCGACCGCCGGGTCTTCGGTGCCATCGCGGTCAATCTGGGACTTACGCTGGCGCAGATCATCGGCGGCATCGTCTCGGGCTCTCTCGCACTGATCGCGGACGCGCTGCACAATTTTTCGGACGCGATCTCGTTGATCATCGCCCTTGCCGCGAGGCGGATCGCGCGCCGGCCCTTGGATGCGAAGATGACCTTCGGCTATGCAAGGGCCGAGGTCGTGGCCGCGCTGATCAATTACACCACGCTCATCGTGATCGGCATCTACCTGCTCTACGAAGCGGCACTGCGCTTCGCGGACCCGCAGCCCGTGTCAGGATGGATCGTCGTCATCATCGCGGGTGTCGCGCTGATCGTGGACGCGGTCACGGCGGCGCTGACCTACACAATGTCGAAATCCAGCGTGAACATCCGGGCGGCATTCCTGCACAACCTCGCCGACGCGCTTGGCTCCATCGCCGTCATCGTCGCTGGCACGCTGATCCTTGTATACGATTGGAGGCTGATCGACCCCGCCGTCACGGTCATGATCGCGGGCTACATCCTATGGCAATCCTTCCGCGAGATCGGCCCGGTCATCCGCATCCTCATGCTCGGCTCGCCACCCGGGATCGAGACGGATGCCGTGCTCGACACCATGCGCGGCATCGACGGGGTGACCGGCATCCATCACGCTCATTTCTGGCAGATGGATGAGCATCGCGCGGCGCTCGAGGCGCATATTGTTATTGCCGAGGGATGCTGGAGCGATGCCGATGCGATCAAGGCGCGGGTGAAGTCGGTGCTTTCGGACCTGTTCGGCATTGAACACACCACGCTGGAGATCGAATGCGCGCGCCATGCCTGCGACGCGCCGACCGCGTTCGGTGGCCGG
Organism: uncultured Roseicyclus sp.; assembly: GCA_964578115.1. GTDB lineage: Bacteria > Pseudomonadota > Alphaproteobacteria > Rhodobacterales > Rhodobacteraceae > Roseibacterium. The sequence continues at coordinate 1,079 of CAZOBK010000113.1, forward strand.
GGTCACGGCAAGCGCGACAGCCGGTAGGCACGGGTTCGACGCACGGTCGTGCCGTCGACGGTGCGTGGTCAGAGATTCTCGGGCTGCAGCATCCCCAGCACGTGATAGCCGCCATCGACCGTGATGATCTCGCCGGTCGTGCAGGCGCCGTAGTCCGAGGCGAGGTAGACCGCCGTGCCGCCGATGGCCTCGAGCGTGGCGTTGGCGCGCAAGGGCGCGTTGGCCTCGGTGGTCTTGAAGGTCTTGCGCGCGCCCCCGATGGCCGCGCCCGCAAGCGTTTTCATCGGCCCCGGGCTGATCGCGTTGACGCGGATCCCCTGCGGACCGAGATCGTTGGCGAGGTAGCGCACCGAGGATTCCAGCGCCGCCTTGGCCACGCCCATGACATTGTAATAGGGCGTCACCCGGTTCGACCCCTGGTAGGTCATCGTCAGAAGCGTGCCACCATCGGGCATCAGTTCCGAGGCGCGACGCGAGACGTCGATGAACGAATAGCAGCTGATCGTGAGCGAATTGCGGAAGTTCTCGCGGCTGGTGTTGATGAAGCGCCCCGTCAGTTCCGTCTTGTCGGAAAAGGCGATGGCGTGGACGAGAAAATCGAGGCTGCCCCAGGTCTCGGCGATCTTCGCGAAACAGGCGTCCAAGGAGGCGTCGTCCATCACGTCCACATCGACCATCAGCGTCGATCCGACCAAGGCGGCCAGTGGCTCCACCCGCTTGCCGAAAGCCTCGCCCTGGTAGGAAAACGCCAGTTCCGCGCCCTCGGCATGCAGAGCCCTGGCGATGCCCCACGCGATCGAGCGCTCGTTGGCCACGCCCATGACAAGCCCGCGCTTGCCCTTCATCAAGTCCGTCATCTGGGGATCATCCGTCGTAGCGGCTGAGGAGCATCGACCCGTTCGTGCCCCCAAAACCGAAAGAATTGGTCATCACCGTGTCGAGGCCTGCATCGGCCACCATGGCGGTCGCGACCTCTTCGGGCTTCAGCGCGGGATCGAGCGTCTCGACATTGATCGAAGGGGTGATGAAATCGTCCTTCAGCATCAGCAGGCAGAAGATCGCCTCAAGCGCGCCGGCCGCCCCCTGTGCGTGGCCGGTCATGGACTTGGTGGAACTGACGGGCGGGGTCGTGCCGTCACCGAAGACGCGGCGGACGGCCTCGATCTCGCCCACGTCGCCCACCGGCGTGGAGGTGCCGTGGGCGTTGATGTAGCTGACGCGGCGATCTTCGGGCAGCGTGCGCAGCGCCCCGCGCATGGCCCGCTCGCCGCCTTCGCCGGAGGGCGCCACCATGTCGGCCCCGTCGGAGGTCGCGGCGAAACCCGTGACCTCGGCATAGATCGGTGCGCCGCGCGCCAGCGCACGCTCCAGCGGCTCAAGCACCACCATGGCACCACCACCGGAGATGACGAACCCGTCGCGCTCGGCGTCGAAGGCGCGGGAGGCGCGCGCGGGCGTGTCGTTGAATTTCGACGACATCGCGCCCATCGCGTCGAACAGGCACGACAGCGTCCAGTCGAGCTCCTCCCCGCCGCCAGCGAACATGATGTCCTGCTGGCCGAGTGCGATCTGCTGTGCGGCCATGCCGATACAGTGCAGCGACGTGGAGCAGGCCGAGGTGATGGAAAAGTTCATCCCCTTGATGCGGTAGGCCGTGGCGAGGTTGGCACTGACGGTCGAGGACATGCATTTGGGTACGGCGAAGGGCCCGATCCGCTTGGTCCCGCCCGTCTTGAGCACGGTCTGATGGGCCGCCAGCATGGCGGATGTTGACGGCCCGCCGGAACCGGCAATCAGGCCCGTCATCGGGTTGACGACCTCGTCCTCGGAAAGACCCGCATCGGAGATGGCCTGCCCCATGGCGATGTAGGAATAGGCGGCCCCCGGCCCCATGAAGCGCAACGTCCGCTTGTCGACATGCTCGGAGGGGTCCAGATCGACCGCGCCGGCGATCTGGCTGCGGAACCCGTGTTCGGCCATCTCGGCATTCGCGGTTATGCCGGACCGTCCCGCTTTCAACGATGCAGTGACTTCCTCGGCGTTTGTTCCGATACTGGAAACGATGCCAAGCCCTGTGACGACGACGCGGCGCATGCGGCCTCCCTTGGTTCTGCGCTGACTGTCTAGGGCAATTGGGGCAGTCGGGACAAGCCGGTAGGCGTTCCCACCCGTATTGCTGTCCTGAGCCGGGCGAAGGAGGCAACGCGCCTGCCCGGTCCGACGTTGCCGTCAGCTCTCGCTCAACGCGACCTTCATGTCCTTGACGAGGTAGATGACCTCGCCGTCGGCCTCCACACGCCCGTCGGCGACCCCCATGGTCAGGCGTCGGCTCTGCATCGCCTTGGTGAAATCCACGTAATAGGTCAGCATCTTTCGGTCCGGACGCACCATGCCGGTCAGCTTCACCTCGCCCACGCCCAGCGCGTAGCCCCGTCCCTGCCAGCCGCGCCAGCCGAGATTGAAGCCCGTCAGCTGCCACAGACCGTCGAGCCCGAGGCAGCCGGGCATGATCGGGTTGCCGGGAAAATGGCATTCGAAGAACCACAGGTCGGGCGTGATGTCGAACTCGGCCACGACGTGGCCCTTGCCGTGCTCGCCACCGTCCGCGGAGATATCGGTGATCCGGTCCATCATCAGCATCGGCGGCAAGGGCAGCTGGGCGTTTCCGGGCCCGAACAGCTCTCCGCGCGCGCATTTCAGGAGGTCATCCCGATCGAACGATGTTGGGAATGTGGTCATGCCCTGCCCTTTGCGTGCCCCGGGAAAGCGATGCAGACCGCGCCCGGTTGTGCCTCCTCCTGCGCTGTTCCGTCGTATTCCGGCGCCCGCGCATCCGTCCCGTCTAGCATTGCCCCCGAAGCGCTGGCAAGGGCACGAGCGTGCCGTGCTCCCGCGATGCAAAACGCGCTTTGCAATTGAAAACCAACTGCGGAGCGCCCTATATAAGGATAGAAACATGTACGGAAAGCTGATCGATGACCCCGCAGGCCCTTGAACGAGGACGCAACTGGCTGGATAAGGGCGCGCTGCGTCCCACGCGGCAGCGTCTTACGCTTGCGTCGCTTCTGGTCGGCGACGGACAGGATCGTCACGTCACGGCGGAAGGGCTGCATGACGCGGCGCGGACGAGCGGCGACAAGGTTTCGCTGGCGACCGTCTACAACACGTTGCGCGCCTTTTGCGACGCAGGTCTGATGCAGGAAGTCACCGTGGACGGCGCGCGGTCCTATTTCGACACGCGTATCGACGATCACCCGCATTTTTACCATGAGGACGACGGTCAGCTGAGCGATGCGCCCTCCTCCGGCGTGGAAATCCGCGCGCTACCCGACGTGCCCGAAGGCTACGAGATCGCAAAGGTCGACGTGGTCATCCGCCTCCGCAAGATCTGAGCGACCGGAAAGGCCGGCTTTTCGCGGCGCGATCCGCCGGCAGATCGCTTCCCCCCTAGCCAAGCGCGGCCTTGGGCTGTAACGGCTCGGGCCAACCCTTCCCATTCGGCAAGATATCCCCCCATGGACCTGCGCAATATCGCGATCATCGCCCATGTCGACCACGGCAAGACCACGCTCGTCGACAACCTCCTGAAGCAATCCGGCTCTTTCCGCGCGGGTCAGGCCGTCGCCGAACGCGCGATGGACAGCAACGACCTCGAACGCGAGCGCGGGATCACCATCCTCGCCAAGGCCACGAGCGTCGAATGGAAGGGCACCCGCATCAACATCGTCGATACCCCCGGCCACGCCGATTTCGGTGGCGAGGTTGAGCGTATCCTGAGCATGGTCGACGGGGTCGTCCTGCTGGTCGATGCCGCCGAGGGCCCGATGCCACAGACGAAATTCGTCACACAGAAGGCGCTGGCGCTCGGCCTGCGCCCCATCGTTGTCCTGAACAAGGTCGACAAGCCCGACGCCGAACCCGACCGCGCGCTTGACGAGGTGTTCGATCTGTTTGCCGCGCTCGACGCCAACGAGGATCAGCTCGATTTCCCGCATCTCTACGCCTCTGGCCGCGCCGGCTGGGCGGATGCGGAACTCGACGGCCCGCGCGAGGATCTGCACGCGCTGTTCAACCTGATCCTGAACCACGTGCCCCCGCCACGCCAGCTGACGCGCGCGGACGAGGATTTCCGGATGCTGGCCACCACGCTCGGCGCCGACCCTTTCCTGGGCCGCATCCTGACGGGCCGCGTCGAATCCGGCCGTCTGAAATCGGGCGCCACGGTCAAGGCGCTGTCGCGCCATGGCGAGGCCATCGAGCGCTTCCGCGTCTCCAAGATCCAGGCCTTCCGCGGCCTCGCCCTGCAGGAGATCGACGAGGCGCAGGCTGGCGACATCGTGACGCTTTCGGGCATGTCCAAGGCGACGGTCGCCGACACGATCTGTGCACTGGCCGTGGAGGATCCGCTGCCCGCCCAGCCCATCGATCCGCCCACGATCTCGGTGACCTTCGGGATCAACGACAGCCCGCTTGCGGGCCGGGACGGCAAGAAGGTGCAGTCCCGCGTCATCCGCGAACGGCTCATGAAAGAGGCTGAAAGCAACGTCGCCATCCGCGTCACGGACACGCCCGGCGGAGAGGCCTTCGAGGTCGCGGGCCGCGGCGAATTGCAGATGGGCGTGCTGATCGAGAACATGCGCCGCGAGGG
>CAZOBK010000114.1:0-5641 GCA_964578115.1 uncultured Roseicyclus sp.
TGGGTGGACGGGCAGTTGCAGCCCGTCGAGAAGCTGGAGGCGCATCGACGCGGCCTCCGCCACAAGGCGATCTCGGTCTTTCTCATGCGCGACGGCAAGGTCCTGCTGCAGCGTCGGGCGATGGGAAAGTACCATACCCCGGGGCTCTGGGCGAATACCTGCTGCACGCACCCGTTCTGGGGGGAGGCGTCGCTGGATTGCGCCACGCGGCGGCTGGGGGAGGAACTGGGCCTGACCGACATGGCTCTGGAATACCGCGACACGGTGGAATACCGCGCGGATGTGGGCGGCGGACTGATCGAACACGAGGTCGTCGACATCTTCGTGGGAGAGGTCGCGCCGGGGATCGAGCCGGAACCGAACGCCGACGAGGTCATGGACACGATCTGGCAACCTCTCGACGAACTGGCCGAGGAGGTCGCGCAGCGTCCCGGCGGCTTCACGCCATGGCTGCAGATCTACCTGCGAGATCACGCGCGGTCGATCTTCGGCGATGTGACCGCCTGAGCCACGCTCCCCTCAACGAAAAACGGCGCCCCGATCGGAGCGCCGTTTTCGTTTGGCCGGAACTTGCAGGCTCAGGCGCTGACCTTGCCCTGATGCGGCTCGCGGATCGTGGCGATGCCCATTGCCTGCAACGCGGCGGCCGCGATATCGGCCGAGGTCAGGCCGGCATCGGCATACATCTCGGCCGGGCTCGCCTGGTCGATGAAGCGGTCGGGCAGATGCAGCGTGCGCACCGCGCAGCGTCCGTCAAGCTGCGCCGTCGCGGCGAGGTGATGCAGCACCATGCCGCCGAAACCCAGCATCGCACCCTGTTCGACGGTGATGAGCGCCCGGTGCTTCGCCATCAGATCGTCGATCAGGCCCGTATCGAGCGGCTTGGCGAAGCGCGCATCGGCGAGCGTGACGGACACGCCCTTGGCTTCGAGATCCTTGACCGCTTCCCGTGCCTCGGACAGATGCGCGCCGAAGGACAGGATCGCCACGTCGTGCCCCTCCTGCAGGACGCGGCCCTTGCCGATCTCCAGCACCTCACCCGTTTCGGGCATCTCGACGCCGACGCCCTCGCCGCGCGGATAGCGCAGCGCGATGGGCCCATCGTCGTGCGCGGCGGCCGTCGCCATCATGTGCACCAGCTCCGCCTCATCGGCGCAGGCCATCACGGTCATGTTGGGCAGTGCCGCAAGATAGCCGATATCGAACGCCCCGGCATGGGTCGGACCGTCCGCGCCCACAAGGCCCGCGCGGTCGATCATGAAGCGGACCGGCAGGTTCTGCAGCGCCACGTCGTGGACGATCTGGTCATAACCCCGCTGAAGGAAGCTGGAATAAATCGCGCAGAAAGGCTTTAGCCCCCCCGCCGCAAGGCCGCCGCAGAAGGTGACGGCGTGTTGCTCGGCGATGCCCACGTCGAAGACGCGCTCCGGCATGACTTTCTGAAGCGCGCTGAGGCCGGTGCCCCCGGGCATGGCCGCTGTGACGCCGACGATGCGCGAATCCGCTTCGGCGAGTTTGGTCAGGGTCTTGCCGAAGACGCCGGTATAGCTGGGCGCGTTGGGCTGCGACTTCTTCTGCGCGCCGGTTTTCACGTCGAACTTCGCGACGCCGTGGTAGCAGTCGTCGGCGCCTTCGGCGGGCGCGTAGCCCTTGCCCTTCACGGTCACAGCATGGATCAGGACAGGCCCCGTCGCCTGCGCCTTGGCGGCGCGCAGAACCTGCAAAAGCTGCGGGATGTCATGGCCATCGACCGGGCCGACATAGGTGAAACCCAGGTGCTCGAAGAGCGTCGCGGATTTCGGGTGGCCCGTGACAAGTTCGCGCGCGCGTTCGGCCCCCTGGCGAAGCGGTTCGGGCAGATGCGCCGCGACGCCATCCGCGATATCTTTGAGCGTGTGGAGCGGCGTGCCCTTGTAGAGCCCGGAAAGGTAGCGCGACATGGCGCCGACGGGCGGCGCGATGGACATCTCGTTGTCGTTCAGGATCACGAACAGCCGACGGCCAAGGTCGCCCGCGTTGTTCAGCGCCTCGTAGGCCATGCCCGCGCTGATCGACCCGTCACCGATGACGGCGATGGCGTCGCCCGTGGCCTCGCCCATGTCGCTTGCCATGGCAAAGCCCAGCGCGGCGGAGATCGAGGTCGAGGAATGCGCCGCGCCAAAAGGATCGTAGTCGCTTTCCGAGCGCTTGGTGAACCCGCTCAGGCCCCCCTTCTGGCGCAAGGTGCGGATGCGGTCCCGGCGGCCGGTGACGATCTTGTGGGGATAGCACTGGTGGCCGACATCCCAGACGAGCTTGTCGTAGGGCGTGTTGAAGACCGCGTGGATGGCGACCGTCAGTTCCACGACACCAAGCGACGAGCCCAGATGACCGCCGGTCACGGAAACGGCGCTGATCGTCTCGGCGCGCAGTTCGTCGGCGCATTGGGCCAGTTCGGCATCGCTCAGGCGGCGCAGGTCCGACGGGTAGCGTACGCGATCGAGAACGGGGGTATGGAGCTGGTCGTTCATGTGTCGGCCCTCCCGAACCGGGTGTTGGAAAAGAAAAACCGCGGGCAGGGTCTGACACCTGTCCGCGGTTCCAGTTGACCTACGAAGGGACGCAAGGTTCCTGGATCGCCCCGGGCAGGATGACCCGCCCGCGGCCGTGTTCTGTATGGCTCAGGGCCCCCATCGCCTCACTCGAAGGCCGAGTAGTCCGGCGCGTCGTCGAGAACGGCGAGCTCCGGCCAGTTGGCGATGACGTTCAGACCGTTGAGGGGCTGCTGCTCGCCCTGGTGGCAGGTGCGGCAGGCAAGCTTCGGCACGTCCGCGTAGATCGGGCCGAGGCGTTCGGCCGGCAGAACCTCTTCGAGCGGCAGGATGTATTGTTCCAGCTGCTCCTGCACCATGATGATGCCGAGGCTTGCGGTCGACCATTGCGGCGTGACCTGCGTCGGATCGTAGAACGCGCGGCTGTTGTGGCAGAACACGCAGTTCACGCCCAGCGAGTTGGCGATGTAGTTCATCCAGGCATAGGTCATTTCGGCCTGCTGGATGAGCGGATCGCCCTCGAGGTTTTCCACCCGGCTTGCGAGGTCATGGACCTGCGCGACACCGTAGAACCCGTCCTCGCCCTGCAGCAGGAAATGCTCCAGGTAGGTCGAGGGCAGCGACGTGAAGTTGGACGTCATCGTCACCCGGTTCTGGATGGCGGGCCACCCGGCGGCGTTGTTGTTGACCGGTCCGACCCGGAACCAGACGTTGTTCGGCACCGGCTGTCCGCGGTGGCAGGTGTAACAGGTCACCCCCACCTCCGCATTGGCCTGAACGTGGGCCGCCCAGTTCTGGTTTATGTTCTGGGTCATCTCGATCATCGACCAGGCAACTTCGGTCTGGTAGCTGTCGTTGCCCGGTTCAAGGAGATCCTCGATCCCGGTCCAGGACCGCATGGCCTCGAGCAGACGTTCGTAATTCTCGACCGTGACATTCGACAGCGAGTCCGGAACACCTTCGAGCGTGTCGATCGCCAGGGCGGAGCCCGCCGTGGGAACGATCGGCTCCGAGGTGACGAAGTCCTCGATCGCCGGATCACCGGCCTCGAGATCGGACACGAACTCCGCCACGCTCATGCCGGTGCCACGCGGTCCCGTCTGCTGGCTGTCCGTGGGGAAGGGTTGCCCCCACGCCACGATCATTGCCGCCACGAACACCGCGGATCCCGCGATCCCGACCGCGATGGCCGGTCCGAAGATGTTGGTCGGGTTGTTCGCGTTCCATTTGTCAAACCACTTCGGAAACATCGGTTACTCCCCCGCGCCCTGAACGCCGCCGAAGTCGCCGTAGGTTCCGTAGGCTTCGTAGCCATAGGCGCCCAGGTAGTCCGGTGCGAAGTTGTGTTCCTGGGCCCAGATGAACCAGTTGTCCACGACTGTGCCGGTGAGAAGGATGCCGATCCCGCCGGTGATGGGCGTCAGAACCGCGAACCACCAGGCCCAGCGGTGAATGCCCTCCATCGTGGCGTTGAACCCCATGGTCCAGCGCCAGAAGAGACCGGCACGCTCGGACGCCGTCCCGCGGTCGGCGATCTGCTCCAGCTCACGGTCGCCGCCGTAACGGGAAACCGCGAGGATCGTGGCCGCGTGCATCGCGAAGAGAAGCACGGAGCCGTAGAGGAACACGATCGAAAGCGCGTGGAACGGGTTGTAGTAGAGGTTCCCGTAGCGGATCGAGAAGGCCGTGGTCCAGTCGAGGTGCGGGAAAATTCCGTAAGGCACCGCCTCGGACCAGCTGCCCATCAGGATGGGACGGAACAGGCCGAGCACGAGGAACAGCCAGATCGCGGCAAGGAACGCCCAGGCGATGTGCTTGCCCATCTTGTGCTGTGCGGCGAGCAGGTAGGTCCTGAGCCACCACGACATCACCGACACCAGCAGGAAGAAGCTGGAGATGATGTACCAGCCGCCGTCATTGAGGGGCGGCATGCTGAGCCCGTGTTCCGGACCCGGCGGTTCCAGCGCCAGCCAGAACAGCTGCCGGATGAATTCCGGAATCGACCAGTCCACCTGGCTGAGCATGTTGAAGCCGACGATGTTGAACCACAACAGGCCCGTGGCGAGGCTTACGACACCCGCCCAGCCCAGGTAGATCGGCCCGAGCTGCGCGTTGCCGAACCAGCCCAGCAGGGTCGAGAACCCCGCCTTCCTGGTCCGTTCTCCGCCGAGGATGTTTTCCCCGGTCTGCTCCATCCCCATTTCAGGTTCGCCCTGAACCTGAACCTGGGTGAAGATGTTCTGATATTCGAAGTAAGCCATGGCTCAGTTACCTCCCACGGTCGCGGGCGCATTGGTGCCGTAGGTGGCGAGGCCGGTGCTGTCATAGAGCAGCTCGGGCTCGGGCCAGATCGGCAGCGTCAGCCACCAGTTCCACCATTCGGGCCAGCCTGCGGTCCAGACGGGGCCGGAGATGATGATGCAGATCGCGCTCCAGAAGCCCGCGTTCAGCGCCAACAAAAGACCCACGCGGTGAATGCCCAGCGTGCCCACGGAATAGCCGATGAAGTCACGGAAGAACGTGTCCTCGTGGTCCGGGGTCTTCATCTCCTCCCCCTTTTCGGGGTTGGCCGCCGACAGGATCAGGCCGCCATGGAGCGCCAGCGCGAAGGTCGTGGTGAAGAAGAACGTCACCGCGATCATGTGGGCCGGGTTGTAATGGAAATGCAGGTAGGCGTAGCCCACGTTCGACACCCAGTCGAGGTGGCTGAAGATGCCGTAAGGGAAGCCGTGTCCCCAGGCGCCCATCAGCAGAGGGCGGAACACCACCAGTGTCACATAGGCGAAGATCGCGACGCCGAAGGCGAAGGGCACATGATAGCCCATGCCCAGTTTGCGGCAGATCTCGACCTCGCGCAGGGCCCAGGACACGAAGGCCCCGATCGCGCAGAAGGTGATGATCTGCCAGAGACCGCCCTCCAGAAGCGGCGCAAAACCCAGACCATAACTCAGGTCGGGCGGCGCGATGTTGATCGTCCAGGGGTTGAACGTGCCCTGCATGGCCGCGCCCCAGAAGATCAGGATTGTTCCCAACAAGGCGAAAAAGGCTGTCGTGACCCCGAAGAAGCCCACGAAGAAGGGCCCTACCCAGAAGTCGAACAGATCGCCGCC
>CAZOBK010000115.1:0-3441 GCA_964578115.1 uncultured Roseicyclus sp.
TTACTTCGCCCCGAAGCCCGTCGCCATCACCGCGATCGTGCGGCGGATGATGTGGAGATCCATACCCATGGTATAACGCTCGACATAGATGAAGTCGTTCTGCGCCTTCCTGCGAACGGCACGCTCGTGATCGGCGTAGCCGTAGCGCACCTGCGCAAGGCCGGTGATGCCAGGCTTGACGCGAAACCGCTCGTGATAGCGCGGGATCGTGGCGGAGTAGGCCATCGCGTGCTCCACCATGTCGGGACGCGGACCAATGAGGCTCATCTCTCCGCGGAGTACGTTGATGAAATTGGGCAGTTCGTCGAGACGGGATTTGCGAAGGATCGCACCGAACGTGTTAACGCGGTGCTCCTCCAGAGCGTCGTCGTGGCCGCGCCTGGATTGTTCGCAGGGCGCCATGGTCCGGAACTTCCAGATGCGGAACGGAACGCCGCCCTGCCCCATGCGATCCTGGCGAAAGAAGACCGGACCAGGGTTGAAGAAGGGGTTAAGGACCAGCAGCGCGACCGTCACGAACGCCATGATCGGCGCCGCCACAAGAGAGAACTGGATATCGACGATCCGCTTGAAAATGCGCACGTGCAGAGGCCAGTCGGCAACCTGTGACCCCTTGGCGTGTTCGACCTGCGCCCTCTCGAACGAACGGAGGTCAACCTCTTGTAAAGACATGTACTATTCCCTCGCACCCGGCGTTAAACCCGCCGCTTTCCATTTAAATCACTACCGACAATTCAAAACACCAAACGCACACAAAACACTATCGAACGCACACATCACTCTATCTCTTTGGATAGCTCAGTACCTACAGTGCAATTGTGACAAGTTCTTCTGCAAGAGCGAAACAGTCCGTTTCCGGCAGGTGTATGCCCAAAAGACGCCACATTTTCGGAGGCGTGCCTATTTGGTGGGCACCGACAATAGAATGCCGCGATGCCCTTGATAGGACACGCCAATCAGATCGCGTCTGATGCGAATCGTCTTGCTGGAGGAGGAGGGCTTACGCGCCGACGTTCTCACGCCGCGTGACCGGGGCCGGAACGACGTTGGCGAGAACCGACGGCACGTCCCAGGTGACAGCGTTCAAGCAGCCGGAGACCTTGAGGAATTCGCCGTCACCTCGCGGCACTCATCTGCAGTGAACAGCGCGTTCTGCTGCGTGACGTCGAACCGGAAGGTCGTCGTCACTTCGCAGCGCGGGATACGCTCGATATCGACGCCGAGCGCGACGCCGGCATAGAGGATCAGTCGTCGAAGATCTCACGCCGCGTGAATTCGACCGGCGCCGGAACGAAGTTGGTGAGAACCGACAGCACATTCGAGATATTCGCGTTCACGCTGTCCGCGACGTAGAGGATGTCGCCATCGGCCACGCGGAACTCATCCGCGGTGAAGAGGACGTTCGGGTTCGTGAAATCGAACCGGAAGATCGTCGTGACCTCGTAGCCCGGGATATGACCGACCTCGGCGCCAAGAGAGACGAGGACGTCCCGCGGCACACGGCGATAAAGGAATACGCCCGTGCGGTCGGCACGCGGGCTCTGCAGGCCGCCCGACTGCGACAGCGCCTCGGCCAGCGTGACCTCCTGCTCGTCGAAGCGGAGCGTCTGGTTGCCGGTGGCGCCAAGGACGGTGAATTTCCGGTCGGCGGCCTCGAGCGCGATCACGTCGCCGGGCTGAACGATGATGTTGAAACGCGGGTGCTCGTAGAGCTGCTGCAGCGTCACGGTGTGCGTGGTGCCGCGACGGCTGAGACGCACGACGATGTCCTCGGAGCGCCCCGAGGGCCCTCCGGCTGCAACGATCACGTCGATGAGGCGCGTGTTCACTTCGGTCAGCGGGATGGCGCCACCGCCGGCCACCTGCCCGACCACGTTCACGCGGGCGCTTTGCCGGTCGACCAGTTCCACGATCACGGAGGGTTCGATCAGGACCTCACCCAGCCGCCGTTCGAGCAGCGCCTCGAAGCTCTGGATCGATTGCCCCGCGGCGCGAAGGCGCCCGATCGGGGGGATATTGAGCATGCCGCTTTCGCGCACGGTCTGCGGAGGCAGGCTCGTGGTGGAGATCGGAGAGATCGAGGCCGTCGTGAAATCGAGGAAACCGGTCTCGCTGGAGGTCACGATGCTGACCTGCACGGTGTCGCCGACGCCGATGATCACCGGTTCTGGCCGCGTATCGCCAAAGAACTGTGGCATCACGTCGAGGGACTGGGCCACCACCGTCGCGATGCTTTCGTCCACGTCGACCACGATGTAGGGCAGGGTTTCGGCGCGGGAGGCGACAGTGCTCTCCGCTTCGCCCAGGATCGCACGCGTGCCGGGCCCTCCGCCTGCACAGGCGGACAGAGCGAGGACACAGGCTCCAAGAATTGCTTTGCGGATCACCGAGGCTGCCTCGTTGGTTTTCTTTGTTTGTGTCCGCTGTCCGCATTTCACGCAAGCCTTGGAAATGGTTAACGCAAGAACCTGTTGAAGCCGGGCAACACAGTAATTTGCCGAGATCGGTGTCGCCATACGTGGCGCAGGGGCCGGCTGCGTGATACTCACAGGTCATGATGTTTCGTGTTGGACAAGCGATGTTTCAGGGGGGACAGCCCCGGCCGGCGGTAAACCCGAAGCACCGGGTTTATGCCGTTGGCGACCTGCATGGGCGATATGATCTCCTGCGCGCGATGCTGAAAAAGATCGTCGAGGATTTCGAGGAGCGGCGCGATGGCAGGCGTCTGAAGGTCGTTTTTCTGGGCGACTACATCGATCGCGGGGATCAATCCCGCGACGTGCTCGAAACGCTCATGAAGCTGGTCAGCGGTGTTCATCTCGATATCGCAGCGCTCCGAGGCAATCACGAGGCGGCGCTTCTCGATTTCGTGCGCGCGCCCAGTCGGAACAGGGCCTGGCTCGAGTTCGGCGCCCAGCAGACGCTGGCCTCCTATGGTGTGCAGCTGCCGAGACGCGACCTGACCGATCTCGATCTTGTCGGCATCCGCGACGCACTGGTCGAGGCGATGGGCGCGCATCTCGAGTTCCTGCGCAGCCTTCCACTCATGGCGCAGAGCGGCGAGGCCGTGTTTACCCATGCCGGTGTGGCCAAGGGTGACGGCGAGGATTTGGGCAACCACCACGCGATGCTCTGGGGCGATACGTCATCGGATCCTGACTGGCCGGCGCCTGGCAAGCTGGTCGTGCACGGGCACTACGACGACATGGATCCTGTGGACCGGCCGGGTCGGATTTGCGTGGATACCGGCGCCTATTACAGCGGTCGATTGACGGCCGTGCGGCTGGACGAAGGCGTGGGGTTCGTGTCGGTAGGGAATTCGGGGGCGGAATGATGAAGAGCCGTGTGTTTTCCGTTGCTCTGCCGGTGGCCGCTCTTCTTGGGCTGGCGGTCTCGTCCTTCGCGCAGGTCGCACTCAATGCCCCTGCGTTTTCGCCGGAC
>CAZOBK010000115.1:3541-5355 GCA_964578115.1 uncultured Roseicyclus sp.
AACGGCCAAACTGTATCAATTGTCCAAATTTTCGGCATAGTGCGCCGGAAGCGCTTGAAACTGTCGCTCAATTTGGAACGTAGATACCTCACCCCTGTTTTTTGAACAGGCAATAGGCGATAACGCCCATCAATGGGTGCCTGTGGCGACTTCGGAGTGCGTCGTGAAAGAGAACAAGTTCGGGTCCATGCAGCCCGCGGGACCCTATCAGGGGCAACCGCAGCCCGATGACGATGACGATGTCATCGACCTTCGCGCGATTTTCGCGCGCCTGTGGCGCGGCAAGTGGATCATCCTGATCTGCACGCTTTTCGCGGGTGCCTTTGGCTACCTCACCGCGACACAATACGTTCCGATCTACCGCGCAACGGCCAAGGTGATGTTCGACGCGCCGGGCCGCGAGATCATCGACCTCGGCACGGGCCCCGTCACGCCGACAGCGCGCAACGGGCTTCAGGACCAGATCGAGATCCTGCGCTCAACCAACCTCGCGGAAGCCGTGGTGGAGGACCTCCGCCTCGACCAGAACCCGGAGTTTAACCCTCGGCTCCGTCCGCCCACCGTGACGCTTGTCGACCGCGTCCGGGAAATCGTGACCGTTCCGGAATGGGCGCGCGACAGCCTACGGGATCTCGGGATCATGGAGCCGCCTGCCGCCGGTGGCCCTCCCCCGGATCCCGAGGAAGTCGCCGCACTTGAACGGCGCATCGTGACGGAGGCCGTCTTGCGCCGTCTCGCGATCCGACCGGTTCCGGATTCGCGCGTCATCGAAATCGGCGTGCTCTCGGAAAACCCGCGCACCGCGGCGACCGTCGCCAACACCTTTGCGGAGCAATACATTTTCGACCAGCTGGACGCGCGGCTGGAGGCGACACGTGCCGCCACCGGCTGGCTCAGCGGACGCGTGGAAGAGTTGCGGGACCGTCTGCAGGTTGCAGAAGAGGCTGTCGAAAGTGCGCGGGCCACGCAATCCTTCCAGGCGGGTCAAAGCCTCGAGATCACGCAACAGCAGCTTCAGGCGCTCAACGCCACCCTCTCGGTGTCTCGCAATGCGACGAGGACCGCAGAGGCGACCTATCAGCGTCTGCGTGCAGCGCTTGAGGACGAGACGGAGTATGGCGCAATCCCGGAGTTTCGCACCTCGCCGCTGATCGACCAGGTGCGCACGCGCAGGACCGAGCTTCTGTCCCAGCGCGCCAATCTTCTGGAAACCGTCAACGAGGATCATCCTGCCGTCCAGCGCGTCGACACGCTTCTCGAGGAGGCCACACGCACGATGCGCGACGAGGCCGAGCAGATCGTGGAAGCCGCGCGTCTGGAATGGCAGTCGCTCAGGCAGGAAGAGGCGGACATCGAGGCCGATGTGCGCGCACTGGAGACACTGGCGCTGGAGCAATCGCGCGATGCGGTGACGATCCGACAGCTCGAGCGCGAGGCGGAGGCGAGCCGCATCCTCTACGAGAACTTCCTGTCTCGCCTGCAGGAGACATCGCAGCAGGAGCAGCTGGAGGAGCCTGACGCCCGCATCCTGACGCGCGCAGAGCCGCCCTTCGCTCCCCAGACGCAGCGCCAGAACCGGACGCTTGCGGTGTCCCTGATCGCGGGGGCACTCGCGGGGATCGGGATCATCTTCCTCTTGGACAAGCTCAACAACACATTCCGCTCGGCCCCCCAGCTCGAGCAGATGACGGGCGAGACCGTGCTCGGCGTCATTCCGGTTGTCGGCAAACGCCTCCGTCGCAAGACCGTTCTTCAAAGGTTCCGCGAGAAACCGAAATCCGGCCTTGCAGAAGCGGTGCGAAGCCTGCGTACGA
>CAZOBK010000116.1:0-5315 GCA_964578115.1 uncultured Roseicyclus sp.
GGCAACCAGACGCTGTTCATGCGCGGCGACGAGGTGGAGGCGGCCTGGGCCTGGACCGATCCGATCATCGAGGCCTGGACACGGCGCGGCGACCGGCCGGCGCAATATGAACCGGGCAGTTCCGGACCGGAGGAGGCCTTGATGCTTCTGCACCGGGACGGGCGCCGTTGGCGGGAGATTGGCGGATGAACCTGATCGAATACCCCGATCGCGACCTGCTGATGCTGGATCTGGCCGACCGGCTGGCCAGCGAGCTGGCCGACAGCCTCAGGCGGAACGAAAGCGCGACCTTTTCCGTACCGGGCGGGACGACGCCGGGGCCGGTGTTCGACGTCATCAGCGAGCAGAAGCTCGACTGGGACCGGACCTTCGTTGTGCTGAACGACGAGCGCTGGGTGCCCGAGGACAGCCCGCGGTCGAACACGCGGCTTCTTCGGGAAAGGCTATTGGTATCAGCGGCGTCCGAGGCGACGCTGATCCCACTCCATACACCCGCCGAGGCGCCCGAGGGGCAGCTGGAGGCGCTGGCCGAAGGCCTCGTGCCGCATCTGCCGATCTCGGTCCTGTTGCTGGGGATGGGCACGGACATGCATACGGCGAGCCTTTTTCCCGGGGCCGACAACCTTGCTGCCGCGCTGGACGACGATGCGCCGCCGCTGATGGCGATGCGCGCCGACGCGGCGGGCGAGGCGCGCGTGACGCTGACGGCCCCCGTCCTGAAGGGCGCGTTGAGCACGCATGTCCTGATCACCGGGTCGGAGAAGCGCAAGGCGATCGAGCGGGCGGCGAAACTCAAGCCCGTCGACGCGCCCATCGCCTGCGTGCTGGGGCAGGCCACGGTCCACTGGGCGGAGTGAGCGAGATGACCCTGTTTGACGATCTGCGCACCCATCGCGCGCGCACAGCAAGCCGCCATATCCTCGATCTGTTCGATGACCCGGACCGCGCCGGCGCGTTCTCCGCCGAAGCGGGCGGCATGCTTTTGGATTATTCCAAGACGCATCTGGATGTGGAGGCCATGGCGCTTCTGCTCGAGCTTGCGCGGGCGGCGGAGGTTCCCGCGCGGCGCGAGGCGATGTTTGCCGGCGCCAGGATCAACGAGACCGAGGGCAGGGCGGTGCTTCATACCGCGCTCAGGGCGCCGGGCGGTCCGATCCTCGTGGACGGGGTCGACGTGATGCCCGGTGTGCTGGAAACGCGCAGGCGCATGGAAGCTTTCGCCATGGACATCCGGTCGGGCGAGGCCGCGGGCGCGGGCGGACCTTTCACGGACGTGGTCAATATCGGCATAGGCGGTTCCGACCTCGGGCCCGCCATGGCGACGCTGGCGCTGGCGCCCTATCACGACGGCCCGCGTGTCCATTACGTCTCGAACGTGGATGGCGCGCATATCCATGACACGCTCAAGGAGCTCGACCCGAAGCGCACGCTGGTGATCGTGGCGTCCAAGACTTTCACCACAATCGAGACGATGACCAACGCGAAGACCGCGCGCGACTGGATGGGGCGTGAAGTCGACGACCCCGCGGCGCAATTCGTGGCCCTGTCGAGCGCCACCGACAAGACGGCCGAGTTCGGCATCGACCCCTCCCGCGTCTTCGGCTTCGAGGACTGGGTGGGCGGGCGCTATTCGCTCTGGGGTCCCATCGGGCTGGGCCTGATGCTGGCCGTGGGGCCCGAGGATTTCGGCGAATTTCTCGGCGGTGGGCACGCGATGGACACCCATTTCCGCGAGGCCGACCTGGCGGAAAACCTGCCCGTGCTGCTGGCGCTGGTGGGGATCTGGCACAACCAGGTCTGCGGCCATGCCACACGCGCCGTGCTGCCCTACGACCAGCGGCTTTCGCGGCTGCCCGCCTATCTCCAGCAGCTGGAGATGGAATCGAACGGCAAGCGCGTGGCGATGGATGGCAGCGACCTGGCGGAAAACTCCGGCCCCGTCGTCTGGGGGGAGCCTGGAACAAACGGGCAGCACGCCTTCTACCAGCTGATCCACCAGGGCACGCGCGTTGTGCCCTGCGAGTTCATGGTCGCGGCCAGGGGGCATGAGCCCGAGCTTGCGCACCAGCATACGCTCCTTCTGGCCAATTGCTTCGCGCAGTCCGAGGCGCTGATGCGTGGACGGTCGCTGGAGACCGCGCGGGCGATGATGGCCGAGAAGGGGCTGAGCGGTGCGGAGCTGGAGCGGCAGGCGCGCCACCGGGTGTTCCCGGGTGACCGGCCGTCCACCACGCTGATCTATCCGAAACTCACCCCCCATGTGCTGGGCCAGATCATCGCGCTTTACGAGCACCGCGTCTTCGTGGAGGGGGTGATCCTCGGGATCAACAGCTTCGACCAGTGGGGCGTGGAACTGGGCAAGGAACTGGCGCTTGCGCTGGAGCCGGTTCTGACCGGTGCTGCCGACGGGGCCGACAAGGACGGCTCGACCCGGGCGCTGATCGGATTCGTGCGCGGCGCGTGATTTTCGGGCGCATCGCTCCGGGCCGGCGTGGCGTTGCGTATTTTCGGAAAGATGAAGGGGATCAGGGGGTCTCTGCTTCGGCGCCGTCCTCCTGCGTGAAGGCGCGGCGACCGGCCTCGGGGATCGGGTAGCGGCCCGGCGCGTCACGGTTCAGCAGGACGACGATCGCCTCGCCCGTCGCGGTGCAGACGGCGCCCGCCGGATCGGGCAGCCAGACTGCGAACTCCATGGTGAAGGAGGTGCGCCGGAACGCGCATGTGCGGCCCGTCACCACGTAATCCATGCCGTTGAACATCTCGGCGCGGTAGTCGACGCTGGCGCGTTTCAGCACCAGCCGGGGACTGTCGGGGCCGTAATCGGTAACGCCGCGCGCCTCGAGATAGGGCAGGCGGAAGCTTTCGAACCAGGTGAGATAGGCGGTGTTGTTCACATGCCCCAGCGCGTCGATTTCGGCGAAACGCACGCGGTCTGCCAGCCCGAAGCGCCACGGCGCGGGGATGCCGACGGCGCGCAGTTCGTCTTTGTCGAGGCGGGCATGATAGCGCAACATGGCACACGATCTGTCCCGGTGCGCCGCGCAGTGCAAGACCCCTTGCGCAATTCAACCCCGATCTGTCGCGGATGGACATGATCGGCGTGGCATGGCCCGGAAGAGTGGTCCCCGGTCAACCGCAGGAGAGCACCCCATGCGCACCCATGCCCAGGCTGTCGTGATCGGAGGCGGCGTCGTCGGCTGCTCGATCCTCTATCACCTCGCCAAGATGGGATGGTCGGACGCGGTCCTGTTGGAGCGGGACGAGTTGACCAGTGGGTCGACCTGGCACGCGGCGGCCAATATCCACGGGCTGCATGACGTCACCAATATCAGCCGGCTGCAGCATTACACGATGACCCTCTACAGGGAGCTGGAGGCCGAGACCGGCCAGTCCTGCGGCGTGTTCCAGCCCGGGTCGCTCTACCTTGCGCAGACCGAGGACCGGGAGCATCAGCTGCGCCTGCAGGAGGCCAAGGCGCGGCGCTACGGGATGAATTTCCACGAGGTGAGCCGGGACGAGGCCGAGCGACTGCATCCGCTGGTGAATTATGACGGCGTGCGGCTGATCATGTTCGAACCCGACGGTGGCAACGTGGACCCTTCGGGCGTGACGAACGCCTATGCGCTGGGTGCGCGTCAGAGGGGGGCGGAAATCCACCGCTTCACGCCTGTGATCGCGACCGAGGCGCAGCCCGACGGCACATGGATCGTGCGCACCGAAAAGGGCGATATCCGGACGCCATGGGTGGTGAATGCCGCCGGCCTCTGGGGGCGCGAAGTGGCGGCCATGGCCGGGATCGACCTGCCGCTCCTGCCCACGGAACACCAGTATTTCGTGACCGAGACGATCCCCCAGATCGCCGCGATGGACCGGCGTCTTCCGTCTGTCGCGGACCGCGACGGGGAGTATTACCTGCGCCAGGAGGGGCAGGGGTTGCTGGTCGGCGCCTACGAGAAGGATGTGCGGTTCTGGGCCGAGGATGGCACGCCTCAGGGTTTCGGACACGAGCTTTTCGCCGACGATCTGGAACGGATCGAGGAGAACATGATGCGCGCCATCGACCGCGTGCCGGTGGTGGGCGAGGCGGGGATCAAGCGCGTCATCAACGGGCCGATGATCTGGTCTCCGGATGCCTCGGCGCTCTTCGGGCCGGTGCCGGAGCTGACGGGGTATTTCTGTTGCAACGGGATCATCCCCGGGTTTTCGCAGAACGGGGGCCTGGGCAAGCTCGCCGCGGAATGGATGGTGGAGGGCGAGCCGTCCCTCGACATGTTCGGCTGGGACCTCGCGCGGTTCGGAGCGTGGGCCAGCCGCGCCTTTACCAAGGCTCGGGTGGCCGACCAGTACGCGCATCGCTTCAAGATCCATTTCCCCGGCGAGGAGCGCGAGGCGGGGCGGCCCGTGCGCACGCGGCCCGCCTACGCGATGCAGAGGGCGATGGGCGCGAAGTTCGGCTTGAACTACGGCTGGGAGCATCCTCTTTTCTTTGATGAAACTGTCGAGGACAGTGCCGGGTTCACGCGCCAGCCCTGGTGGGACGTGGTGGGCCGCGAGGCGCGTATGCTGCGTGAGCGCGCAGGGATCATCGATATCTCGAACTTCGCCAAGTATCGCGTGGCCGGGCCTGGGGCCGAGGACTGGCTGAACGCGCTTCTGGCCAACCGGATGCCGCGCGAGGTGGGGCGGTCCTGCCTGACGCCGCTGATCGGCAAGCGCGGCGGCGTGGCGGGCGATTTCACCGTGACGAGGCTGGGGCCGGAGGAGTTCTGGGTGCTGGGCGGCGGTGCGGCGGAGCGGTTCCATCACCGGTTTTTCCGCGAGGTTCCGCTGCCGGAGGGCACGACATTCGAGAGCCTGACGGAGGCCGTCTGCGGCTTCAACGTGGCCGGTCCGCGGGCGCGCGACCTGCTGGGGCGGCTGACCAACGCCGACCTATCGAACGCCGCCTTCCCGTTTTTCCGCTCCCGGCGGATCGCCGTGGCCGGGATTGATTTGGTCGCCATCCGGGTGAGCTTCACCGGCGATCTGGGATGGGAGCTGCACTGCGCCGAAGCCGACCAGGTGGCGCTCTACGAGGCGCTTCTTGAGGCCGGGCGCTCTGTGGGTGCGGGCCCCGTGGGCAGCCGGGCGCTGATGTCGCTCAGGCTTGAGAAGGGGTACGGCTCATGGGGCCGCGACTACAGTCCGGAATACTGGCCGCAGGAGAGCGGGTTGGATGGGCTGATCTCCGGTGACAAGGAATTTCTGAACATGCACGCATGGTTGCGCATCGAAGCGAATGCGCCGCGTGAAGAGATGGTGATGCTGGAGATCGA
>CAZOBK010000117.1:0-5056 GCA_964578115.1 uncultured Roseicyclus sp.
TCGTAATCCTCGAAATTGCCCTCGAACCATTCCACATGGGCCTCGCCCTCGAAGGCGAGGATGTGGGTGCAGAGACGGTCGAGGAAGAACCGGTCGTGGGAGATGATCACCGCGCAACCCGCGAAATCCTCGAGCGCGTCTTCCAATGCCCTGAGCGTCTCCACGTCCAGGTCGTTCGTCGGCTCGTCGAGCAGGAGCACGTTGCCCCCCGATTTCAGGAGCTTGGCCATGTGGACGCGGTTGCGTTCACCGCCTGACAGCAGCCCCACCTTCTTCTGCTGATCGCCGCCCTTGAAGTTGAAGGCCCCGCAATAGGCGCGGGAGTTCATCGAGGCGTCGCCCAGTTCGATGATCTCCGCCCCGCCCGAGATCTCCTCCCAGACGGTCTTGTCCGGATCGAGCGCGTCGCGGGACTGGTCGACATAGGAGAGTTTCACCGTGTCGCCATATTCGAGCGCACCCGCGTCGGGCTGTTCCTGCCCTGTGAGCATCCGGAAGAGCGTGGACTTTCCCGCGCCGTTGGGCCCGATCACGCCGACGATCCCGCCGGGCGGCAGCGAGAAGGACAGGTCCTCGATCAGAAGCCGGTCGCCGTAGCCCTTCTTCAGGCCCTCGACCTCGATCACCTTCTGGCCGAGGCGGGGGCCATTGGGGATGATGATCTGCGCCTTGCCGACCTTCTCGCGCTCGGACTGGCCGGCCAGTTCCTCGTAGGCGTTGATCCGGGCCTTCTGCTTGGCCTGCCGGGCCTTGGCGCCGGCGCGGATCCATTCAAGCTCGCGCTGGAGCGTCTTCTGCTTGGACTTGTCCTCGCGCGCTTCCTGTTCCAGACGCTTGGCCTTCTGCTCCAGCCACGCGGAATAATTGCCCTCGTAGGGAATGCCCCGGCCACGGTCCAGTTCGAGGATCCAGCCGGTGATGTCGTCGAGGAAGTAGCGGTCGTGGGTGACGATCAGGCAGGTGCCCTTGTAGTCGATCAGATGTTGCTGAAGCCACGCGATCGTCTCGGCGTCGAGGTGGTTGGTGGGCTCGTCCAGCAGCAGCATGTCGGGCGCTTCCAGCAAAAGCTTGCACAGTGCCACGCGCCGCCGTTCGCCGCCCGAGAGGTTTTCCGGCATCGCCTCGTCCGGCGGGCAGCGCAGCGCCTCCATGGCCACGTCGATCTGGCTGTCGAGATCCCACAGGTTCTCGCTGTCGATCTCGTCCTGCAGGCGCGCCATCTCGTCGGCGGTCTCGTCCGAGTAGTTCATGGCCAGCTCGTTGAACCGGTCCAGCTTGGCCTTCTTTTCGGCCACGCCCTGCATGACGTTGGCGCGTACGTTGACGGCCTCGTCAAGCTGCGGCTCCTGCGGCAGGTAGCCGACCTTTGCGCCTTCCGCGGCCCAGGCCTCGCCATTGAAATCCGTGTCCCAGCCCGCGATGATCCGCAAAAGCGTCGACTTGCCCGCGCCGTTCACGCCGACCACGCCGATCTTCACGCCGGGCAGAAAGCTCAGGCGGATGTTTTCGAAACATTTCTTGCCGCCGGGATAGGTCTTGGAGACGCCATCCATGTGGTAAACGAACTGGTAGCTGGCCATTGGACTCTCCGCACAGGTTCGACCCCGGGTGTAAGGCGGCGCGGGCCGAGGTTCAACGGGGCGTGGACGATGGCGGGGCGGAGCGCGCTTGGCCCTGCGGCCCGTCCGTTGCCGCCCGGGATTTGCTTTGCCTTCCCGCACCTTGTCCTGCTACGGCTCACCGGCGCGACGACACGGAGGGCGCGGAGCGTGCAACGCAGCGATTGGCCCATGGCACGGGCCGGGATGACCGTGGGCCTTTTCGGCGGCTCCTTCGACCCGCCGCATGCCGGGCATGTGCATGTCAGCCGCGAGGCGCTGAAGCGTCTGGGGCTCGACCGGGTCTGGTGGCTGGTGAGCCCGGGCAACCCGCTGAAGGAGCGCGGCCCCGCGCCGCTGGAACGGCGCATGGCGGCCGCAAAGGCTGTGGTGACGCACCCCCGGATCATCGTCACGGATATCGAGGCGCGCCTCGGCACCCGCTTCACCGCCGAGACCGTCGAGGCGCTGATCGCGTGCTATCCGGGCGTGCGTTTCGTCTGGCTCATGGGGTCGGACAACCTCGCGCAGTTCGACCGCTGGCAGCGCTGGCAGGACATCATGCGCATGGTGCCGGTCTGCGTTCTCGCACGGCCGGGCCACCGGATCGGGGCCCGCACCGCGCGGGCCGCGCAGGTGTTTCACACCGCGCGCAGGCCGGCCTGCGCCGCCCGCACGCTGATTGGCGCCTCTCCGCCCGCTTGGGTGTTTCTGAACGTTCCCATGGTCGAGGCCTCCTCGACCGCGATCCGGGCGCGTGGCGAGTGGTAGATGCGTGATCCCCGCAACAGTTGGCCTGCGGCATACCGGGGGTTGAGACGACGGCAGGCGTCTGCATAGTGTCCTCGAATCTTTCGGGTTTGTTGAAATGGTTTCCAGACGGCAGTTTCTGATCGGCGCGCAATCGGCCTTGCTGTCGGCGGGTGCCGGCACGGCCCTTGCCGTCGCGCCGGAGACCTCGCTTTTCCCGCTGCCGCGCTCCGACGACCTGATCCGCCGTGCCGCACGTCCGCTGGCCGAACTCATCGCCCAGTCGGGGCTGCCCGGGCGGGTCGGCTGCGCCGTGGCCGATGCAGAAACCGGTGAGATGCTGGAGGTCTTCAACGCGCTTTACCCGCTGCCGCCGGCGAGCGTCGCCAAGGCGGTCACGACGGCCTACGGGCTCGACAGGCTGGGACCGGGATACCGGTTTCCGACGCGGCTCGTGACCGATGGCACCATCACCGACGGCCGCCTCGAGGGGGATCTGTGGCTTGTGGGCGGTGGCGATCCGGTACTCGATACGGATGCGCTGGACGCCATGGCGCGAGACCTTGTCGACAGCGGCATCCGTCAGGTCACCGGCGCGTTTCGCATCGCTACGGATGCGCTTCCTGCGATCGACCAGATCGACCCCGGGCAGTTGCCGCATGTGGGCTACAACCCCTCGATCTCCGCCCTGAATCTGAATTTCAACCGTGTGTTCTTCGAGTGGGAACGGTCTGGCGAGGACTACACGGTGCGCATGGATGCGCGATCCGACAATCATTCGCCGACGGTCACCGTCTCGCGCATGACGGTCGAGCCGCGTGACTACCCGGTCTACACCTTCGACCGATCAGAAATCCGCGACGAATGGACCGTCGCGCGCAGCGCGCTTGGCAATGGCGGGGGGCGCTGGCTGCCCGTCCGCCGGCCGCCTGCCTATCTTGCCGAGGTGTTCCAGATGCTCGCCCGGGACCGGGGCATCGCGCTTGGCACGCCCGTCATTTCCGAAAGCGCGCCGCCGGATGCGCGGGTGATCGTCGAATACGCCAGCCCGCCGCTGGAGGACATTCTGCGCGGCATGATGCGCTGGTCGACAAACCTCACGGCCGAGGTCGTGGGACTTGCGGCCACGCAGGCCGGCGGGGTGCGGCCGATGACGCTTGCCGAAAGCGGCACCGAGATGGCGACTTGGATGCGTGACCGGCTGGGCGCGCGGCAGGCGCAGTTCGTGGACCATTCGGGGCTGGGCGTGGCCAGCAGGCTGAGGCCGCATGACATGACCCGCGCGCTTGTCGCGGCGGGGCCGAACGGCATGCTGCGCGGGCTCATGCGCGATATCCCGGTGCTGGACGATGCCGGCAACCGGATGCCGGACTCGCCGCTGGAGGTGGTGGCCAAGACCGGCACGCTCAATTTCGTGTCAACGCTGGCGGGCTATGTCCGGACACCGAGCGGCCGCAGCCTCGCGTTCTCGGTCTTCTGCGCCGATCTCGAGCGCCGCGACCGCCTGACGCGCGACCAGATGGAACGCCCGCCGGGCGGGCGCACCTATAACGGGCGCGCCAAGCGGTTGCAGCAGGCGCTGGTGCGGCGCTGGGGCAGGCTTTTCGGCTAGAGCGTCATGTGCCGCGCGCGCGCCCCGCGTTCGATGGCGGCGGCGTGCAGCCGGTCGATGTTGAGCGCGTGGCGCAACTCCTCGAGAAAGCGCAATTCCGGCTGTCGCAGCAGCCCGTCGGCGGCGGCCACGTCGCAGGCGATGGCATAGGCGGTTTCCCACAGCCGTTCCGGCAGGGCCTCGTGCACGAGACCGAAGAGCGCGTCGAGCCCGTCCTCTTCCTCGAAGAGCTCGAACACGGTCTGCGCCACGGCGCGGGTCCGGTCCGCGTCGTAGTTGCCGAAAACCGGCAGGTTGTTCACGATCTGCTCGATCTTGACTAGTTCCGCCGTGCGGATCGTCTCGTCCGAGACGGAAACGGCGACCATGACCGCGACGAGCGCGTCCTCTGGGCTGATGGCGTTGTCGGGCATGGTGTCGGTCCTTCCGCGCATGGGTTCCCCGGTATTTATTGACGCCGCCGGGCCGGAGCAATAGGTGCGGGTGCGCGCCGGGCCAAGGGGGCCCGCGCCAGCCGAAGGATGAGACCGATGACCGAGTTGCGCGATGCCGCGATGACCTCGAAAGCCTGGCCTTTCGAAGAGGCGCGCCGCCTGCTCAAACGCTACGAGACGGCGCCGCCGGAAAAGGGCCATGTCCTGTTCGAAACGGGATACGGCCCCAGCGGTCTGCCGCATATCGGGACCTTCGGCGAGGTGCTGCGCACGACGATGATCCGCCGCGCCTTCGAAGTGATCTCGGATATCCCGACGCGGCTGATCTGCTTTTCCGACGACATGGACGGGATGCGCAAGATTCCGGGCAACGTCCCCAACCAGGAGATGTTGCGCGAGCACCTGCAGAAACCGCTGACGCGGGTCCCGGACCCCTTCGGCACGCACGAGAGCTTCGGCCATCACAACAACGCGATGCTACGCCGGTTTCTCGACACGTTCGGGTTCGAATACGAGTTTTATTCCGCGACCGATTTCTACGCCTCGAGGCAGTTCGACGAGATCCTCCTGCGCGCGGCCGAGCGTTACGATGCGCTGATGAAGGTGATGCTGAAATCGCTTCGCGAGGAACGGCAGCAGACCTATTCGATCTTTCTGCCGCT
>CAZOBK010000118.1:0-4941 GCA_964578115.1 uncultured Roseicyclus sp.
ATTTCCGGCTTCGGGCTGGCGCGGAACCTGCGTATCCCGAGGGCCGAGGCGCAGGGGTTCATCGACCGCTATTTCGAGCGGTTTCCCGGCATCAAGGATTACATGGAGGCAACCAAGGGTTTCGCGAAATCGAATGGTTACGTCCAGACGCTTTTCGGCCGCAAGATCCACACGCCCGAGATCAACGCCAAGGGCCCTGGCGCGGGATTTGCCTATCGCGCGGCGATCAACGCGCCCATCCAGGGCACGGCGGCGGATGTGATCCGGCGTGCGATGATCCGTATGGAGGCGGCCATCGAGGGACTGCCCGCGAAGATGCTGTTGCAGGTCCATGACGAATTGCTGTTCGAGGTTGAGGAGGGTTCTGTCGATGCCCTTGTCTCGGCCGCCCGCGAGGTCATGGAGGCGGCGGCGGAGCCTGTGGTGAAGCTTGCCGTGCCGCTGGTCGTGGATGCGGGACAGGGGGCGAACTGGGCGGAGGCGCATTGATGGGCGCCATCGCGACATGGGAGGAGTTGCGAAACTTCGCCATGTCTCTCGGCCTGCCGCAGGTCGAGGACGCGGTCAGCTGGGGCAACCCCAATCTCAAGGCCCACGGCAAGATGTGGTGCTGGTGGTCGCCTTATGTCGATGCTGCCTGCTTCAAGGGAAGCATCGCCGAGCGCGAGATGCTGCACGCGGCGGAGCCCGAGACCTTCCCCCTGCATCCGCATTACGCCAACCACGGCATCCTCCTCGTCGCCGCCGGCCGGATCGGGCGCGACTGGGCCGAGGCGCGGCTTCGTCGCACATGGGAGGAGGCGGCGCCGAAACGCTGGCTCGCGCGCTGGAAGGCCGAAGCTCCGTGAGCCGCCCACGGCCGAGACCGAGGGGCGACCGGGGCCCGACGCGCCTTGTCGCCTTCAACAAGCCGATGAACATGCTGAGCCAGTTTACCGATGACGGAAACTGGCCGGGGCTGGGGCGCGTCCTCGACATGCCGGGGCTTTATCCGGCGGGACGGCTCGACCGCGACAGCGAGGGGCTGTTGCTGCTGACCAATGACGGCGGGTTGCAGGCGCGGCTGACGAGCCCGAAGACCAGGACGCCCAAGACCTATTTCGCGCAGGTGGAGGGGGTGGCAAACGCGGTGGCGCTCGCCGCGCTCCGCGATGGCGTGACGCTGAAGGACGGGCCGACGCGACCCGCCGAAGTCGAGGAGGTGGCGGCGCCCGGATGGCTCTGGCCGCGCGATCCGCCGGTGCGTTTTCGCAAGTCCGTGCCCGAGGCCTGGCTGAAACTGACCATCACCGAGGGGCGCAACCGGCAGGTGCGGCGCATGTGCGCCCATGTGGGTCTGCCGGTCCTGCGCCTGATCCGTTGGTCGGTGGGGCCGCACACTTTGGAGGGGCTGCCGCCCGGCGGCTGGAGGGAGCTGCAACCCTGAGCGATGGGGACGGGTCGCGCGCCGGGGCTCACTGCATCCGGCCATGATCCGCGCGCCCTCGCGCCGCCTTCGGCAGCGGTCAGGCGCACGGGGTTTGCGTATTTCTGGAAAGATGAAGGGGGCAGGGCGGGTCGCCGCGATCAGGTCGCGATCAGCCCGCGAGCTGGTCCCAGGCCTCCAGCGCCTTGGCGCCGTACATGAAGGCCGGGCCGCCGCCCATCATCATCGCGACACCCACGGTTTCGGCCACCTGCGCGCGCGTGGCCCCCGCCTTGTGGGCGGCCTGCACGTGGAATCCGATGCAGTCGGTGCATTGCTTGACGATACCGATGGCGAGCGCCTGAAGCTCCTTCTCGCGCGGGCTCAGCGCGCCCTCCGCCAGAGTGCCGTGATGGAGCGCTGAGAAGCCCTTCGCGGCATCCGGATGCGCCTTGCGGAAGGCGTCGAGCGTGGTGCTTTGGTGGGTGAGGTGGGCTTTCCAGTCCATGGCGCGCGGGCTCCGGGCGATTGCTGTCCGGACCCCGGTTAAGGCGTTGGCGGGAAAGGGACCTTGTTCTGGATCAATCCCGGATCACGCCCGGCTCAGGCGAGCATCACCATCGGGTTCTCGAGGTTGTCGACAATGGCCTGCAGAAGCTCCGCCCCCAGCGCGCCGTCGATGACGCGGTGATCGACGCTGAGCGTGACGGACATGACCGTGGCGACCGCCAGTTCGCCGTCCTCGCCCACGACGGGTTTCTTCACGCCCGCGCCCACCGCGAGGATCGCGCCGTGGGGCGGGTTGATGACCGCGTCGAAATTGTCGATGCCGAACATGCCGAGGTTCGAGACCGCGAAGGTGCCGCCGACATATTCATGGGGCGCGAGCTTGCGGTCGCGCGCGCGCGCGGCGAGGTCCTTCATTTCCGCCGAAAGCGCCGAGAGCGACTTCTGGTGCGCGTCCTTCAGGACGGGGGTGAAGAGGCCACCCTCCACGGCCACGGCAACGGCCACGTCGGAGGGTTTCAGGCGTAGCATCCGGTCACCGGCCCAGACGGCATTCGCCGCGGGAACGGCCTGGAGTGCGTTGGCGCAGGCCTTGATGATGAAGTCGTTGACGCTGAGCTTCACGCCGCGCCCTTCGAGCTGCTTGTTGAGCTGGGAGCGGAATTTCAAGAGCGCGTCGAGGCGAATGTCCCGCCGCAGGTAGAAATGCGGGATGGTCTGCTTGGCCTCGGTGAGGCGGGCGGCGACGGTGCGGCGCATACCGTCGAGCTTGACCTCCTCGTAGTCGCGGCCCTCGTACATCTTCGCGACCTGCTCGGCGCCCATGCCTGCGGGCATGGCGGGCTTGGCGCCTTCGGTGGCGGGTTTGGGCGCCTCGGTGGCGGGGGCGGCAGCGGGCTTGGCGGTGGCGCCCTCCACGTCGGCCTTCACAATGCGGCCATGGGGGCCGGAGCCCTTGATCGCGGAGAGGTCGAGACCCTTGTCCTTCGCAATCCGACGCGCGAGCGGGGATGCGAAGATGCGGCCGCCGTCGGACGCGGCCGGTGCGGCGGGGGTGGGCGTTGCGGCGGCTGCGGCGGCAGGGGCCGGAGGCTCGGAGTCTCCGCCCTCGACCGCCTCGGCTTCCTTCGGCGCGTCCGGCGTGGGGGTTGACGGGGCCTCGATGTCGTCGGCGCTTTCGCCTTCTTCAAGAAGAACGGCGATGGGGGCGTTGACCTTCACGCCCTCTGTGCCCTCTTCTACAAGGATTTTCCCGATCACGCCCTCGTCGACCGCTTCGAATTCCATCGTGGCCTTGTCGGTCTCGATCTCGGCGAGGATGTCGCCGGCACTCACGGTGTCGCCTTCCTTGACCAGCCACTTGGAAAGCGTGCCGTCCTCCATGGTCGGGCTGAGCGCGGGCATCAGGATTTCGGTGGGCATTCTCGGGGCTCTCCCTTGTCTCCGGCACTCAGGGTGCGGGTTCGAGCGTGATCTGGTCGAAGGGCGCCCGGGGGCGGGCGCCGGAGTTCAGTGTCTCAATGGCGCGGACGAGCGGGCCCGCCTTTGCCTCGATCCATTCATAGGCCGCCTGATGCGGCACGCGTGACTCTTGCCCATGCTCGGTCGACAGGAGTGCCTCGGGGATCAACGCGACGACCTCCGTCCCGCCGATCTCGAGGCCGAGGCGATAGGCCTCCTGCCGCTTGTCCTTGCCCAGCACGCGCATCATCGGCCTTATCGATACGTCACGGCATGCACCGCCTCGATCACCTCTTTCACCGAGGTCAGCGCGAGCTTTTCGAGGTTGGCGGCGTAGGGCATGGGCACGTCTTTCCCGGTGCAGTTCAGCACCGGCGCGTCGAGGTAATCGAAGGCATGCGTCATGATGTAGGACGACAGGTGGTTGCCGATGGAGCAGACGGGAAAGCCCTCTTCCACGGTGACGCAGCGGTTGGTCTTCTGCACGCTGGCGATGACGGTGTCATAGTCGAGAGGGCGCAAGGTGCGCAGGTCGATCACCTCCGCCTCGATGCCGTCCTTGGCCAGCGCCTCGGCCGCCTCGAGCGTGTAGGTCATGCCGATGCCGAAGCTGACGAGGGTCACGTCCGTGCCCTCTCGCCAGATCCGCGCCTTGCCAAAGGGGATGGTCAGGTCATCGACCTTCGGCAAGTCGAAGGAGCGGCCATAAAGGATCTCGTTTTCGAGGAAGATCACCGGATTGGGGTCGCGGATCGCGGTCTTCAGAAGGCCCTTGGCGTCGGCCGCGGAATAGGCCTGCACGACCTTGAGGCCGGGGATGGACGAATAGAACGCCGCGTAATCCTGGCTGTGCTGGGCGCCGACGCGCGCGGCCGCACCGTTGGGGCCACGAAAGACCATCGGCGCGCCCATCTGGCCGCCGGACATGTAGAGCGTCTTGGCCGCCGAATTCACGATCTGATCCATCGCCTGCATGGCGAAGTTGAAGGTCATGAACTCGACGATTGGGCGCAGGCCGCCAAAAGCCGCGCCGACACCGAGGCCCGCGAAACCGTGTTCGGTGATCGGCGTGTCGATGACGCGCTTGGCGCCGAATTCGTCCAGCAACCCCTGGGTCACCTTGTAGGCGCCCTGGTATTCGGCGACCTCCTCGCCCATGACGAAGACGCTGTCATCGCGGCGCATTTCCTCGGCCATGGCATCGCGCAGCGCCTCGCGGACGGTCGTCTTGACCATCTCGGCATCCTCGGGCCAGTCGGGCGAGGCGTTGGATTTCGCCGTGGCCGGCGCGGGCTGCGCCGTTGCGGGCGCGGGGTCCGCCTTGCCCTCGGAGGTCTCCAGCGCGACGGGGGCGGGGGCGGTTTCGCCGTTGCCCGATGCACCGGCTTTGGGCACGTCTTCACCTTCTTCGACAAGAATGGCGATGGGGCTGTTGACTTTCACACCCTCGGTGCCCTCGGCGATCAGGATCTTGCCCATGATGCCTTCGTCCACGGCCTCGAATTCCATCGTTGCCTTGTCGGTCTCGATCTCGGCGAGGATATCGCCGGCCGAGACCGTGTCGCCCT
>CAZOBK010000119.1:0-4874 GCA_964578115.1 uncultured Roseicyclus sp.
TCAGATCGCACTCCATGTAGACGAACCATGGGTCCAGCTCGATCGGGTCGAAACATTCCGGGTAGCGGTCGATGTAGCGAAATCCGAGACTTTCGAAGATGCGGATACTCTCCTTGTTTCCCTTGATGATGTTTATGACGAGCCTGCGCCAGCCCATCGCCTTCGCCGCCTCCATCTGCGCCGTGACCAGCCTGCGACCGAGGCCGTTGCCGTTTGCCTCGGGGCGGATGTAGAGGCGTTTGAATTCTCCCGCGTCCGGTCCCGCCTGTTGCAGTGACGCGCATCCCACCAGCCGATCCGAGACGTCATGCACCAGCAGGAGCCGCCCGTTCGGCGGCAGGACCTTGTGCAGGTTGGGCCAGAAAGAGGCCTTGAGGCCGGATGGCGTGTAGCCGCCGGGGGCGCCGGCGGCCGTGAGTTTTTCAACAAGCACACCGTAGTATTCCAACATCAGCGCATCCAGCGCGTCCCGATCCGTCACCTCCGTCACCGAGGTGATACGGTAGGCCGAGGAGGCGCCCATGCGGGTAGCCGCGTCGTGTTCGAATACGGGCTGAATCGTGGTCATCACGCCCACCCGAGCTGACGCAGCGCCTGCGCGTCGTTCCAGATCTTGGTCATGTGCGCGATGCGGTCTCCATCGAACCGCATGACATAGGCGTAGTCCGAAGCGACGGGCCGACCGGTGGGCGCCCCCGGCCCGCCCGCGCCGGTCTGCGTGCCGTGGAACACGACGGACGCGACCACCGTGCCGCGATCCGCATCCGTCGCGAAGGCCGTAAGCTCGTACCGCCCGTCCGGGATCGGTCCCAGAAGGCCCTTCATCCATTCGGCGTACCCTTCCAGCGTGGTCGTGCCCGCCAGCGCATCCGCCTGGCAGGCGAAGGACGCTCCGTCATGGCAATACCCCTTGCAGGCCTCCCAGCCGCCGCCCGTCTCGCAGGCCTCGAAGAATTCGCGTGCTGTCTGTTCGAGTGTCATCGGACCGTCTCCCTGTCGAAGATAGGATCACGATGCGCACATCGCGGTTCATGGGGTATCGGCCAGGTGCAGTAATCTGCGCCGGGTGCATGCAGTATTCGGCTACATCATCTGCAGGATTGCCTGACGCACCCGGGTGCAACAGACTTCGGCAAGACCTCACCGAAAGATTGTTCCGCCCCGTGTCGCCCGACGAAATCCTCAGCCCGCGAGAGATCGAGATCGCCAGCGCCTATGCGCAGGGCGACACCTATCAGACGATCGCGGCCCGGCTGGGCATCGCGCCCTCGACCGTGCGTACACATCTCGCCGCGATCTACCGCAAGCTCGAAGTGTCGTCGAAGCTCGACCTGCATGCCCGGCTCGGCGGCGCACTTCCCGACGCGGAGATGGAGACGGACCACGCCGCCGTCATCTCGGAACTTGCGCTGAGCCTCGAAGAGGCGCTGCGCCGCGAGCAGGCGCTGGCCGAGGTGCTGCGCATCATCAGCCGGTCGCGCGGTGACATCGACGCGGTGATGTCGGCGATCCTGGGCTTTGCGCTCGACCTCTGCGAGGCTGAATTCGGCATCCTATTCGAGCATCACGGGCAAGGGCGGTACGCGGCCAGCCATACACGCGGCATACCGAGGCCATTCCGCGACTGGCTGGATGGACAGGGCGTCTTCGCGGCCGGCCCGCGCACGGGCCTCGGCCGGCTGGCAACATGCCTTCGCGTGGTGAACATCTACGACGTCCGGGCCGAAGAGGTCTTCCAGTCCGACGACCCTTTGCGACATGCCACGGCGATCCTCGGCGGCGCGCGGTCTTTCGTTGCCATCCCGATGATGTCGGGCGAGGCACTAGTCGGTGCCTTCACGATCTACCGGCAGACGGTCCGCCCCTTCAGCGCTCAGGCAACCGCGCTGGCACAGACCTTTGCCGACCAGAGCATCATCGCGCTCGACAATGCACGGATGATTGCCGCGTTGCGACACACGGCAACGCCGGCATGAGCGTCGCCGCCGATCCGCTCAGCCAACGCGAACGCCAGATCGCGGAGGCCTTTGCGAGCGGCGAGACATATCAGCAGATCGCGGAGCGGCTGAACCTCGCTCCATCGACCGTTCGCACGCATCTCGCGACGATCTACCGGAAACTCGGGGTTTCCACGAAACTGGACCTGCGCGTGCTGATCGATGCGTCATCGAGACCCGATCCGGCAGCAGACCGGCCGCCGCGCCCCGACAAGCCGTCGATCGCCGTTCTCGCCTTCGAGAACATGTCCGACGATCCCGGGCAGGAATACTTCTCGGATGCGATCACCGCCGACATCATCACCGCCCTGTCGCGGTCGCCCTGGCTTTTCATCATCGCCCGCAACACGACATTCACCTACAAGG
The DNA here is from genome assembly GCA_964578115.1 of uncultured Roseicyclus sp. Lineage (GTDB taxonomy): Bacteria > Pseudomonadota > Alphaproteobacteria > Rhodobacterales > Rhodobacteraceae > Roseibacterium. The sequence goes on from CAZOBK010000119.1 coordinate 2,364, forward strand.
GCGAAAGCGTCGATGTCCGGCGCGTCGCGGCCGATCTGGGCGTGCGCTTCGTCCTGGAAGGCAGCGTGCGGCGCGCAGGCGAACGGGTGCGGGTCACGGCGCAGTTGATCGACGGGCTGACCGGCGGACACGTCTGGTCGGAGCGCTACGATGGCCGCATCGAGGACGTCTTCGACCTGCAGGACGAGATCACCCGGCAGGTCGTCGCACAGGTCCAGACCATCGTGCATCGCAGCACCATCGAGGAGCCCGTGGAACGGCTCAGTCGCCCGGACCTGACCGTCTGGGAACTGACAATGCGCGCTTGGCACCTGCTTTATGACTTCACACCGGAGGCATATGCCTCGGCCAAGACGTTGCTTGAACGCGCCCTGGCGATCGATCCCGAAAGCGCCGAGGCCAACATGGTCCTCTCGCTGATCAACCATCACATTGCCATCCTGGGCTTCGCACCCGATCCGGCGCCCGCGATGGAGGCGGCCTACGCCCTCGGCAGACGCGCCGTGCAACTCGACGACCGCAATGAATATGCCCATTGGGCGCTCGGGATCAGTTGCTGGGGATTGCACCGGCTCGATGAAGGGATCGCCGCGCTAGAACGCGCGGTCGAGCTCAATCCCAACTGCTCGGTTGCCTATGGCAGCCTTGGCACGGCGCTGGCGATCGCCGGAGAGACCGCGGACGCCATTGCGAACCAGCAGGTCGCGATCCGTATGAATCCGCGCGACCCAAGCATCTTCTTCCGCTTTTCAGGGCTGGCACTCGCGCACTACGCGGCGGGCGACTTCGAAAACGCGATCCTCTGGGCCGAGCGCGCCATACACCGCATGCCGCGCTGGTACCTCGCGCATTTCCTCATCGCGGCCAGCCATGTGGCTCTGGAGCGATCCGCGCAGGCCCGCGCCTCCGTCGATACCTGCCTTGCGGTATTACCCGGCATTACGGTCGCGGATGCCGAACGGATCCCGCTGAGGGACGCAGAAAAGATGCAGGTCTTCCGGGCCAGGCTTGGCGCTGCGGGCTTTTCGGCTGGCCCGCAGAGCTGACGCGCCGGTTTGCCAGCCGCGTGCGAAATCCCTCACGCGACGGCCTGCGAGAGGCATGGGACGCATGGAGTGCTCCACCGACGAGTTTGGCCGAGAAGTGGTCGGAAATTACCCGCCAGCGCCCAAACATGACGCTATATTTGCCCATCAGCCCGGGACGCCGTCTGCTGCCGGCACGATCAGATGCGGAGAAGGTTTCGCAAAAATGAAAAGGTTGGGTCTCGATGCGACGGACCTTCGCATCCTCGGCGCCGTGCAGCGGCATGGCCAGCTGAGCAAGACGCGCCTTGCCGAGATCGCCAACATCTCTGCGACGCCCTGCTGGGCCCGCCTCGACCGGCTGAAGGCCGCGGGGTTCATCCGCAGCTATCACGCCGAGATCGCTCTTGAGCGGATCTGCGACGTGTCACGGGTCGTGGTCACGGTTTCTCTTTCGCATCACCGCAAATCGGATTTCGCCCGCTTCGAGGCCTTCGTGAACGCGCAGGACGAGATCATCGAATGCATCGCGACGGGTGGCGGAATGGACTACGTCCTGAAGGTCGTCTGCCCGTCCCTCGCGGCGTTCCAGGAGCTGATTCAGACGATGGTCGATGCCGAACTGGGCGTCGACAGGTACATGACCTACATCGCGACCCGGACCGTGAAGTCGGCGCAGCCGAATCTCGCCAAGCTGGCGGCGTCAGCAGCGCGCTGACGCAACGCGACCGAACGGTCCGCTTCTTGCCTGAAAAATGGTCCGATCAGCCTAAGACAGACGATTTTTTGGTCGGACTTTTCGGGGGGTCCCGCTCTAGATCTCCGTTGGATCCGTCGGCGGGGAGGCCGGCGGCAGGTTGGGAGGAAACCATGCACGCAGACGAATTCGGCTTTGGCACGCAGATCCGCAAATCGCCCTATTTCGACGCCACCGTCCGTTGGGGCGCGAAAGCGTTTTCGGTCTACAATCACATGTATATCCCGCGCGATTTCGGGGACCCGGAACGGAATTTCTGGAACCTCGTGAACGACGCGATCCTGTGCGACGTGGCGGTCGAACGGCAGGTGGAGATCACCGGCCCGGACGCCGCGCGCTTCGTCCAGATGCTGACGCCGCGCGATCTGTCCAAGATGGCGGTGGGGCAGTGCAAGTACATCCTCATCACCAACGCCGAGGGCGGCATCCTGAACGATCCGATCCTCCTGCGGCTGGCCGAGAACCATTTCTGGATCTCTCTCGCCGACAGCGACATCCTGCTCTGGGCGCAGGGCGTGGCCGTTCATTCGCGGATGGACGTCACGATCACGGAACCGGACGTCTCGCCGCTGCAGCTGCAGGGCCCGAAATCCGGGCAGATCATGCAGGCCCTTTTCGGTGAGGAGATCATGGACCTGCGGTATTACTGGCTGCGCGAGGTCGATCTGGACGGTATCCCGCTGATCGTGTCGCGCACCGGCTGGTCGAGCGAGCTGGGCTACGAGCTCT
>CAZOBK010000120.1:0-4847 GCA_964578115.1 uncultured Roseicyclus sp.
GATTGGCTGGCATAGAGCCCGAAGCGCAGGCGGCGGAAAAGCGTCACGACATAGTCCGGCATTTCCGGCTTCGCGCCCGCACGGATCGCTACATGCGCCTCGCCATGTTCAAGCCGGGCCAACTGAGCCCCGGCCACGAATTCAAGCGCGATCTGCGGATGCGCACGGTGGAAATCGCGGATCGCCGGCATCACGAGGGGGGCAATGCCCGCGAGCGACGTCACGATGAGCGACCCTGACAATTGCCCCGCCTTGCCCCGCGCGCGACCGGCAAGATCCGCGAACATCTCGTCCGCGCGGCCCGCGACCTCCAGCATGTCGCGGCCCGCATCGGTCAGGGCATAGCCGCGCGCGTGCCGCTGGAACAGGGGCGCACCGAACGCGCCCTCCAGCGTGTCCACGTGGCGACCCACCGTCGCGCGATGCACGCCAAGCGCATCGGCTGCGGCGCTGACCGTTCCGAGACGTGCAAGCGTCAGCGCGGTGCGGAGTTCCGTCCAGTATTCCATGGCGATCCATACCATCTGTCGAATGTCGTATCAACGCGCAGAGGGTGCGCATTTCGATCAGTGGTGCGCAATGTATCAGCACTCGAAGATGACTTGGGACTCAATCGCCGCCAGCCGCTGCGACACACATCGAGCGCGATGGCGGCGTCCCCGACGACCCCAGAAAGGACCACGCGATGCGTGTTCGAACGTTTCCCACTTCACTGTCCGTGTTGGTCCTTACCGTCGGCCTGGCGCAGGCACAAAGCCTGCAATCGGCCTCCGTTCTCGAATTCGCTGGCGCGGACACGCTTTTCGTCGCGGACAGCATCGCGGGCGCGATCCACGCCGTCGAGGTGCCGGATATCGGCGGCGCGCCGACGGAGGCAACGCCCTACAACCTGCTCGGCCTGGACGGACTGCTGGCCGAGGCCCTGGGCGCCGATCCGCGTGGGTTCACCTATCACGATCTGGCCGTGCATCCCGTGACGCGCGATGCCTGGATTTCGCTGACCGCGACGTTCAACGGCTCAGCGTTGCCCGCTGTCGTCACCGCGTGAAGCGCGATGGCACGGTGCAGCAGCTCGACCTTGCGACCCTTCCGTCCGGCACCTTTACCCTGCTGGATCCAGCCGATGAAACAGTCACCTTCTGGCGCGACATCCCGGCGGCGGGCTTACCCTTGACCGACCTCGATTTCGTCAATGGTGAACTCTTCAATTCCGGCCTGTCGACAGGAGAATTCGCTTCGACGCTGCGCCGGGTGCCGGTTCCCTCCACGGAAGCGGCCAGCTCCACGGGCATCGAGATGTTTCACGCCACCCACGGCCAAACCGAGACGCGCGCCCCGATCCGCGCGATGACGGTCATGGATCTGGAAGGGGTCGCGACAACACCAATACCTTTGTCGGGCGTGTTCCAGGCCGCCGACCACGACGCGCAGTTCCTGCTGATGCTTCGGCGCAACATGGACACCGGCGCGATGGACCTCGTGTCGTTCCGCAAGGGGGCGCATTTTCGCCTCAGCGAATGTGTCAGCGAATACAGCTTCCCCGACTACGTTTATGCCAGCGACCAGAGGGCCGAGGGCACGCGCATGTTCCAAACATGCTCGAGGGCGACGAAGGCTATCCGGATCAGATGCGCTGATGCGCTGCGCTCATGCCTCTGTGCTGCTGGCCCTTGCGGCCGGCAGCGCCAGCTCCCGCTGCCGAGTGATGCGCCTGCTGCTTGTCGCATCAGCGCGCATGAATTGCGCGTCTCGATATCTGGTCCGCATTTGGATTTGTTGCGATCAACGTCCCCGACATCAATCGAAGCATGACGAAAGTGACCGTGATGAAATACACCTCCCTCGGCCTGCGCGCCCTCTTGACCCTCGTCTTCGTCGGCGCCGGAGGCGCCAAGCTTATCGGCGCCGAACCGATGGTCGTCGCTTTCGACACCATCGGTCTGGGCCAGTGGTTTCGGTATCTCACAGGTCTCGTGGAGATCGTCGGCGTCGTGTTGCTCTGGGTCCCGAACCTTCAGGTTGTGGGCGCCGCCATGCTTGGCGCCACGATGCTCGGCGCGGTTCTGACCCATTGGCTGGTTCTGGGGCCCTCGGCCATGCCTGCCATCGCTCTTGGTTTGGTCGCGGCTGCCGTCCTCTACCTCTATCGGGGTCAAATACCGGCCTACCTTGGTCGCGGCTGATCGACCGGATCGACACGTCACAGCGCACACCGAAGGACCGTACAAATGAGACTCCTCGCCTTTGCGGCCAGCAATAGCCGCAATTCCATCAATCGCGCGCTGATCGACCATGCGACGGCACGGTTAAAACAAATGGCGCCCGGCGCTGAAATCGAATCGCTCGATCTGAACGATTTCGAGATGCCGATCTATTCCATCGACCGCGAGCGCGCGGGGGGCATTCCGGCAAGGGCACAAGACTTCTTCGCGAATATCGGTGCGGTGGATGCGATCCTCGTGTCTTTCGCCGAGCATAACGGGTTCGTCACCGCCGCCTGGAAAAACATCTTCGACTGGATGAGCCGGATCGACGGGCAGCTCTGGCAGGGCAAGCCGGTGGTGATGCTGGCGGCCTCACCCGGCGGGCGCGCGGGGGCCAATATGCTGGCCAGTCAGGAATTGCTGGCACCGCATTTCGGGGCCGATCTGCGCGGAACGCTTGGCATCGGCAAATGGCCCGAGGCGTGGGACACCAAGGCCAAGCACCTGGCCCGACCCGATGACATCGCCGCTCTGGATGACGTGCTTGGCCGCCTCGTAACCCCGCCCAGTGATGAGGCGGCGGCATGAATCGGGTGTGATGCGGTGAAAACAGGATCGGACAGGACATGAAAAACCATCGTGATCATTGGAGCAGGGACGGTTGGCACCGAACTGGCAGGCGAGATTGCCCATGCGCATCCCGAAAAGAAGATCACACTGGTCGCCAGCGACGCGGTGCTTTTCCCGCCCTGCCATCAAAAATGGGCCGGTCACTGCCAACAAAGCTCAATGACATGGGCATAGAACTCATCCTCGGTGCGCGGTCGGAAAGCCTGCCGGGAACAGACGTCCCGGGAGGAGGCAGCGTGACCTTGTCGTCCGGGCAGGTGCTTGAGGCGGATCTGATCATTCCCACGGTCGGCTCGCGGGCGGGCACGTCATTGGTCGGTACGCTGCCTGGCGTCGAACGCCCAGCGGATGGCCGCGTCAAGGTCGACGGTTTGTTGCGGCCGTCATCCTTGGCCAATGTGTTTGCCGCCGGCGATATGATCGCTGTGGGCGATGCCATGACAATTGTTGCGATCTCCCGGCAAAGACCGTGGCTTGAGAAAACACTGAAAGCGCGGGCGTCCGGTACACCGCTCGACAAGGTGAAGCCTTATGCGCCCTGGGGCGCAAAAGCGCCGATCCTTATCCTGCTCGGACCTGAGCGCGGTAACGCCTTCATGATGGTCGCGACCCTCGGCGACTGGGTGACGCGCAAGATGAAGGGCCGCGATCTGTTCATCGGCAAATACAGAAAATTGCTTGGAAAGAACTGAGCCCGACATCTGTCGCCAACACCAGGAAAGTATCGCCATGACGAAAACACAAACCACCGTCCTCAAGGTCGCCGCCGGTCTTTGGGTGATATGGGGCCTCGTGCATATGCTCGCCGGTGTCCTGACCATCGCTCAGGAAACACCGGAAGCTGTTGCGGGGATCGCCGATGCGACGGACCCGGCCCTGCTCGCAGACACTTATCACGCCGCGGTTGGCGCGGTGGTCAATCAACACGGGTTCAACCTGCTCTGGATCGGCCTTGCCACGACCATCGGAGCCCTCTTCGTCTGGCGCGGGAACATGACCGCGATCTGGGTGACGGCCATGGTCGGCGGGTTGGCCGATGTCGGATATTTCCTGTTCATGGATTTGGGCGGCTTCGTCAATTTCGTGCCCGGCACGGTGATGACGCTAATCTCGGCCAGCGCCATTATCCTGAGCTTTTGGGTCTGGCTGCCCAATCGCGGGAAATCCGCAGCGATCACCGGATAACCCAACCCCAACCGGAAAGGCACAGCCATGACGGACCTGCCCAAGATCACACCGGCCGAAAACGGCCCGCTGATCGTCGGCAGCATCTTCGGCATCGCCGCCTACTCCTCGGCCGAGGGCCACCCGGTCGAACTCTCCATCACCGGCGTCTTCCAGCTACCGAAGGCCAGCGCGGCGGTGCTGACGGTCGGTGCGCGCGTGGCGTGGGACAACACGGCGAAGGAAGTCACCACCCCGGCCGCGGGGCGGTTCCCCATCGGCGTGGCGGTCGAGGCGGCGGGGAACGGCGTCACCAGCGTTGCCGGGCGGCTGGATGGGGTGGCGACGGCGGCGGCTTAACGTCCGACCTGGGCAGCGGCGCGCTCGATCCATGTCGGGAAGTAGAACGACCCATAGTGCTGCTTCCAGTCGTAGATACGGAAGAGGGTTTCGAGGTTGTCGGCATCCTTCAGCCTCGGGAGCCAGGGAAGCGAGCGCAGCGGAACAGCCTGCACCTCCGTGTATTCGCGCCACTGCCCATTTGGGCCGACTTCATGAAACCGCACCATCTCGTAGCGCCGGTCGACCGTGTAACCGAGATAGCGAAGCGGGTTCGGTCCCGGCTGCGGCGTTGGTGCCACGCTCTGATCGCCAGCCAGCAGGGCGCCGAGGAGAGCGTTCTGCGGTGGCGCCTGCCGCTCAGTAGCGAGGCCCAGTAGCCCACCGAGTGTAGGCTCCGGACGGGATGCGTAGCCTGCGAGCGCATTCGAAGGCGGCGATGTTCCGAAGAGCCCGGCAAGAGCGTTTGTCGGCTGCCCCGGCTTGAAACCCACATCGTGAATCTGAGCT
>CAZOBK010000121.1:0-4802 GCA_964578115.1 uncultured Roseicyclus sp.
GCTGTTCTATAACCCGAAGCGCAAGCACACGAACAACGGCATGCTATCGCCCGTTCATTTCGAGACCAGACAGCAGAAACTGACGGAGGCAGGTGTCTAGGAAACCAGGGGCCCTCACAGCTGATAAGAAGCTGGCATACCCGCGTTCACACACCTTTTCGGTGCATTGCCTTCTTGACGCGGACCTTCTGGGAGCACGGGGGAGGCCACGCGGTGCGCGGTCACGACAAAAGACTGCCGTCTTCGAGCCTGAGGACCGCGTCGGCTCGTTCCAGGATACGGCTGTCGTGGGTCACCAGCAGCGTTGTGGTGCCGCGCGTGGCCCCGAGCCGCTTGAGCAGGCAGACGACCTGCATCGCGCTGTCGCGGTCCAGGGCGGCGGTCGGTTCGTCGGCGAGCACGATCTCGGGGTTGCCGACGAGGGCGCGCGCGACGGCGACGCGCTGGTTCTGCCCCCCCGACAGGTTCGCCGGCAGCTCGTCGAGACGATCACCAAGCCCGAGAAGTTCGAGCGCATGCGCTGCCGCGTCGCGCGCCAGATCGTCGGCGATGTTCGGTTTCACCTTGACACCCATCATCACGTTTTGCCGGGCCGTCAGGCTGCCGTGAAGATTATGCCCCTGGAAAATGAAACCGAAGCGCCGGCGTAACTCGGACAGCTTGGACGGCGTCACGCCATTCAATTCTTCGCCAAGCAGCCTGACCGACCCATGTTGGACCGCGCGCAGGCCGCCAAGGATTGTCAGCAACGTGGATTTTCCCGAGCCGGACGCCCCGATCAGCGCAGTCAGCCCTCCCCTCGGTAGGCGGAAGCCTAAGTCGCGGAGGACGTGTCGTTGCGTCTCTTCGCTGCCGAACCAGTGGTTCAGCCCCGCGACGTCGATGACAGGATCAGGGAACGAGGGGCCTTCCATCAAAGAAGATCCATGGGATTTGCGAACCACAGACGTCTCGTCGCGACAACGCCGGACAGGATCGCAAACAGGATCGTCCCGGCAAGCACCGTTGCGACCATGAGGGGCGTGAGCGCGAAAGGAAGCGCGGTCACATGCGCCATGAACACCAGGATGCCCGTCCCCGCCGCAAGACCCGGCAGAAAACCGAGTAGACCAAGTACCATCGCCTCTTCGATGACGATGCCGAGGAAGAAAGGCGCATTGTAGCCCATCGCCTTCAGCGTCGCATACTCGCGCAGGTGTTCGGCCACGTCGGTGGTGAGAACCTGGAATATGACGACAAGCCCGACCAGAACGCCGACCAAGACGCCGAAACCGAAAACCACGCCAGTGGGACGCCGCGTCTTCTGGTGTTCCAGATCTTCCGCTTCGGCAACGGCGTAGGCACGAATGCGCAGACCCTCTTCGGAAATCGATGCGCGCAATCTGTCCAGTGTCGCCTCGACGTTCGCGCCTGCGCGCAGCCGGAGCAGAACGTGGTCCGGAGCGGCCGAGCTTCGGCCGGGAAAGAGCGACAGAAATGTCTGATCGGACACCAGCATGTATCCGTCGCCGCCGAACCCGCCTCCGCCTGAAAGCGTCGAGACCGCGGTCAGGGTCCGGTCCCGGGCCTCGAAGGACATGGGACTGGCGGGTCCGATGCCAGCCGCTTCGTCGCGAGGCAGACCGCGGGCCTGCCGGTCGATCATGACTGAGTTTTGCACCTGCAGCCTCGTCAGATCCTCCTGGAGATGCGCGGACACGAAATACGGCTGGGAGAAGTCGATACCGAAGGTCGTCAGGTTGATGTCCGTGCCGGACCGATCCCATGGCACATTGCCCACGAAAAGCCCCATGCCGTGGGCGACGTCGGGATCGGCGAGCGCTTGCAGCATCCATTGCCTTGCGACGTTGCCGCCTTCTGTCAAGGTGTTGGCGTCCTCCGCCGAAATCATGATATCCGCTTCGAAGAAGCCGTAGGGTTTCACGGCGGCAACGGACATCGAGTTCATGATGCCGAGTTGCACGAGAACCAGAACGTTGGCGAAGGCCACGCCGGTCAGTGCTGCCGCGAAGCGCCCGGGCTTGCGTCTAAGCTGCAGCCAGCCGATGGGCAGCCGACCGAAGATATGCTGCAGGAGGCGACTCATCTCGATGCAATGGCGCGCGGGGCGGCGATGATACGCGCCACGGCCTCCAGGTTCGTGTAACCCGACGCGATCCTCGAGGATTCCGCGTCAAGCACGACCAGCACGCGCACGACGCGGGCGTCGGCATTGGCAGCCACGTCGTCGGAGACCACCCCCTGACGACCGACCGTCAGGCCGATCGTCTCGACATGGCCATGCAGGGATCGTCCGAGAGCATCGGCGAAAATCTCGACGGGCTGACCCGGCGACACCTTGGCGATGCGGTCTTGCCAAATCTCGACCTCCGCCATCATGCGGCTGGTGTCGCCGACTTCCATAATGCCGGCCTCGGTCGGTCGCTGCCCGCGCGTGACATGAATATCGAGGATAGTGCCTGTGATCGGCGCACGGACCACGGATCTTTCGAGGTCGACGCGAGCGCGCCGCAATGCGGCCTCGGCCGCTGCGACCTCGTGCGCTGCGACCAGAACGTCTGGTTGATCCTCGAGCGCATTGGAGCCGTAGCGGGCCAACGTCGCCTCTGCCTGAGACACGGCAAGGTTCGCCTCGTGTGCCACAAGGTTCGCGGCGGCGAGGATCGTATCCGTCGCAACGCCTCGTTCGACGAGCGCGGCGGTCCTGTCCAAGTCCGATTCCGCCGCCATGGCGGTGGCTCGGGCCTGCGCAAGCGCGACCTCTGACTCGGCCCTGCTGACTGCGATTTCGTGCCGGATCTGCGCGAGCTGAGCCTGGCGCACGGCGACCTGCGTCTCCGCGAAAACCATCGCACTTTCAAGCGCTGCGTAATTGTCGAGGCGAGCCAGGGGCGCGCGCCGCTCCACCTGGTCTCCGATCATCACGAGAACTTCTTCGATCCTCGCGTCGCCTGCTCCGAACGGCGCCGCCACGACCGCGACGTCTCCCCGCGGCATGATGCGCGCAAGCCCCATGATATCGGCAGGCTGACCGGAGAACGGTTCATCGTGGGCGACCGCTACCTCCGGACCCTGTGCATTCATTCGTCCCTCTGTTGTGACGATGGCGCGCTCAAAGGTGGCAAAGATCCCCGCGAGGAGTGCGAGGGAGCCGAGAAAGGTCGGCCAGCCGAAAAATCGTCCGCGTGACCACTTCGACCGCCGGGCGCCTTCGGCGCGGAGATCGAGCGGCAATTCTGAACGGTCGTCATCTGGCACTGCGGACCTCCAATCGGATCAAGACAATCGAGGCTCTGACAGCTTGCACCTCGTGAGGCGTGAGCCTTATCGGCGATCGGCGCGGGCGGTCACCGACTTTGGTCGAATGAATTATTGGCCTTTCTGACATTCAAATAAGCGCAGTGGGGTGCTTCGGTCCGACGCGGTTCGATCACGATCCGAAACTCTGCCCAAAATGCGCCAGCGGATCATCAAGCGGCGGGCAACAAACGCCGATCTGCTTTTCGGGCAGATGTGCCGAAATGAGGGAAGCGCCATGGATTACGATAGCAAACTGGACGAGGCCATCGGGCGACTACATGCCGAAGGACGGTACAGGACCTTCGCCGAGATCGAGCGGGCCCGAGGGGTGTTTCCCAGTGCGACCCTGCAGAGCGTCGACGGAACCCGGAAAGCGATCACAGTCTGGTGCGGCAACGACTACCTTGGAATGGGTCAGCATCCAGACGTTCTTTCGGCCATGCACGATGCTCTGGACGCGGTCGGCGCAGGTTCGGGCGGCACGCGTAACATCTCCGGCACGACATTCTATCACAATCGTCTGGAGGCCGAACTGGCGGACCTCCATGCCAAGGAAAGTGCGCTTCTTTATACCAGCGCCTATGTCGCGAATGATGCGACACTGTCGACATTGCCCAAGATGTTTCCCGGCCTCGTCATCTACTCCGACGCGCTCAATCACGCATCGATGATCGAGGGCATCCGCCGCAGTGGCGCCGAGAAACGCGTCTTCCGTCACAATGATGTCGAACACCTGCGTGCGCTGCTCGCCGCCGACGACCCCTCCGTGCCGAAACTCATCGCCTTCGAGTCGATATATTCCATGGACGGCGACTTCGGCCCGCTGGAGACGATCTGCGACCTCGCGGAGGAATTCGGAGCACTCACCTATGTTGATGAGGTCCATGCCGTTGGCATGTATGGCGCACGGGGTGGTGGCATCGCGGAGCGTGAAGCTCTTACGGGCCGCGTGGACATCATCAACGGCACTCTCGCCAAGGCCTACGGGTGCTTGGGTGGGTATATCGCGGGAAGCGCACGGATGTGCGACGCGATAAGATCCTATGCGCCGGGCTTCATATTCACGACGTCGCTTCCGCCCGCGCTCGCGGCGGGCGCCACCGCTTCCGTCGCGCTGCTGAAGACCGGGGAAGGCCAGCGCATCCGGGCAGCGCATCAGAACCAGGCCAAGACCCTCAAGTTGCGTCTCAAGGCACTCGGGCTGCCAATCGTCGACCACGGCAGCCATATCGTACCCTTGATCATCGGCGATCCCGTCCACACGAAACGGCTGTCGGATCTCCTGCTTGAAAAGGCGGGGATCTACGTCCAGCCGATCAACTTCCCCACAGTGCCACGAGGAACGGAACGCCTGCGTTTCACGCCTTCGCCGCAGCACGGCCAGGCGGAGATGCAGCATCTCATCCGATCCCTGAATGACCTCTGGAGCCAGTGCGACTTGTGCCGGATGGACCTGAGCGCCTGAAGGCTGCGGGCCACTTCTTCACAGAGCCTTCGCGACC
>CAZOBK010000122.1:0-4578 GCA_964578115.1 uncultured Roseicyclus sp.
GAAAACGGCCATGAGATCATCGCGCATACGGCAGGAAAGATGCGCAAGAACCGCATCCGCGTTCTGGCAGGCGACAAGGTTCAGGTGGAAATGACCCCCTATGACCTGACCAAGGGACGCATCAACTATCGCTTCAAGTAGGGCGACATCTTGATGTCGCGGCCCGGCACCCGGTCGCGGATCAAGGCACGCACATGACCCGAACCCATCGCCCAAGGCTCATTCTCGGCTCCGGCAGCCCGCGGCGACTGGAACTGCTGGCCGTCCTCGGCATCACGCCCGACGCCGTGCGCCCACCCGACATCGACGAGGACCCCGCCAAGGGGGAGCTTCCGCGCCCCTATTGCGCGCGCATCGCCGCCGAGAAGGTCGCGGCGGTCGAGGCGGAGGCCGATGATATCGTGCTTTGCGCCGACACGACCGTGGCGCTGGGCCGGCGCATCCTCGGCAAACCCGCCGACGCGGCGGAGGCCGAGGCGTTTCTAAAATCGCTCTCGGGTCGCAGGCATCGCGTCCATACCGCCGTGGCGGTGCGGCGCGGCGACAGGATGTGGGAGCGGGTGGTGGAAAGCCGGGTCAGGATGAAACAGCTCTCCAAGACCGAGATCGACGGCTACCTCGCCACAGGCGACTGGCAGGGCAAGGCGGGCGGTTATTCCATCCAGGGGCCTGCCGGGGCGTTCATCCCGTGGATCTCGGGCAGCCATTCGGCCATCGTGGGCCTGCCACTGGCCGAGACGGCGAGCCTGCTTGCGGCGGCCGGGTGGCCGGTCTGGGGCACGTCATGAAGGGGCGCATCGTTCTTCTGGATGAGGTGCAGGGCCGCAAGGCGGCGGCGCTGATGGTCGATGGGTGGCTTCAGGATATCCTGATCGACGCCCCGGATGACACGCCCCAGCCGGGCGCCATCCACCGGGCCGTGGCCGAACGGCCGATGAAGGGGCAGGGCGGTCTGACCCTGACGCTGGGCGAGGGGGCCAAGGGCTACCTGCGCCAAGCCAAGGGCATTGCCCCGGGGACCGCTCTGATCGTGCAGGTTTCGGGCAACGCCGAGCCGGGCAAGGCCGCGCCGGTCACGCCCAAACCGCTTTTCAAGAGCCGTTACGCCATCGTCACGCCCGGTGCGCCGGGGCTCAACATCTCGCGCAGCATCCGCGAAGAGGCGGAACGCGACCGGCTGCTGGAGATCGCCCACGCGGCGATGGAGGGTGCGGCGGAAGGCCATGGCCTGATCGTGCGCAGTGCCGCCGAAGGCGTCGACGCGGAGGTCCTTGCCGACGACATCGCCACCATGCGCGATCTGGCGGGCGCGGTCATGTCGGACACCGGGTCCTGGGCGGAGTGCCTTCTGGACGCGCCCGACGCGCATCTGCTGGCCTGGCGCGACTGGTCCGAACCCGACCCGGACCAGGTGATCGACGCCTCGGGCTCTTTCGCCGATCACGGCGTGCCGGAGGCGGTGGATGCGGTTCTCGCGCCGCGTGTCGATCTGGCCGGCGGTGCCTCGGCTTTCGTGGAGCCCACGCGCGCGCTTGTGGCGGTGGACGTGAACACCGGGCGCGACATGTCGCTGGCCGCCGGGCTGAAGGCCAATCTCGCGCTCGCCCGCGAGTTGCCGCGCCAGCTGCGCCTGCGGGGGCTGGGCGGGCAGATTGTCCTCGATCTCGCGCCGATGCCCAAGAAGGAGCGGCGCGGCTTCGAGACCGCGCTCTCGCGCGCGTTCCGGCAGGACGGGGCCGAGGTCGTGCTGGCCGGCTGGACGCCGCTGGGTCATTTCGAAATCCAGAAGAAACGCGATCGGCGGCCGCTGGCGCAGCTCTGGCCGAAGGACCTCTAGCGCAGCATCGCAAGCAGCTCGGGCGAGGCGACGCCCGTCACGGGCAGCCCGCGCGCCTGCTGGAAGGCGCGGATCGCGGCCTCGGTCCTTCGTCCGAACACGCCGTCGGGGGTTCCGGTATCGAACCCGGCATCGCTGAGGCGCTGCTGCAATTCCCGCCGCTGGTCCTGCGTCAGCCCCGTCTCGTCCGGCCCGAACCCGCGCGACAGCGGCCCGCCCCCGGCCAGCCGGTCGGCCATGTGGCCGATCCCGATCCCGTAGTTCGTGGAGGGGTTGTAGCGCAGGATCGCGTCGAAATTCCGGTAGAGGATCCATGCCGGCCCCGTCGGCCCCGCGGGCGCATGGATCGCCGCCGCGCCATGGTCCGGCAGCGGCCCGCCCGAGGCCGTCCGCACGCCTGCCGCGCGCCAGCCGGCCACGGACCGCCTGTTGCGCCGCCCCGTTGCCGATGTGTCGAAGCCTTGCGGAAGATGCACTTCCATCCCCCACGCCTCGCCCCGCCGCCAGTTGTAGCGCACGAGGTAATTGGCGGTGGAGGCCAGCGCGTCGGTCGGATCGTCAGACCAGATATCGCGCCGCCCGTCGCCCCGGAAATCCACGGCATATTCCTGATAGACGGTCGGCATCAGCTGCGTGTGACCCATCGCGCCGGCCCAGGAGCCGGTCATGCGGTCGGGCGTGGTGTCGCCCGTCTGCACGATCCTGAGGGCCGCCATAAGCTGCGCCTCGAAGAAACGCCCGCGCCGCCCCTCCCATGCCAGCGTCGAGCTGGCCGAGATGACCGGGATCTCGCCCAGCCGCGTGCCGAAGCGCGTCTCCACGCCCCAGATCGCGGCCAGCACGTCCCCGTCGACACCGGTGGCCCGCTCGATATCCGCCAGCACGGGGCGCACCGGGCCGACCCGCGACCGGCCAAGGCCGATGTCCTCTTCCGAGGCCACGAGGGCGAGGTAATCCTCGGTCGTGCGCCGGAACTCCGTCTGGTTGCGGTCGCGGTCCACGACGCCGGGCAGGTAGCCCTGTCCCTCGAAGCCGCGCACGAGTGTCGCCTCGGTGATGCCGGTAGTGCGCGCCCGGTCCCTGAAGGCCGTAACCCACGCGTCGTAATCGGCATTGGGCTGCGGGCGGAACTCGGGGCCGAGCGCCGGGCCGCCGCTGCCTCGGGTGGCCGCGACCGGCAGGCAGGCGGACACCAGGCTGGCCGCTCCGCACAAAAGCGCTGTCCTGCGATGCATGACCATCCCGATCCTCCGTTCCATCTCACGGCAGTATAGCGCGATCGCCCGGCACCGCACCCCGCTTTGCGGGACTTGGTGCACCCCGCCGAAGCGCGCTCGGCGTGTTGCCGTATTCCGCCCGGAAGGCCCGCGTCATGGCCGCAGGATCGCCGTAACCGCAGCGACCGGCGATCTCGGCGATACTCTGTGTCGTCTCCAGCACCCGCCGCCGGGCCTCCGCCAGACGGATGCGGCGATAGAGCTGCACGGCGGTGAGGTCCGCATGGGTTCGGAACAGCATCTCGAGCTTGCGCTGCGACAGGCCCAGCGTGGCGGCGATGGCGGCGACGGGCAACGGTTCTTCCAGATTGCGCCGCATCAGCGCCGCAGCCTCCCTCAGCGTGCGCTGTGGCAGAACCGGCATGTGGGGCGCAGGATGGGCCGTGCCGCCGCCGTACAGAAACAGAGACGCGACGTCGAGCGCCAGTGCCGTCCCGTGCCGCCGCCCGATCAGGTCGAGCATCAGGTCGAGCGTCGCCGTCGCCCCGCCGCAACTGGCCCGGTCTCGGTCGATCACGAACCGGTCCGTGACAACGTCGACCTCGGGGAAACCCTCGGACAGGCCGTTGAGGATGTCCCAGTGAGAGGTCGCGCGATACCCGTTCAGAAGCCCCGCCCGCGCCAGAAGCCAGCTGCCCGAATCGAGCCCGGCGATAAGCCCGAAGCGCTTCGCAGCCCCCCTGAGCCGGCGCAGCGTGTCCGGCGTGGCGAGCGCCAAATGGTTGTAGCTGGGCATGACCATCAGCATGTCGCCCCTGGCGTCGCGGTCCAGAAGCTCCGGCTGCGCGGGAAGTCCGCTCGACGAGTGCAAAGGCCCCTCGGCCATGGCCGTGAACCGCCAGCGATAAAGTGGGCGACGCGCCAGAGTATTGGCGGCCCTCAGCGGCTCGACCGCATTGGCCAGGCACAGGTTGGAAAACTCCGGAAACAGGAGAAGCACCACAAGCTCGGTGCCGGATGCGCGGCGGTCTGTCTGCATGATGGTGAACGAATGGTATGCCGGGTGGCCCTGCCATGGCAACGCCCGCAACCAAGTGGCGGGAGGCAACCGGGGTTGCGACCCGCGCAACCCTGGTGCAGCCTGCCCGGTGTTTGTTCAAGCGCGAGGCCCCTTATGACGTGTCCGATCTGTTCGAAGGCGTCCCTTCCGGCGTACCGGCCGTTCTGTTCACGACGCTGCGCCGATGTCGATCTGGCGCGCTGGCTCAACGGCAGCTACGCCGTGCCGTCGCAGGATCCCGAAGACCAGGAAGAGGCCGAAACGATCCTGTCCCGCGACCCGCCGCTGACGCACTGACAGACCCGTCGCGCGGCACGGCGCGGAAAAGTGGCGTTGACCTATGGACAGCCAAACGAGAAGGCCCTAAGACGCCGCAGACATGCCCCAAGGCCGGTTTTTGACCGTCCCGATGCCCGGGTAGCTCAGGGGTAGAGCAGTGGATTGAAAATCCTCGTGTCGGTGGT
>CAZOBK010000123.1:0-4540 GCA_964578115.1 uncultured Roseicyclus sp.
CCACGGGCGAGGTGCAGGCCAAGGTGGCGCTCGCCTCCACCGCCGAGATCGAGGCGGCCGTGGCCGATGCCGCCGCAGCCCAGCCCGGCTGGGCCGCCACCAATCCGCAGCGCCGTGCGCGGGTGATGATGGAGTTCGTGCGCCTGCTGAACCGCGACATGGACAAGCTGGCCGAGGCGCTCAGCCGCGAACACGGCAAGACCATCCCGGACGCGAAGGGCGACGTTCAGCGCGGCCTCGAGGTGGTGGAGTTCTGCATCGGTGCGCCGCATCTGCTGAAGGGCGAGTTCACCGACAGCGCGGGGCCGGGCATCGACATGTATTCCATGCGCCAACCCATCGGCGTCGCGGCCGGCATCACGCCGTTCAACTTCCCCGCCATGATCCCGATGTGGAAGATGGCGCCCGCGCTTGTCTGCGGCAACGCCTTCATCCTCAAGCCGTCCGAGCGTGACCCGTCCGTGCCGCTGATGCTGGCGGAACTGATGCAGGAGGCGGGCCTGCCCGACGGTGTCCTGCAGGTCATCAACGGCGACAAGGAGGCGGTGGACGCCATCCTCGACAACCCGACCATCGCGGGCATCGGCTTTGTCGGGTCCACCCCCATCGCGCAGTACATCTACGAACGCGGATGCGCCAACGGCAAGCGTGTGCAGTGCTTCGGCGGGGCGAAGAACCACATGATCATCATGCCCGACGCCGACATGGACCAGGCGGCGGACGCGCTGGTCGGCGCGGGCTTTGGCGCGGCGGGCGAACGCTGCATGGCGATCTCGGTCGCGGTGCCGGTGGGCGAGGAAACCGCCGACCGCCTGATCGAGAAGCTCGTGCCCAAGATCGAGGCACTGAAAGTCGGCCCCTACACCGCCGGCAATGACGTCGATTACGGCCCCGTCGTCACGCCGCAAGCGAAGGAGAATATCCTGCGGCTGGTGCAGTCGGGCGTGGATGCGGGCGCGGAGCTGGTCGTGGATGGGCGCGACTTCTCCCTGCAGGGCTACGAGGACGGGTTCTTCATCGGCCCGCATCTTTTCGACAGGGTCACGCCGGACATGGAGATCTACCGCAAGGAGATCTTCGGCCCGGTCCTCAGCACGGTGCGCGCGGGCTCCTACGAAGAGGCGCTCAAGCTCGCCATGGACCACGAATACGGCAACGGGACCGCGATCTTCACCCGCGACGGCGACGCGGCACGCGATTTCGCGGCGCGGGTGAATGTCGGCATGATCGGCATCAACGTGCCCATCCCGGTGCCACTGGCCTACCACACCTTCGGCGGCTGGAAGAAATCGGTCTTCGGCGACCTCAACCAGCACGGGCCCGACGCCTTCCGCTTCTACACCAAGACCAAGACGGTCACGGCGCGCTGGCCCTCGGGCATCAAGGACGGCGGCGAGTTCCACTTCAAGCAGATGGACTGACCGCGCGCCGGAACGCGTATCCAGGGCCCCGCGCACCACGCGCGGGGCCTTCTTCTATTGCGCGTCCGCGATGGCCAGCGCCCCCCGGATCATCCCCGCCGCCTGTTTGTAGAAATCCCGGTCGGTCCAGTAGGCGTTGTGCGAGACCGGGTTCCAGCTGGTGACGATGTTACCCACGCTGATCCAGCGATCCGCGATCTCGCCATTGGCGACCATCTCGGCATAGCCGTCGCCCGCCGGCTCCAGAGGCATCCCCAGCACGTCGTTGCGGTCATTGAGGTTCAGCCACCAGGGCAAGAGCCTTTTGCCCTTGGGGATCGACGTACCCGGATAGTCGATGGGCCGGACCTTTCCGGGCGGATAGGCGAAGGTGAAGACCGGGATGTTGCAGCCGAAGGTCAGAAACCCGGCCATGGTCTTCAGCCGCTGGAAATCGCCCGAAACCTCCACCACCTCCGTCTTCCTTTGCAGGTCATAGGCGTAGTTCGAGACGATATGACCGCCCAGCGAATGGGCGAAGATCAAGAGCGGCGCGTCCGGCCCCGCGATCTCCTGCAACCGCTTGACCGTCGCGGCGACGCGGGCGTGGATCTGGCGATAGATGTCCTCCTCGGCGGCGCGTCGTTCCTTTTCGCTCAGGCTCGGGTCATCGGGGTCGCGCGCGCTCACGTCGGTCCGGGTGTAGGCGGCGGCATCGGTCAGACGGTGCATGACGAAATCGCGCACCCCGCGCCAGCGCGCACCATCGGCGGTGATCTTCGCGAGATACGCCTCCTGCCGGTTCTGCAGCACATCGGCCCAGAAGATCTCTCTGTAGACGACGCGGTCGTTCCATTCCTCCGGCTTGAGATGGCCGCGCAAGGCGTTGTAAAGACCTGCGGAAAACGAAATGCTGTCGATGTCTTGCGGGGTTTCGCCCTGGCTGCCCATGCCGTGGATCACGGCGACAGCGATGCGTTTGTCGTGGCTCATGGCGCGGTCCTTCTCTCCGGCGCCCCCGCGCGCAGACTGCCGCCGGCGCCACATTCTGTCCACTGCGGAGAACCCCACCCCTTGCGAAACGCTTGCCCCACGCCCCCACGGGCCGCAGAGTTGACCGGCACAGCGCCGGGAGCAGAGCCATGAGCGACACGCCCTATACCCTTGGCATCGAGGAGGAATACCTCCTCGTGGATCTTGAGACGGGCGACCTTGCCGAAGCCCCGGCGGACCTGATGGAGGCCTGCACGGCCGAGCTGGAGGGTCAGGTCAGCCCCGAATTCCTGCAATGCCAGATCGAGATCGGCACACGCGTCTGCGGCAATATCGGCGAGGCGCGCGACGACCTCCGGCGCCTGCGTGCGACCGTCTCGGACTGCGCCGCGCGCTTCGGGCTGACGCCCATCGCCGTGTCATGCCACCCATCGGCGGACTGGAAGACCCAGCACCACACCGACAAGGACCGCTACAACCAGCTCGCGCGCGACCTGGGCGGCGTGGTCCGGCGCATGCTGATCTGCGGGATGCACATGCATGTGGGCCTGCCCGACCCCGACCTGCGCGTCGACCTGATGGGGCAGCTCAGCTACTTCCTGCCGCATCTTCTGGCGCTGTCGTCCTCCTCGCCCTTCTGGCAGGGGGAGGATACGGGGCTTGCCTCCTACCGGTTGACGGTGTTCGACAACCTGCCGCGCACCGGCCTGCCGCCGCGCTTCAACTCGTGGGCCGAATACGAACGCACCACCGGCGCGCTGATCGAACTGGGTCTGATCGAGGACACCACCAAGATCTGGTGGGACCTGCGCCCCTCGCACCGCTTTCCGACGCTGGAGACGCGCATCTGCGACGTCTGCCCCCGGCTGGAGGATGCGCTCTGTCTTGCCGCCGTGGTGCAATGCCTGACGCGCTACCTCACGCGGCTGCGGCTGCAGAACATCCGCTGGCGTATCTATGACCGTTTCCTGATCAACGAGAACCGCTGGCGCGCGCAGCGCTACGGGGCGAGCGAGGGGCTGATCGATTTCGGCCGCCGCGAGATCGTGCCGGTGGCCGAGCTGATCGCGGAACTGGTTGAGATCCTGGAGGCGGATGCCGAGGCGCTGGGCTGTTCGGCCGAGTTGCACGCCCTGCCCGGCGTCGTGGCGCGGGGCACCTCGTCGGAACGCCAGCGCGCGGTGCATGCCGCGGCCGTTGCGGCGGGCGCGGACAAGGCGCAGGCCATGGACGCCGTGATCCGCCACCTGATCGAGGAATACCACGCCGATCTCTGATGTGGTCGCCGGTCCGGCCAAGAAAAAAGGCGCCCGCTGGCGGGGCGCCTTTCGCGTTGTCGTGGATATGCGTCCGGCTCAGGCCGTCGCGCGGCGGCGCCAGAAGGCCATGCCGCCAATGGCCGCCAGCAGCATCCAGCCCGCCGCCGGAAGCGGCACGGGCGCCGGGTTGGGGTTCGGGCCGGGCCCGGGTCCGGGGCCGGGATTGCTAATGCCTCCGTAAAGCAGTTTGTCGCTGCCTGAGCCCGCGTTTACGGACTGGAACCGCATCACCGCACCGATATCATCTGAGGTATCATTGAACGAAGCGAGGTAGGCGCTTTCTAGGGTAGCAGCAGTGTAGAGGCTGCCCACGTTGATTATGGCCTTGAGCCCAGTGTCGGTCTGACCTTCTGGCAGTGCGCCGCCCGGGCCGCCGGCTTGGAAGTTGGAATTATCGCCCCAAGCCACATCGAAACTGCCGAAAGGCGGCAGGGACACACCAGAAGCAAACGCGTAGTCAAGAAAGGCCCCGGTCGTGCTGATCGACGCGAGGCTGGTTCCGGAAAGCAGACTGAACGCGAAGCCGGTAAGCTTCGAAACAGTCGCACCCGCCCCGAACGTAGACGAACCGGTCGTGTTTTCGACGGATACATCAATCTGCACTTGGTTCGTACCGACATCCGAAAAGGCCAGCGTTGCAGTGCCAGACGCACCGGTCGCCGGAGTGTTCGACGATGTCGCGGACGAGTCGAATTGCAACGTGATGGCAGACGCCGCGCTCGCGCCGAGAAGCAGCGCAACCGTAGTACCTGCAATGAGTTTTCTAATCATCTTTCCCCCTTCCAAGGATAATTCCGACGACCGCCAGCGACGACGGTCTTGCCGGGT
>CAZOBK010000124.1:0-4454 GCA_964578115.1 uncultured Roseicyclus sp.
ATCCATGGAGAAGCTCCTTCTCGTTCATCACTGAACGAGCCGATCTCAGATCAGGCCGCGCGACGGAAGGTGCGGAGAAAACAGCGGTTACGGTTTTTCAGAGCTGACGAGGGTTTTTTCGACTCTGCGCAGTCTCGGAAATGGATCGGTCAGATGACCCAGGATGCGCTCGACCTTTATGAAACGCGATTGGCTGACCTAATCCCGGATGCAGAGGCGCGTGCTTGGCTCCAATATGGCAACCGCTCCAAGCCGACCGCTTCGTAACGGTTATCGAACCACGCGCGGACAATCGGCCGTCTCACCGGTTGGCGGTTTTGTCCGCGTTGCAGTCGTTGCCCCTGCAATACTCGCTGCGCATCGTGCCAACGGCCGGTTCTGACGCTGCGCCGCGGCTCGCCAAGCGTCACCGCAAAACGCTGCCGATGCGAACACTGGAGCGAGAGGGAGTCCGGACCGGGCTGATTGCAGACCTTCGCAGCACCCGACACCGTCGTTGTTTCCGAGGCCTGCCACAACGAAAAAGGCGCGGCCCCTCGGGACCGCGCCTCTCAATCTCAAACCGCCGATCAGCAGCTGTAATACATGCCGTATTCGACCGGGTGGGGCGTGTGCTCGAAAGCGTAGATTTCTTCCCACTTGAGTTCCATGTAGCCCTCGATCTGGTCCTTGGTGAACACGTCGCCCTTCAGCAGGAAGTCGTGATCGGCCTCGAGCGACTCCATGGCTTCGCGCAAGCTTGCGCAAACCGTCGGGATGCCTGCCAGTTCTTCGGGCGGCAGATCGTAGAGATCCTTGTCCGACGGCTCGCCGGGATGGATCTTGTTCTCGATCCCGTCTATGCCCGCCATCAGCAGGGCTGCGAAGCACAGGTAGGGGTTCGCCGATGGATCGGGGAAGCGGGCCTCGACGCGCTTGGCCTTGGGGCTTTCCGTCCACGGGATGCGCACGCAGCCAGAGCGGTTGCGGGCGGAGTAGGCGCGCAGAACCGGGGCCTCGAAGCCGGGGATCAGGCGCTTGTAGGAGTTGGTGGCGGGATTGGTGAAGGCGTTCAGCGTCTTGGCATGCTTGAGGATGCCGCCGATGAAATACAGCGCCTCGTCGCTAAGGTCGGCATACTTGTCGCCCGCAAAGAGCGGCTTGCCGTCCTTCCAGATCGACATGTTGACGTGCATCCCCGTGCCGTTGTCGCCCGCGATGGGCTTGGGCATGAAGGTCGCCGACTTGCCGTAGGCATGCGCCACGTTGTGGATGATGTATTTGTATTTCTGGATTTCATCGGCCTGCTTGGTGAGGCTGCCGAAAATGAGACCCAGCTCGTGCTGGCAGGAGGCCACCTCGTGGTGGTGCTTGTCGACCTTCATGCCGATGCGCTTCATCGTCGAAAGCATCTCGGAGCGCAGGTCCATCGCCGCGTCGGTCGGGTTGACGGGGAAGTAGCCGCCCTTGACGCCCGGGCGGTGGCCCATGTTGCCCATCTCGTACTCGGTGTCGGTGTTCCACGCCGCGTCCTGGGCGTCGACCTCGTAGGACACCTTGTTCATGGTGTTCGAGTAGCGCACGTCGTCGAAGAGGAAGAATTCGGCCTCAGGGCCGAAATAGGACACGTCGCCGACGCCGGAGGCCTTCAGGTAGGCTTCGGCCTTCTCTGCGGTGCCGCGCGGATCACGCTCGTAAAGCTCGCCTGTGTCCGGCTCGACGATCGAGCAGTGCAGGCAGATCGTCTTTTCGGCGTAGAACGGATCTACATAGGCGCTCTCGGTGTCGGGCATGAGCTTCATGTCCGAGGCTTCGATGCCCTTCCAGCCCGCGATCGAGGAGCCGTCGAACATAAAGCCTTCGTCAAGGAAGTCCTCATCGACGAGGTCGGACATCACCGTCACGTGCTGCAGCTTGCCGCGCGGATCGGTGAAGCGGATGTCGACATAGGCCGCATCCTCGTCCTTGATCATTTTAAGTACGTCTTCTTTGCTCATCGTGACCTTCCCTTGACGATTTGGTCTGAGTCTCGCGGGCCGGCGCCCGCCTTGGTTGATGGAATGCCGTCAGCTGCGTCGCCGCGCCATCAGAGCGCGTCTTCGCCGGACTCGCGGGTCCGGATGCGGATTGCCTCGCTGATATCGGAGATGAAGATCTTTCCGTCGCCGATCTTGTCGGTCTTGGCCGCCTCAATGATCGCATCGACCGCTGCCTCGGCCATGTCATCGCTCAAGACAACCTCGATCTTGACTTTCGGAAGAAAATCAACGACATACTCGGCGCCACGGTAGAGCTCGGTGTGCCCCTTCTGACGGCCGAAACCCTTCACTTCGGTGACGCTCAGGCCCTGGATGCCGATCTCCTGAAGGGCCTCCTTAACCTCGTCCAGCTTGAAGGGTTTGATGATGGCCTCGATTTTCTTCATGGGGTCTTTTCCTCCTCGCTCGCGCCGCGCGCCGCGTCGTCGTGACACCACTTTGTGAGAGGAGCGTCCATCGGCTAGCCTGCGCGTCGGGGTGTATCCTTGAGGAATCCGCAGGGTGCGATCACAAATTGGGCGTGGTGCATAAAAAATGAGCGATAGTGAAACGGACGGGGCCGAAACGTGACCGAACTTGTGACAAGCGCCGAGATGCAGGCCATCGAGCGCGACGCGATCGGCTCGGGGGAGGTGACGGGTGCGGGCCTCATGGAGATCGCGGGGCGCGGCGTCGTCGACGCGGTCCTGCAATGGCGACCGGACCTTGCGCAGGGCGGGCACTCGGCCACGGTGTTCTGCGGGCCGGGCAACAATGGCGGCGACGGCTACGTCATCGCGCGGCTTCTCAGGACCCGGGGCTGGCGGGTGCGGGTGCTGGGCATGGGAGAGATCGGATCGATGCCGCCAGACGCGCGGGCCAACCGCGAACGCTGGGAGACCATGGGCGAGGTGGGACCTCTGACCGTGGCCCGGTTTCGCGAGGGGCCGGAGAGCGGGATTTACGTCGATGCGATTTTCGGAACGGGGCTCACGCGCGCGCCGGAGGGCGATCTGCTGGACCTGCTGCGTCACCTCGCGGGACGTGACGGGACGCGATATGCGTCGCGGCTGGTCGCCGTCGATGCGCCCTCGGGGCTCGATCTCGACACCGGGCGCATGCTGGCGGGGGGCGCTGCCATGCCCTCCGAGGCGACCGTGCCGCTGTGTGGGCTGACGGTGACGTTCGAAGTGCCCAAGATCGGGCATTTCCTCGCCGAAGGGCCGGCCTGTTGCGGGCGGCTCGCGGTCATCGATCTCGGTCTCCTGAAATGGCGCGGGGTCCGCCGGGACGCACTGACCGGCGCGCCGGGCGGGGAAGGGGAGGTGCTCACGCCGCGCGCTCGGCTGATCGACCGTATGCCGATGGTGGCCAGTGCGCGGTCACCGGGCCACCGCCCGCCCGACTTCGCCAAGCGGGGCGGGCACAAGTACGATCATGGCCACGCGCTCATCGTCTCGGGTCCGGCTGCGCGCACCGGCGCGGCGCGGCTGGCGGCGCGCGCGGCGCTGAGGATGGGCGCGGGGCTTGTGACAGTGGCGAGCCCGTCCGACGCGTTGGCGGAAAACGCCGCCCACCTGACCGCGATCATGACGCGGCGCTGCGATGGCTCGGAGGGTCTGGCCGACCTGCTGACCGATCCGCGGTTCAACGCCCTGTGCCTCGGCCCGGGCCTCGGGATCGGGGACGCGACACGGCACATGGTGCACGCCGCAATCGGCGAGGGGCGCAGGGTCGTCCTGGACGCCGACGCGCTGACGAGTTTCCAGGACGTGCCCGACATGCTGTTCGACGCGATCGGGAATGCGGTGGTGCGGTCGGTCGTTCTCACCCCCCATGCCGGAGAGTTTGCGCGCCTGTTCCCCGATATCGCGGCGCGGCGGGCGGGGTCTGACGACCAGACGGAGGGTCGCCCCATCTCCAAGCTCGAGGCCGCGCGTGAGGCCGCGAAACGCTCAGGTGCCATCGTCCTTCTGAAAGGACCGGAC
This sequence comes from uncultured Roseicyclus sp., assembly GCA_964578115.1. Lineage (GTDB taxonomy): Bacteria > Pseudomonadota > Alphaproteobacteria > Rhodobacterales > Rhodobacteraceae > Roseibacterium. Next base: position 3,986 of record CAZOBK010000124.1, read on the forward strand.
ACCGTCATCGCGACGCCTTCGGGCGAGGCCGCCATCAACAGCGCCGCCTATGACCGTGAAGTCCCGTGGCTTGCTACCGCCGGGGCCGGGGACGTGCTGGCCGGCCTGATCACTGGGCTCGCCGCCCGGATGCCGGACCTGCGGAACGCGGTCGAAGATGCCGCATGGCTGCACGTGGAGGCCGCCCGCGCCGCGGGGCCGGGAATGATCGCCGAAGACTTGCCCGAGCGGGTGCCGGCGGTTCTTCGAGACATGCTTGGGAAGAACGGGGTGGGCACCTGAGGAGCAGCGCGTCGTCTGCCCTCTCGCCTTGGCCCGAATGCTCTGCTATGGACACGCCGGATCGCGGGTGTGGCGGAACTGGTAGACGCACCAGATTTAGGTTCTGGCGCCGCAAGGCGTGGGGGTTCGAGTCCCTTCACCCGCACCAAATAGAGCAAGGTAACTGTTCATTATTAGTGGTTTTGAA
>CAZOBK010000125.1:0-4418 GCA_964578115.1 uncultured Roseicyclus sp.
TCCCACGCCGCCGCCTATGCCGTGGTCAGCTACCAGACCGCGTGGCTCAAGGCGAACCATCCGGTGGAATTCATGGCCGCCGTCATGAATTGCGACATGCACCTGACCGAGAAGCTCAGCCTCTACAAGGCGGAGGTGGACCGCATGGGGATCGAGGTGATGGCCCCTTGCGTGAACCGCTCCGGCGCGCTGTTCGAGGTGTCGGAGGGGCGCATCCTCTACGCGCTGGGCGCGCTCAAGAACGTGGGCTCGGAGGCGATGCGCCTGATCGTGGAAGCGCGCAAGACCGATGCGGGCGAAAAGCCCTTCGCCACGCTCTACGATTTCGCGCGCCGGGCGGACCTCAAGCGCGTGGGCAAGCGCCCGCTCGAGATGCTGGCCCGCTCCGGCGCCTTCGACGCGCTCGACCGTAACCGGCACCGCGTGCTTCGGGGGCTCGACGCGCTCGTGGCCTATTCGGCAGCGATCCACGAGCAGAAGGGCAGCGCGCAGGTCAGCCTGTTCGGCGAGGCGGGCGAGGACCTGCCCGAGCCGCGCCTGCCCGAGGCCGATGACTGGATGCCCGCCGCACGCCTGGCCGAGGAACACCACGCGCTGGGCTTTTATTTCTCGGGCCACCCGCTCGACGACTACATGGCCGCGCTCAAGCGCAAGGGTGTGCTGAGCTTTGCCGAGGTGGAGGAACGCGCCCCGCGCGGCGATTTCGTCACATGGATGGCCGGCGCCGTCTCCGTCCGTCAGGAACGCAAGAGCCAGCGCGGCACGCGCTTTGCCTTCGTGGGCCTGTCGGATCCCACCGGCACCTACGAGGTCATGCTCTTTTCCGAAGCGCTAGAGGCCAGCCGCCACATGCTGGAGCCCGGCACCAATGTGCGCGTGCAGGTGAAGGTCGAGACCCAGGAGGGTCAGATGCGCCTGCGCGCCGAGACGGTGCAACTGGTCGACGAGGCCGTCGCGGCCGAGGCGCGCGGCTTCCGCGTCTTCGTCAACGACTGCGCGGCCCCCGCCTCGGTCGCGCAGCTTCTGGCCCGGATCGCGGGCGACGGCACACCGTCCCCGCGCGGTCCGGTCTATATCTGCGCGATGGCCCCGGATTTCCCGCAGGACGCGGCGGAGGTCGAGGCGCTGGTGGGCGAGGGCCTGCCGGTGTCGCCCCAGATCAAGGGTGCGCTGAAAAGCCTGCCGGGCGTGGTGACGGTGGAGGAGGTCTGAGCCGTCATCCCGGCCAGGCGAAAGACTGCGCCGACCGCACCAGCGCCGCCGTCGAGGGTGAGTGTTTCCGGCCCGGCACCGTCGCCAGTGCCACCTGCCGCGTCACCTCGGGCTCGATCAGCGGGCGCTGGATCAGGCCGGGAAGGCTGACGGAATATTCCGGCATGAAGGCGAAGCCGATGCCGGCGAGCACCATCGCCTGCACCCAATCCTCGCGCTCCGAGCGGAACCGGGCATAAAGCTCGACCCGCTCGCTCTCGCAGACCTGCATGACCATCTCCCGCATCTCGCAGGACAGCCGGTCCACGTAGTTCTCGCCCGACAGGTCCTGCAACGCGACGGCGTTCATCCCTCCCAGCCGGTGCCCCGACGCCATCACCACGACGTAGCGTTCCGAATAGAGTTCCTGCAGGCGCAAGGTCCGGCTGAGGTCTTCGGTCACGGTCAGGATCGCCGCATCGAGCTGCCCGGCCTCGAGCTTTTCGCGCAACTCGGCGATCGATCCTTCGCTTACGGCAAGCTCCAGCCCCGAATGGGCCGCCTCGAGCTGCGCGAGGAACCGCGCGAGCCGCATGTGCCCGACCGTCGACAATATGCCCAGCCGAAGCGGTGTCTTGTCGAGCAGCCTGTAGTTCTCGGCCAGCGTGCGCGCGGCCTCCGCCTCCTCGACGATCTGGCGCAGATGCGGGATCATCGAGCGTCCGAAATCGCTGAGCAGGACGCGGCGGCCCTCGCGCAGGAACAGCGGTGCGCCAAGCTCGGCCTCAAGCGCCTTGATCCCCTTGGTCAGGGCCGGCTGCGTCACGTGGCAATCTTCCGCGGCGCGGGTAAAGTTCAATGTGCGGGATGCCGCAAGGACGTAGCGGATCTGCGACATTTCCATCGGCGCCCCTCCTGCCGAAATCATTCGCGGCCGACGATACCCGATTTCCGCCAAACCGTGGGGAATGGATCGATAACGCATCGGAAGTTCCGCCGCCGCTGTTCTTGCGGTGGGATGCACCCATCGAAATAGGCAAGGAGGACGTGACATGTCGGTTTTCATGGTGGAACGCGATCTCAAGGGGATCAGCATGGAGGACCTTGCCGGCGCGCAGAAGGCAGCGATCGCCAAGGCCGCCGAGATGCGCGGGGAGGGGCAGGAGATCTCCTATATCCGCTCCACCTTCGCGCCCGAGGACGGGCGCTGCATGTGCCTGTTCGACGGCGAAAGCGCGGGACAGGTGCAGGCGCTGAACGACGCGGCGGGCCTGCCCTACACGCGCGTCGTGCCCGCGCTCGACCTGACGCCCTGAGCGCGAAGCCTCTGTACGCCGGATCACGGCCGCCGTAACGTCGCGGCCATGTCCGTGCTCGACACCCGCATCTCCTGGACGCGCCTCGCCCTGTCGCTGGCCTTGTCGCTCGTGGGCAACGCGGGGATGTGGGCGATCATCGTGATCCTGCCGGCCGTTCAGGCCGAATTCGGCGTGGACCGGGCCACGGCCTCGCTGCCCTACACGCTGACCATGGTGGGCTTCGCGCTGGGCAACTGGGTGATCGGGCGCTGGGTGGACCGCTATGGTGTGGGCCGCGTGCTGGCCGTTGCGGCGCTGGTGATGGCGGCCTCCTTCGCGGGGGCCGCGGCCGCGCCCAACATCGCCACGCTCTCGGCGCTGCAACTGATCGTGGGCTTCGCCACGGCCGCCAGTTTCGGGCCGCTCATCGCCGATGTCTCCCAGTGGTTCCTGCGCCGCAGGGGCATCGCCGTGGCCATCATCGCCAGCGGCAACTACCTCTCCGGCGCGATCTGGCCGCTGATCCTTGCCGACATCCTCGCCGGTCCCGGCTGGCGGCCGGCCTATCTCGTTATCGCGGCCTCGGCGCTTCTGATCATGCTGCCGCTGAGCTACGCGTTGCGAAAACCGCTCCCCGACGAGGCGATGCAGGCCTCCGCCGCGGCCGCCGCGCTCCGCGCGAAGACCGCGGGCATCCCGCAGAACACGCTCCTGTGGCTGCTGGCGCTGGCCGGGATCGGCTGCTGCGTCGCCATGGCCATGCCGCAGGTCCATATCGTCGCCTATTGCGTGGACCTCGGCTACGGGCCCGCCGTGGGCGCCGAGATGCTCTCGCTGATGCTCATGGGGGGCGTCGCCTCGCGGCTGGTTTCGGGGCTCCTGGCCGACAAGCTCGGCGGCGTGCTGACGCTCCTGATCGGCTCGAGCCTGCAGATGATCGCGCTTTTCCTATACCTGCCCGCCTCTGGCCTCGTCTCTCTCTACGTGGTCTCGCTCATCTTCGGGCTCAGCCAGGGCGGCATCGTGCCCTCCTACGCGATCATCGTGCGCGAATACCTGCCCCCGAAAGAGGCCGGGGCCAAGGTCGGGTTCGTCATCATGGCCACCATCGTGGGCATGGCGCTGGGCGGCTGGCTGTCGGGCTGGATCTATGACCTGACGGGGTCCTACCAGCTGGCCTTCATCAACGGCATCGCCTTCAACGCGCTGAACGTGGGGGTGATGCTGCTGATCCTCATCCGCTCGCGCCCCCGTGCACCGGGACAGGCCATCGCGGCCTGATCCCCTTCATCTTTCCAAAAATACGCAAAAAACGACCGCTCACCAATGCGGCGGCGGCTTGTCGGAGAGCGGCACGGTCCCGCCCTCTGCCGCCTCGCGGTCCGCCTCGCGCGCCATGAGCATGTCGACCCGCGCCCCGAGCCGCGCGATCTCCGCGTCCTGCCGGGCGACCACGTCCGACAGATCGTCCACCACGCGCAGCAGATGCGCCAGTGTTTCTTCCAGCTTCGCCTGATCGGCCATGCCACCGCCTCCTTGCCCCTTCGGCCCCCCTCGGATAGACGGGCCGCGTCCCTGAATTCAAGGCGTCTCGGCACCCATGGCCAAGCAGAAGAAACAGCCTCGCCCCAAGGCGGAGACGCCGAAAGGCTTCCGCGATTATTTCGGCGCCGAAGTGACCGAGCGCAACCGCATGCTCGCGCAGATCGCCGAAGTCTACGACCGCTACGGCTTCGACCCGCTGGAAACCTCCGCCGTGGAAACCGTTGAGGCGCTGGGCAAGTTCCTTCCCGACGTGGACCGGCCCAATGACGGGGTCTTCGCGTTCCAGGAGGACGGGGGCGCGGATGTCGCCACGTGGCTCGCGCTGCGCTACGACATGACCGCGCCGCTCGCCCGCGTCGCGGCGCAGTTCCGCAACGACCTGCC
>CAZOBK010000126.1:0-4007 GCA_964578115.1 uncultured Roseicyclus sp.
GTGCCCGCCCCGTAGGAGACCCGCGCCGCCTGCACGATGGCCGCATCGTCGCCCATGTAGTCGACGACCCGCACGAACCCGTGGTCGAGCACCTTTTTCGGCGTGTAGAGATGCGCCTCCATGCCCGGGCTGACGGCACGCAGCGTGGGCTGCGGATTGGCGCGCAGGGCCGCGATCTCTTCCTCGGGGGTCATCGGCCCGTCCCTTTCAATGCCCGCTTGGGTGTTCATGTCATTCTCCTTGTCGGGGCCGCTGCTCATGCCTGCCTCACCACAGATGTGGACGAAATTCGACACTGGCCTACCACATCTAGGCGGCGCGCGTCACTCGCGATTGCGCCTGTCCACAGGAAATTCCGCCCGGGCCGGGCCCGTTTGCCTGACCACGGCAAATTTACCGCCGCAACGGGCTGTTCCAGACCCTGCAACGCGCTAACGTGGCGGCCAGAGACCACGAGAAAGGGAGCGAGACATGGGTATCCACTATCTTCACACAATGGTCCGGGTGAAGGACCTCGCGGCCTCGATGGCCTTCTACGAGCTTCTGGGCCTGCGCGAGACGCGGCGCCACGAGAACGAGAAGGGGCGTTTCACGCTGGTGTTCATGGCGCCTCCCGGACAGGAGGAATGCCCCATCGAGCTGACCTACAACTGGGACGGGGACGAGGGGCTGCCGTCCGACAGCCGCCATTTCGGCCACCTTGCCTATCGCGTCGACAACATCTACGCGACCTGCCAGCACCTGATGGACAACAGGGTGACGATCAACCGGCCACCGCGCGACGGGCACATGGCCTTCGTCCGCTCGCCCGACAACATCTCGATCGAGCTCTTGCAGGAGGGCGAATCCCTGCCGCCCGCCGAACCCTGGGCCTCGATGCCCAACACGGGCCACTGGTGAGGACGGCGGCACTCCTGTTCGGGGCCGCGCTTGGCCTCGCCGCGCCGGCCCAGGCGCAAGAGGAGTGCCGCCTCGCCCTAGTGCTCGGCCTCGACGTATCGGCCTCGGTCGATGCGGCGGAATACAGGCTGCAGCTCGAAGGCCTCGCCGCATCGCTGATCCACCCGTCCGTGGTGGAGGCGGCGCTGTCGGGCAACGGGCCGGTCGCGCTTTCGATCTACGAGTGGTCAGGGCGGTTCCAGCAGGACGTGCTGATCGACTGGACGCTGATCTGGTCCGAGGCGGACCTGGTCACGATCGCCGAGCGGGTCCTGCGCGCAACCCGCAGTCACGAGGATTTCCCCACCGCGATCGGCTATGCGCTGGGCTTTGCCGCGACGCATCTGGAGCGCGCGCCGCCCTGCCTGTTCCGGACCGTCGACATCTCGGGCGACGGGCAGAACAACGACGGCTTCCCGCCCTCGGCCGCCTATGAGCATTTCCCCTTCGACGGCGTGACCGTGAACGGGCTGGCCATCGGCGGCGCCTCGCGCGGGATCGAGGAGTATTACCTTGCCGAGGTCATCCACGGACCGGGCGCCTTCGTCGAATACGCGCGCAACCACGACGATTTCGAAGAGGTCATGCGCCGCAAACTGGAGCGCGAGCTTCGCGTGGTGATCCTGGGCGAGCTGGAGCCGTAGGGCCTCAGTCCACGGGCCAGAGCGCGGCACCAACGCGCCGCCCCTCCGACAGCAGAACGTTATAGGTCCGGCAGGCCGCGGGGCTTGCCATCGGCTCGACGCCGATCCCCGCCTGCTCCAGCGCGGTGCGGAACGACGCGGGCGGATGCGCGATGCCCGGCCCGGTGCCGACGATCAGGATGTCGATCTCGTCGGCGGCCTCGAGGATCCGCGCGGTGGCCTCGTAGCCACCCCATGCAGCGGTCGATCCCGGCAGGATCAGGACCGGTCCCGTCATCACGACACCGCCCACGCGAAAAAACCCGGGGCCATACCCGTCCACCGGCGTTCCGGTATCGAAGTCCACCTCTGTGATCCGCATCGGTCTCTCCCGTGTCAGCTCCAGACAGGCAGGGCCGCAAACCCCGCCGCTCCGATCAAAGCATAGGCGAAGCCGCGATAGAACCCCGCCCGCTCCGGCCGGAATAGCCACGTGCCGATCCCCGTCCCGACCCCGTAGGGCACAAGCAGAAGCAGCCCGAGCCACACCGCCTCGACCGACACGAGACCCTGCAGCCAGAGTTGCGGCAGGAAGGTGAGCGAACTCAGCGTCAGGAACACGGCGAGGTTGCCGCGCGTCACCGGCACGGGCTGCCCCTCGGTGCCGAGGTTGAAGAGGATCACCGGCGGCCCGTTCAGCCCCGTTGAGCCGCCCGTCACCCCGGCCAGCGCCCCGATGCCCAGCCGGGCGCGCAGACCCGCACCCACCGGAACCCGCCAGCCGGCCAGAAGTGCCCCCAGCGTCAAGAGCGTGAGCGCCCCGATCGCTGCCCGGATCGCCTCGGGCGGCGCGAAGCGAAGCACCAGCACGCCCAGCGGCGTGAAGAGAACGCAGGCCGCGACCATCCCCAGCGCCGCGCGCCGTTCCGCGACCTTCCACGCGCCCGGCAGAACCGTGACGAGCGAGGCGAGTGCCGACATGGAAAACGCCGCCACTGCGACCGGCGGGGTCAGGACGAGCGTCGCCAGCGGCATGAAGATCAGCGCCGAGCCGAAGCCCGCGAAGCCATAGACCAGCCCCGCCACCAGCGACACGGCGCAGACGAAAGGAAGGCCGGGATCGGAAAGGACGGCCGAAAGGGCCTCAGGCACGGATGGCCTCAGGCATCGATATTGGCGAATTGCGTGCCGCCGCCACCGCCCGAGGAGGGCTTGGACCAGTCGCGCTTGACGCCGATCATCAGCACCACATTCTTGGCCACGTAGATCGAGGAATAGGTGCCCACGATCACGCCCCAGAAGATGGCGAAGACGAAGCCCCGGATCACGTCGCCGCCCAGAACCAGCAGTGCGATCAATGCCAGAAGCGTCGTTCCGCTTGTCATCAAGGTCCGGCTCAACGTCTCGTTCGCGCTGAGGTTCATCACCTCGCGCAGGTCGCGCTGCTTGTACTTGATCAGGTTCTCCCGCAGCCGGTCGAAGATCACAACCGTGTCGTTGATCGAGTAGCCGATGATCGTAAGCAGTGCGGCGATGGTCGCGAGGTCGAACCGGATCTGCAGCAGGCTGAACACGCCAATGGTCAGCACGATGTCATGGATCAGAGCGGCCACGGCGCCGATGGAGAATTGCCATTCGAACCGCAGCCAGATGTAGATCAAAAGCGCCACGAGCGACGCGCCAACGGCGATGAGCGCGGTGATGATCAATTCGCCCGAGACCTTGGGACCCACGGATTCCACGCTCGGGAAGGTCATTTCCGGGTAGACCGTCCTGAGCGCGTCCTGCACGGCGGCCACGGTTTCCGGCGTCACGCTTTCCTGGCCCTCCTGGGCCTGGATGCGGATCATCGCCACGTGCTGATCGTCGTCGAAGGTCGGGTCGAAGACCTCGGTGATCGATATGTCGCCAAGGTTCAGCGGCGTCAGCGCGTCGCGATAGGCACCCACGTCCACGGGCTGTGACGCCTCGGTCCGGATCGTCGTGCCGCCGAGGAAGTCGATCCCGAAATTCAGCCCCATCGCCAGCCAGATGCCGATGGACAGCACCATCGCCACCACGGACGCGCCGAAGGTCACGCGGGCGTATTTGAAGAAGTCGATATTGGTGTCCTGCGGAACCAGTCTCAGGCGCATGTCAGACCTCTATCGTCTTCGGGCGACGCCGGTCGAACCAGGTCACGATGAACAGGCGGGTGACGTAGATCGCGGTGAAGACCGACGTCAGGATGCCGATCCCCAGCGTCACGGAGAACCCGCGCACGGGGCCAGAACCCAGCGTGAACAGGATCACGGCAATGATGAACGTGGTGATGTTGGCGTCGATGATGGCGCTCAGCGCACGCTCGTAGCCTAGCTCGATGGCACGCGCCGGTCCCTTGGCGTTCTTCATCTCCTCGCGGATCCGCTCGAAGACCAGCACGTTGGCGTCCACCGCCATGCCGAT
>CAZOBK010000127.1:0-3933 GCA_964578115.1 uncultured Roseicyclus sp.
GCGGAACCGGAACAGGCGGTCGGTGTAATGCTGCACCTCGGTCACGGTCTGCGCGTCGGGGAGCGTGGGCGTGGCCTTGACGGCGGTGCTTTCGGTATCTTTCACGAGGGGCCTCGAGGGTGATCGGCTTTGGCGGACACTGCCCGCGCAATGCAAGGTAAGCCTTGATCTGGATCAGGGGAAGGGCGCGGCCCCGGGACGGCCTGTCGCGGGCCCTGCGCGCGCGCAGTCAGACGGCAGGAGCCGCCTGCGACACGGCCAGGCGCGGGGCGCTGACCTCATGGGCGCGCGCCTCGGCGTCGAGCAGGTGAAGCTCTGCCGTCGTGGCATCGTCGATCAGCAGCGCTTGGCGCGGATCGCGGGTCCAGTCGCCATTCGGCCCCAGATAGACGGTCTCTCCGGTCACGAGGTCGGTGGCGGCCAGATGCCTGAACGGTGCGGTGCGTGCCATCGTAGCTATCCCGATTGAATTATTGGCACAGTATAGAACATTCTTCCGCGAAACGGGAGAATGCGCTTGCGGAAAGGAACGTATGTTCGATAACAGGCGGCCTGCGCGAATATTGTCTCACGCCAAGGGGGTCCGCGAAATGCCCGTCCAGATCGATGCGCTCGACCGGCGCATTCTCGCCGCCTTGCAGGAGGACGCCAGCCGCTCGCTGGAAGAAATCGCGCGCCATGTGGGGTCGTCCAAGACGCCGGTCTGGACACGGATTCGCAAGCTGAAGGAGGCGGGCGTCATCGGGCGGCAGACGGTTCTGCTGGACGCCGAGGCGCTGGGGCTGGAGGCCTGTTTCTTCGTGCTGATCCGCACGTCGGAACACGAGGCGGAATGGCAGAACCGCTTCCTCGCCACGCTGAAGGAACGCCCCGAGGTGATGGAGGCGCACAGGCTCGCGGGCGATATCGACTACATCCTGAAGGTTCGCGTCCCCAATGCGCGCGCCTATGACGTGTTCTACCAGGCGCTGATCGGCGAGGTGAAGATCCACACGGTCACTGCGCTGCTGTCGATGGAAGAGATCAAGTCCTCGCCGCTTCTGCCGCTGGGGATGTGAGCACGGGGGCTCAGTAGAACCCCACCTCCCGTACATCGATGCGGGCCGCGTGGTCGCGGCCATAGGCGACGACGCCGAGCGAGCGCAGCCGGTCCGCCCGAGGCACCTGCGGCAGAAGCCCTCCGGAGGGTTCGAACGCCTCCAACGGCAGGCGCACCTCGCCCCAGTCCGGTTCCGCGTCGAAACCCGCCTGGTAATACTGCCATGGTAGCCTTGTGCCGCGCGTGCGCAGATGCACGAAATAGCGCTGGGAATTGCCGCGCACGACAAGGCGCACGCCCGTGGCGCCCTCGGCCGCGTCGTCCGGCAGATCGAGGCGCATCTGGATGAACCCGCCATTGTTCTCGGTGCTGACGCTGCCGGTCATGCGGGCGAAACTTTCACCGTCCTGCGACAGGATCTCCACGCCGCCCGTGGACACGCCGCCCATCACCTGGTCGGTGAAGAAGCGCCACCGGGTTTCCGCGCCCGTCTCGAAACGGTCTATCATCGGCTCCTCCGCGAGTGCCAACAGGGGAAGCATCACGATAGCGGCCAGCACCGTGACGCCAAAGCGCATCCCGAGCCTGCGCATCACGCGAGGCTCGTATGCACATGCGAGCCGCGTTCCAGCGTCCGGTGCACGGGGCATTTGTCCGCGATCTCCAGAAGCCTCTGGCGCTGATCCTCGGTCAGCTCGCCCTCCAACGTGATGCGGCGGGTGAAGGTCTCCAGCGGCATCGTCCCGTTGCCCGCGTCCTGCGCATGCACCCGGTCGTGCGTGACATCGACCGAAACATGGGTCAGCGGCCAGCGCTTGCGCCTTGCATACATGCGCACGGTCATCGAGGTGCAGGCGCCCAGCCCCGCGGCCAGGAACTGGTAGGGCGTGAGCCCCCGGTCGGTGCCGCCATAGCTTTTCGGCTCGTCGCCCAGCACGTGGTGCTTCGGCCCCGCCATGATGTCCTGCAGAAAGCCGCCGGGATCGGCCTCGGAGATGCGGGTGACCCCCTCCGGTGCGCCGGGTGGCGGGGCGGGGGGCCTGAGGTCGAGATAGCGCTGTGCCCATGAGGCGATGACGCCGGCCGCGTATTCGGCGTCTCGGCCACGGCTGATCAGATGGTCGGCATCGTCGAGCGTCACGAAGCTCTTGGGATGGCGCGCAGCGGTGAAGATGCGCGTGGCGTTGTCGATGCCCACCACATCGTCGCGCGGCGCGTGCAGCACCAGAAGCGCGCGGCCAAGATCCGCGATATCCTCGGCGATGGCCGCGCCCTGCACGTCCTCCACGAAGCCGCGCCCGATCTTCACCGTCCGCCCGCCGAGGTTGACCTCGCCCACGCCATCGCGGCGGATCGCGTCCAGCGCATCGCCAAAATTATGGGCCACATGGCCTGGATCGAAGGGTGCGCCCAGCGTGACCACGGCCTTCGAGGACGCAATCTGCCGCGCGGCCTTCAGCATCGCGGCCCCGCCCAGCGAATGGCCGATCAGAAGCGCGGGCGCCATGTCGCGCGCGCCCAGCGCCTCGGCCGCGCGGACCAGGTCGCCCACGTTCGAGGAAAACGAGGTGTTGTGGAACTCCCCCGCCGAATGGCCCAGCCCGGTGAAGTCGAAGCGCAGAACGGCGATGCCTTCCGCCGTGAGCCGCTGCGCGATCCGGCGCGCGGCGGCGATATCCTTGCCGCAGGTGAAGCAATGGGCGAAGAGAGCGGTCGCCAGATGCGGCCCCTCGGGCAGATCGAGGCGCGCGGCGAGATCGTCCCCGGCATGGCCGGTGAAGGTGAAACGTTCGGTGGGCATGGGCAGTCTCCGTCGGGTAGCCTCGAGGATGGGCGCACGGCGTGCGCGCGGCAACCCGCCTGAAACCCCCATCACGGGGACGTGTGGCGCCGGGTGTCCGTGTGATCGGCCGGCCTTCGACGCCTCGCGCGCGCCGCGCCCGAGGGCAGGCCATGCGCGGACCACCCTTGCGCCCGCACGCGGCGTCCCCAAATCCCAAGGGGAGAACGGGCGCCGGATGCCGGTCCGGCCTGCGCATCGTCCCCGGAGGAATAGGACATGAACCGCCGCCGCTTCTTTTTAGCCTTTGCCATGTGCCTCGCCGCGCAACCCGCCCTTGCGCGGCGCAGCGGGGATCGCGGCGCGCGCGGCACGCGGGGCACAAGGGGTCCACGCCAACCGCGCGCGCCCCGCACCGGCAGGCGTGTGACGGTGGCGGGTGTCTGGGCCATCGGGCTTGTCCTATTGCTGGAGAGCTCCGGCGAGGAATGCGAGGTCGTCGGTCATGACGGCTACGGCAACTCAATCTGCGTGCTGCGCGACTGAACCGGATCTGTCCCGCACTGCCCCTGACCCCTTCATGCTGGCAGAAAACCTCCGGGGGGAGCGCGACGCGCGGGGGGCAGAGCCCCCCTCAGCACTCTCCCATCAGCGCCGCGTCGAACGGATAGAATGTCAGGTTCTCGAACCCGTCCTCCGTGATCAGGACCTGGTCTTCCAGCTTGATGCAGAAATCCCCGTCCTCCTCGCCCACCAGCGCCTCGACGCAAAGCGTCATGCCGGGCTCCAGCACGTAGTCGAATGCGCCCTCGACGTGGTGATCGGCATAGGCGATGAGCGGCCACTCATCGCACAGGCCCACCCCGTGGAAGCGGCAGGAATACTTGCGCGCATCGTATTTCGGGTCGAGCTGGTGGCCCTTGAAGGTCAGGTCGCGGAAGGACACGCCGGGGGCCAGAAGCTGCTTGTTGGTCATGATGTGCTCGTGCGCGTGGCGCATCGCCTCGACCATGTCCTGCCGGGGCGCTTCGGGGCCCAGCCACCATGTCCGGCTGATGTCGATGCAGATGCCGTAGCAGCCGATCAGGTCGGTGTCGAAGGCCACGATCTCGTT
>CAZOBK010000128.1:0-3926 GCA_964578115.1 uncultured Roseicyclus sp.
TGATCGAGAAGCTGGCCGAACTGATCCAGACCAAGAAGGTCCCGATCCTCGCCGATGTGCGCGACGAAAGCGCCGACGATGTCCGTATCGTTCTGGAACCCCGGTCGAAGAACGTCGATCCGCAGATGCTGATGGGCACACTGTTCCGCCAGTCCGACCTCGAGACGCGGTTCTCTCTCAACATGAACGTGCTGATCGACGGGCGCACGCCAAAGGTCTGTTCGCTCAAGGAGGTGCTGCGCGCCTTCCTCGATCACAGGCGCGACGTGCTGATCCGCCGGTCACGGCACCGGATGGCCAAGATCGACCACCGGCTGGAGGTTCTGGAAGGATTCATCATCGCCTTCCTGAATCTCGACCGCGTGATCGACATCATCCGCTACGACGAGATGCCCAAACCCGCGCTGATGCGCGAGAACTGGAGCCGGGAGTTCACCCGCGCGACCTCCGAGGCCGACTATGTCAGCCCGCCGCCCGGCATGGGCGAGCTGTCCGAGGTGCAGGCCGAAGCGATCCTCAACATGCGCCTGCGCAGCCTCAGGCGGCTGGAAGAGCTGGAGCTGCTGCGCGAACGGGACGCGCTGATGGAGGAACGCGCCGGTCTCGACGACCTGCTTGCCGACGAGGATCTCCAGTGGGAGCGCATCGCGTCGGAGTTGCGCGAGGTGCGCAAGGCATTCGGCGCCAAGTCCGAAGGTGGCGAACGGCGGACCCGTTTCGCCGAGGCCGGCGACGTGGAAGAGGTCCCGCTGGAGGCGATGATCGACCGCGAACCGGTGACGGTCGTGTGTTCCTCGATGGGCTGGATTCGCGCCATGAAGGGCCATATCGATCTGGCGCAGGAGCTGAAGTACCGCGATGGCGATACCGGGCGTTTCGTGTTCCACGCCGAGACGACCGACAAGCTGCTGCTGGTCAGCGCGCAGGGCCGGGTCTATACCCTGTCGGCCGCCGCGCTGCCCGGCGGACGCGGTCTGGGTGAGCCCGTGCGCCTGATGGTGGACCTGCCCAACGAGGCGGAGATCGTCGATCTCTTCGTGCACCGCCCCGGTGCGCGCCGCCTGATGGCCAGCAGCGCGGGTGACGGTTTCGTCGTGGCCGAGGACGAGATCGTGGCGCAGACGCGCACGGGCAGGCAGGTGCTTAACGTGCGGGACGGCGTCACGGCCCGCGTCTCGGCGCTGATCGGGGACGGGGACGACGCCGTGGCGGTCGTGGGCGAAAACCGCAAGCTCCTCATCTTTCCGCTGGATGAAGTGCCGGAAATGGCGCGCGGCAAGGGTGTCCGGTTGCAGAAATACAAGGATGGCGGCCTTTCGGATGCCCGCACCTTCCGGCTGTCGGATGGGCTCAGCTGGCTCGATCCTGCCGGGCGCACCCGGACGGAGGCCGACCTGGCCGAATGGACGGCGAAGCGGGCCACCGCCGGACGCATGGCGCCGCGTGGCTTCCCCCGCGACAACCGCTTTACCTGAGCGTCACACCCGCTCCACCTGCAGCCACACGCCACCCTCCGGCCGCGTCGTCAGGATCATCACCGGCTTCGGCGCGCGCCCCGGAACCGGCGTGAACCGGTACCGCGCCAGAAGCGTCGCAAGGATGATCGTGGCCTCCTGCAGGGCAAAGCGCACGCCGATGCAGATCCGGGGGCCGTCACCGAAGGGCAGGTATTGCCAGCGATCCGGCCTCGGGCCCTCCAGCCAGCGCCCGGGGCGGAACGCATCCGGTGCATCCCAGAGCCGCCGGTGCCGGTGCAGGGCCCAGACCGGGATCATCACCGTGTCGCCGGGGCGGATGACGGCGGCGCTCAGCCGGTCCACGGCTTGTGCCGTCCGCGACAGGAAGGCGCCGGGAGGATAGAGCCGCAGCGCCTCTTCGATGACCGCCCGCGTCTGGGGGAGCCCGCCGATATCCCCCGCGCCGGCTGCCCGGTCGCCAAGCATGTCCGTGGCCTCCCGGCGCAACGCGTCCTGCACGTCCGGGTCGAAGGCGCAGAGATAGAGCGCCCAGGACAGCGTCAGCGCGGTGGTCTCATGGCCCGCGACGATGAAGGTCAGCAGGTTCTCGCGCAGCGTCGCCGCGTCCATCCTGCGTCCCGTCTCGCCATCCTCGGCGTCGAGCAGGCGGTCGAGGAGGTCGGGCACCGATCCCGGCCCGCGTGCGGTGCGGCGCGCGATCGCGGCGTCGGCCTCGGCCTGCATCTGGCGCAACTGGCGGGCGGCGATGACGCGGGCGGGGCGCGGAACCGAGGCGGGGACGCCGACCACGTCGAGGATGCTCATCCGCGCGGCCTCGTCGACATAGGTCTCCAGCGCACGGACAACGCCGGCGCGGTCCACGCCCGGATCCTCGGAAAAGGTCACGTCGGCGATCACGTCGAAGGTGGCCGCTGTCATGTGCTCGACCATGTTGGCGGCCCGCCCCACCGAGGACGCCAGCCGATCCGCTGCGGCCTCGGCCGCGCGGGTCATCACCGGGGTCAGCGCGTCGATGCTGCGCGCCGAAAAGGCGGGCGCCGCGGCGCGCCTCTGCCAGCGCCAGTGGTCGCCCTCGGCCAAAAACAGGCTGTCGCCGATGGCCGGCTGCAGCACCGCTCGGGTCGCCACGGATTTCGGATAATCCTCGACCGCCTCCAGCATGACGCGCCGGATCGCGGGCGGGTCCATCAGCATGTGCCAGCGTTGCGGCCCCGTCCTTCCCGACAGCACCGGCTGGTGAAGCGCACGCTGCGGGATGATCTCCAGCAGGTTGCGCCGAGCCGCCCGGTAACTGTCCAGAAGGCCCATCGGCGCCTCGGGCAGCGTCGCGCGGACGGGGATGTCGCCGGGCGGCCCCGGGTCGGGGTGTGGCTGGTCGAGGATCTCGGACATTCCCGGCTGCTCCCGATGTCGCGGCATTGCGTGGTCCTGTCTGAAATAGGCACCAGTCCGCCGTCGTCCAAAGCCTTCGGCCATGTCCGGGTTTGCATGGCAGGCCCGCCTGAGGTATCCGGGGGGAGAGCAGTATCGTCCGGGATCAAGGAGACGAAAAGATGCGCCGAGACGCGACGCGATCCTCCGCCGTGACCAATATTCTGAACCGGCTTCCGAGGCTTGGCCTCGTGGCAATGATGGGCGTTCTGGCAGCCTGTGCCGCGCCCGACCCGCTGGAAGAGGATCTTCCGGACATGGGCGATTTCCGGCTGTCTCACAACATTGTGGTGGCCGAGAACATGCAGCAGGTGCCGCCCAGCCGGAACGCCACCCCCGAGGAGTGGCAGGAGATCATCACCTCCGAAATCGACCGGCGCTTCGGCGAGTACGAAGGCGATCGGCTTTACCATATCGGCATCAACGTGGATGGTTACGCGCTTGCGCCTCCGGGCATCCCGATCGTTCTCAACCCCCGTTCGGTGCTGGTGCTGTCGGTCAATGTCTGGGACGACGCGCTTGGCGAAAAGCTCCACGAAGAGCCTGAGCAGATCGTCATCTTCGAGGGGTCCAGCCCCGAGACATTCCTTCTCGGCTCTGGCCTGACGCGCACCCGCGAGGAACAGATGCAGGTGCTCGCGCGCAACGCCGCGCGGCGCATCCAGCTGTGGATGCTGCGGAATCCCGACTGGTTCAACATCGATCCGGACGCCGCCGAAACGGCTGCCGCCGAGGTCGAGGAGATCGCGCAGGCCGTCGAGACGCCGGTCGAGGTGGACCCCGAGGCTGCAGCGGCCGACCCCGAAGCCGTGGCAGTCGACCCCGAGATTTGCGTTCCGACCGAGGATGCGCCCTGCCCCGAGCCGCTGACCAACTGACCGCTTGATTTTTCTGCACTCACGCAATAACCCGCCCGCGATGTTGAACCGGGCGAGGGCGCGACTGCGTCCGACGCCCCCGAACGGACAGGGCGCCAGACGAGATGGCAAAGGCAAAGTTTGAACGTAACAAGCCGCA
>CAZOBK010000129.1:0-3911 GCA_964578115.1 uncultured Roseicyclus sp.
TCGAGGCCGTGGGCTTCGACGTGACGATCGAGACCTACGAGTGGAACACCTTCCTCGGCGAGGTGAACCCCGGGCTCGAGGGCAAGGCCGACGCCGCCCAGATGGCGTGGATGACCAACGACCCCGACACCCTGCCGTATCTGGCGCTGCGCACCGCCGCATGGCCGGCCGAGGGCGGGTTCAACTCGGGCTACTACTCCAATCCAGAGGTCGACGCGCTTCTCGAAGAGGCCCGCACGGCCACCGACCAGGACCGCCGCGCGGAACTCTACCGTGAAATGCAGGCGATCGTGCAGGAAGACGCGCCCTGGGTCTTCGTGGCAAACTGGGTCCAGAACGCGGTGACGAACGACCGGGTGGAAGGTTTCGAGTTGGAGCCGTCCTTCTTCCTTCTGCTGGACGACGTCGCGAAGAACTGAACCTGTTGGCCCCGGGCGCGCGCCCGGGGCCGACCGGAATTCTCGAGAATTCCGTGCAGCTTTCCGCAAGGAAAACCGTCGCTCCGGGGGGCTGATGGCTGGCTACATCCTGAAACGACTGGTCTCTGCCGTGCCCGTGCTGCTCGGCATCTCGATCATCGTGTTCCTCATCATGGCGATGATCCCCGGCGATCCGGCCACGGCGATCCTCGGCTCCTTCGCGACGCCGGAAAACGTGGCTGCGCTGAACGAGGATCTCGGCCTCGATAAACCGCTGGTGCAGCGGTATTTCATCTGGCTGGGCAACATGCTGCAGGGCGATTTCGGGCGCTCCTTCGCGCTGAACCGCCCGGTGCTGGACGAGGTGACGGAGCGTTTCAACGCAACGCTGGTGCTTGCCGGGTCGGCGTTCATCCTGTGCACCGTGTTCGGCATTGCCGCCGGGGTCATCTCGGCGGCCAACCAGTACGGTCTTGCCGACAAGGCGATCACCTTCGTCGTTCTGCTGGGCATCTCCATCCCGTCCTTCTTCCTTGGCATGATGATGATCCTCGTCTTCGCCGTGAACCTGAGGTGGTTCCCCGTCTCGGGCATGTGGCCCATCTTTGGGGACCGGACGCTCTGGGTCCTGCTCGACCATCTCGCAATGCCCGCGACGGCGCTCGCCGTGGTCGCCACGGGCGTCGTCGCGCGGCTGTCGCGCTCCGCCATGCTGGAGGTGCTGCGGCAGGATTTCATCCGCACCGCGCGGGCCAAGGGCGTGCATGAACGCCGCGTGATCTGGGGCCATGCGCTGCGCGCCGCGATGGTCTCGATCATCCCGGTGCTCGGCCTGCAGGCGGGCTTCGTGCTGTCGGGCGCCGTCTATATCGAGATGGTGTTCCAGTGGCCCGGCGTGGGACGGATGCTGGTGGACGCGATCCTGCGCCGCGATATCCTGCTGGTGCAGGGCGGCGTCGTCTTCGTCGCGGCCTGCTACGTGATGTTCAACATCATGGTGGATGTCGCCCAGAGCCTGCTCGACCCGAGGATCAAGACATGAGCGCCTTCCTGCGGCTGCTGGCGCGCAACCGCCTCGCGCTGGGCGGGTTGATCGTGCTGGGGATCGTCGTCATCCTCGCGCTGCTGACGCCGGTCCTGCCGCTGAAGCCGCCCAACGTCACCGACACGCCCAACCGGTTCCTTCCGCCATTTTCCGAGGGCGCGGTCCTGGGCACCGACCACCTCGGCCGCGACCTGCTGAGCCGCCTGATGTGGGGCACGCGGCTCAGCCTCGCCGTGGGCTTCGCCGCCGCCGTCATCGCGGCCACGATCGGAGCGGCCATCGGCATCGTCGCGGGCTATTATGGCGGGCGCACCGACAACGTCATCATGCGCGGCGTCGACATGCTGATGGCCTTTCCCTACATCCTGCTGGCGCTGGCCATCGTCGCGGCGCTGGGTCCCGGCCTGATGAACGCGCTGATCGCGGTGGCCGCCGTCAACATCCCCTTCTTCGCCCGCAACATCCGCGGGATCACCGTGGGCATCGCCAACAAGGAATTCGTCGACGCCGCAAAACTCGCCGGCATGTCCGACGCGAAGATCATCGTGACCGAGGTCCTGCCCAACGTCATCCCGGTCATCGTCATCGCCATGTCCACGACCGTGGGCTGGATGATCCTCGAGACGGCGGGCCTGTCATTTCTGGGCCTCGGCAGCCAGCCGCCGCGCGCCGATCTGGGCTCGATGCTGGGCGAGGCGCGCTCGGCGCTGATCACCAATCCGCACACCTCCATCGTGCCGGGCCTGATGATCCTCGTGATCGTGATGGCCATCAACCTGCTGGGCGACGGGGTGCGCGACGCGCTCGACCCGCGGCTGAAATCCGGCGCGCTTTCCCGGCCCATGCCCGCCACGATGGTCAGCCGCACCGGCCCAATCCCGCAGGCCGAGGGCGACGACCTGCTGGCCGTGCGGGACCTCAAGACCCAGTTCCACGTCAAGGACCGCGTCTACAAAGCCGTGGGCGGCGTGGACCTGAGCCTCAAACCCGGCGAATGCGTGGGCCTCATCGGCGAGAGCGGGTCGGGCAAGTCGGTCACGGCGCTCAGCATCATGGGCCTCGTCGCCTCGCCGCCCGGCGTCATCACCGGGGGCGCGGTCCACTACAAGGGCGAGGATCTTGTCGGCGCGCCCTACGACGTCCTGCGCAGCCTGCGCGGCCGCCACGTGGCCTATATCTTCCAGGACCCTCAGGCGACGCTGCACCCGCTCTACACAGTGGGCGACCAGTTGATCGAGGCGGTATCGAGCCACCGCCGCATCAGCCGCGACGAAGGCCGGGCGCATGCCATCGACCTTCTGAAACAGGTGCGCATCCCCAATGCGGAAAACCGTATCGACAGCTACCCGCACGAGCTGTCCGGCGGCATGCGACAGCGCGTGGGGATCGCCATGGCGCTCGCGAACGACCCCGAGATCATCATCGCCGACGAGCCCACGACCGCGCTCGACGTGACCGTGCAGGCGCAGATCCTGACGCTTCTGGACGATCTGCGCCGCGACCGTGGGCTGGCCATCCTGTTCATCACCCATGATTTCGGCGTGGTGGCGCAGCTCTGCGACCGGGTGGCGGTGATGTATGCCGGCCGCATCGTCGAGAAGGGGCCGACCGACGCGATCCTGAACGCGCCGGCGCATCCCTACACGGCCAAGCTGATGGCCTGCGTGCCGGAGCTTGGCGCAGGGCGCAGGCGGCTCGAGGCGATCCCGGGCCTGCCGCCGGGGGTCGACCAACTGCCCCGGGGCTGCGCCTTCGCCGACCGCTGCCACCGCGTGACGGAGGCCTGCCGCGCGCGCGCGATCCCGCTCGAGGCGCACGGGGCCGAGCGCAGCGTCCGCTGCATCCACCCCGTCGAAGCCCCGAAAACGGAGGCCGCGCAATGACCGAGGCGCTAAAGCTCACCGGCCTTTCCAAGGCGTTCCCGGTCGGCAAGCGGCTGTTCGGGCCGCCGCGCGCGCTGGTGCGGGCCGTGCAACCCGTGGACCTGGTGGTGCAGAAGGGCGAGACGCTGGGCATCGTGGGTGAAAGCGGATGCGGCAAGTCCACGCTGGCGCGGATGCTTGTGGGGCTTCTCGAACCTTCCTCCGGCCGCATCGAGATCGAGGGAGAACCGCTGGACAACGCCGACCCGGCCGTCTTCGGCAGGAAGATCCAGTATGTCTTTCAGGACCCGATTTCGTCGCTGAACCCGCGCAAGACGATCCGCCAGATCATGGAGGCCCCGCTGAAGCATCTCCATCGGATGGGCCCCGCCGCCCGCGCCGACCGGATCGCCGAGATCTTCGCCGCCGTGAACCTGCGCGAGGAGTTCCTCGACCGTTACCCGCACGAGTTCTCGGGCGGGCAGGCGCAACGCATCGGCATTGCGCGCGCTCTGGCCGCCGATGCGCGCATCCTGATCCTCGACGAACCGGTCTCGGCGCTCGACGTGTCCGTGCAGGCGCAGG
>CAZOBK010000130.1:0-3889 GCA_964578115.1 uncultured Roseicyclus sp.
CATGGCGCGACGACTACAATCACCACCGCCCGCATTCGAGCCTCGACGGGCTCACACCGCGGGAGTATCACCAACGGTCGAGAAAGGATCAAACCCTGAACAGAGCTAACTCATAAACACGGACTCGAAGGAGAGCAGGTCACCGATCGCGGCCGCCGGCGCCGCTGGCCCGCGAGCGAGAAGATGCGGATCGTGGAAGAGACGCTGGAGGAAGGCGCCAGCATCTCGGTCGTGGCCCGCAGGAATGGCGTTTCGCCGAACCTTCTGTATCATTGGCGCCGTCTGACCTTGGATGGACGGGCTGGCTGGGGTGGAAATCAAATGCTGATTGACACAAGGAGCGATCACTGCGTATGTCCACGCTAAAAGACACAAAATCTTTGTTGCCGAAAAATTAATCTCTGGGAAAAGCAAGTCCATTAAGATCTAGATGCATTGGAAGAGTAACAGCGCCTCGGAATGGCCCGCTGCAGGACACGGTCATATACCATCTCTTGATGGCTTGCGCGCCGTTTCGATAATCTTAGTATTCCTCTCTCACGCTGGGCTTTCCCCTCTGATCCCCGGCGGTTTTGGTGTGACAGTATTCTTTTTTCTATCTGGATTTCTCATTACGACATTGATGATCAGAGAATACAATAGGTCGGGCAAGCTTGATTTTGGCGCCTTTTATCTACGTCGCGTACTGAGGCTTGGTCCTTCACTATTTCTTACGATCCTTCTCGCGATCATACTTTTTATTGGAGGTATTTCCCCTGGAAACCTGAGCATAGAGGTGCTATTCAGCCAGTTCTTTTTTATTTATAATTACTATTCTTTGCTGCCGAGTGCTGACGAAGGTGTAAGAGGCTTGGGGATTCTTTGGTCCCTATCGGTTGAGGAGCATTTCTATATGATATGGCCTCTTATTTTTTTACTAATCGCCCGTGGGCGGATTAATTTCACACACTTAGTATTTCTCTTAACATCAATTCTACTATGGCGCGTGTACAGGTTCTACGTCTGGGGCGATAACGAGTGGACGATCTACATTTCTACCGATACTCGATTTGACAGCCTATTGTATGGTTGCTTGCTCGCACTGATAATTGCCCGTGGGCGGCTGCCCATCTGGTTGGCGAATAATGGTGTACTCCTTTTCTTCGTTATTGCATCCCTTTCACTCCTCGCGGCAACATTCTTGTGGCAAGATCCCGCGTTCCGTTCGACATTTCGTTACTCGGTACAGGGTGTCGCCCTAATGCCAATATTTTACTATGCAGTAAAAAGATCTGATTACTGGCTCTTTAGAATCTTGAATTCCTCAGTAATGCGTCTAATAGGAGTGTATTCGTATACGCTTTACCTAGTTCACTTTGTAATCCTATACGCGCTTTGGGAGGCAGGGTGGCCCGATACTGGCCCAAACGAGACGATTGTTGTGGCCGCTATAATTTCTTTATCTTGGGCGGCCCTCGTCTATAGATTTATTGAGCAGCCACTTCACGGTTTACGCGCGCGTCTAGCCGCGCGCCCTGCGGAGATGTGATGCGTCGTACCATAGTAACTCTCGTCTTGGCGCCGATCGCCTTGTTTCTTATTGCAGAAACCCTTCTGAGGTTGGTTGGTCTTGGTGATCCTCCTTTGGCGGTAGTCGACACCGAGCTGGAGTATAGACTCATCCCGAATGCCAGTTATAACCGGTGGGGAAATAGGATTGAGATAAATAGTTATGGCTTCCGCGCGCCTGAACACACACCCCTGCCCGTCGCTGACGAATTACGAGTACTTCTAATCGGCGATAGCGTTGTATACGGAAACCACTTCCTTGATCAAGATGAAACGATCGCAATTCAATTGTCTAATTTTTTTTCCAAGGCAGAATGTCAAGTGCGCGCCATTCCTATTGCACTATCAAGTTGGGGGCCAGTCAATCAGCTGGCCGCTCTTCGTCGGCATGGCAGTTTTGGGGCGAAGCACGCAGCAATCATCGTCTCGGCACACGATCTCACCGACGTTCCAACACATATTCCAGATCTACTTCCTTATCGGTTGTCTCCTCCCTTGGGCGCCATCGGCGACCTGGTTGAGGCGGTAACGGAAAGGCTACGTGCAATGGAAGTCGATCCAGAAGGAAGCGAGATGACCGTTCCTTACGAAATACGTGTGGAAATGAGCCTCGCCGCCTTGGAGCAAATTGTCGATCGTCTTCATCGCGAAGAAATTGATACGGTTTTGATTTACAATGCGACAGATAGTGAGCGCTCGGGAGCGATTCGCTCGGAGCGGGAGGTCCTCATTGAGTGGGCGGGGTCGCGCGGCCTTGAGACAATAGACTTGACGGACGACGGACGCGTGAGTCTGAACGACCACATTCACCCAGACGCAGATGGCGCGGCTCAAATCGCAACGCGGCTGCATGACTTTCTTGTAACACGAATGTCTTGTGTTGCTCATTAAAGACGCAACAGCCAACTGAGGTGCCCTTAGTTTCCTAGGCACCTGCCTCCGAAAGTTTCTGCTGTCTGATCTCGAAATCAACGGGCGACAGCATGCCGTTGTTCGTGTGCTTGCGCTTCGTGTTGTAGAACAGCTCGATGTATGAGACTGTCAGATATTTCGTGCTCTGACGTCATTTGTCAGGCCATTGGGAAGCGGTCTTCGAACATGATGGCGAGCTGAGATCTGACAGCGTGCCATTCGCGCACCGAGCGCTTCCACTCGGTCGAGGTAGCATTAAGCGCCAGATAGATCAATTTCGCCGCGGCGTCGTCGCTGGGGAAGTGGCCCCGGGTGCGGACGGCGCGCCGGATCTTCGAGTTCAGCGCCTCAATGGCGTTCGTGGTGTAGATCAGCTTGCGGACCTCGGGAGGGTAATCGAGGAACGGAATGACCTCGTTCCAGGCCCGCCGCCAGCTCGGCGCGATCGCCGGATATCGTTTGGCCAGATCGCTGTCCTCGAACTCTGCCAAGGCCAGCTCGGCCGCATCGGCATCCACCGCCGTGTAGATCGCCTTGAGGGCGGCGGCGACGGCCTTGCGGTCCTTGTAGCTGGCGAAGTTCATGGAATGGCGCAGCAGATGGACGATACAGGTCTGGATCCGGGTCTGAGGGAATGCCGCCTCGATGGCCTGCGGGAACCCCTTCAGCCCGTCCACGACGGCAATGAGGATGTCTTGGACGCCTCGGTTGCGCAGGTCACTGAGCACCTTGGCCCAGAACTTCGCGCCCTCATTAGCCTGGAACCACAGGCCCAGAACGTCTCGCGTGCCGTCCGGAAGGACCGCCAAGGCCACGAAGACCGCCTTGTTCGAGACCGCCCCGTCGCTACGGATATTGACCCGGATCGCGTCCATGAAGACGATCGGATAGCAGGGCTCCAGAGGGCGGTTCTGCCAGGCGGTGACCTCATCCATGACCGCGTCGGTGATCGCAGAGATCAGACTGGGCGATGCCTCGACGCCGTAGATTTCTTCGATATGCCCCTGGATTTCGCGGGTGGTCATGCCGCGGGCATACATGCTGACGATCTTGCGATCGAATTCCGGGAAACGGCGCTGATACTTGGCGATCAGCAGCGGATCGAAGGTGCCGTTGCGGTCGCGCGGAATGTCCAGAACCACCTTGCCGCTGTCGGTCGTCACGGTCTTCTGGCTGCGCCCGTTGCGGCGATTGGAGGGCTGGTTCTGGCCCTCGGGCGCTTCCTCTGCGCGCTCTTCATCAAGATGAACGTCCATCTCCGTGCTCAGCGCGCGTTCCGCCAGCGCCTTAGTCAGCTCCGCTAAAATGCCGGTCTTGCCAAACAGGTCGCTGGGCGAGCGGCCTTCCATCAAGCGGTCCAGAAGGTCTTTGTCGATGCTCATACGTGGGTCTCCTCTCAGAGCAGTTACCACGTCAGCGCACAAAATTT
>CAZOBK010000131.1:0-3785 GCA_964578115.1 uncultured Roseicyclus sp.
AGCGACAGGACGACCGATGTCGCCTCCGACCCCGGGCCGCCGACGGCGCCCAGCGCGGTGCGCAGCGCAGTGCGTCCCCGCACCCAGCGGCTGCGTGCCAGACGGCGCGAAAGGGCGCGGATGCCACGCGCCGAAAGCGCCAACAGCAGCAGTGCGCCGAGGATGCCCCCCGCCGTGCCGAGCGCCAGTTGCGGGATGCCCGAGAAGACAACGGCGAAGCCCACCAGCGCGACGGCAAGCAGCGCGATGACGAACAGGTAGCCCGCGCGCGGAAGGCCGCGCGACGGCCCCGACGCGTCGCGGTAGAGGGCGGCGGCGCGCACCTGTTCCGTCCGGGCCAGCGGCCATAGCGTGAAGATCAGCGCAGTCAGCAGCCCGTAAAGTGCCGCCTCCGCCAGCGGCGCGGGGTAGACGGAGACCGCGATGGGTACCGGCAGCCGCGCCTCGATGAAAGGCGCCAGCGCAAGCGGCAGGATCGCGCCCAGCACGAGACCGATCCCGAGGCCGACAAGTGTCAGGAACCCGATTTGCGCGAAATAGACGGTGAAGATCGTCCGCGCCTCAGCCCCCAGCGTCTTGAGCGTCGCGATGGTCGCGATCTTGCCGTCGAGATAGGCACGCACGGCAGAGGAGACGCCGATCCCGCCCACGGCAAGACCCGCAAGCCCCACGAGCACCAGGAACGCGCCGATCCGGTCGACGAATTCCTGCACGCCCGGCGCCCCGTTGCGCGCATCGCGCCAGCGCATGCCGGTATCGGCGAAACGCGCCTCTGCCTCGGCCTCGAGCGCGGGGAGGTTCGCGTTGTCGGGCAGGGCAAGGCGGTATTGCGTGTCGAAGAGCGTCCCGGGTGCAAGCAGGCCGGAGCCTTGCAGCGCGCCCAGCCGCACGATGCTGCGCGGGCCGAGGGCGAAACCACCCGCCGCCCCGTCGGGTTCACTTTCAAGCACCGCGCGAAGTTCGAAATCCTGCGTGCCGAGGCGAACAGTGTCGCCAACGGAAAGCGCCAACCGGTCGACCAGCAGCGGTTGCATGACGATTCCGGGCAGCGCCTCCGTCGCCAGCGCGTCGGAGAGCGGCATGGCAGGGTCCAACACCACCTCGCCATAGAGCGGGTAGGCCCCGTCCACGCCACGCACCTGCGTAAGCGCGCGCTCGGGCTCCCCCTCGGGATCGACGATGACCATGGAGCGGAAATCGACCGTCTCGGACACAACCTTCGCGATCCGGTCCATATGCGCGCGTTCCGCGTCCGAGGCGAAGCGGTAGGTGAAGCTCATCTCCGCGTCACCGCCGAGGATGGTGGCACCCTCCCGGCTCAGCCCCTCCTGTATCGCCTCGCGCACGCTGCCCACGGCGGCGACGGCGGCCACGCCGAGCGCGAGGCAGGCGAGGAAGATGCGAAAGCCGCGCAGGCCCCCGCGCAGTTCCCGGCCGGCGATGCGCAGTGCGACGCTCACTCCGCGGCCTCGCGCAGCGCGTCATCCGCGATCCGGCCATCGCGCAGGCGGATCTCCCGGTCGCAGCGCGCGGCAAGTTCCGGCGCATGGGTCACGAGGACCAACGTCGCGCCATGGCGGTCGCGCAGGTCCATCAAAAGCGTGATGATCGCCTCGCCGGTCGTGCCGTCGAGATTGCCCGTGGGCTCGTCGGCCAGCAGGATGTCGGGCCGCGTCGCCGCCGCGCGCGCGAGCGCTACGCGCTGCTGCTCACCGCCCGACATCTGGCTGGGATAGTGCTGGGCGCGGGTGGCGAGGCCCACCGCCTCAAGCTCCGCCTCGGCCCGGTCGAACGCGTCGGCGTGACCGGCCAGTTCCAGCGGCGTGGCGACGTTTTCCAGCGCCGTCATCGTCGGGATAAGGTGGAAGGACTGGAACACCACCCCCATATGATCGCGACGGAAGCGGGCCAGCTGATCCTCGTTCATCTTGGTCAGATCGCGCCCCAGCGCCGTCACCTGCCCAGCCGTGGCCTGTTCGAGGCCGCCCATGAGCATGAGGAGCGAAGACTTGCCAGACCCCGACGGCCCCGTCAGCGCGACCGTTTCGCCCCGCTTCACGACGAGCGATATCCCGTGCAGGATATCGACCGCACCCGCGTTGCCGTCGAGCGTCAGCCGCGCGTCCTTGAGCACCAGAACAGGATCTTCCATGACTAAACGCCTCGGTTCATTTTTCTCTTCGGCATATGGGGCCGTCTCGCGGCTGGGCAAGGCGGCGGCGCTGGCGATCGGGCTGGCATTGCCTGCTCACGGGCAGGAGATCACGGTCGTGGCGTTGGGCGACAGCCTCACGCAGGGCTTCGGGCTGGTGGAGGAGCAGGGTTTCGTGCCGCAGCTCGAGGACTGGCTCGAGGCGCGCGGCCATGATGTCGCGGTCGAGAACCATGGCGTGTCGGGCGACACGACGGCGGGCGGGCTGGCGCGGATCGGCTGGGCGCTGGGCGATCACGTGGACGCGCTGATCGTGGCGCTGGGCGGCAATGACCTGCTGCGCGGGCTGCCGCCGGAGAACAGCCGGGCGAATCTCGACGGTATCCTCGCCGAGGCCGAGGCCCGCGGACTGCCCGTCCTGCTGGTCGGGTTGCAGGCGCCGGGCAATTACGGGCCGGAGTACAAGGCTGCCTTCGATGCGATGTATCCCGATCTCGCGGCCGAATACGATGCGCTTCATGTGGACAGCTTCCTCGCGCCCCTGAGTGCTGCGGCGCAGGACGACCCATCGGGCGCACTGGCCCGCTACATGCAGCCCGACGGCATCCATCCCAATGCGGAAGGCGTGCGGCTGATCGTCGAGGCGCTGGGCCCGGAGGTGGAGGCGTTGATCGCGCGGGTGGATGCGGGGTCCTGATCGGAAAACCGGCGAGAACGAAAACAAACGAACGGAAAAATTGACATAACGAACGCCAGTTGCGATGAACCGCGCAACGGGAGACCAGCATGAGCGACCCTTTCGACATTTTCGTCATCGGTGGCGGCATCAATGGCTGTGGCATCGCGCGGGACGCGGCCGGGCGGGGTCTGTCGGTCTGCGTGGCCGAACAGGGCGACCTTGCTGGCGCGACCTCCTCGGCCTCGACGAAGCTGTTTCACGGCGGGTTGCGGTATCTGGAGTATTTCGAGTTCCGCCTCGTGCGCGAGGCGCTGATCGAGCGCGAGACGCTGCTGCGCGCCATGCCGCATATCAGCTGGCCCATGCGCTTTGTCCTGCCGCTGTCGCCCGACATGCGGTTTAACAGCGAAACGCCGACGTCTCGGCTTCTGTCCTTCGTCATGCCGTGGATGAAGGGGCGACGGCCAGCATGGCTGATCCGGCTGGGCCTGTTTCTCTATGACCACATCGGCGGGCGGAAGATCCTGCCTGCCACGACGCGCGTCTCGCTCGAAGGGACGCCCGAGGGCGCGCCGCTTCAGGACCGCTTCGCCAGGGCTTACGAATATTCCGACTGCTGGGTGGAGGATTCGCGGCTTGTCGTCCTGAACGCGCGGGACGCCGAGGCACGGGGCGCGCGCATCCTGACCCGCGCCCGCGTGGTCAGTGCCGCGCGCGATGGCGATCTCTGGCGTGTGACCGTGGACCGCGACGGCACGACCGGAGAGATCACCGCCCGCGCGCTGGTGAACGCGGGCGGCCCGTGGGTCGGCGACATCATCCAGAACGTCACGCGGCAGAACACGCCCGAGAAGGTCCGCCTCGTGCGTGGCAGCCATATCGTGACCCGACGGCTTTATGATCACGACAAGTGCTATTTCTTCCAGGGCACCGACGGGCGGATCATCTTCGCGA
>CAZOBK010000132.1:0-3775 GCA_964578115.1 uncultured Roseicyclus sp.
CCGCCGTGCGCCGCTGCAGTTTCGGCGGCTCCGTCCGGCAGAGCTTCAGGACATGCGCCATGAAGGGCTTGGCCGTGTCATCCGCACGCGTCGCCCCGTAAAGCCGCCGGGTCAGCCCGCCTTCCGTCAGGGGCCTTGTCACGATGGACCCAGGCGTGCGCGGGTCCCGCACCACCCAGTCGGGCAGCACCGCCACCCCGCGCCCCGACGCCACCAGCAGCAGCATCACCGCCGACAGCTCCACCTGACGGATCGAGCGCGGCTCCACCCCGGCGGGAAACAGAAGCTGGCTGAACACGTCAAGCCGCGCGCGCTCCACCGGGTAGGTGATCAGATGCTGCTCGGCGAAATCCTCCGCCTCGATCCATGGCTTGCGCGCCAGCGGGTGATCGGCGGCACAGACAAAGACCGGCTCGTAGTCGAAAAGCGGCGTGAAATCGACGCCTTGCAGCTCTTCGGGGTCCGACGAAACGACAAGGTCCACCTCCTCCCGCAGGAGCGCCGGCAGCGCCTCGAACTGAAGCCCCGGGCGGATGTCCACGTCCACCTCGGGCCAGGACGTCCGGAACGCCTCCAGCACCGGCAGGAGCCAGTCGAAGCACGCATGGCACTCGATGGCGATATGCAGCCGCCCCGACTTGCCCGACCTGAGACCCTCGAATTCCTCCTCCAGCGCGGCGAGGCGCGGCAGCACGTCCTCGGCCAGGCGGAGCAGCTTCATCCCCGCCGAGGATAGCCGCATCGGCCGCGAGCGGCGCACGAAAAGCTCCACCCCAGCCTGATCCTCCAACCCCTTGATCTGATGAGACAATGCACTCTGCGTGATGTGCAGCCGCTCGGCCGCCCGCGCCAGCCCTCCCTCTTCGTGGATCGCGCGGATGGTCCGCAGATGGCGAAACTCGATATGCATACAGACCTCATATTGATCTTGAAGATTATGAAATTGCCGCAAGCCCCACTCTATGCGACATCCACATGCGACATTTCAAGGATCAGAATCGCCATGACGCCGCCGACCATTTCCTTCGAATTCTTCCCGCCGAAATCGCTCGAGGCGTCGTTCCGGCTCTGGGACACGCTCGGCGTTCTGGCCCCGCTCGATCCGCACTTCGTCTCCGTGACCTACGGCGCTGGCGGCACCACGCGCGCGCTCACCCATGACGCGGTCAAGACGATCCACAAGCATTACGGCGTGCCCGTCGCGGCGCATCTGACCTGTGTCGACGCCACGCGGGAAGAAACGCTGGAGATCGCCGAAAGCTATGCCGAGGCCGGCGTGACCGAGATCGTGGCACTGCGCGGCGACCCGCCAAAAGGCCAGGGCCGCTTCACCCCGCACGCGCAAGGCTTCGCGGGCTCGGTCGAGCTGATCGAGGCGCTGGCGAAAACCGGCAAGTTCACTCTGCGCGTCGGCGCCTATCCGGACCCGCACCCCGAGGCGGCGACCATGCAGGACTGTGTGGACCACCTGAAGCGCAAGATCGACGCCGGCGCGACATCCGCCATCACCCAGTTCTTCTTCGAGGCCGAGACCTTCTTCCGCTTCCGCGATGCCTGCGCCGCTTCCGGCATCGACGCCCCCGTCATCCCCGGCATCCTTCCGATCAATTCCTGGAAAGGCGTGCGCAAGTTCGCCGAGGCCTGCGGGACCGTCATTCCCGCATGGCTGGACGAGGCCTATGACAAGGCCATACGTGACGGTCGCGAGCGTCTGCTGTCGACCGCGCTCTGCACGGAACTTTGCGCCGAACTTGTCGATGGCGGCGTGGATGCGCTTCATTTCTACACGCTCAACACGCCCGACCTCACGCGCGAAGTCTGCGCGGCCCTCGGCGTTGCCCCGCGCGTGGAACTGTCGGAAGTCGCCTGATACCGGGGCCTTGGGACTTGTCTTCGCGACCCGCCCGTGATCGCGTGCACGCCAGATGGCAACCACGCGAACAGGCACGCCCATGCCCGATCCCTTCTTCGCCACCAATCCGGCGGACATGGCCGACCGTGCCACGATGCTGTCGATGTCGGGCCTCGACTTCATGCAGCGGATCGTCGACGGCACCCTGCCACAAGCCCCCATCGCGCGGATCCTGAATTTCCGCGTCACCGCCGTCTCGGAGGGCGAAGCCGTGTTTCACGGCGCGCCGCTTTTCGATCATCTCAACCCGATGAACGGGGTCCATGGCGGCTGGTACGGCGCGCTTCTGGACAGCTGCATGGGCTGTGCCGTCATGACGGTGCTTCCCGCAGGCCGCGCCTACACGACGCTCGAATACAAGGTGAACCTCGTCCGCGCGATCGCGCAAGGCCGCGACGTGATCGCGACAGGCCGCCTCACCCATGCCGGACGATCGACCGCCGTGGCCTCCGGCGAGATAAGGGATGCCGGGACCGACAGGCTCTACGCCACCGCCACCACGACCTGTCTCATCATGAGCGCAGAATAGGCTCATCACGCCCCGCGAATTGACTTGGGCGGCGCTTTCGGCCAAGCCGGGGCTTTGGTGTTCAACCCACGGGAGACGACCGATGATTTCGCCGGTTCTGCCAAGCTACGCACGCGCAAAGCTCTCCTTCGTCAAGGGCGAAGGGGCATGGCTGGTGGAGGCCGACGGCCGACGTTTCCTCGATTTCGGCTCCGGCATCGCGGTCATGGCGCTGGGTCACGGGCACCCGGCACTGGTGCAGGCGCTCAAGGACCAGGCCGAAAAACTCTGGCACACCTCGAACCTCTACACCGTTCCCGAGCAGGAGGCGCTGGCCGAGCGGCTCGTCGAACACACCTTCGCCGACACGGTCTTCTTCTGCAATTCCGGGACCGAGGCCGCGGAACTCGCCATAAAGATGGCCCGCAAGTACCGCAACGAGAGCGAGCAGCCCGAGCGCACGACGATCCTCACCTTCGAGGGCGCCTTTCACGGCCGTTCCATGGCCGCGATCTCGGCCGCCGGATCGGAGAAGCTGACCAAGGGCTTCGGTCCCCTCCTGCCCGGCTTCCGCCAGCTTCCCTTCGGCGATCACGACGCCCTGCGCGCTGCAGCCGCCGCACCCGACGTGGGCGCGATCATGGTCGAGCCCGTGCAGGGCGAAAGCGGCATCCGACCGCTGCCGGACGTCTGCCTCAAGGGCCTGCGCGATCTCTGCGACGAACACGGTCTTCTGCTGATCCTCGACGAGATACAGTGCGGCATGGGGCGGACGGGCAAGCTCTTCGCCCATGAATGGGCGGGCATCGCGCCCGACATCATGCTGGTGGCCAAGGGCATCGGCGGCGGCTACCCGCTCGGCGCGCTGCTGGCGACCGAGGACGCCGCGCGCGGCATGACGGCGGGCACCCACGGCTCCACCTACGGCGGCAACCCGCTGGGCTGCGCCGTTGGCGCGGCGGTCATGGACGAGGTCACGCGCGAAGGCTTCCTCGACGATGTGCGCGCCAAGGCGGGCTACCTGCGCCAGCGGCTCGAGGGCCTTGTCGGCGCCCATCCGGAGATCTTCGAAAGCGTGCGCGGCGCGGGCCTGATGCTGGGGCTCGTCTGCAAGGCCACGAACACCGATGTGGTCGCGGCCGGCTACGAGGCCGGTCTCCTGACGGTGCCCGCAGGCGACAACGTGGTGCGCATCCTGCCCGCGCTCACCATCTCGGAGGAGGAGATCGGCGAGGGCATCGCGCGCCTCGATGCCGCCGCCTCGGCGCTCGAACGACGCACGGCCGCGCAATAGCCCCTTCATCTTTCCCCAAATACCGCTCGGGGGAGCGCGAGGGGGCAGACAGCCCCCTCGC
>CAZOBK010000133.1:0-3616 GCA_964578115.1 uncultured Roseicyclus sp.
TCCTGCATGAGGAGTACTCTTTGTCTCTAATATTGCCCATCTCATAGTATTATCTCCCATAAATATTTTTGCCTAGTCTTATCTTGGATCTTCTTAGGTGTAATTTTAACAAAATAGCGACGAACGCTATTTTTTATTACTATCTCCCTTATTTCAACATAATCTATAAGGCTCATCGATTTGTATTTATATAATGCAATGTCATAATTTTAGCACGTTGACGAAATTGCATCTTATGTTCTAAACTTAAACTATTCCATAATTTACTTATAACAAAATTATGAACCATTCCGTGGTGTTTTTTACATAAGTAAACTCGCCCGTCACTGTCAGTACCACCCATAAACTTAGGTATTAAATGATGCAGTTCTAATTTAGACTGATCATCTTCCTTGCATATTTTACATTCTATTTTTCCCATTTTCTTAAATCCTCTCAAAAGTATAAATCCGACGCTTTGCTTCTTTGTTTTGCTGCAAAATTCTAAATTTGATACCTTTAATTATTCTGCCTTTAAAACGAGTAATCATGTGGCCCAGTTTGATAGTGTCGCCTTTTGAAGCTACACGAATACCCATTAAAATATCATCCGCAACATTGCCAAAACCATTAGTCGCTTTCTGATTTTCGTCAAGTTCTTGATAATTTTTTAGAGCATCTATAATATCAGGGCTTCGCACATCGGCCTTATTATTGTTTTGCTGCCAAATATTCATAAACTCAAACAACGCGCCCATTTGCCTATCATCTTCATTACCGCTAAGATCATCATCTTCTTGATAAACTAAAGGATTGCCTAAATTATGATAATCCATCAACCCGCCGCAAAATTTAGCCCATACTGGAAAACTACTAAATATTTTATTTTCAGTACATGGCATTCCTGATTCGTACCAATCTGTTATCAACTTATATATGCAACTTAATATATATCCTCGCTTGTTTTCTATATAACCATGTAAATCAGGTATAGGAAAACTTCTACTATTGGGATCTTCTTCTGCATAAAACAAATTTATCCGACGAAGACGACCAGACATATCTCCTCTCCAACGCAAACCTACATTAGCACTAAAACTAACATCCATATTATTATCTAATATCTTTTGACTATTACTGCCTAAAAGTCGATCTTCAAAAACTTTAGATGTTATTATTGCTTCAAATACAGGATTATTCAGATAGCCTATATTATTAGCGCTATGAAATATTGTTTGGCCAACCATCATCATACTACTAAATTTCTTACGCCATTCTTCTACATTACTGCGTTCTCCATCAGCAATAGGAGGGTGGTCAACTGCTACACCGGTATATAATATAGATCGTATTCCTGCAAGATAATCTTTGCCTGCTCGTTCTCTATTAGCTAATAATGCGAAACATGGCGTTCTTTCTCGTTTATCGTTATATAAGCCACGTAATGCAGGAGTCATTATATACGCTAATGCCATAACTTTATCGCTTTCATCCTCAAAACAAAAACCACTAACTATTTTATTTAGTTCTTTTTTTGAATCTTCGACGGTAACGGGTTCTAATGCAGGCGTGTCTAAAGTATAATAATTATTTGTCTTTTCGCTGTATCCTTCATACTCCACATTCAATCCTTGAGAATTAAGAAATAAATACGGGCGAGATAATACTTTTTCTATGATGCGTAATTTTTTTAAGAGAGCATCATTTTTCATTAATACGCTAAGTAACGTTTTAGTAAGTCGAACAGGCGACTCATTCCAGCTATCTTTAGTTTGTTTTAGTTCATAAAAATAAATATACTCGCAAATGATATTAACAAAACGATCCTCGTCAACTTTATTTAAAATTATTTTACTTCTGTTCTTTTCTATATCTTCTTTGCTTTTTATTACTTGCAGTTCGACTATCTCATTAAAATACGGCCTATAAAAAAGATTATCACGTTTTTGAATAGCATCACCAATCAAATCACTAAGTTGTTGTGGGTCTGCTTTTAGATCAGCAGTAAGTTGGATTCGTTCTTTGTTTGCATTATAAGAATCGTTGATTTTTTCATTTTGTTTCAAATCAATATCTAATTTCTTACAAGCTTCTTTAAAATTACAACTATCTCGTTCCATAACAAACTTAATAACATCCCCTGATTTACCACAGTGAAAACAATGCCACAAGCCTTTGGCATCGTCGAAACTAAAACATTTCCCCCCTTTACTTGCATGCCAAATACAATTAGTGGGATTACGAGAAATATTAATCCCACTCGTTTTTAGAACTGATGATAATATAGGTTTACCTTCTAAACCATTAAATGAGTTTTGCGATATTTGTGTTGTTTGTGCTGTTTCTTTTTCTAAATAATCTTTAAAAATGGCTTTTATTTCTGCTTGCGATATTTTCGCAATAGGTTTTTTATTAATAAATTTATATTTATTTCCCGTCGGATGTGTGCTAGGCGCAACTATTATTTGTTTGCTTTTTCCTTGAATATCGCACAGCGTGTTTTTTTCCTTGTCAAGAATCTTAAAGGATTCAGGAACAACGTCACATAAATAAAATAAATGTAATCCGCCTGATCCTGATTCCTGTGTTAATGTTGGCGGAAATTTTCTTAAATATTCTTCCTCAAACTCTTTATCATCAAAATCAATAACTACTAAGTTATTGAATCCAGTAACAATACCGACGTTGCCGCCTTGCTTAATCCATTTTTGTAATTGTGAATCATCCCACGCATAATTATTATACGCCTGCCAATTACTCTCAACAGGATTCTTATTTCTATTCTGTACTTTTATAAACCTAAAACCTTTTTTTTCATATAGCTCATTCACCCTATCACCTCAATTTAGGATTGATCGCTTTCTTCTTTTTTACGAAACCAAACCACAACAGTGTCACCTTTTTTGATGTTCATAACATCACAATCTGTTTTAGGCAGTCTAATATATAGACTAGACCCT
The DNA here is from genome assembly GCA_964578115.1 of uncultured Roseicyclus sp. GTDB lineage: Bacteria > Pseudomonadota > Alphaproteobacteria > Rhodobacterales > Rhodobacteraceae > Roseibacterium. The sequence goes on from CAZOBK010000133.1 coordinate 2,940, forward strand.
ATACTTTTAACGTCTTGAAAAGTTTTGCCAAATAATTCTTCTGAGTTCATAAAGTTATATAAAATATAACTTATATATAAATATTTCTAAACTTTATCACCTAAAATGTGCCTAAGTGCCTAAGTTGCCTAAGTTTACAACCCACTCAAACTTTTTTAAAAAAATAAAAAATAAAAAATATAGAAATGACTACAAAGTTAGGCATGTTAGGCATGTTAGGCATCTCTCGACGAGAAAAGAAAAATGGATCAAAAACTGATCCAAAAAGTAAGAAAATAGTTTATTTTGGAATAACTTGGTATCTTGTATCAACCCCTGTTCCTGATTTAAGTACATCAAATCGTTCAAGGTCTGGTCTTTTTTCAAGAAGTGCTTTTACTGATAAAATAACACTTGTTGGTATTCGGTATTTTTCGTCATTTACTAAGATATATTGATATTCGTAGTTTTTCCCATCCTTATCCTGCCCAATCTCTGTAAATATTGGGTCTTTTTTAGAAAATCCGTTGTCTAGGTCTGCTATATTTTTTATTTGTTTGCCAGTATAGCTTTTGGCATATTCTTCTATTGTTTCCATTTTATTTCCTGTGTCGGTGGCTACTTATGAGCCTATGACTGTGATAAACGCCCTTTAGATATACGTCGAGGGCTTACAACGATCATCAGATATCCACAGC
>CAZOBK010000134.1:0-3592 GCA_964578115.1 uncultured Roseicyclus sp.
GAGGAAAACTCATGCGCGATCTGGAAGGTGCGCAGCAGCCCCTTGGCGAACAGCTCGTGCGGGGTCAGGCCGGTGATGTCCTCGCCATCCATGATGACGCGGCCGGAGGTTGCAGGAAGAACGCCTGCGATCACGTTGAAAAGCGTGGTCTTTCCGGCGCCATTGGGGCCAACGAGGCCGGTGATCGACCCGGTCTCGATCCTCAGCGACGCCCCGTCGACGGCATGGAAGCCGCCGAAATGCTTGTGGATGTCCTCGACGACGATCATGCGCGCCCCCCGTAAACAAAGCAGCCCGGTTGCGCACCGGGCTGCCCCAAAGGCTCAAGACGGGTTCTCGATCAGCGGAAGTTGACCGTTTCGACGGTGCCGTCGATCACCTCGATCTCACGGTAGGCACCCGCCGATTCCCCGCCACCGATCAGTTCCACGGCCGTGGCCCCGATGTAATCGATATCCGTGCCGGCCGCGATCAGTTCCAGCGCGCGACCAAGCTCACCGGGCAGGATCGGCTCGCCCGGGGCGTTGGCAAGATCCATGATGTGTTCGGCGTAATCGCCTGGCGAGGTGGAGCCTGCGGCCTGCATCGCCATCAGGATGAGCGCCGCGGCGTCGTAGGCTTCAGCCGAGAAGGCTTGCGTTCCGTCGAAGCCCGCATCTTCCGCAAGGCTGAAGTAGATCTCGGCGCCTTCACTGTCGGTTCCGGGGAACTGGCCGAAGGAGCCGTCAATTTCGTTTCCGAAGCGGTCGGTGATGGCGTTGCCGACCATACCGTCGGGCAGCACGAACGTGTCGAAGGCGCCCGTATCGAGCGCTGCACGGATGATGCCCGGACCGCCCTGATCGATGTAACCCGCCACGACAAGCACGTCTCCGCCCGCCGATGCCAGTGCGCCAACCTCGGCCGAGTAGTCCGCGCGCCCGTCTTCATGGGCTGCGACCAGCGTCACGGTGCCGCCCATCTCCTCGAAGGCCGCGGCGAAGCTGTCGGCGAGACCCTGGCCGTAGTCATTGTTTGTGTAGGTCACGGCCACGGTGTCGAACCCGCGGTCCATGATGTTCTGAGCCATGACCACGCCCTGACGCGCATCCGACGGCGCGGTGCGGAAGAACAGGCCGTTGTCCTCCATCGTCGAAAGCGCGGGGCTGGTCGCCGACGGCGAGATCATGACCATGCCGTTGGGTACGGCGACGTTGGTCAGCGCGGCGATCGTCGCACCCGAGCAGAGCGCCCCGACGATGCCGTCCACTTCTTCCGCCGTAATCAGCCGCTCCGCGGATGCGACGGCCGCGGAGGCGTCGACGCAGGTCGAATCAGCGCGCACAGAGCCGACCGACATCCCGCCCATCAGCTGCCCACTTTCCGTCACTTCGGCCATGGCCAGCTCGGCACCGTCGGCCATGCCCGGCGCGAGGGATTCCGCCGGTCCGGTGAAGCCCAGCATCACGCCCAGCGTGACGCCGTTGCCATGGGCATCGGCATGGGCCGCGCCGGCAAGCGTCATCGTGGCCGCAGAGGCCAAGAGAATCTTTTTCATGTTTTTGTCTCCCAAGTTGGACAAGTTCTTTCTTATGACCCGGAAAAATAGCGACAGGCCGGAATTAAGGGAAGGGGTATCCGTCACAAAGCCATCAAATGGCCCTTGGGACTTTCAAATCCGGTGTCGGCGGGAGGATCGCCCGCCAAACACGGCGAGTTCAGGCGAGTGGCCTGTTCGGCCCTGCGCCCGATCAGGGTGCCGGCGTCCCGAACAGCCTCAGCCGGGACACGCCGCCATCAGGGTAGATGTTGAAACGCACATGTGTGACCGGGCCGAGGCGCGAAAGCTCCTCGCGGAAGGAGTGCTCGGCATCGGCGCCCAGTTTCTGCTGCGGCAGGAGTTCCTTCCAGAACATCGAATCCGTGATCAGCGCATCGGTCAGCCCGTCGCCGAAACTGCGCATGTCGGCGGCCTGGATCGAGGCGCGGTCGGGATAGTTGCCCTTGAAATGCGCCGTGTCGATGACGGCCTTCTCGATCTCGCCGCGCGCGCCGAGCGCGATGATCATCCAGTCATAGCCCGGTTCCCGCCGCCGCCGGGTTTCCCAGCCATCGCCCATGTTGATCCCGCGCCCGGGCGCGAGCAGGCGCATGTAGTCGCCGTAATGGGCGTCCGAGAAGCCGAGGATGCGGCCGCCGTTCAGCGCCGCGGCAAGGTCGATCTCACCCTTGGCATTGGCACTGTCCAGTTCCGGCACGCCATAGACCCGGAGGCGCGCGATGCCGCCGTCGGGATAGATGCTGACGCGCAGATGCGACCAGCTCTCGAAGTTCTGGCAGGAATGGTAGTGATGCGCCGAGGGGCCGAGCGGCTTGTGGCGCAGGATTTCGACCCATGTCTGGTCGGCGGGCGGCTCGTCGCCTGCGAAGGAGCAGGCCTCGATCCGAGCGGCGGGCGCGTAGTTGCCGGTGAAATGGGACGTGTCGATGTCGAAGCCGATGATCCGTCCCGCACCAGCGAGCTTGATGATCGCACTGTCATGCCCGCCGTCGCGCCGTCGCTGGGTTTCCCAGCCGTCCATCCACTTGCCGTGGTCGTCGAACTTGCCCTCGATGAAGACCGGGTCGTGATCCTGCAGCATCCGGTCGAGCGGCGCGAAGAACTGGTTCGAGGCCCAGATCGCCCTCGCGCCGAGGCCGGCGGAGGCAAGGTTGATGCCCGTCCGGGCAAAAAGCGGAATGTCAGGGTTCAGGCTTTCGATACTTGTCATGTGTCCCGGGTCCGTTCGGGCAGGACGGCACGCGGCATCCGTGAAATACCGGAGGCGCGCGGCGTGCAGCACATGCCCTTGAATGCAGCAGATGCCCGCCAATACGCGGCTTTGCGGCACGCTGGCAAGAGGGCGGCCGCGCGACACCTTGCAGAGCCTTGGCGAAATGGTGGAAATGGCGACGACAGGACCGGAACGGGACAGGGCGCAGGCGCGCCCGGGCAGGGGCGAGACATGGACGCGACAATTCTCTTGCACTGGGCGGAATTCGCCGTCCGTTGGCTGCATGTCATCACCGCCATCGCCTGGATCGGATCGAGTTTCTATTTCATCGCGCTCGATCTGGGCCTGAACCGCAACATCCCCGGCCCCGCCGACGGAGAGGAATGGCAGGTCCATGGCGGCGGCTTCTACCACATCCAGAAATACATGGTCGCGCCCGAGGCGATGCCCGAGCACCTGACATGGTTCAAATGGGAAAGCTATGCCACATGGCTGTCGGGTGTGGCGCTTCTGATCCTGCTCTACTGGGTGGGGGCGGAGCTTTACCTGATCGACTGGTCGGTGATGGAGCTTGCGCCATGGCAGGCGATCGTGATCTCGGCCCTGTCGCTGACGCTCGGCTGGGTCGCCTACGACCTGTTGTGCAAGTCGCAGCTGGGCGACAACCCGACGCTACTCATGATCCTCCTCTTCGGGATTATCGTCGTGCTGTCATGGGGTTACACGCAAGTCTTCTCGGGCCGCGCGGCGCTTTTGCACCTCGGCGCGCTGACGGCGACGATCATGACGGCGAACGTGGCCATGATCATCATTCCCAACCAGAAGATCGTGGTGGCCGA
>CAZOBK010000135.1:0-3551 GCA_964578115.1 uncultured Roseicyclus sp.
ACGCCGCCGCCACCATCGCCGAGGGCGAGGTGCTGCAGCTGACGGCGGCCATGAACCTCGCCACGACAGAGGAGATCTACCTGCAGGTCATCCGGGGCAAGACCGCGGCGCTGTTCGAGGCGGCCTGCGAGGTGGGCGGCATCATCGCCGGGCAGCCGGACCCTGTGGTCAGCGCCCTTGCGCGCTATGGCGACGGGCTGGGCGTGGCGTTCCAGATGGCCGACGATCTGCTGGACTGGGGCGGCGCCTCGGGCGAGATCGGCAAGAACACCGGCGACGATTTCCGCGAGCGCAAACTGACGCTGCCAGTGATCCGCGCCGTGGCCAAGGCCGACGCGACCGAACGTGCCTTCTGGGTGCGCACCATCGAAAAGGGCGACCAACATGACGGCGACCTGGATCACGCGATGGAAATCCTGCGCCGCCACGGCACGCTCGAAGAGACCCGCGAAGAGGCGTATCGCCATGCCGGCGCGGCGCGCGGCGCACTGGCCGAGGTGCCCGATCATGCCCTGACCGGGATGATGGGGGATCTCGCGGATTACGTGGTCGCGCGGCTGACCTGATCGCCCGTCAGGGCGCTTGCGTCAGGACCTCGGCCGCTTCGACCCACCAATCGCCTTGGGCGTCTTGCAGGTGCCGGGCAGCCGCCCGCGCGGCCTCTGCCTCGGTGAACATTCCGAAGCATGTTCCGCCGGACCCGCTCATGCGGGAAAACCGGCACCCATGGGTCGCGGCGAGCGCGGTCAGCACCTCGCCGACCTCGGGAACCAGCGCCATGGCGGCGGGCTCAAGGTCGTTCCGCGTGTCGGCGAGCCAGCGCAGCAGGCCTTCCGCATCGGACCAGCCAGGCTGGGGCAGCGGCGGGTTGTCGGTGGTGGCAAGCGCCCGGAACACCGGGCCGGTCCGAACCTCGACACCGGGATTGACCAGCACCAGCCAGAGCGGCGGGATCGGCGGCACGGGGTCCAGAACATCGCCGATGCCGCGCATCCGTGCCGGTGCGCTGGCGGCGCAGACCGGGATATCCGCGCCGATGGTCAGAAGCGTGTCCACGTTGGGCAGCGCGACGTTCCACAACTCGGACAGCCCGCGCAGCGCCGCCCCCGCGTCGGCGGAACCTCCGCCGATCCCGCCCGCATGGGGCAGATGCTTGTCCAGACGAATCGTCGCGCCGTGATCCGTGCCGAAGGCCTCCGCCGCGCGCCACACGAGATTGCGACGGTCGGTGGGAACGCCGGCAGCCCGCGGTCCCGACACGGACAAGGCCAGCTCCCGCGATGCGCGGATATCGATCCAATCGCCCACATCCGCGAAGACCACCAGCGAATCGAGCAGGTGATAGCCATCGCCCAGGCGCCCGGTGACATGCAGCGCGAGGTTCACTTTCGCGGGCGCGAAATACCTCACTGGATGTCTCCGACCCCGCCTTCCTGTTCGAGCACGGCGTCGAGGCCGATGTCGAGCTTGAGCCGGATCCGCTCCGCGTCTTCTTCCTCCGGGTCGAGGCTGAGCGCGCGATGCCACTGGAACCGCGCCTCGCGTTTGCGCCCGACCATCCAGTAGACGTCGCCGAGGTGGTCGTTGATGATCGGATCCGTCGGCAGAAGCTCGGCCGCGCGCTCCATCGGTTCGACGGCCTCCTCGAAGCGGCCGAGCCGGTAGTAGACCCAGGCCAAAGAGTCGACGATGTAACCGGAGTCGGGGCGCGCCGCGACGGCGCGTTCGATCATGTCAAGCGCTTCGTCGAAGTTCCTGCGCTGTTCCACCAGCGAATAGCCGAGGTAGTTCAGCACCTGAGGCTGGTCGGGGTTAAGCTCCAGCGCGCGGCGGAAATCGGCCTCGGCAGGGGGCCAGTTGTCGGTCAGGTGATAGCAGATCGCGCGCGTGTAATGCAGGAACCAGTAGCGCGACTGGCTGGTGTCCACGAGATCGATCGCGGCGGTGTAGCTGTCGATGGCCTCCTCGCAGCGCTCGGCCCTGCGGAACGTGTCGCCAAGTGCCGCGTGGATCGGCGCAAGGTCGGGCTCCGCCTCAGCCAGCCCTTCAAGTGTCGCGAGCGCAGCGTCGAGATCGCCCTGCCGCTCGAGCGCCTCGGCGCGGCCCATCTGCGCCTCGACATACTGGTCGTCATCCGCGGGCACGGCATCGTAGGCCTCTGCGGCCAGCGCGTATTGCTCGTCCTCGATCAGGATCTGGCCGGCAAGAATCAGGGCATCGGTGTTCTTGGGCGAAATCGCCCAGGCTGCGCGGGCGTAGATCAGGGGCAGCTGGCCATTACCGTCTGCGCCGAAGGCTTGCGAAACGGTGAAGAACACCTCCGAGATGCCCTCCTGCCAGGTGGTCACGAAGCTGTATGGCCCTTCCGCGCCCGCCCCAATCCGGGCCTGAAGCGCCAGGAGCGCGGGGTCGGGCACACGCTGCGTGTAGCCGTCCAGCAGGTCCAGCGCGTCCGCGCGTTGGCCCAGCTGCACGAGAATTTCGGCCCGCGCCCGCACGATGCGTTCGGTCTGGCTGATCCGTCCGGCCCGTTCGCCCGAAAGGATCGCGTCGGCACCCTCGAAATCTCCGACGGCCGCGCGCGCGAGCCCGAGATGCAGCCAGGCAAGTTCCGACAGGCTCGCGTCGGTCGCGAGTTCCTCGAACACCGCAACGGCGCGGTCCATGTTGCCGGCGCCGAACTCGATCCAGCCCAACGAGAGCTCATCGATGAAGGGACCGCCGCCGCGTCCCGCCTCCAGCGCCGCGCGGGCCCCGTCCAGATCGCCGGAGCTGACCGTGTCCACGAAGGTCACCAGACCGGCCAGTTCCTGACCCGTGGCGTCCTCGGGGAGATTTTCGGCGATGGCGGCTGAGACATCCCACTGGCCCAGCGCCGCGTTGGCGAAAACCGCGTTCGAGATCAGAAGCGGATTGCCCGGATCGGCCCGCAGCGCGCGTTCAAAATATTCGGCGGCCTCCCTGTGATCGCCGTCGCGAACCGCCATCCGGGCCGCGAGATACGGGCCCGCAAGGCCCGAAAGATCCTGCGCCATGGCCGGGGCCGGGACGGGACCGCCAGAAACGGCCAGCGCAGCGGCGACGGCGAAAGGTCCAAATGATCGCAGCAAGGGCATTCCGGTCTCCAGCCTGTTCGAGGCAGACAGTAGGCCGCGCCCCCTGCAAGGGCAACGCAACGCGACGTCACGCCTGCGAACCACCGATCAACATTTCGCGGGCCGGACCGAAAAGCCCGCGTCTCAGGGTCGGCCAGCGTCACATGTTGGGGTAATTCGGTCCGTCCCCGCCCTGCGGCACCGTCCAGTGGATGTTCTGCGACGGATCCTTGATATCGCAGGTCTTGCAGTGCACGCAGTTCTGGAAGTTGATGACGAAGCGCGGCTCCTTGCCCTCCTCCGAAACAACCTCGTAGACACCGGCCGGGCAGTATCGCTGCGCCGGCTCGGCGTATTCGGGCCAGTTGACCGAGATCGGGACGCTCGCGTCCTTCAGCGTCAGGTGCGCGGGCTGGCTTTCCTCGTGGTTGGTCATCGAGAAGCTGACATTGGTCA
>CAZOBK010000136.1:0-3443 GCA_964578115.1 uncultured Roseicyclus sp.
ATCCCGCTGATCGTGTCGCGCACCGGCTGGTCGAGCGAGCTGGGCTACGAGCTCTATCTGCGCGACGGCACGCAGGGCGACGCGCTGTGGGAACGCATCATGGCGACGGGCATGGCCTACGGACTCAAGCCCGGGCACACCTCGTCCATCCGCCGGATCGAGGGCGGCATGCTGTCCTATCACGCCGATGCGGATATCCACACGAACCCCTACGAACTTGGCCTCGACCGGCTTGTGAGCCTCGACATGGAGGCCGAGTTCATTGGCAAGGAGGCGTTGCGCCGTATCCGTGACGAGGGCGTCAGCCGCAGGCAGGTGGGGCTGATAATCGATTGCGATCCGCTCAAGGGGCCGAACACCAGCTTCTGGCCGATCAACCGGGACGGGGAAACGGTCGGCAAGGTGACGTCCGCTGTCTACTCGCCGCGGCTGGAGCGGAACATCGCGCTGGCCATGGTCTGCGTGGACGTCGCGCATCTGGGTCTCGAGCTCGAGGTGGTCACACCGTCCGGCCCGACGCGCGCCACCGTGGTGGAGCGGCCGTTCTACGACCCGAGGAAACAGCTCGCCGTCGCCTGACGGGGTCCGGCGGGGGACAAGGCCCAGTGCGGAGCCGTTCGAAAGATCGGGCTGCACCGGGCGTACGCACCTTGCGGGCTTGTGCTGCCATCTCGTGAAAGCGTATTTTCACGGGTATGGTATCAGCGGCCCGCACTTCCTTCATCGCACGCATCCGGGATGCGACGCCCACCATGCATCGGAGCGAGCTGCGGCTGGCCGAGGCGATCCTGCATTTCCCCGGCCAGATCGCCAGCTACACCGCGACCGAACTGGCGCAGATGGCGGGCGTGTCCAACGCCACGGTGACGCGTTTCGTTCGCAAGATCGGCTACGGCTCCTTCGAAGAGGCGCGGCAGGCCGTGCGCGCCGAGCAGGCCGCGGGAACGGCGCTTCTTCGGGTGGATCGCGAGGGTGGGCCGCGCGACGGACAGGTCGCCCGCCACCTCGACGGGAGCCACGACAATCTCGAACGCAGCCTCGCGCGACTCGACGATGCGGAAATCGGTGCGCTGGTCGAGGCGATGATTGGGGCCGACCAGCTCTGGCTGATCGGATTCCGGGCGGGTCAGGCCTTTGCGCGCTACCTGTCTTGGCAGATCATGCAGGTCCGCGGCAACGTCTTCACCCTGCCCCGTGACGGTGAAACACTGTCGGAAAGCCTCGCCGGGATAGGGCCGCGCGATTGCGTGATCGTGTTCGCCCTGCGCCGCCCGCCCCGTCAGTTCGAAGCGCTTCTGTCCGTGCTCGGGGACAGCGATGCGCAGACGGCGCTGATCGGCGATCTCACCGGTCTCGAGGCGATGCCGGCGCGCTGGAACCTGCCCTGCAGCACGACGGGTGCCGGTGCGCTCTTCGATCATGTGGGTGTCATGGCGGTCTGCGGGATACTGGCCTCGAGCGCGATCGAGAGATCGGGCGCCGCCGGACGGGAGCGGCTGCGCGCCATCGAGAACATCCACGATTCCCTCGACGAGCTCTGAGCCGGAAGAGGAGCAGGCAACGCGGCCTGCGTGTTCAGCAACCCGAAATTTCCGCTCAAGACTTGGGCGGCGGTGAATCCAGACAGGGTTTGGCGTTGTGAAAAATCTTTTTCACGTGACGCGGTCCGTGAAAATCACCTTGCGTAGGGCACCGTTTGCCTGTCCACCCACATAGGAAAGGATCACCATATGACCCTTCTGAGAAAATCGCTTTTCATCACGGCCGCATGCCTCGCCCTGCCCGGCATGGCCGCCGCGCAATCCGTGATGCAGATCAACTCCTCCCTGCCCGAAGGCTCGTTCGCGCATGTCTTCCTGCAGGAATACGAAACCCGGCTCGAAGCCGCCACCGACGGCGCCATCGACGTGCAGATCTTCATGTCGAACACGCTCGGCTCGGAGGAGGACGTCCTGCAGGGCCTCGGGCTCGGCACGCATCAGGCATCGCTTTCCGCCTCTGCCGTCGCTCAGATCAATACCCGAACCGCGATCTTCGACCTGCCCTACCTGTTCGAGGACCGTAATGCGGTGCAGGCCTTCGCCGCGAGCCCCGCAGGCGAGATGCTGGCCGAAGGCTTCGAAGGCACCGGCATGGTGCTGGCCGCGATGTGGGACAACGGCTTCCGCCAGATCACCAACAACGTGCGGCCCATCGTGGTGCCTGCCGATCTGGACGGGCTCAAGATCCGCACGCCCACCAGCCGCCAGCGCGTCGAAATGTTCAACACGTTGGGCGCCAATGCAACGCCGCTCAGCTTCGGCGAGGTCTACTCGGCGCTCGATCAGGGCGTGATCGACGGGCAGGAGAACCCCGCGCAGGTCGTGGACAGCGCACGCCTCTACGAGGTGCAGCAATACATGTCGCTGTCCAACCACGTCTATCTGCCGACCTTCCTCGTCTTCGGCGAACCCTTCCTCGCGAGCCTCGAGCCAGAACTGCAGGAGGCGGTGATGACCGTCGCGGCCGAGGTCGCGCCGTGGAGCTTCGAATGGGGCGCCACGACAGATTCCGAGGTGATCGCCGCGCTCGATGGCCGCGTCGCGATCAACGAGATCGACTTTGCCGCCTTCCAGGCCGCGGCCGCGCCGCTCTACGAAAGCCCGACCTTCGTGGATGTCATCGGCGCCGACATGATCGCCGCCACCCGCGAAGCACTCGGCATCGAGTAACACCTGACCCAAGGAGCAGCCCCGACATGGCCCGCCTCACCGCCCTTGTCGCGTTCGTGGATCTCTGGCTCACACGCCTTCTCGACGCGGTGGTGATCGGGTTGGCGGGGCTGCTCTTCTGCCTGCTGAACTATGCCGTCTTCACCCGCTTCATCCTGAACGACAGCGTCTCGTGGTCCGAGGAACTGCCCGCCCATGTGCTGGCCGTCCTGACCTTCATCGGTGCGGCCTACCTGACGCGCACCTCGGAGCATCTGGGTTTCGACGCCGTGGTGCGTATCCTGTCACCCGGCCTGAAACGCACCGTGATGGCGGGTAACCTTGTCCTGATGGCGGGCTTCGGCGGGCTCCTGGCGTATTACGGCGGTATCGCCGCGCAAAGCTTCGGCGCGCGGATGCTGATCTCCGTCGATCTGCCGATGGGCCTTTTCCGATACGCCATGCCGGTTGGCGGCGCGCTGATCGCGCTCATCAGCCTCACGCGCCTTGCCGGTCTGCTGACAGGACAGGTGCATCCCGATGACCTTTTGCCCGAAAGCGACGCGTGATGTTCCTCGATCCCGGCTGGATCATCCTGATCCTTCTCGTCGTCCTGCTGATCGCGGGACTGCCCATCGCCTTCGTGCTCGGCGTCACCGCCGCGACGATGATCCTGCTCGACCCGGCCGTGGTGCCGCAGATCATCGGGCTGATCCCGTTTGGCGGCGCCAACAACTACCTGCTGGTCGCGGC
>CAZOBK010000137.1:0-3440 GCA_964578115.1 uncultured Roseicyclus sp.
CTGCTCGCCGCGCTCCGCGCCAAGGGGCGGCTCAGCGGCACGACGGAAGGTCCTGTCGTCGTCACCGTCATGGACCGCGACCGGATGGCCGACTATCAGGCCATGGCGTCCGAGCTTCGCGCCGCCGGCATCCGCGCCGAGGTCTATCTCGGCAACCCCAAGAACTTCGGCAACCAGCTGAAATACGCGGACAAACGCCAAAGCCCCGTGGCCGTCATCCAGGGCTCGGACGAGGCGGCGGCGGGCAAGGTGCAGCTCAAGGACCTTATCCTCGGCGCGAAACTCGCGCAGGACGCCACGCTGGAGGAATGGAAATCCCAGCCCGCCCAGACAGAGGTCGACCGCGAAAACCTCGTGGAAGGCGTGAAGGCGCTTCTGGACCGGCACAGGTGACCCCCAAATCCGACATCCGCGCCGAGGCCGAGGCGCTTCAGGCGGTCTTCACGCGGGCCGGCGCCGTGCCCGTGGACGCGCCGCTGATGCTCAGCGCCGACACGCTTCTCGACCTTTACGGAGAGGATATCCGCGCGCGCGCCTACACCACCGACGATCCCGATCAAGGCGAGATGATGCTGCGCCCCGACTTCACCGTGCCGGTCGTCGAGATGCATGCCGAGCACGGGGCGGAGCCCGCGCGTTACACCTACCTTGGCGAGGTCTTCCGCAAGCAGCCGGTGGGGTCGGGTCGTCCCTCGGAATACCTGCAACTGGGCTTCGAGCTCTTCGACACGGGCGACCCGGCGCGCGCCGACGCCGAGGTCTTCGCGCTGTTTTCCGAGGCGCTGCAGGGTCTGGGCCTGCGCGCGGTGACCGGGGACATGGGCATCCTGCTGGCTGCCATCGAAAGCCTGTCCACGACCGAGGCCCGCAAGACCGCGCTGCGCCGTCACGTCTGGCGCCCGCGCCGGTTCCGCGCGCTTCTGGACCGGTACACCGGGCGCGCGCCACCGTCGGAGGGCCGCGCCGCCCTTCTGGACCATGTCACGCGGCAGGGGCTCGACGCCGTGATCGACGCGGCCGGCGTGGAGACCGGCCTGCGCAGCCGTGCCGAAATAGCCGCCCGGATCGAGAGATTGCGGGCGGATGCCGACACCGCGCCGATCGCGCGGGCCGAGGCGGACGTTCTGGGTGCGATCCTGTCGCTCAGGGCCGACCTTCCGGATGCCTGCGAGGCCCTGCGCGACATGACCGTGGACCTGCCCGGCCTGACCGCCGCCGTGGACCGCTTCGCCGCTCGGATGGACGCGCTGGGCGAGGCCGGGATCGATCCCGCGCGCCTGCCCTTCGAGGCCAGCTACGGGCGCACGACGATGGAATATTACGACGGGTTCGTCTTTGGGTTCCTCGCTCCGTTGCGTCCCGACCTGCCGCCCGTGGCCTCCGGCGGGCGCTACGACGCGCTGACCGCGATCCTCGGGGCCGAGCCGATCCCGGCCGTGGGTGGCGTGATCCGCCCGGAACTGGTGCGTGACCTGCGCGCGGGGGGCACGCCATGACGCTCCGCCTTGGCATCCCGTCCAAGGGGCGGCTCATGGACAAGACCGCCGAATGGTTCGCCGCGCGCGGGCTGGTCCTGCGCCGGACCGGGTCGGACCGCGACTATTCCGCCGCGGCCGACGGCGCGGATCTGGAGCTGCGCCTGCTTTCTGCCGGGGAAATCCCGCGTGAACTGGCCGCGGGCCGCATCCATCTGGGCGTCACCGGCTCCGACCTCGTGCAGGAGCGTATTCCCGGCTGGGAACAGGCCGTCGAGACCGTGGCGCCCATGGGTTTCGGCCATGCCGACCTGGTGATCGCCGTGCCGGTCGCCTGGGTCGATGTCCTGTCGCTCGACGATCTCGACGCGGTCGCGGCCGAGTTCCGCGCGCGCCATGGCTACCGGCTGCGTATCGCTACGAAATACCACCGGCTGGTGCGCGAGTTCCTGCGCGATGCGGGCGTCGCCGATTACCGGCTGGTCGACAGCCAGGGCGCGACCGAGGCCACCGTCGCCCATGGCACGGCCGAGGCCATCGCCGACATCACCTCGACCGGCGAGACGCTGCGGGCCAATCATCTCAAGGTTCTGCCTGACGCGCTGATCCTGCGGTCGGAGGCCACGCTGTGGCGCAGCCGGCGGGCGGCGTGGGACGACACCGAGCGCACCGCCATGCAGGCGTTGTCCGATCGGCTCGGCCTGTCCTGAGCGACGTCAGAACACCAGCGCGCCAATGCTCCAGAGCGCCATGAACACCACGATGAGCGAGCCCACGGTATAGAACATGGCCCGCACCTCGTGGCTTTGCGCCGTCGCATAGGCCCAGGCGTGCAGTGCACGTGCCAGCACGAAGCCCGCGAAACAGGCCATGGCAAGCGGGTAGGGCGGCGCCACCGCGACGAAGACGAAACCCGCGAAGACGAAGCCGGGGATATTCTCCAGATCGTTGCGATGCATCCGGCGGGAGCGTTCCACGTCCGGGTCGGGGGTCAGCTGTGCAGGATCGGGGCTGGCGTTCAGTGCGCCGGGGCGCAGATCCTCGGGACTGGCGAAGCCGCGACGCTTGCGCATCATCACCGCGACCGTGACCCAGCCCTGCGCCATTAGCTTCAGCGCGCAGAGGGCAACGGCGATGGCGTAGGCGACGAACACCGGGTTGTCAGGTGTGTAAACCATCGTCTTCAGGTTATCAGAGCACCCCGATCTCGGCCAGTGCGGACTGCATCTCGAGGGGCAGGGCGTCCTCCTCCCGCTGGCTGCCTCTCAGGTCGCGGGGCGCGTCCTCCGGCGGCAGGTAGCGCCAGCCCTGGAACGGGCGGCGCTGCGTCGGCGCGACACGGACAGGCGTGGGGTCGAGGACGATCCCGCAGCGCAGGATACCGTCCGCGCCCTCCACCTCGTCCAGCCGCAGGATGCGCTGGCGGCAGAGCACCAGACCCTTGAACACCCAGTAGAGCGACCCGCCGTTCAGCACCTCTTCGGCGCGCTTGGGCCACATCCGCGTGACGTGGCGCGGCAACCCGTCGGGCCCCTTGGCCCGCGCGGTCGCTTGCCAGCCCGTCAGGTCCTCGACCGCTTCCGCGCCGACGCAGAGCTTGATGAGGTGAATCACCCCGGATGTGTCCCCAGATTTGCCCACAGACTTCCCCACAGAATCCCGCTTTCGCTGCCAGATATCGTAGTGCCGTCACATCTTTCTGCAACCTGTTGAGAAATTCCCGCGCAGACGGTATCTTGTCCGTCTGTTTTCCGGAGATCCGCAGATGACCCGTTTCGCCGCCCCCATCGCCGAGCAGATCTGGGACATGAAATACCGCCTCAAGAGCGCCGAGGGCAAAGCTCTCGACGAATCGGTCGAGGACACGTGGCGGCGCATCGCGACCGATCTCGCCTCGGTGGAAGACGACCCGAAGGCGTGGGAAGGGCCGTTCTACGAGGCGCTGGAGGATTTCCGCTATCTCCC
>CAZOBK010000138.1:0-3384 GCA_964578115.1 uncultured Roseicyclus sp.
CGCAACAAACTGAAGGTAGCCCCCGGCACTGTTTAGGCGAAAATGTGACCGTTCCCCGGAAAAACATGGTCCGCACAAGGTCACATTTGTGCCCGAATCTATGCCAAAACATTGACGATGCGTGGGTTTTCTCCAGTCAAGTCTGACAAACTCCCACCACAATTTGACCATTTTTGGAGAGACATGGGCCGAAGGCTTTGTTAACGTCTGCTTTGGGTCACATGTCTGCAAACGCTGCTCGCTTCAACTTCTGACGAATTCGAACGGTGTTCGTTCCGATCCGCTTTTGAACGGTGCTCCGGCGCCATCCCGCCCCTTTATTTCCTCGGGGCATCGATTGTGTTGAATTTTGACGGGTAAGTCATGGCGTTTATCACCAAGGATATTTCGAGCTCGGCCCGCGACACGGTTGTTGTCGCATCGGGGGCTGTCGCATCGCGCGACATCACGCCTCTCAATGCGGGCTACCCGCGCAGGGCGTCTTCCGGACCTGGGCGCGGCGCGTTCTACCGGGCCTTCGGAAAACGGGCCATCGACGTGATGCTGGTGCTTCTGGCGATGCCCCTGTGGCTGCCGCTGGCGGCGGTCGGTGCGGTGCTGGTCATGCTCGACGGTCACAACCCGTTCTACTCGCAGGAACGCATCGGCCGGAATGGGCGGGTGTTCCGCATCTGGAAGCTGCGCTCGATGGTGCCGGATGCAGACGCGTTTCTCGAAAGCCACCTGGCGCACAACGCCGAGGCGCGCGCCGAGTGGGACGCCACGCAGAAGCTCAAGCAGGACCCGCGCATCACCCCCGTGGGCCGCGTGCTGCGCAAGATCTCGCTCGACGAGTTGCCGCAGCTCGCCAACGTGCTGACCGGCGACATGAGCCTGGTGGGCCCGCGGCCCATCATGGTCAGTCAGCAGTCGCTCTATCCGGGCCGGCGTTATTACGACATGCGCCCGGGTCTGACCGGGCTGTGGCAGGTCTCGGACCGCAACGAATGCTCCTTCGCGGGCCGTGTGCGCTTCGATGACGTCTACCACCGCACCATGTCGTTCGGCACCGATCTGCGCATCCTGGGGCAGACGGTCGCCGTGGTGCTGCGCGGCACCGGCTACTGAGACCGCGCGCCCCGTCGGGCGTGGCGTCGGGCGTGGTCTCGGGCGCGGCCGCGCATCGAGGCCCTTCTCCAACATGGCACGGCGGGTTAAACATCCCCCGCGGTTTCCCTTTTTCATTGCCATCATTCTGCGAGTCTGCCCCATGCGCTTTTACACTTGGCTGAAATTCCTCGTCTTTGCCGGGATGCTCGGCCTGCTTGCGGCCTGCCAGGATTCCGAGGCGCAGGCCGAGCGGCATTTCGAGAACGCGATGGCCCTGATGGCCGAGGGCGACACAGCCCGCGCCGCGGTGGAGTTCCGCAACGTCTTCCAGAACAACGGCCAGCATGTCGAGGCGCGCGAGAATTTCGCCGCCATGCTGCGGCGCGAGGGCGATGTCGAGGGGGCCTACAGCCAGTATCTGCGCCTTGTCGAGCAGCGGCCCGATCATGTCGAGGCGCGGATCGCGCTCGCGGAGATGGCCCTGGCCGCCCAGCTCTGGGACGAGGCGCGTCTGCACGGGGCCGAGGCCGTCGAGCGGGCGCCCGACGACCCGGCCACCGATGTGATCGCGCTCAACCTGGCCTATATCGATGCCGTCGAGGCCGAGGACGCGGTCGGCCGGGAAGGGGCGTTCGCCCGGGCCGAGGGCCTGCTGGAGGCCGACCCCGACAACCTGCTGCTGCAGCGGCTGGTGGTCGACGGCCTGGTGCGGGAGGGGTCCAACGAGGCGGCGCTCGCGCTGCTCGACCGGGCGCTCGCGACCCATCCGACGGACCGCCAGCTGCACGATGTCCGGGTCCAGGTGCTGGCCCGGCTCGACCGCGAGGACGATATCATCGCCGCGCTGCGCGAGATGATGGAGCTGTTTCCCGAGGACGAGGCCCTGCCGCCCACGATCCTGCAGGCCCATCTCGCGCGCGGCGAGTTCGGGCTGGCGCGCGACTTCCTGCAGCAGATCGCCGAGGGCGCGGCCGACGACACGCGGCGGCGGCACGAGGCGTTGCAGGCGATCGTGCAGATCCGGCTCGAGCAGGAGGGCCCGGAGGCGGCCATGGCCGAGCTCGACCGGGTCATCGCCGCCGAACGGGAGGCGGGGCAGGACGCGGCGACGTTCCGGATCCTGCGTGCCGGCCTGCAGTTCGACCAGGGGCAGCCGGACGCCGCGATCGCCGCGCTGCGCGCGCTTCTGGAGGAGGAGGGGCTCGCGCTCGGGACCGTCGGCAACGCCCGGGTCGCGCTGGCGCGCATGCTGATGGCGGAAGGCGACAACGCCGTCGCGCGGGAGCTCGTCGAGCAGGTGGTGGCGGAGGATACCGGCCAGCCCGACGCGCTGAAGATGCTTGCCGCATGGCTGATCGAGGAAGACCGGGCCGATGTCGCGATCTCGCGGCTGCGCACGGCGCTGGATCTCGAGCCCGACGATGCTGAGGCGCTCACACTGATGGCCGAGGCGCATGCCCGCAACGGCAATCGCCAGCTTGCGCGCGACTTCCTGTCCCGTGCGGTCGAGGCATCGAATACAGCGCCGGCGGAGACGATCCGCTATGCCCGCGTCCTGCTGGAGGACGGCCGCGACCTCCTCGCCGAGGAGCTCGTGATCGAGGCCCTGCAACGCGCGCCGGGACATCCCGAGCTGCTTGTGTTGCTGGGCGACATCTACCTGAAGATGGAGGACTGGTCCCGCGCCGAGCAGGTCGAGCGCAGCCTGCGCAACGGCGACGAGACCTCCGTCGCGCTCGCCGACCGGCTCAGGACCGCGATCCTCGCCGCGCAGGGCCAGACCGAGGCGGCGCTGGCCTATCTCGAGGAGCTCGCCGCGTCGGACGAAAGCGCGGATCTCGGCACCCATATCGCGGTGATCCGCGCGCGCCTGGCCACCGGCGACGGGGCGGGGGCGCTCAGCTATACGCGGAACCTCCTGGCCGACGACCCGGACAATGTCGCGCTGCGGATGACGCTGGCGGCGGTCCATACCGGGTCGCAGCAATATTCCGAGGCCGAGACGGTCTACCGCGAACTCGTCGCCGAGGTGCCCGAGCTGCAGGAGGCCTGGATCGGCCTGATCCGGTCGCTGAGCGTGCAGGGGCGGGTGGAAGAGGCCCGGGCCACGCTCGAGGAGGCGCTGAACGTCCTGCCCGATGCGCCCGATCTTCTCTGGGCGCAGGCCAGTTTCCGCGAGCAACTGGGGGATTTCGAGGGCGCCATCGCGCTTTACGAGCGGCTCTATGCCATGCTGCCCAACCAGCCGGTGGTCGCCAACAACCTCGCCAGCCTGATCTCGACCTATCGCGACGA
>CAZOBK010000139.1:0-3273 GCA_964578115.1 uncultured Roseicyclus sp.
CCGCACCCGGCGATCCTCTATTGCCACGCCCATGGCAACGCCTGGTCCATCGGGCGGAGCGAGCTGCTGAACGGTCGCCCGGCCTTGAAATGCGGCCCCTACGGCCCGGCGCTCGCCGCTGCGGGATTCGCGGTCCTCTGCCTCGACATGCCGGGGCATGGCGCGCGCGAGCGGGAGGGCCCGGAGGTCGCGCTCGCCAAGGCGGCGCTCTGGCGCGGCCAGACGCTGATGGGCGGGATGCTGGCTGATCTCGCCGCCGGGCTCGACGCATTGACGGCGGATCCGGGCGTCGATGGGACCCGCGTCGGTACGATGGGCCTGTCGATGGGCGCCACGCATGCCTACTGGCTGGCCGCGCTCGACGACCGGGTGGCGGCGGTGGCTCACCTCTGTGCCTTCGCCGATATCGGTCCCCTGATCGCGACGGGCGCCCATGATCTGCACGGGATCTACATGACGGTGCCCGGTCTGCTGAGCCATGGCGACATGGGCGACGTGGCCGCCCTGATCGCGCCCCGCCCGCAGTTCATCGCCTACGGCACAGGAGACCCGCTGACGCCCGAGGCCGCGATCTCGCCCGCGCTGGCCCGGGTCGGCGCGGCCTATCGCGCCAACGGGGCAGACGCCCGTCTGCATATCCTGGCCGACCCTGCAGCCGGACACGAGGAGACGCGCGCGATGCGGATTGCCGTGCTGTCCTTTCTGCGCGAGACTCTTGACCCCGCCATGCGCTGTTCCCGGGCCACAGAGCCGCAAAGCCGCCCGCGGGACGCTTGATCCGGTCCTCGCGCCTTGCCATCAAGATCCCATGTGGCGCTTCGCGATCCTGTTCCTACTGCCGTTTCTGGCGCTGCCCCGACCGGGCGCGGCACAGGAGTACATCGCCGTGCCCGACCTCGTTTCGGACGAAGCCTTCTACCGGCTGGTGGCCTGTGCGGCGCCGCCCGGGGGCGATTGCGCCAAGCCCATCATCCGATGGCCGCGGGAACGACGGCTGAGATTGCGCGTGGGCATCGCGCAGATCTCCGAGGGCTTTGCGGATTACCGGCTCGACCTGGTGGACCGCGCCATCGACCGAGCCATCGCGGAAATCAACGGAGCGGGCGCGCATCTCTTCATCGAGCGCGCCTTCGAAGGGCCTTTCGATGTCCCGGTCTACCTCGTCGATGCGCGCCAAGGGGGAGAAATCGCCGGGACCGGCGAGGCGGATCTTGACGGCACGTCGATCTCGATCGGTCGAGTCGCCCTGCGCTCGCGGGGCGATGTGATCACCGGAGCCGCGATCGCGATCTCGGCGGACATCCAGCGCCGCGAAATCGCCTCGGTCGTGCTCGAGGAACTGGTGCAATCGATGGGGCTTGTCACGGACGTGCTTTCCCCGGCTTATTCGGACTCGGTATTTTCCGAGAACGACAATTCCGCCACCCGACTTCGAGGTCAGGACGCCGAGGTGCTGCGTCGCCACTACCCGCGCCTCTGACCGTACCGCCCTGCCCGACCGCCCCATCAGAAAGGCCACTGCCCATGCTCGACACCAAGACGGTTCAGGATTATATCCGCACGATCCCGGATTTCCCGCATGAAGGGATCCTGTTTCGCGATGTCACCACGCTGTTCCGGGACCCGCGCGGCTTCCGGCTGGCGGTGGACCAGCTTCTGGCGCCCTTCGTGGGTCAGCGCATCGACCTTGTCGCGGGGCTCGAGGCGCGCGGTTTCATCCTTGGCGGCGCCGTGGCGCATCAGCTGTCCAAGGGGTTCGTCCCGATCCGCAAGAAGGGCAAGCTGCCCGGAAAGACCATCGAGCAGGACTACCTGCTCGAATACGGCAGCGCCACTGTCGAGATGCATGACGACGCGGTGGAGGCCGGGCACAAGGTCCTGCTGGTTGATGACCTGCTGGCGACGGGCGGCACGGCGGAGGCCGGCATCCGGCTGATCGAGCGGCTGGGCGGCGAGGTGATCGGCTGCGCCTTCGTGGTGGATCTGCCCGATCTCGGAGGACGCCGGCGGCTCGAGGACATGGGCATGCCCGTCCACGCGATCTGCACCTATGCCGGCCTGTGACCTGCGATAGCGGCAAACAACGCCTCATCGGACAATTCCAGCCCGCCCACGCGCTCGCCCGCCACGACGAGCGAAAATGTCGCCCCAGGGCTGACCGCGCGGTGCCGCGAAAGCTCGGGTGTGGTCAGACGCTCGCGCCGCACCTGAAGGCCCGCCCCGGCTGCCCGCGCGCAAAGCTGCGCCGCGCGCGCCTCGGTCGCGCCGCTTTCTCCCGTCGTCTGGATGACCGGATCGGGGCCCAGGGAGGCTGCCCGCGCACGCCAGTCCCTGGGGAAATGCGGCAAGGGAATGGGCCCGTGGAGGACGCGCGCCGTCAGCCGCGCGCCGCCGGGGCCCTCGTCCACCGTCATCCAGCGGCGACCGGGCGCGAAGGCGGGCGACACGAGACCTTCCTCGTGGCCCATCGCCGCCAGCACGCTGGAAAACCCGTAGAACCGGGCGAACTCCTCGACGCCTTGCCAAAGCCACCTGGCGACACACCGCGCCTCCGGTCCGTCGGACACGCGCAGGTCATGCACGACGACCGCGTCGTCCAGACCCTCGATGGGACGCCACGAAAGCCGGCCCGGCTGAAACAGCACGATCCCCGGCTCGGGCGGGTGCAGCATGCGGATCTGCAAACCCTCTTCGAACCGGCCCATCAGCCAGTCACGCTCGTAAGGTGCATGCGCCGCGCTCAACTGCCGGTCCACCCAGGTAAAGGAAGTCCGGTCAAAGGTCGGCGGCGACACTGTCACCAGATCTCGAAGGCTCCGCGACATGGCGGTCTCCTCGGGCAGTGCGCGTCCTGAACCGACGCTCTCATGCCGGCGGCCCCGCCGCCTTGATCTGCCGCAAACCGCAGCCACCGGCAAATCGGGGGCACGGCACGCCGAAAGAACCGCGAATGATCGCCCGGTCTTAACCTCGCGTTAATCAGTACGGGTCAGTCTGAACGCACCGGGGTCATGCCCGGACGCGACTGCTTCTTGCATTGGTGAGACGGCTGCGTGCCCACCCCCACAGCAGCGACAAACCCGCAGGGCACGCAGCCACTCACGCCGCGAGGCGGCGAGATGGGTCTGGTCCGTATGGTCCGTATGGATTGTATTCCGTCCTGCCCCGCGATAGCCCGAAAGGGTCGCGGGCGTGATGGAATTGGTAGACATATCGGACTTAAAATCCGTGGGCCGCATGGCCGTGGGGGTTCAAATCCCCCCGCCCGCACCA
>CAZOBK010000140.1:0-3251 GCA_964578115.1 uncultured Roseicyclus sp.
CTTGGATTTCTGCACCTGGTAGGGGATTTCCGTGACAATGATCTGCCACGTTCCCCGGCCCAGATCCTCAACCTCCCAATGGGCGCGCAGGCGGAATGCGCCGCGCCCTGTCCGGTAGGCCTCGGCGATGCGGTCGGGCGGCTCCACGATCACGCCGCCGGTGGGGAAATCCGGGCCGCGCACGTAGTTCAGAAGCGTGTCGTCGCGGGCGTCCGGCGTCCTGATCAGGTGCTCGCAGGCGCGCAGAAGTTCGTCGAGATTGTGCGGCGGGATGTTGGTCGCCATGCCCACGGCGATCCCGCTCGACCCGTTGGCCAGCAGGTTCGGCACCGTGGCGGGCAGGACCTCGGGTTCGCGCAGGGTGCCGTCGTAATTGTCCCGGAAATTGACCGCGTCCTCGTCGAGGCCTTCCATGAGCGCCTCGGCCATCGCGGTCATCCGCGCCTCGGTGTAGCGCGAGGCAGCGGGGTTGTCGCCGTCGATATTTCCGAAGTTCCCCTGCCCGTCCACGAGCGGATAGCGGATCACGAAATCCTGCGCGAGCCGCGCCATGGCGTCATAGATCGCCGCATCGCCGTGCGGGTGATAGTTGCCCATCACGTCGCCCGAGATCTTCGCCGATTTCCTGAAGCCGCCGTTGGAGGACAGGCGCAGCTCGCGCATGGCGTAGAGGATACGGCGGTGCACGGGCTTCAACCCGTCGCGCGCATCGGGCAGCGCGCGGTGCATGATGGTCGACAGCGCGTATTGCAGGTAGCGCGAGGAGATCGCCCGCGACAGCGGCTCCGCGCTCAGATGTTCGGGCGGGTTACCAGCCGAATCCGGGCTGTCATCTTGTGGTGGGTCACGTTCGCTCATACCAATACTTGTGATACAAGGCACCGCGCCGGCCAGCAAGCGCTCATCCGCGCGGGAACCGGGGCGCGTCGGGAAAACCCCACCTCGTCGAATCGCCGGCGGCGCGTGTAGACACGGTCGAAACAGTAGGCAGGCCCCACAGATGATCCGACTGACGCTGATCCTCGCGCTCGTGATCGTGGTCGCCATGGTCGTGCTTCCGCCCGACGCGGACAGCCCCCGCGACGCACCGACCGCGACCGCGCCCGACCGGCCGCCCCGCGCGGACCTTTCGGATGACGCGCTTGTCGAAACGGAGGACGGCGGCCTTGTGCTCATCACAGCCGAAGGCGAGGAATTGCCCATCGACCGCGTGATCGAGCCCTCCGCCCTGACGGAGGCCGATGCGCAGGTGAACCTCGCGCCGGCGGAGGCGTCGGGCGGCGTCGCGCCCGTCCTGACGGAGGACTCCGAAGGCGGCCCGCAGGACACCGAAACCGCCGAAGCGCCCGCCGCCCCCGCCGGGACGAATGGAACGCGCCTTCGCGTGACGGGCGACCGGGTCAATTTCCGCGCCGGCCCCTCCACCGAGGACGAGATCCTCGCGGCCCTTACGCTGGGCACGGAGGTCGAGGTGATCGAACGGGTCGCCGAGGGCTGGATGCATTTGCGCGTCCCCGACACCGGCCTGACGGGATACATGTCCGAGGATTTCCTTGAGCCCGCGAACTAGGCGTGATCAGTAGCCGCAGGACAAGGTAACCCGTTTGACGCGCAGCATTCTCATCACCGGATGTTCCTCCGGCATCGGCCTTGCCGCGGCGCATGGAATGCGCGAGCGCGGCTGGCGCGTGATCGCCGCCTGCCGCAATCCCGAGGATGTCGCCGCGCGGATCGCCGAGGGGTTCGACAGCGTGCGAATCGACCACGGCGACGCCGCGAGCGTCGCGGCCGGCTGGCAGGAGGCCATGGAGATCACCGGCGGCAGACTGGACGCGCTGTTCAACAACGGCGGGCACGGCATGTCCGGCGCGGCCGAGGACGTCCCGCGCGAGGCGCTGGAGCTGGTCTTCGCCTCCAACGTCTTCGGCGTGCACCAGCTGACGCGCCTCGCCCTGCCGGTGATGATCGCGCAGGGATACGGGAGGATCGTCATGCATTCCTCGGTCGTGGGCTACACGGCGCTCCGATGGCGCGCCGCTTATGTCGCGACGAAACACGCGATCGAGGGGCTGACCAAGACCATGCGGGTCGAGCTGCGCGGCACCGGCGTGCATGTCTCGATCCTGAACACCGGTCCCGTGACGTCCGGCTTTCGCGAGAATTCCGTGCGGCTCTTCAACCGCTGGATCGATGTCGACGCCTCCCGCCATGCCGGGTTCTACAGGGACGACTTCATGGCCCAGCGCGACAGCGACGCGCCGGTCCTTTTCGAGGGCACCGCCGATCACGTCGTCAGAAAACTCATTCACGCCACAGAAGCGCCGCGCCCCCGAACGCGCTACTTCATTACACCCCATGCCCATGTCGCCGCCGTCCTGACGCGGGTCCTGCCCGATCGCATGCAGGACTGGATCGGCGCGTGGCTATAGCCTTTTGCGAGCGTCCCCCTAGATCGCGGGGGACGAGGAAGGAAGACCAATGATGAACGACCCGCTTTTCATAATCGCGATGCTCGCCTGTGTGGCGGTGCTCGTCATTCTCCTGATGGGGATCAATTCGTTTCGACGTGGCGGCGAGTACGCGCGCCAGAACTCGAACCGGTTCATGCGCTGGCGCCTGATCGCGCAGTTCGTCGCGGTTCTACTGATCCTCGTATTCGTTTACGCGCGCGGACAAGCTGGAGGCTGACCCATGGTGGTCCTGAACAAGATCTACACAAAGACCGGCGATCACGGTGAAACGGCACTGGGCGATGGCAGCCGGGTCGCCAAGCATTCGATGCGCGTCACCGCCTACGGCACGGTCGATGAGCTGAACGCGACGCTCGGTCTGGCCCGTCTGCACGCGGGCGACGATATCGGCGCACAGCTTTCGACTGTTCAGAACGACCTGTTCGATCTGGGCGCGGACCTCTGCACGCCGAATATCGAGATGGACGCCGAGCGGGAATATCCGCCGCTGCGCGTCGTCTCGGCACAGGTCGACCGCCTCGAGGCCGAGATCGACGCGATGAACGCCCGTCTCGAGCCACTGCGCAGTTTCATCCTGCCCGGCGGAACGGCGCTGGCCGCGCATATGCATATCTGTCGGACGGTCGCGCGCCGGGCCGAGCGGAACGTCGTCGAACTGGCAACGATGGAGTCGGTGAACCCCGACGCGGTGAAATACCTCAATCGCCTGTCGGACTGGTTCTTCGTGGCCGGGCGCATCGCCAACGACGAAGGCCGCGCCGACGTCTTGTGGGTCCCGGG
>CAZOBK010000141.1:0-3182 GCA_964578115.1 uncultured Roseicyclus sp.
TGGCCACCACGCGCGCCAGCCGCCCGGCGTCGAGGATGCCTTCCTCGCGGTCGAAGTCCCAGCTGCGGTTCTGCTGCGCCTGAAGGCGGCGCTGGAGCTTGTTGGCCAGCCGGCTGACCGCGCCCTTGAGCGGCTCGAGCTGTTGGTCGAGATAGGCGCGCAGGCGTTCCAGCTCCTGTGGTTCGGCAAGGTCCTGGGCCTCGACTTCTTCGTCATATGTCGTTGAAAAGACGGTATAGGTCGGATCGGCGTCGGAATGGGCGGGCGGCGGCGGCGGTTCCAGCGGCGCCTCGCCCTCGGGCAATTCCTGCTCCTCGGCCTCTTCCATGTCGGCGCTGTCGTCCATGTCGACCTGCGCCTGTGCGGCATCCTGCTGCTGTTCCTGGCTGCGCTCGGGGCTGGCCTCGGCATCGTCCTCCTGACTGTCGTCCTCCCCGGTGGAATCGGGCGCTTCGTCTTGCTGATCCTCGGCGCCCTCGTCCTCGCCCTCGTCGTCCATCTCGTCGGGATCGTCGCCCAGCTGGTCACCATAGCCGAGGTCGTCGATCATGCGGCGGGAGAAACGGGCGAAGGCCGACTGGTCCTTCATCACGTCCTCGAGATTTTCGAGCGTGCCGCCACAGCGGTCCTCGATATAGCCGCGCCAGAGTTCCATGACATTGGCCGCCTCGGGCGGCAGGTCGCGGCCCGTGGCAAGATGGCGGATCAGGTAGCCCGCTGCGGTGGCCAGCGGCGCGTCCGCGGCCTCGCGGATCTCGCCATAGCCCTTGCGGCGGGCATCGTTGCCGATCTTGACGTCGATATTGCCGGCGGTGCCGGGCATGTCGCGCGCGCCCACTGCCTCGCAGCGCGCCGTTTCCATCGCCTCCATCAGGTCGCGCGCCATGGAGCCCGAGGGCGCGTAACGCGCCGCGGTCGTGGGGTCGTGGTAACGGTGCCGCAGCGCCAGCGCATCCGCCGTGCCGCGCGCCAGAAGCACCTCCTCGCGGGTCATCCGGCGGCTCACCTGCGGCAGGCGCACGGAGTCGGTTGCCAGCCCCGGCGGGTCGACCGAGTAGCTGACCGCCAGGTCCGGGTCGTCGGCCATGACGCGGGTGGCCTCGGCCAGTGCCTTCTTGAACGGTTCGGCGGGGTTGTCGCTCTGCGATTTGCTCATGGGCGGAATGTGGCGTGCGGAACGGGGGAGGGCAAGGTGTGAACGCGTGGCGTGTCACTCTCCGCGCTGCGCCGCGATTTCGTCCTGCAGCGTCGCACAATAGGCAAGCTCGGTCTCGAGCGCGGGGTCGAAGACGCTTTCGCCGGCCTCGCGGTTGGCCGCCATGCGCGCAAGAAAGAGGTCACTGGCCGCGCCGACCATCGGCACGATGGTGTCGAAGGCCGTGGCGACGTCCTCAGTGCCCTTGTCCCGCTGCCAGATCGTGACGCTGGTCACCGCGAGATCGGCCTCCCGCGTCGCCGCTGTGGCGCGCAGCGGGCTGTCCTCTCCGGCCCGGAGACGGACCGCGCGGAACAAGGCCGTGCAGCGGATCAGCGGAGCGGCGAGCCCGGCGCCGGAAAGCGCGTCCTCCATCGCCGCCTCGAACGGGGCCGGTTGCGCGAGAGCCGGCGCGAGGCCGAGGCAGGTAACGGCAGAAAGGGCACAGATGCCCGCGGCCCTCATGCCATGAACCAGTCGACATCCGCATTGCCGCCGCAGATCAGGACCGCCACGCGCTCGCCTTCTGCGGGCGTGTAGGCGCCCGAGGTCAGGGCGGCCAGCGCCACCGCCGCGCCGGGTTCGCCCACGAGGCGCGTGGCCTCCCACAGGGTCTTTGCCGCGGCATAGACCGCCTCATCGGGCAGGACGATGGCGGTTTGCACCCGGTCGCGGATCACCTCCCATGACTGCACGCCGAGGCGCGGGCCGCCCAGCGATCCGGCCGCGACCCCGGTGGCGGAGACGTCGATCTCGGGGCCTTCCTTCAGCGAGCGCGACAGCGTGTCGGTGCCCTCGGTCTCGACCGAGACCACGTTGACCCGGTCCCCGAACCACGCCGCGATCCCGCCGATCAGCCCGCCGCCCCCCGTGGCGACGAGGATCGTGTCGATCGACCCGGGGCCCCCCGCCTGTTCCTCGAATTCGCGCGCGACGGTGCCCTGGCCCGCCAGCGTCCACTCGGTGTCATAGGGATGCACCGACAGCGCGCCCGAACTTTCGGCGGCGGCGGCGTATTCTGCCATGCAGTCCGCGACGCTGCCCTCGGTCAGGATCACCTCGCCGCCGAACATTCGCATGCGGCGCAGCTTTTCTTCTTTGGCGATGGCCTTGGGCACGTAGATGCGCGAGGCATGTCCAAGCTCGGTCGCGGCATAGGCCACGGCTGCGCCGTGATTGCCGCCAGAGGCCGCAACGATACCGGCTTCGGGCACATCGCGGCTGAGCATGTTGTTGAACGCGCCGCGCACCTTGAAGGAGCCGGTCACCTGCGTGTGCTCCAGCTTCAGCATGACGGGGTAGGGCAGGCCGAGCGCGCCGGCCTCCACGCTCAGGATCGGGGTCTTGCGCACGCGGCCGGCGATGCGGGCGGCGGCGGCTGTGATGTCGTCGGGGCTGGGATATGTCATGGGCGGACCTTGGCCGGACCGCGCGGCGGCGTCAACGCGGGACGGTCAGGTCAGGTGTGCGCACCAGTCGATGCGCCGCCCGCCGCGATAGGGCACGGCCAGCCCCTCGGAGATCAGCACCGCGCCCACGTCCTGCCCGTCGAGCGAAAGCCGCACCAAGCGGCGTCCATAGCGATCGAGATCGCCGATCCGCGGCTCCACCGTCCGGGCGTTCGCGACAAGCGTGCGCAGCCGCGCCGTGGCCTGCCGGGCGGCGCGCGCCTCGGCGGCGCAGCCGGGCTCGTAGGCTTCGGGCGTATCGTACCCCGTCAGCCGCGCGCGGAACGCCCCGAAGCCCGTGCAGTCCATGTCCACCGTGTCGCCATCCACCACCGAGGTCACGCGGCAGGCCGGGCCGGAAAACGCCGCGCCCGAGGCTTTCGGCGCGCTCATCTGAGGGGTCTGGCAAGCGGCGATCAGTCCGGCTGCGGCCAGCAGCAGGGGGCCCGCGATCCGGACCGGCGCCATCCGCCGCGATGTCCAAAGGCTGCGCATGGCAGCCAGGGTAGCGGGTCATGGCGGCAGAATTAAGGAGGCGG
>CAZOBK010000142.1:0-3132 GCA_964578115.1 uncultured Roseicyclus sp.
CCGACATCAAGCGGCAGGACGTGCTGGCGCAGATGTATCGCGACCCGGCCAAGGCGATGGAACTGAAGGACGTCAAACCGGGGCAGGGCTTGTGAGCCGTTGCTCCGATCGTTCGTGCGAATAGGCGCATCCGCCGGTCCTCGCCCGACAACTCGAACACCGACCGCGGCCAACCGCGGCGCATGATGAAAGACCAGGGGCGCGCCCCCGGAGGGACGACATGACGATCGGACTGGAACACTATCTGACGGTGGCCTCGGCGCTTTTCGTCATCGGCATTTTCGGCATCTTCCTGAACCGGAAGAACGTCATCATCATCCTGATGTCGGTCGAGCTGATGCTTCTGGCGGTCAACATCAACCTTGTCGCCTTCTCCTCCTATCTCGGTGATCTCACGGGGCAGGTGTTTACCCTGTTCATCCTCACCGTCGCCGCCGCCGAGGCCGCGATCGGCCTTGCGATCCTGGTCTGCTTCTTCCGCAATCGGGGCACGATCGCGGTCGAAGACGTCAACGTGATGAAGGGCTGAGAGACCCATGGAAACGATCCTCCTCTTCGCCCCGCTCGTCGGCGCGCTCATCTGCGGGTTCACATGGCGGCTGATCGGCGAGCAGGCCGCCTGCGTCGTGGCGACCGGCCTTCTGTTCCTGTCGATGCTGCTGAGCTGGGTGGTGTTCCTCGGCTTCGACGGCGAGACCTACACCCGCACGCTCTTCACCTGGATCGAGAGCGGGACGCTCTTTACCGACTGGTCGATCCGGGTCGACCGGCTGACGGCGATCATGCTGATCGTGATCACGACCGTCTCGGCGCTCGTGCATCTCTATTCCTTCGGCTACATGGCCCATGACGACAACTTCAAGGAGGGCGAGAGCTACCGGCCGCGCTTCTTCGCCTACCTGTCGTTCTTCACCTTCGCCATGCTGATGCTGGTGACCGCCGACAACCTTCTGCAGCTGTTCTTCGGCTGGGAGGGCGTGGGCGTCGCCTCTTACCTGCTGATCGGGTTTTACTACCGCAAACCGTCCGCCGGGTCGGCGGCGATGAAGGCGTTCATCGTCAACCGCGTGGGCGATTTCGGCTTCCTGCTGGGCATCTTCGCTCTGTTCTGGATGGCGGATTCGATCCAGTTCGATGTGATCCTCGCCGTGGGTCCCGAGCTGATGGAGACGACCTTCCCCTTCCTCGGATACGAGGTGAACGCGGCCAACACGATCGCCATGCTGCTCTTCATCGGGGCGATGGGCAAGTCGGCGCAGCTGATCCTGCACACGTGGCTGCCGGACGCGATGGAAGGTCCGACGCCGGTTTCGGCGCTGATCCATGCGGCCACGATGGTGACGGCGGGCGTCTTTCTCGTCTGCCGCATGTCGCCGATCATGGAATACGCGCCGTTTGCCACGAATTTCATCATCATCGTCGGCGCCGCCACGGCCTTCTTCGCCGCCACCGTCGGCCTCGTGCAGAACGACATCAAGCGCGTGATCGCCTATTCGACCTGTTCGCAGCTGGGCTACATGTTCGTGGCGGCGGGCGTCGGCGTCTACTCGGTCGCGATGTTCCACCTCTTCACGCATGCGTTCTTCAAGGCGATGCTGTTTCTCGGCGCGGGCTCGGTCATCCACGCAATGCACCATGAGCAGGACATGCGGAACTATGGCGGCCTGAGGAAGAAGATCCCCTACACCTACTGGGCCATGATGATCGGCACGCTGGCCATCACGGGCGTCGGCATCCCCACCACCTATATCGGCTTCGCCGGCTTCTTTTCGAAGGACGCGGTGGTCGAAAGCGCCTATGCCTTCGGCGGCGAACTGGGGTCCTTCGCCTTCTGGGCGCTGATCGTCGCGGCGGTCTTCACCAGCTTCTACTCGTGGCGGCTGATGTTCCTGACCTTCTTCGGCGAGGCGCGGGGCAACAAGCACACCCACGACCACGCCCATGAAAGTCCCATGACCATGCTTGTGCCGCTGGGCGTGCTGGCCGTAGGCGCCGTGTTCTCGGGCGTCGTGTGGTACAACAGCTTCTTCGGCAAGACCGACCAGGTCGCCACTTTCTTCGGCGTCGAGTATGTCGACACCTATGCCGAGGGCGAGCATGGCGAGGATGCGGCCGCCGAGAGCCACGGCGAAGAGGCCTCGGACAGCCATGGCGCCGATCACCACTATGTCTTCACCAGCCCGCCGGGCGAGGGCGCGATCCACGCCGCCCCGGACAACGACGTCCTGAACGAAGCGCATTACGTGCCCCTATGGGTCAAGTTCAGCCCGTTCCTTGCGATGATCCTCGGCTTCGTCACCGCCTTGTGGTTTTACATCCTCAATCCGTCGATCCCCGGCCGCCTGGCGGAAAGCCAGAAGCCGCTCTACAACTTCCTGCTGAACAAATGGTATTTCGACGAGGCCTACGAGTTCCTGTTCGTTCGGCCCGCGCAGTGGCTGGGACGGTTCCTGTGGAAGGGCGGCGACGGGTCGGTGATCGATGGCGGGATCAACGGGCTCGCCATGGGCATCATCCCCTTCTTCACCCGCACGCTCAGCCGGGCGCAGTCGGGCTACATCTTCCACTACGCCTTCGCGATGGTGCTCGGGATCGTCGTCCTGATCACTTGGGCGACGCTGTCGAGCGGGGGCTGAGGCCGAGCCATGGACAACCTACTTTCCATCGTCACCTTCCTGCCGCTGGTCGCCGCACTCATCATGGCCGTGTTCCTGCGCGGCGATGACGAAGCCGCGCAACTCAACGCCAAGCGTCTGGCCTTCGCGGCCACGCTCGCCACTTTCCTCGTGTCGATCTTCATCCTCGTGCAGTTCGACGCGAACGACACCGGCTTTCAGCTGGTCGAGCAGGCCGAGTGGCTTTTCGGCCTGCAGTACAAGGTCGGCGTTGACGGCATCAGCGTTCTTTTCGTGCTGCTGACCACGTTCCTGATGCCGATCACGATCGCGGCCTGCTGGGGTGTGACGCATCGCGTGAAGGAATACATGATCGCGATGCTGGTGCTCGAGACGCTGATGATCGGCGTTTTCGTGGCGCTCGACCTCGTGCTCTTCTACCTCTTTTTCGAGGCGGGCCTCATCCCGATGTTCCTGATCATCGGCATCTGGGGCGGCAAGGACAGGATCTACGCCT
>CAZOBK010000143.1:0-3007 GCA_964578115.1 uncultured Roseicyclus sp.
TGGCGACCCCTGAAGGACTCGAACCCTCAACCTGCTGATTAGAAGTCAGCTGCTCTATCCAGTTGAGCTAAGGGGCCGCACGGGCGTCTCAATACCCGAGCCGGCCCGCCCGGTCCACGTTCAAAGCGCGCGCGTCATGAAGACGCTCATCGGGTCGTCCACATAGCCGCCGAAGGGCGCGCAATAGGAAAACCCCGCCCGCTCGTAAAGCCTTCGCGCTGCGGCCGAGGCCTCGTGGCTTCCGGTCTCGAGGGACAATCGGCAGAGACCCCGATCCCGCGCGTGATCGACGATCATCTTGAGGATGCGCGCCCCGGCCCCCTGCCCGCGCGCCGCCTCGGTCACGTGCATCGACTTCACCTCGCCCTCGCCCGGCGCGATCACCTTGTAGCCGCCCATTGCGACCGCGATCCCGTCGCTCAGGCCCGCGAACAGAATCACGCCGCACGCGGCCATGGCCGCGCCGTCCTGATGATGATTGCTCTCGGAAGGATAATGGGCGTCGCCATGCGCCGCGTGTCGCGCGATCAGCGCGGCGACGGCGGGATCGCCCGGATCGACCCGGCGATACTCCAGCCCTAGTGGGTCCATGCCCCGCGCCGGTCGGTCGCAAAATTCTCGCCGTAGCCGCGGGAGCGGATATTGGGCTTGCGCTTCTTCGGCTGCACCACAACCGCGTCGATGCCGTGATCGGCGGCGTATTCCTTGGCGGCCTCCAGCGTGTCGAAGCGCAGCCGGACCTGGCTGTTCATGTCCGACGATGAGGTCCACCCCATCAAGGGATCGATCTGGCGCGGGCTGGCCGGAACGAACTCCAGCACCCATTCCTTCGTCTTCGCCGTGCCCGAGGACATGGCGGATTTTGCAGGTTTGAAGATACGTGCGCGCATGTCGAAACCCTCGCGGTGGTTGTGTCGTTTATCGGAAATGTTGTGTCTGCGTGCAATGCGCCAAATTCACCGCGCTTGCACCCTCCGTTGCCTGGCGAATGCGAAAGGCGCAGGTCAGACGATGGGAAGAGTTGCGTCAGAGAGGGTTGCCAGCCGGGCCCGAGGGAGCGAGGGGTGGGTGGGTGGTTCGGGTCCGGCCGGCAACCGCTTCTGCTGCTTGCATATCGAGATTAGGCAACGCAGGCGCGCATTGCAATAAAAAATTCACCTTAAAGTTGTGAAGATATCGAGCATCTCGATAACGATTTGTTAACGATTTGAAGGCGCAAGCCCGTCGGGCTCGCTCCGGCGCATGTCAGGCCTTGAAGCCCGGCCGCAAGCCATCAACATAACCCTGTCCGGGGGTAGTCCATGCACAACAATTCGCCAGAACAGATGCCTGAGACCGGCCGTCCGGTCGATGCGCTGCGTCAGCATCTCAAGCTCGAGGGCGGCAAGCGCTTCGTGATGCATTCCGAATACGAGCCCGCGGGCGACCAGCCCACGGCCATCGCGGAACTGTCGCAGGGCATTCGCGGTCAAGACCATAACCAGGTCCTGCTGGGCGCCACCGGCACCGGCAAGACCTTCACCATGGCCAAGGTGATCGAGGAAACCCAGCGCCCCGCGATCATTCTCGCGCCCAACAAGACGCTGGCCGCCCAGCTTTACGGCGAATTCAGGGGCTTCTTCCCGGAAAACGCGGTCGAGTATTTCGTCAGCTATTACGACTACTACCAGCCCGAGGCCTACGTTCCGCGGTCGGACACCTATATCGAGAAGGAATCGCAGATCAACGAACAGATCGACCGGATGCGCCACTCGGCCACCCGGGCGCTTCTGGAACGCGACGACGTGATCATCGTGGCCTCGGTCTCGTGCATCTACGGCATCGGGTCGGTCGAGACCTATGGCGCCATGACCCAGGACCTGTTCGTGGGCCGCGAGTATGACCAGCGCAAGGTCATGGCCGATCTGGTCGCCCAGCAATACCGCCGCAACGATCAGGCGTTTCAGCGCGGGTGCTTCCGGGTGCGCGGCGACAGCGTCGAGATCTGGCCCGCCCACCTCGAGGACCGGGCGTGGAAGCTGTCCTTCTTCGGCGAGGAGCTGGAGAGCATCACCGAGTTCGACCCGCTGACCGGCCAGAAAACCGACAGTTTCGAGAAGATCCGCGTCTACGCGAATTCCCACTACGTCACGCCGCGCCCGACAATGCAGCAGGCGATGAAGGGCATCAAGGCGGAGCTTGCGCAGCGGCTGGAGCAGCTGGTGGGCGAAGGCAAGCTGCTTGAGGCGCAGCGGCTGGAGCAGCGCACGAATTTCGACCTCGAGATGCTGGAGGCCACCGGCGTCTGCAACGGGATCGAGAACTATTCGCGCTACCTCACCGGCCGCGCGCCGGGGGAACCGCCCCCGACCCTCTTCGAATACATCCCCGACAACGCCATCGTCTTCGCGGATGAGTCCCACGTCTCCGTGCCCCAGATCGGCGGAATGTATCGCGGCGACTACCGGCGCAAGTTCACGCTGGCAGAGCACGGGTTCCGCCTGCCGTCCTGCATGGACAACCGGCCGCTCAAGTTCGAGGAATGGGACGCGATGCGCCCGCAATCGGTCTTCGTCAGCGCGACCCCGTCGAACTGGGAGCTTGACCAGGCCGGCGGCGTCTTCACCGAACAGGTCATCCGCCCCACCGGCCTCATCGACCCGCAGGTCGAGATCCGGCCCGTCGAGATGCAGGTCGACGACCTGCTGGACGAGATCCGCAAGACCGCGGCGAAGGGCTTTCGCGTGCTGGCCACCGTGCTGACCAAGCGCATGGCCGAGGACCTGACCGAATACCTCCACGAACAGGGCATCCGCGTGCGCTACATGCATTCGGATATCGACACGCTGGAACGCATCGAGATCCTGCGCGACCTGCGGCTGGGGGCCTTCGATGTGCTGGTGGGGATCAACCTGCTGCGCGAGGGGCTGGATATCCCCGAATGCGGGCTTGTGGCGATCCTCGACGCCGACAAGGAGGGCTTCCTGCGCTCCGAGACCTCGCTGATCCAGACCATCGGGCGCGCCGC
>CAZOBK010000144.1:0-1065 GCA_964578115.1 uncultured Roseicyclus sp.
ACCCGTGCTAGGCTCCCCCCACACCCCCGAAAACCGAGGCCCCATGCTCAAGATCGTCCCGCTGCCCATCGACGCCGTCTATGTTCCCGTCAAGCGGGCCAAGACGCTCGATGCCGCCAAGGTCGAGGCATTGGCCAATGACATGCTCGAGAACGGTCAGACCACGCCGATCCGGGTGCGGGCCGACGGCAAGCGTTACGTCCTGATCGAGGGGTATCACCGGCTGGAGGCCTTGCGCGCGCTGGGCGAAGACAGCATCGACTGCTTCGTGGTGCAGGCGCGGCAGCACTAGGTCCGTCTACGCCCCCCACTCTAGGCCATAGGCAGCACGTCGCGGCTGACCATCGTACGCAGGGAAAAGCTCGACCGCGTCGCGCGGATGCCCGGAACGTGGACGAGATGATCCTCGAGAAACCTGTCGAAGGCCTTGAGGTCGGTCGCCACCACCTTCAGCAGGATGTCCCGCGTGCCCGTCATCAGGTGGCATTCCACCACCTCGTCGAAGCGGCGGATGGCGGTCTCGAAATTGCGCAGGGTCTCGTGGCTCTGGCGTTCCAGCTCCACGAAGATGAAGACGGTCAGCGGGTAGCCCAGCATCGCGGGGTCCACGCGGGCGGTGTAGCCGGTGATGACGCCGTCGGCCTCGAGCCTCTGGACCCGCCGGGCGCAGGGGGTGGGGGTCAGGCCGACGCGCTCGGACAGTTCGGTGATCGAGAGGCGCCCGTCGGCCTGAAGCTGGGCGATGATCTGGGTGTCGATCCGATCCATTGGGGAAATCCTCTATCAAAAAGCCTAAGTATAGCGGAATTCAGTCAAACTGGCGAGCGCGCTCGCCGGAATTTGGCGAAACTCGCCATGCGGGACAGGCTACGCTGGGAGCAACGATGCCACCCGGATCGAAAGGACCGTGCCCCATGCAGATCGAGACGCTGACCATCCCCACCCATGACACCGTCCTGCGCGTCACGGACGCCGAGGCGGGCCTCACCGGCTTCATCGCGATCCATTCGACGGCGCGCGGACCTGCCGCCGGTGGCCTGAGGATGCGCGCCTACGAGAGCGAGG
>CAZOBK010000144.1:1165-2923 GCA_964578115.1 uncultured Roseicyclus sp.
GCCTACGAGAGCGAGGACGCCGCGCTGGCCGATGTGCTGGCGCTGTCGCGAGGCATGACGCTGAAGACGGCGGCGGCCGATCTGCCGCTGGGTGGTGGCAAGGCGGTGATCCTCGGGAACCCGGCGGAGAAGACGGAGGCGAAGCTGCACGCCATGGGCCGCGCGGTCGAGACGCTGGGCGGGCGCTACTGGACGGCCGAGGACATGGGCATGTCACCCGCCGACATGCAGGTGGTGCGGCGGGAGACGCGCTTCGTGGCGGGCCTTCCCGACGGGCCCTATGCTTCGGGCGATCCCTCGCCCCGCACCGCCCGCGGCGTCTTCTACGCCATGCGCGTCGCGGCCGAGCGGCGCTTCGGCAGCCGCGATCTGGCCGGGCGGACCGTGGCCATCCAGGGTCTCGGCCATGTCGGCTGGCACCTGGCGAAGCTCGCGCGCGCCGCGGGTGCGGAGCTTCTGGTCAGCGACATCGACCCGGCCCGCGCGGCACAGGCTGCCGCGACCTTCGGGGCGGAGGTGGTCGCCCCCGATGCGATCCTCACTGCGCGTGCCGACATCCTCGCGCCCTGCGCCATCGGAGGCGTCATCACCGAGGAGGTCGCGTCGGTCATCCCCGCCCGCATCGTCTGCGGTGCCGCCAACAACCAGCTGGCCAGCGACGCGGCGGGCGACATCCTGCACCGCCGCGGCATCCTCTATGCGCCGGATTACGTGGCCAATGGCGGCGGCATCGTCAACGTCGCGGCCGAGATTCTACGCGTGCCCGACCGGATGCATTTCGTGACCGAGCGTCTTTCGGCACTGGAGCGGATGATGGCCCATATCCTCGACAGCGCCGCACGGGCCGGAACGGGGCCGCATCGCGTGGCCGACCGGATCGTGGCAGAGCGGCTGAACGCGGGTGACGCAGCCGCCTGACCGCCTGTTTTTCTTGATCGGCTCGGCTGCTTCGGGCAGACTGTGGATAATGTGGGCAACAGACCTGCATCCCAGGAAGCAGTCCTTGTCGAGGCAAAAGAACATCATGCGCATATCGCTCGGAGCCGCGGCTATCGCCGCGCTATCGGTCGCCGCCGTCTTCGGACCGGCCTCCGTGTCCGCCAACCCCATCGAACGCGCCTGCGTTCAGTCCGACCGTCCCGGCGTCACCCGAGAGATCTGCCGTTGCATCGGCAGCGCGGCCGACATGACGCTGTCGCGCTCCGACATGCGCGAGGGCGCGCGGTTCTTCCAGGATCCGGGCCGGGCGGAGGAGGTTCAACTCTCCGACAGCCGCCGCAACGACGCGTTCTGGAGCCGCTGGCGCGGATTCGCGGAAACGGCCGAGGCGCTCTGCAGTTAGGTCAGGCGCGCAGCCCAGGCTGCCGCCGCGCGCTCGATCAGGTCGAGCGCGCCGTCGAAGTCACGGGTGAAATAGGGGTCTGGCACGTCGCCATCGCCCACGGGCTCAAGGAACAGGCGCAGATGCGCGGCCTCTGGGGCCATGCTGCGCAGGTCGGCGAGGTTCTGACGGTCCATCGCGAGGATCAGATCGAAGCGGTCGAAATCGGCCGTGGAAACCTGTCGCGCGCGCTGGGTCGACAGATCATAGCCGCTCCGCGAAGCGGCCTCCATGGCCGGCCCGTAAGGCGGCTTGCCGATATGCCAACCGCCCGTTCCTGCGCTGTCGATCTCGGCCTCGGGCAGGTGCGCGCGCAGCACGGCCTCCGCCGTGGGCGAGCGGCAGATATTGCCGAGACAGACGCAGAGGATACGATG
>CAZOBK010000145.1:0-2780 GCA_964578115.1 uncultured Roseicyclus sp.
TCGATCTCGGCGGTGGAGGCGAGCGCCACCTTGGCCTGCACCTCGCCCGTGGCCGGGTTCCAGACATCCGCGGCGCGGCCCGACGTGCCTGCCACCCGCTTGCCGTTGATCCAGTGTCCGATCTCTTCCATCGCTATCTCTCCCTCGGTCAGGCGATCCTCGCGGCAAGGATACCCTTGCAGAGACGCGGGTAAAAGCGGCAGGTTGCCAAAGTCATTTTGCGATTTTGCAAAGGTGAGCCATGAACTGGGCCCTCAACTGGGACGACATGCGGGTGTTTCTGGCGGTGGCCCGGGCCGAAGGTCTGTCCGGGGCCGCGCGGCGCCTCCGCCTCGACCCGGCGACGGCCGGGCGGCGGGTCGCGCGGCTGGAAGAGGCGCTGGGCTCCGTGCTCTTCGCGAAATCCCCGCAGGGATACCGCCTGACCGAAGCGGGCCAGCGCCTCCTGCCCAAGGCCGAGGCGGCCGAGGCCGCGCTGTCGGGTGGGTTGGAGAGTGTCGCAGGCGGCGAGGGCGGGCTGACGGGCGCCATCCGCATCGGCGCGCCCGACGGCTGTGCCAATTACCTGCTGCCGCAGGTCTGCGCCGCCATCGCCGACGCGAACCCCGCGCTCGACATCCAGATCCTCGCACTGCCGCGTGTCGTGAACCTCTCGCGCCGGGAGGCCGATCTCGCCATCGCGGTTTCGCCGCCCAAGACCGACCGGCTGAGCGCCGAGCGGCTGGCCGACTACCGCCTGTCGCTGGCGGCCTCGCGCGACTACCTCGCGCGGGAGGGCGCGCCCACGTCGCGCGCCGATCTGAAGGGCGCGCGCATGATCGGCTACATCCCCGACATGATTTTCGACGCCGAGCTCGACTATCTCGCCGGGCTGGGCGTCAGCCGGGTGCCGCTGGCCTCGAACGCCGTGTCGGTCCAGCTGAACTACGCGCGGGCCGGAGCGGGTCTGGCCATTGTCCACGATTTCGCCTTGCCCTTCGCGCCGGACCTTCGCCGCGTTCTGCCCGACGAGGTCCGCCTGCGCCGCACCTTCTGGCTGGTCTCTCACGCGGGGCCGCGCGACGCGCGCCTCGACCGGTTCGCCTCGGTGCTGCGCGACGGGCTGCGCGCCGAACTCGGTCGCCTCGAGGCGGCCGTTTCGTGATGTCCTTTGCCTTGCCGTGTTCCGAACGGGCAGCCGGGTCGCTGAGCACGAGGTCCCACGCCCGGCAGACGGCCCGGCACACCGGCGCCGCGATCAGCAGCAGCGCCAGCAAGAGGCCACCCCGCGCCCCCGGCCGGTCGCCACCCTTTATGCGAAACACCGGGGCCAGTCTCGCTAGCGTGCTGTTTTTCTTGACACCGGACCCGAGACGGGCCGACCCTGCAACCGGGAGACACGGGGAGACAACCTCAGGGCCGCATGGGAGGTGCGCGATGCTGGTGAGCCAGATACTAAAATCGAAATCCGACGACGGGATCGTCACGGTCGAACCGGAGGCCAGCGTGTCGGAGGCCGCCAGCCTGCTTGCGGCCCGGCGGATCGGCGCGGTGATCGTTTCTTCGGACGGAAAGACGGCGCTGGGCATCCTGTCGGAACGCGATATCGTGCGCGAGTTGTCGAAGTCGGGCGCGGGGTGTCTGACCGCGACGGTGGGTTCGATCATGACGGCCGAGATCGTCGGCTGTGGGCTGTCCGATACCTCAGACGGCGTGCTCGCCTCGATGACGGCGGGCCGCTTCCGTCACATGCCGGTGGTGGAATCCGGCGAGATGGTGGGCCTGATTTCCATTGGCGACGTGGTCAAGGCGCAGCTTGCCGAGCTGGAGATGGAAAAGACCGCGCTCGAGAGCATGATCAAGGGGTTCTGAGCCGGTCGTCCGCGGTACGGGCCGCGCGGCTTTCAAACCGCGCAAGGCCTTTGCAAAGGCTCTGGCCCCTGCGTAGACCCGTGCGCGGGGCTCCGGGGGCTTGCAAACCCGGGCCTTCAATGGTTGTGTCCGGACGAATTCGGCGGGATGCCACGACAGGGCTGCAAGAGGGCGGATAACCGCGATGCGGACAGGACTTTATCCAGGCACCTTCGATCCGATCACGCTGGGCCATCTTGACATCATCAAGCGCGCCTGTCGGCTGGTGGACCGCCTCGTCATCGGCGTGGCGATCAACCGCGACAAGGGACCGCTCTTCACGCTGGAAGAACGCGTGGCCATGGTGGAGGCCGAATGCGCCAAGCTGTCGGAGGCCACCGGCACCGAGATCGTCGCACACCCGTTCGAAAACCTGCTGATCGACTGCGCGAAAGACGTGGGCGCCGGCATCATCATCCGCGGCCTGCGCGCCGTCGCCGATTTCGAATACGAATTCCAGATGGTGGGCATGAACCGCAAGCTCGACAGCGAGATCGTCACCGTCTTCCTGATGGCCGAGGCCGACCGGCAGGCGATCGCGTCGAAACTCGTCAAGGAAATCGCGCGGCTGGGCGGTGACGTCTCGCATTTCGTGCCGCCCGCGGTGGCCAAGGCCGTGACCGGCAAATACAAGCGCTGAGCGTTCGCGCCCGCGACAGGGCCCGCGAACACGCACACATACACCCGAACAGCCAAAGGGAACTGGACATGGCCGAGATCAACGACCCCGAGAACACGATCCTCATCGAGCTGAAGGACGGCACCGTCACCATCGAGCTTCTGCCCGACGTGGCGCCCCAGCATTCCGCCCGCATGAAGGAACTGGCGCGCGAGGGCGCCTATGACGGCGTGGTCTTTCACCGGGTGATCGACGGCTTCATGGCGCAGAC
>CAZOBK010000146.1:0-2652 GCA_964578115.1 uncultured Roseicyclus sp.
GCACGCCGGCCTCGAAGTTGTCCTCGCCCTTGACGATCGACTCGTAGACCTTGGTCCGTCCGGCCACGTCGTCGGATTTCACCGTCAGCATCTCCTGCAGGGTGTAGGCCGCGCCGTAGGCTTCCAGCGCCCAGACCTCCATCTCGCCGAAACGCTGGCCGCCGAACTGCGCCTTGCCGCCCAGCGGCTGCTGGGTGACGAGGCTGTAGGGCCCCGTCGAACGGGCGTGGATCTTGTCGTCCACCAGGTGATGCAGCTTCAGCAGGTACTTGACCCCGACGGTGACCTGACGCGCGAATTTCTCGCCCGTGCGTCCGTCGAAGAGGTCTGACTGACCGCTTTGGCTGAAACCTGCACGGACCAGCGCATCGTTGACGTCGGCCTCTTTCGCACCGTCGAAGACCGGGGTCGCGATCGGTACGCCGGTGGTGACGTTGGACGCCGCCTCGATGACCTGGTCCTCGTCCATGGTGCCGAAAGCGTCGTCATAGGCCTCGTCGCCATAGGCGATCTTGAGCGCGTCGCGCACCGGGGTCATGTCACCCGAACGGCGATACTCGTCCAGCGCCTCGTCGACCTTCAGGCCCAGACCGCGCGCGGCCCAGCCCATGTGCGTCTCGAGGATCTGGCCCACGTTCATCCGCGATGGAACGCCGAGCGGGTTCAGAACGAAGTCGACCGGGGTCCCGTCCGCGAGGAACGGCATGTCCTCCATCGGAACGACCTTGGAGATGACGCCCTTGTTGCCGTGACGGCCGGCCATCTTGTCGCCCGGCTGAAGCTTGCGCTTCACGGCGATGAAGACCTTGACCATCTTCATCACGCCCGGGGGCAGGTCGTCGCCGCGGCGGACTTTCTCGACCTTGTCCTCGAAGCGGTGGTCGAGCGCGCGTTTCTGCGCCTCGAACTGCTCGTGCAAGGCCTCGACCTGGGCCGCGTCCTGCTCGTCGCCGAGGGCAAGCTGCCACCACTGGCCGTGGGACAGTGTCTCCAGCAGGTCCTCGGTGATCTCGGAGCCCGCCTTTACGCCCTTGGGTCCCTTCACCGCGGTCTTGCCGAGGATCATGGACTTCAGGCGCGCGTAGATGTTGCGCTCGAGGATAACGAGCTCGTCGTCCCGGTCGCGGGCCAGACGCTCGACTTCCTCACGCTCGATCTGGAGCGCGCGCTCGTCCTTCTCCACGCCATGGCGGTTGAAGACGCGAACCTCGACGACCGTGCCGAAATCGCCCGGCGGCAGCCGAAGCGACGTGTCACGCACGTCCGAGGCCTTTTCGCCGAAGATCGCGCGGAGCAGTTTCTCCTCCGGCGTCATCGGGCTCTCGCCCTTGGGGGTGATCTTGCCCACGAGAATGTCGCCCGGCCCCACTTCGGCGCCGATATAGACGATACCCGCCTCGTCGAGGTTGCGCAGCGCCTCCTCGCCGACATTGGGG
The DNA here is from genome assembly GCA_964578115.1 of uncultured Roseicyclus sp. Taxonomy (GTDB): domain Bacteria; phylum Pseudomonadota; class Alphaproteobacteria; order Rhodobacterales; family Rhodobacteraceae; genus Roseibacterium. The sequence goes on from CAZOBK010000146.1 coordinate 1,437, forward strand.
ATGTCGCGGGTGATTTCCTCGGGCCCGAGCTTGGTGTCGCGGGCGGCGACTTCGAATTCCTCGATATGGATCGAGGTGAAGACGTCGTCCTTCACGATCCGTTCGGAGATCAGGATCGAGTCCTCGTAGTTGTAGCCGTTCCACGGCATGAAGGCGACGATCACGTTCTTGCCGAGCGCCAGCTCACCCATGTCGGTGCTGGGTCCGTCAGCGATCACTTCGCCTTTGCCCACCTTGTCGCCAACCTTCACCAGCGGACGCTGGTTGATGCAGGTGTTCTGGTTCGAACGCTGAAACTTGCGCAGGCGGTAGATGTCCACGCCGGCGTCGCCAAGCTCCAGATCCTCGGTGGCGCGCACGACGATACGCTGTGCGTCGACCTGGTCGATGACACCCGCACGGCGCGCCTGGATGGCGGCGCCGCTGTCGATGGCGACCTTGCTTTCGATACCCGTGCCCACGAAGGGCGCGTCCGCCTGCAGAAGCGGAACGGCCTGACGTTGCATGTTGGAGCCCATCAGTGCGCGGTTCGCGTCGTCGTTCTCGAGGAACGGGATCAGCGAGGCGGCAACAGACACCAACTGCTTGGGCGACACGTCGATCAGGTCCACGGCCTCGCGCGGGGCGAGCGTGTATTCGCCGGATTGGCGGGTGTTGACCATCTCGTTCTCGAACTGGCCGGCATCCGACAGATGCGCGTTGGCCTGCGCCACGGTGTGACGCATCTCCTCGGTGGCGGACATGTAGACCACCTCGTCGGTGACCTGCGCGTTCTCGACCTTGCGGTAGGGCGTTTCGATGAAGCCGTACTTGTTCACCCGCGCGAAGGTCGCGAGCGAGTTGATCAGGCCGATATTCGGACCTTCCGGCGTTTCGATCGGGCACATCCGGCCATAGTGCGTCGGGTGCACGTCGCGCACCTCGAAGCCCGCGCGTTCGCGCGTCAGGCCACCCGGGCCCAGCGCCGAAAGACGCCGCTTGTGCGTGACCTCCGACAGCGGGTTGGTCTGGTCCATGAACTGCGACAGCTGCGAGGAGCCGAAGAATTCACGCACCGCCGCCGCCGCCGGCTTGGCGTTGATCAGGTCCTGCGGCATCACCGTGTCGATCTCGACCGATGACATGCGTTCCTTGATCGCGCGCTCCATCCGAAGGAGGCCCACGCGGTACTGGTTTTCCATCAGCTCGCCGACCGAGCGCACCCGGCGGTTGCCGA
>CAZOBK010000147.1:0-2525 GCA_964578115.1 uncultured Roseicyclus sp.
CGATCTCCATCGGCCATCCCTACGGCATGTCGGGCGCGCGCATGGCCGGGCACCTGCTGCTGGAGGGTCGCGGACGGGACGCGAAACTCGGTGTGGTCGCCATGTGCGTGGGCGGAGGGCAGGGCGCCTGCGGGTTGTTCGAGATCTTCTGAGGGCCATGTCGGGCGCATTTGGCGACGGCCGTGACAGGAACGCGACGGGCGTTGCGGGACCAAAAAGACGGCGGCCAGAAAACGCAGGCAACGGACCTTGACCAAACCTGCCCGGATGAACAGACGCCGGGCGAGACGGAAAGGCGCGTCCGAAAATCGATCTCGGCGCACCGCCACAGGGGGTCGGCTAAAGCGGTCTGCTCCCAACCGCCACACCAAGCCATGCAAGCCGCACGATCGCCGCATGCTCGCCGCGCTGCTGGCGCTGAACCTCCCGGCGGCGCCGTGACCACGGTGGTCGGTCTGTCGGTTCTGGTGGCGGCCGGTGTCATCGTCGCAGTTCGGCTCCGGCCCCCGGACGATGCCGAGGCGTTGGAGCACGCGCATGACGACCTGCCCATCGATCACACGCATCTGAAGGCCGAAGCAGGGCATTCCCACCGTTTCGTCGTCGATGATGAACATGCGAGGTGGGCGTCTCACCTGTGAGATGCGAAAAGCTACCAGTGCCGCAGTTGCTTTTTCCGTCAGGTTTCGCGACTGCGCCCCTGCCATGGCCAGCGCGCGCATTATGTGCAGCCCGGGAGAAAACGGAGTTCGGGACGAGGAGTTGATCATGCGCTTCTGGACGGCGATCGGACTGATACTGGTGCTGTCCGCGACAGGCCTCACTTACGAGATCGCGGCAGGCCGTGTGCTCGCGCCCTTCTTCGGCACGTCGCTGCTGACATGGACGGCCGTGATCGCCACGGTTCTAGCGGGCTTCTCGCTCGGCAACGCGGTCGGCGGCTTCATCGCCGAACGCGAGCAGAACGTGGCGCTGCGCAACGTGCGTACGGCGCTCATCGCCACGGCGGTGCTGGCGGCCCTGTCGCCGACCGTCCTTGGCCTCATCTACGCTTGGGGCGCGCGCGGGACGGGCGGGATGCTGCTCGCCGTCTTCCTGGCCTTCTTCCCCGCCTCGGTCCTCATCAGCGCCCCCTCGCCTCTCTTGGCGAAGCTGGCCGTGGAGGCGCGGCCGGGCCGCGAAGGCTCCTCGCTGGGCCTCGTCCTCGCTGCAGGATCGCTTGGTGCCATCGTCGGTGCCGTGCTTGCCGGTTTCGTGGCGCTGCCGCTGGCCGGATCGGCCGCGACCTTTGCGGGCTGCGCGGCCATGGCGCTCCTGTGCGTGCCGTTCGTACGCGCCAGTGGCGGAAGCGGGGGCGGTGCGGGCCGCCGTGCAGCGACCAGCACGTCTTTGGCTCCGCTCCTGCCGGTCGGTGTTCTGGTGGCCGCCAGTGCCTTGCTTGGTCCTGTCTGCCGCTACGAATCCGGTCTCTCCTGCATCGACGTCGCGCAGAGCGGTGGGGCGGTCAATCTATACTCCGACCGCACGCGGCAGGCCGCCGAACGGGTCGTCCGCGATGGTGGGGCGGCCGACGTGTCGGGCAGCCTGATCCTGCCCTACGCGGAGTGGATATGGGCGCGAATGGAGGAGGACCTCGGCCCCGAGCCCTCGGTGCTCTTCATCGGCGGCGGTGGCTTTACCCTGCCGACCCAGCTTCTGTCGTCGCGCGAAGGCGCGCACGCCATCGCGGTCGAGATCGATCCGCTGGTGACAGAGGTCGTCCTGCGGCACCTGCCTTGGGCCGGGGACATGATCGAACGGGCGGGTTACGATGCCTCCGGCGGTGCGCCGCAGGTCGGTCGGTTGGGCATCGTCCACGAAGATGGCAGGGTCTACCTGAACGAGACGGGGCGCCGGTTCGATGCCGCGGTGATGGATGCGTTCTCGTCGGGGTCGGTGCCCGCCCACCTTGTCACCATGGAGACCTTCGAACGGCTGCGCCGGATCGTGGACGGACCGGTCTACGTCAACCTGATCGACCGGCTGGACGGCCCCCTCGCACGCGGCACCCATGCGATCCTCGAAAGCCTATATCCGCATGTCCTGGCGGTCCGTGGCCCGCTCAGCGCCCGTGGGACCGGCAACGTCGTGATGGCTGCGTCACCCCGACCGCTGGAACCGCTCCGAGCGCTGCCCGACGCCTACGAGGCGACCCGGATAACGCCCGGCCGCGCGTTCACCGACGATCGTGGCTGGGTGGGGCACCGCTGACGGGCCGTATGCGGACGCCGCGCCGGTCGCGCTCGGGCGGCGACAGGCCCCTGCCGCTTCGATCGGTGTCCCGCCGAGCACCAAGGCCGCAGCATTGCGAAGCAGGCCCCGCCTCTGCCCGCCCACCGCAGCATCGGGAGCGGGGCTTCGGCCCGTGCCAACCTGCCCAACCCGGCAAGGTGGTCGTCCCTCGGGAGATGTGCCCGATCCGGCACCAGCGCCACAAGACGCCGCCGGTCATGCCGTCGCCGATCGCCCGACCTGTGTTCTGCATG
>CAZOBK010000148.1:0-2519 GCA_964578115.1 uncultured Roseicyclus sp.
CGATCTCGAACATGATCCGGCCGGGCTTGACCTTGCAGGCCCAGAAATCGACCGAACCCTTGCCCTTGCCCATCCGGACTTCGACCGGCTTGGAGGTCACCGGCGTGTCGGGGAAGATCCGGATCCAGACGCGGCCCTGACGCTTCATGTGACGCGTCATGGCCCGACGGGCGGCTTCGATCTGACGCGCGGTGACGCGTTCGGGCTGAAGTGCCTTGAGACCGAAGGTGCCGAAGTTCAGGTCGGACCCGCCCTTCGCGTCGCCCCGGATGCGGCCCTTCTGCATCTTGCGGAATTTCGTGCGCTTTGGTTGCAGCATCTTCTCTACTCCTTACCGGTCACGGCGCGGGCGTGGCCCGCCGCCTTCCTGGAGCTCCTGGTTGCGACGATCACGAGCCGACGGGTCGTGCTCCATGATCTCGCCCTTGAAGATCCAGACCTTGATGCCGATGATGCCGTAAGGCGTCGAGGCTTCCTTCAGCGCGTAGTCGATGTCGGCCCGCAGGGTGTGGAGGGGCACGCGGCCCTCGCGATACCACTCCGTCCGGGCGATCTCGGCGCCGCCAAGACGGCCCGCGACGTTGACCCGGATGCCAAGCGCACCCATCCGCATCGCGTTCTGAACCGCGCGCTTCATGGCACGGCGGAACGACACACGACGCTCAAGCTGCTGCGCGATGCTTTCGGCCACCAGTGCGGCGTCAAGCTCGGGCTTGCGCACCTCGACGATGTTGAGGTGCAGTTCGCTGTCGGTCATCGCGGCGAGCTTCTTGCGCAGCACCTCGATTTCCGAGCCCTTGCGGCCGATGATGACACCGGGACGCGCGGTATGGATGGTAACACGGCACTTGCGGTGCGGACGCTCGATGATGATTTTCGAGACGCCGGCCTGCTTGGCCTCTTCCTCGATGAATTCGCGCATCCTGATGTCTTCGAGAAGAAGATCACCGTATTCCTTGGTGTCGGCGTACCAGCGGCTGTCCCAGGTGCGGTTGACCTGCAGGCGCATGCCGATCGGATTGACCTTGTGTCCCATCAGGCAGTCTCCTCGATCTGGCGGACCTTGATGGTCAGCTCGCTGAACGGCTTGTGGATGCGACCGAACCGGCCACGTGCCCGCGGACGGCCACGCTTCATCACCAGGTTCTTGCCGACATAGGCCTCGACGACGATCAGCTCGTCAACGTCGAGCCCATGGTTGTTCTCGGCATTGGCGATGGCCGACTGAAGGCACTTCTTCACGTCGCCCGCGATCCGCTTCTTCGAGAAGGTCAGATCGTTGAGCGCCTTTTCAACCTTCTTGCCGCGGATCAGGCCAGCGACGAGGTTCAGCTTCTGCGGGCTCGTGCGCAGCATGCGCAGTTTCGCCATCGCTTCGTTGTCCGCCACGCGGCGGGGATTCTTATCCTTGCCCATGGCTTACTTCCTCTTGGCTTTCTTGTCGGCGGCGTGACCGTAATAGGTCCGCGTCGGCGAATATTCCCCGAACTTCTGGCCAATCATGTCCTCGGAGACGTTCACCGGGATATGCTTCTGACCGTTGTAGACCCCGAAGGTGAGGCCCACGAACTGGGGAAGGATGGTGGAGCGGCGCGACCAGATCTTGATGACCTCGCTGCGGCCCGACTCGCGGGACTTTTCAGCCTTCTTGAGGACATAGCTGTCGACAAAAGGCCCTTTCCAGACGGAACGCGACATGTCTTAGCGCCCTTTCTTCTTGGCGTGACGCGAACGGATGATAAGCCGCTGCGACGCCTTGTTCTTGTCGCGGGTGCGACGGCCCTTCGTGTCCTTGCCCCAGGGGGTAACGGGCGTGCGGCCGCCGGAGGTCCGACCTTCACCACCGCCATGGGGGTGATCGATCGGGTTCATCGCGACACCGCGGACGGAGGGACGCTTGCCCATGTGACGGGTGCGGCCGGCCTTGCCGAAGTTCTGGTTCGAGTTGTCGGGGTTCGACACCGCGCCAACCGTCGCCATGCATTCCTGGCGCACGAGGCGAAGCTCACCCGAAGACAGACGGATCTGCGCGTAGCCGCCGTCGCGTCCGACAAACTGGGCGTATGTTCCGGCCGCGCGTGCAATCTGGCCGCCCTTGCCGGGCTTCAGCTCGATATTGTGGACGATCGTGCCGATGGGCATGCCGGAAAACGGCATCGCGTTGCCCGGTTTGATGTCGGCCTTGCCGCTTGCAACCACGGTCTCGCCGACGGCGAGACGCTGGGGCGCGAGGATGTAGGCCTGTTCGCCATCGTTGTAGCGCACCAGCGCGATGAAGGCGGTCCGGTTCGGATCGTATTCGATCCGCTCGACGGTCGCCGGGACGTCCATCTTGGTGCGCTTGAAATCAACGATCCGGTAGAGGCGTTTCGCCCCGCCACCGCGGCGTCGTGCCGTGATCCGTCCGGTGTTGTTCCGGCCGCCCTTTTTCGTCAGACCCTCGGTGAGGTTCTTGACGGGACGTCCTTTCCAAAGCTCCGAACGGTCGATCAGCACCAGCCCGCGCTGGCCCGGCGTCG
>CAZOBK010000149.1:0-2502 GCA_964578115.1 uncultured Roseicyclus sp.
TTGCAGCAGGAAGATCAGGACATAGACCTGCCAGACCTCGGTCACGAAGGGCAGACAGAGCGCCGCCCCGGCGCGGACGAGGTCGAGCGCGACCAGGAAGGCGCGGCGGTTCACCCGTTCGGCGAAGGCCCCGGCGATGGGGGCGATCCCCACATAGGCCACCATCTTGATCGTGAAGACGGTGCCCAGCACCATCGCTGCCCCGTCTCCGGCCAAGTCGTAGGCCAGAAGGCCAAGCGCGACCGTGGCAAGCCCGGTGCCCAAAAGGGCGACGACCTGCGCGAGGAACAAGTGGCGGTAGGTGCGATCTGAAAGGACTTCCAGCATGTCGCCTCAGAGATACCGGGTGATGTCTCGCAACTCGGCACGGTCCTCCTCGGACGCCTCGGCATCGAGGCAATGGTCGAGATGGTCGTGGATGAGTGTGCGCTTGGCGTTGGCGACGGCTTTTTCGACGGCCTGCAACTGCTGTGCGATCTCTATGCAGGGTTTTCCTGCCTCGATCATAGCGATCACCGACCTCAGGTGACCATCGGCACGTTTCAGCCGTGCGATGACGGCGGGATGGCTTGCATGGCGTTCAGTTTTTATCATACAGAACGCGTATCCCCCCGGAGGGGATAGAACAAGATCGTCCGGAACGGGCGGCGTGAGCAGTCGGAGAGCATTGAAAACACGGTATGGGCACCCTGCGGACCATCTCCAGCGCGACCTCCGCCCTGATACTCGGGCTGGCCATCGCGCTGTGGTCCATTGCGCCCGCGTCCAGCCATGCGCCGGTCGTGTCCGAGGCAATCGAGGACCATTTCGAGAGGATCGAGACACATGGCCATGCCCATGGCAGCCTCGCGGAAGACATCTACTGGGCGATGCACGGGCACAACCACGACAACGCTGATCACGATCATTCGCCTGCAGTGCTGGCCCTCATCGTGCGAGATACGGCGGTTCCCCCGACCCGCGACCTATGGCGTCTGCGTGCTTCCGGCGCCGGGCCAACACGCATCTTCAGGATCGAGCGACCTCCACGTGCCTGACTGACGCTGCGCTTCGACGCAGCCATTCTGTCGAACATCAGCACGAACGGAGAAATCTCATGACTTCGAGACCTCGGGGCCTGCCCTCGCGCCTGTCACGGCGCGTGGCCGCCCTGATCCTCAGCATCTTCGCCGTCTACGCCTTGAGCGTGGGGCAGGCGCTTGCCCACAACGTCACACCGGGTGACGCGGGCTACATCCAGGAAATCTGGGGGGTTCACATCATCCCCTTCATGTATCTCGGCGCCAAGCACATGGTGACCGGATACGACCACATCCTGTTCCTTCTGGGCGTCGTCTTCTTCCTCTACCGGATGAAGGACGTGGCCATCTATGTCAGCATCTTCGCGGTCGGTCACTCGATCACGATGCTGGCGGGCGTCTGGTATGGCTGGGGCATCAGCTCCTACATCGTGGACGCGATCATCGGCCTGTCGGTGGTCTACAAGGCCCTCGACAACCTCGGTGCCTATCAACGGTGGTTCGGCTTCCAGCCCAACAACAAGGCCGCGACGCTGATCTTCGGGCTGTTCCACGGCACTGGCCTCGCCACGAAAATCCTCGACTACCAGATCGATGAAGAGGGCCTGTTGGTCAACCTGCTGGCCTTCAACGTGGGCGTGGAGATTGGCCAGATTCTGGCGCTCGCTGTCATCCTCATCGTCATGGGCTTCTGGCGGAAGAGGCCGTCGTTCTTCCGGCAAGCCTACACCGCAAACGTCCTCATGATGACGGCAGGGTTCGTCCTCATGGGCTACCAGATCGCTGGCTACTTCGTGGCCGCCTGAGACATCGGAGACAGACATGTTCAACGCAGAAAAACCGAGCCTCGACCAGTTGCCGACCACGGCGCAACTCATCCGTTCCACCATCATCGCTGCCGTCTCGGCGCTGGTGATCCTGTTCACCATCGTCCTTCCCGCCGAATACGGGATCGACCCGACGGGCGCGGGCCATGTCCTCGGCCTCGCTGAAATGGGCGAGATCAAGCAGGAACTGGCCGAGGAAGCGGCTCGGGACGCCCTCATCCACGGAGACAGCTCCAGCCTGCTGGGCGACGTGTTCGGCCGCTTCGTCTCCGCCGCCCACGCCCAGGAGACCTGGCAGGACACCGTGACCTTCACGCTCGCGCCCGACGCCGCAGCCGAGGTCAAGCTCGTCATGGCTGAAGGCGATGTGGCGGAGTTCGCTTGGGTGGCGGAAGGTGGCCGGATCAACTTCGATCTTCATGCGCACGGCGAAGGACAGTCCGTCGACTATGACCGGGGCCGTGGGGAGACCGCAGGGGACGGAACCATCGAAGCACCCTTCGCCGGTGAACACGGCTGGTTCTGGCGCAACCGGGATGACGCGGAGATCACGGTAACGCTCCAGCTTCGGGGAGCGTATTCGGAGGTGATTGAGACCTATTGAGCATTTGCGATTGGTCGCCATCGGCCAACGTTGGTGGTGACCGCTTCGGGCT
>CAZOBK010000150.1:0-2463 GCA_964578115.1 uncultured Roseicyclus sp.
TAGTGGTCAACGAAGCGCGCCAGAGTCGGGACAGATTAATATTTCTGATAAAGCGCCAATACTCCAACGTATTGCACAACAAGAACAAGCAGCAAGACGTGTAGGGGGATCTTCATCTACACTATCACCTGGCGTACAACAATTACAAGATACATTAACACAGGCTAACGGTCAAGCGCCACAGCAAAGACAAGTACAACAGCAGCCTGGTCAGATGTCATCTACATTATCTCCGGCGATCCAAGAGTTTCAACAAACAATTACACAACCTCCTAGAGAGGATGGGCGACAGTTTACACAACAAGTACAACAGCCAGACTTTACTCCTATGGATGCTACAAGGGAACAAGCAGCAGACCGAGAGCAAATGAGACAGGCTGAGTTTATTCAAAACTTAGAGCAGAATAGAGAGCAAGCAAAACAAACAATAGGTGATTCATTCTCTGTTTTTACTCCGTTTAGCCCTGTTACTCCTTTAGCTACAGCCTTCTTTGATTCTAGTGTTGATTTTGGCGCAGGTCAGAGAGCATTACTTAACGATATTAATAGTTCAGGTGTAACGCTTGGCACTACTTTTAGAGATCAGTTTCAGGAACAAACTCCAACACAAACATTTAATACACTGAGCGGCGAACAGATAGCACAGGCTCAGGCAGCAGAGGCTTCTCGTATAAAACAACAAGCAGAAGCTAAACAGTTTCAAGCTACACCTGTTTCTAAAAACAGAGATTATACTCAAGAGTTTATTAATACATTTGGTGATTTACAAAATAGAGCAAGAGAGCAAGAGTTCGGTGTTGCTTCACCACTTGTAGGAACTGGTTCATTTTTTGGCGCGGCAGGTGGGCAAGTGGTGAAATCATTCGTAGAAGAGCCTGCTAAATTTTTTTTTGGCGCTATTAAAGATCCTTTAGGAACAGGAAGCCAAGTAACAGGCTCAGTAAGTGAATTTATTAGTGATCCTCAATCTACTATAGCATCAGGTGGTGCTAGTCTTGGCGAACTATTTCAAACAAACCCGGGAGCAGCTTTTGGTTTAACCGCTGGAACTATTTTAGATTTACAACTAGGTTTTAGATCATTTAATTTAGCGCCAGACGTCACGGTTAGTACGCCCTCAACAGCAACAAGAACAACTGGTGATGTCTTAACCACTAGCAGAAAGGCTGCGGATGATACGTTAGATATAACAAGCGCTCAGACATTCCGTACTATTGATGAACAGACAAGAGCCGCAAGAGTCGCAGAGAAAGAATTTACTATTATAGATCAAACAGAAACAACAGGCGCTGGTGTAGTAAAAGCAACAGGAAGAAGCGATGATCCATTATCTGTAAGCGGTAAGGTTACTAGTAAACAAAAAGTCGAGTCTCTTTTGGTTGAAGGAAGCGTAAAACCGTTATCAGATGCTGATTATAATAAACTAGCGCAAGAGGTACTAGATGTTGCAAAAGATACACCGACTAGTAGAACAACAGTTACACTAGGTGAGCAGATTAGATCAGGATCAGGAAGAACTGGTGGCGGTGGAGGTCGTAGAGTAGATACATTCATTACAGGTACTGTTACAGATACTGCTGGGGAAATATCAGCGGTAACTAAAAACGCAGATAAGATTAGTAGAGATATATTACAGACAAGATCACAACCAGTACAGAAAGGAAAGGCATCAATAGACTTTGAGACTGAGTTCTTTAGACAACAAGAGTTTATTAGACAGCCGCCAAAACAGTTTGATATTCAAAAAACAGTAACACGACAACAACCAGATACTGGATTTTTGACTAAAGATATTAAAGTACGTCGGGCAGGAGACACTACTATTACTCAAACTCAAATAGAGAGAAGTTTTACTGGCGATCTATTAAGAACTGAAGCGCCTAGCTTTAAACTGGATGAGTTTCAAACATTCTCAGGAACTCCGAGGCCTAAGCCTAAACCAGCCACGACTGAAAAAACATTCAGAGTTGGCGGAAAGCGCCTGACTTTAGATGAAGCTAAGAAAGTAACCAGTAAACAATACGCGGACTTACTTAGGAAAGAAGGTAATTTTAAAGCTGCAGATATACAAGAGGGTAAAGCAAATATATTTGATGACCTTATTGATAAGCCTTCTCAAAAAGGAAAAGGTTTTTTCCCTGATAAGAAAGGCCAAGCGTTCAGAGGGATGCGCGCTAAATCATCATTAGATATACCTACACCAACAGGCTCAGTAAAATCTATAAGTCGAGTTGATATACCTCCATCACGTTTAACAGGTGGTTCAAGTATTAATACAAGAATACCATTTTTAGGAAAGAGTGTGAGTAGACTAGATGTTAATCTTAGAACTCCAAGTCCGTTCAAGGTTCGTACTCCGACTGGTTTAAGTTTAACGCCTAGTTCTCGTTTAGTTACTGGTACTTCCTCTTCATTAGCTATTGACAGTTTATTTAAACCTAGAAGCGGACAAGATATATTATC
>CAZOBK010000151.1:0-2460 GCA_964578115.1 uncultured Roseicyclus sp.
AGCAGCCAGCAGATGCTGTCGGGCTGGGTGATCAGGGCCGCGTCCTCCCCGGCCTCGGCGAGATCGCCCGCCACGGCGTCGAGCTTGGCGGTGGCGCTGAGCCCCGCATAGGTCTCGGGCCATGTGCTGGCGGGCGCCATGGGCGGGGCGGGGCGGTCGTCCCAGATGCGGTCGACGAGGTTTTCGACCGCGCGCAGCGTAATCTGCCGGGGCGCCAGGGCCTTGCTCAGCCGCGTGACCTCGGCCGCGCTGTGCAGCCACGGGTCATAGGCCACCACGCCACCGCCGGGGAACTGGTCCTTGAGCCAATCCTCGAGCTTGGTCTCGGGCCAGTCCACGGGGCTGAACGTGCCCATGTCCGATTGCGCACGAACCTGCACCCGGTAGCGCCCATCGACGAAGATGCCGGCCTTGTCCGCGAGGATCGCGGCGAATCCCGCCGAGCCGGTGAACCCGGTCAGCCACGCCAGGCGCTCGTCGCAGGGCGCCACGTATTCGCCCTGGAACCGGTCGGCGCGGGGCACGAGGAACGCGTCGATGCCCTCCGCCTGCATCTGTGCGCGGAGTGCCGCCACCCGGGGCGGTCCCTGATCGGGCGTGGTCTTGGCGTCGAAGGATTGAAACATGACTTGGTCAAGGTTCTAGTTCTCCCGGCGGCCGTGGTCCAGATGGAACCGGCCCTGCGGGTTTCCGCCGCGCCGGTCACCGGCGTCTAGGGCAGGGCGATCCCGGCGATCAGCCCTAGGTGGTTGGACCCCAAATCCGCGCCGAAGGGCACCACCGAGGTGACGGCGACATCGTCGCGGACGAGCACATGGTCGATGGGAAGGCGCAAGGGGGCGGCGGCGGAGACCGGCCATGTGCCCGGTCCCCCGCGGATGGCGCGAAAACCGGTGTCGCCCAGAAGCCCGCGCATCGGCCGGCTCCAGGGCGGCATGTTGAAATCGCCCACGACAACGGACGGTCCGTCAAGCCAGGTCAGCTGCGCGGTCAGGCGCGCAAGCTCCGGCTCCGCGATGCCGGACATCCAGGGTTTCGCCACATGGACGGCCGCCACGAAGACCGGCCCGTGATCGGGCACCTCGACCTCCAGAACGGCGTAGCGCGCGGGCCAGGCGGGGTTGAGCTCCAGCCGCCAGGACCGGATCACGGGCAGGTTGGTCGCGATCAGCAGCTCGCAGGCGCCTTCCGTGCAAGGCGAGACGAAGGCATAGGCGTCGCCGAGCGTATCGAGTTCGGCCAGAAGCGCCTCGGCCTCGGCGAAGATGAGAACGTCCGCGCCCGTGGCGATCGCCGCCTCCACGATACGCGCGCCATTGCCGTCGTTGCCGGCCAGGGCGTTGAAGAAGAGGACGCCGTGATCCGCCTCGAGTGCCGGCTCGAGGGGCCGGGTCACATCGCGATAGGCGCCGACCTGCACGATCCCGCCCGCCGCGATCAGCAGCGTCAGGGCGGCGCCGGTCCGCCGCGCGCCCAGCGCCGCGCAAAGAAACGTCGGGGCCAGCGCCGCGCCGAGGAGCCACGGGGCGTAGCCGTCGAGCATCCGCGCCAGAGGGCCCGCAACGTTGCCCGTCGGCATGGCCCAGGCCAGTATCGCGACCGCCGCCATCATGGCCGAGAGCGCGGCACTGGCTCCGGCGAACATGGGTCTGGCGGTCATCGGTGCCCTCCGGGCGTGTCGCGTCAGCTCGCCCGTTTCATCCCCATCACGCGCGCCCGCGCCCTCGGGTCGCTGTCGAAAAGACCCGCGAGCTGCTCGGTGATGGCGCCGGCGAGCTGCTCGGCATCGGTGATCGTCACCGCGCGTTCGTAGTAGCGTGTCACGTCATGGCCGATGCCGATGGCCAGAAGCTCCACCGCCTTGCGCTTTTCCACCATGGCGATCACGTCCCGCAGGTGCTTTTCGAGGTAATTCGCGGGGTTCACCGACAGGGTCGAGTCGTCCACCGGCGCCCCGTCGGAAATCACCATCAGGATCTTGCGCGCCTCGGGCCGCCCGATCATTCGCCTGTGCGCCCATTCCAGCGCCTCGCCGTCGATGTTCTCCTTCAGAAGACCCTCTTTCATCATCAGGCCCAGGTTGTCGCGCACCCGGCGCCATGGCGCGTCGGCGGGCTTGTAGACGATGTGGCGCAGGTCGTTCAGACGTCCGGGCTGCTGCGGGCGGCCCGCCGCAAGCCAGTCCTCGCGCGCCTTGCCGCCCTTCCACGCGCGGGTGGTGAAGCCCAGGATCTCGACCTTCACGCCGCAGCGCTCCAGCGTGCGGGCAAGAACGTCGGCGCAGATCGCCGCGATCGAGATGGGCCGCCCTCGCATGGAGCCGGAATTGTCCAGAAGCAGCGTCACGACGGTGTCGCGGAACTCCGTATCCTTTTCGATCTTGAAGCTCAGCGGCGTCGTGGGATTGGCCACCACGCGCGCCAGCCGCCCGGCGTCGAGGATGCCTTCCTCGCGGTCGAA
>CAZOBK010000152.1:0-2456 GCA_964578115.1 uncultured Roseicyclus sp.
TCGGCGGTGGAATATTTCCGCAAGCTCGGCGGCAATGTCGGCGTCGCGGGCCTTGTGGTGAACAAGGATGACGGCTCGGGCGAGGCGCAGGCTTTCGCCAAGGCGGTCGATATCCCGATCCTCGCCTCGATCCCGCAGAACGACGACCTGCGCAAGAAATCCGCGAACTACCAGATCGTCGGCACCGCCGAAAGCGAATGGGGCCAACTGTTCGCCGGGCTGGGGGACAACGTGGCCGAAGCGCCGCCGATGCGGCCCACCGCGCTGAACCAGGATCAGCTTCTGGCGCTGTTCGACGGCTCGGAAACCGGCGCCGGATACGAGCTTGTGCCCGCGACCGACGCCGACATGCGCGGCAAGGACGCGAAGCCCAAGCAATCCCTCGAAGTGATCTACGACGAGGCGTGAGAGAAATGACCCCAATCGACGACCAACCCAGAGAAGTCCGCTACGACGACGCAGCCGATGTCGAGGTGATCCGCGGTGAGGCGCGTGTGGATACCGCCCCCGAAGGCGCACCTGCACAGGGCGGCGACGGTATGGGCTGTCACGCGGGCGCGGCCGAGATGGAAAAGGCCGCCCGCATGGCCGGCAAGTCCGAGATCCTCGACCAGTACGCCAAGGATTATCCGCAAGGCCCCCACGACAAGCCGCAGAGCATGTGCCCAGCCTTCGGCTCGCTCCGCGTGGGTCTGCGGATGCGCCGGGTCGCCACGGTGCTGTCGGGCTCGGCCTGCTGCGTCTACGGCCTGACTTTCGTCAGCCATTTCTACGGGGCCCGCCGGTCGGTGGGCTACGTGCCGTTCAATTCAGAGACCCTGGTGACGGGGAAACTCTTCGAAGACATCCGCGACGCCGTGCACGAGATGGCCGACCCCGAGCGTTACGACGCCATTGTGGTCACCAATCTCTGCGTGCCGACCGCGTCCGGTGTGCCTCTCCGGTTGTTGCCGGATGAGATCAATGGGGTCCGTATCGTCGGCATCGACGTCCCGGGCTTCGGGGTGCCGACCCATGCCGAGGCCAAGGATGTCCTCGCCGGGGCGATGCTCAACTATGCCCGACAGGAGGTGGAGGCCGGTCCAGTCCAGGCCCCTGTCTCGGGTAAATCAGACCGTCCGACAGTCACGCTGTTGGGCGAAATGTTCCCTGCGGATCCTCTTGGAATCGGAGGGATGCTCGCGCCACTCGGTCTGGCGGCAGGTCCGGTCGTTCCCTGCCGTGAGTGGCGTGAGCTTTATGCCGCGCTGGATAGTCAGGTGGTGGCCGCGATCCACCCCTTCTACACCGCCGCCATTCGTGAGTTCGAGGCCGCTGGCCGCACGATTGTCGGCTCAGCGCCCGTCGGTCACGACGGAACCGCCGCATGGCTTGCCGCGATCGGGGACGCCTATGGCGTGGACCCCGAAAAGGTGGCCGCCGCGCAGAACGCTTTCCTGCCCGCCATCAAGGCCGCGCTGCAGGCGACGCCGATCAAGGGCACCATCACGCTGTCGGGTTACGAGGGTTCGGAGCTTCTGGTCGCGCGCCTGCTGATCGAGAGCGGCGCGGAGGTGCCTTATGTCGGCTCCGCCTGCCCCAAGACGAAATGGTCCGCGCCGGATGTCGAATGGCTCGAAGCGCGCGGCGTGAAGGTCAAGTTCCGCGCCAGTCTCGAGGACGATTGCGCCGCGATGGAGGCGATCCGCCCCGATCTCGCCATCGGCACGACACCCGTCGTCCAGAAGGGCAAGGAACTGGGCATTCCCAGCCTCTACTTCACCAATCTCATCTCGGCCCGTCCGCTGATGGGTCCGATGGGCGCCGGTTCGCTCCAGCAGGTGGTCAACGCGGCCATGGGCAACAAGGATCGCATGGCGCACATGAAGGCCTTTTACGAAGGCGTCGGCGAAGGCGACACTGCCGGCATCTGGGAAGGGACGCCGAACCTGCGGCCCGATTTCCGCGCGACGAACCTCAAGAAGCTTGAAAAGGCCGAAAAGGCCCGCATCGCGGCGAATGGGGGCGTGAAATGCTGATCCAGGATCACGACCGCGCCGGCGGCTACTGGGGTTCGGTTTACGCCTTCACCGCCGTGAAGGGCCTTCAGGTCATCATCGACGGCCCCGTGGGCTGCGAGAACCTGCCGGTCACCTCCGTCCTGCACTATACCGATGGCCTGCCGCCCCATGAGCTGCCCATCGTCGTGACCGGCCTCGCCGAAGAGGAACTGGGCCGCGACGGCACCGAAGGCGCCATGAAGCAGGCGTGGGACACGCTCGACCCGGCGCTGCCGTCCGTCGTTGTCACCGGCTCCATCGCCGAGATGATCGGCGGCGGCGTCACGCCGCAAGGCACCTCCATCCAGCGCTTCCTGCCGCGCACCATCGACGAGGATCAGTGGGAAAGCGCCGACCGCGCCATGACCTGGATCTTCACCGAGTTCGGCATGACCAAGGGCCGGATGCCGCCCGAGA
>CAZOBK010000153.1:0-2445 GCA_964578115.1 uncultured Roseicyclus sp.
GCGTGCAGCTCTCTGTGCAGCCTCGCCGCGTTTTCACTATCAAATGTAGGCATGCGTATCCCCCCGAACTTTGAGTAGCACAGAATTGTAGATTTTGTAATAGCTATGGTTGGCATCATAAACTCAAACGGTACGCCGGATCATGGAATTGGACCGTCACAAATGTGCCTGCTAAGGTTCAATCATCTTAATTTGGAGCATGACCTATGTCAGTACGTCGCAATACTTTTCCAGATATTGAGACCGATTTGTTCCTCGCCTACGTGGGCATGGAAACGGACCTGATCTTTACGCAAGGCATCGATTTGCCCGGCTTTGCTTCCTATCCTCTTTTGGAAACTGAAGCGGGCCGAGCGCTTTTGCGACGCTATTTTTCTGACATGATCGCCCTGGGTCAGGAAACGGGAACTGGGGTCATTCTGGAAAGTCCGACCTGGATGGCCAACCGCGACCGAGGTGCCGCGATTGGGTATTCGCCTGACAAGATTATGGATCTCAATCAGCAAGCTATTGCGATGATGGCGCAGGTGCGTGCGGAAAAGGGCGATGTGCCAACGGTCCTGAGCGCAAACATAGGCCCACGCGATGATGCCTACGCCCCAAGCGATCAAATGACCGCTGACGCGGCTGAGGCGTATCACACCGAGCAAGTTGCCGCGTTGGCCAGCACCGAAGTTGATGTTGTGAGCGGGTACACTCTTGCGTACAGCGCAGAAGCCATCGGTATTGTTCGCGCTGCGCGGCGTTTTGGTTTGCCTGTCGTAATTGCTTTTACAGTCGAAACAGATGGGCGGTTGCCAACTGGTATGACGCTGGAGGAAGCAATTGCGGAAGTCGATGAAGCGACAGATGGATATGCCGCTTACTTCATGATCAATTGCGCCCATCCTGATCACTTCAATCCGGTTCTTGTGGACGCGCCCTGGGTCCACAGGATCGAGGGCGTTGTCGCTAATGCCTCGCGTTGCAGTCACTCCGAACTGGATGAAGCCAAAGTGCTGGATGACGGTGACCCGCGAGAGCTTGGAGAGCAACTTGCCCAAATTCGAGCACGTTTCCCGCATATTCGAGTTCTTGGGGGATGTTGCGGTACGGACATGCGTCACATGCAACAGATCGCCAGAGCATCCGTCGGCAAGATCGACTAACTGGATTTCTAGAGGAACGGTCCAATTGCAGTCTTGGCCGGGCATAAGCCGCGTCCAGCGCCCCCCGGTCATGGTTGTTCGAAAGAGCTACTCTGACGAAAGGTTTTCATCCACTCGCTGCAACCAATCCTGCGCAAGGGCCAAGAAGAGCTCGGGGCGCTCCCATGCAAGACTGTGGCCTGCACAATCCAGCACGGCAAACGTTGCGCGCGGATAACGTTGGAAGCCTTCTATCATATCGTGGTAGCCAGCCATGGCGTCCTGTCGTCCGTTCACGATAAGTGAAGGTTTATCGAAAGCTGACGAGGGTCTCGAAAGGTCTAACGAAAAATCGAAGTTCTTTTTGAGCCGCGCTGCGAAGTCTTCGTCCACGCGTTCAGCGGCCGGTATTTTGGTGTTCTGGATTTTTTGCAGAATATCGGCGTTCTGGACAACCAGTCTTGCGAAGCGTCCCGCGGCGCTTGGCGAGAGATTATTCAAAATTTCATCCGGCGCGGACACAAGGGTTTGATGCTTCGGCCGCCAGTCAGCCGTCGATGCCGACATGGCATCTGCAACGATCAACATCATACCCAAAAGGTCATCAGGCCGTGTATGCGCCAATCCCATGGCATGATAGCTGCCGCGAGACTCTCCTATGACTGCAAACCTGTCACCATTGAAAGCCACGTCTGCAAATCGGCTGATCATATCCAAAACTTCGTCCTGAGACTGTAAGCTGGCATCTACCTTGGAATCGCCATGCCCCGGCAGGTCGATGTAGAACCGCTCCCAACCGGAATTTTCCTGAAAAACCGGTTCAATCGCGTCTACCATATGCCGATGATCCAAGCCGCCACCGTGCAACACCAACAAGGGCTTGCCACTGCCACGCGTATGCGCGCTGATACACCCATTCGAAAGCTCAATCAGCATGGGTGATCATCCAACTTGTACCCGATCGCAACGTGGACCGCGTCAGGGTAGATGAGCCTGTCTTCCTGCATGCAATCGGCCAAGGCCGTCGCCACGTCATCGACCAAGTCCGCCCGGGCATCTTGCGACAGCGCATGAAAAGCCCCGGCAATTGGCATTGAGGCAAGATGCAACGGAACGAATTCTGACGGTTTAGGCACGTCGATCAAGAGTTCTTGCCTTTGCACCCTAACATCAGAAAACCCTGCATGAGTGACTTGCTCCTTCAGGACATCGGCTGATGGCGTTCGCCTCTGTGCGCGCTGTTTGGATGCTATTTCGGGTGAGATGTGACGCTCAACGGCTGCACAAAGCGCTTCTGTGTACGCACTGTGACCATCCC
>CAZOBK010000154.1:0-2442 GCA_964578115.1 uncultured Roseicyclus sp.
CTTCGTCTCCGCCACCACACAAAACGTATTGTTATTGCTGGGCTTTTCAGGCGATGCTCAACGGCTTGTTGTCCAGAATAGACCACAAGCGGGCCGAGACAGACGACATGTTGCCTTGTTCATCCTGCTGATCGCGATCTCGACGGCATCGACGTCGATATGCGTGTCGCCGAATGGGAGAGCAGCCTGAGCGACAAGGGCTATCCGGTGAACAGGGAGGCGAGAGGTCTTCTCGATCGGTCCATCGATTGCATTGGCCGCGGGATGACCGACGCGAAAACCATCTTCGCGCCCACGGCCGAGAATGGATGCAGCGTCACCATGCACCACGAGACCCCTATGTGATCGTCACGCCTTTGCGCGATCCCTGCCGTTCGGGGTGGCGGTCACTGTTCATGGCCCTCCGGGGCGAGACCCTCAGGGCCGCGTCAGTCCGGCAACATCCACATCCACCTGTTCGGCGAGGCTTACGATGCTGTCATGGAGCAGCTGGATCGCATAGGCCGGGTTGTGCACCCATGCTCCGTCATCCTTGGCCACCACCTGGTAATTGTAGGCTGCCATCAGCAGGCGCGGCGTCCAGCTGGCGTAGCGATTGGGAAAGGCCGCCTCTTCCGGACCGATGGTGCCGTCGCCGTCACTGTCGTTGAAGAAGTAGGGGAAACTGTCCTTGGCATAGCCGATCGGCATCCCCGTCACCTCGCGGGCATAGGTCTGCATGGCATCGCCGAGGATGGCGTGCAGCCCCTCGATCTCGTCGCGGATGCCGCCGCTGGCCGAGCCGTCACCGTCGAAATCGGAATGGCGCGTGCGGATCGCGGTGATGTCGTTCACGCCCTGATGGCAGGCGATGCAGCCTTCGGTCTCTACCTCTGTGGAATGCGGCTCGTGGCAGGCCACGCAGGTTCCCGCGCTCGGCACATGGTTGAAGCGCCCGGCATAGGCGAGGTCCGGATACTGGAAGCCGCCCCGCACCTCGGCGCCGTGCATCACGGCGGCCGCCACACCGTAATGGACGTTGATGAAGCCAAGATCCTCCGACACGGTGTCTGGGTCCATGCCCTCTGTCGTGGACAGGACCCGGTCGGTCGAAGCACGGCCCGAGTGGCACATCGTGCAGGTCGCCGAGGCCCCAAGACCATCGATGGTCACGCCCGAGGGGAAGGGCACCGCGTCGAGCGCCTCGGCCTCGGACACATGGCAGGAGGCGCAGCCGATCACCGTGTTGATCGTGCCGGGATGTTCCACCGTCAGGGGCGCTGTGTCATCGGCGCCGAGCCAGTCGAGCATGCCCGTCTCCGAATGGCACGCCGCGCAGGCGGGCGGAACCTCTCCGTCCTCGTTCCAGTGGGTGAAGGACGGCGAATGGTAGTCGCTGTGCGGTCCCATGAGCCATGCCTCGGTGATCTCCGTCAGGCCGAACTCTTCAGCGGCGAGCGGGCCGGAGGCCACGATCAAGGACGCCGCGAGTTGAATGAGGAAACGGGCGGTCTTCATGGCGGTCTCCCTCGTATCTGACAGGGGCCTGCTACTGGCCTGATACGGGGCGAGTGTTTCACACCGTCGCCGGATGACCTTAATCCAGATCAAGGACGCAGATCGCGTTGCAAGGGACTGAATCGGAAGCAGTCAGCAAGGAGTTGCCTTATGCACGACGCCCGGACAGGAACCGGAACCGCGAACGCGCGCCAGCCGCCGCGTCTGCCCGCGGGCGTCGTCGCGGTGCTCTATCCCATTGTCTGCATTGCGCCGCTCGTGCTGGCCGCGACGCGCGATGTGGCTGCGACCGTCACGTGGGAGATCGCGGCCGCCGGTCTCGGGCTTGTCGGGCTCTCGGCGATGGCGGTGCAGTTCGTGACGTCGGGGCGGTTCCAGATCGTGTCGGGGCGTCTCGGGATCGACCGCGTGATGGCCTTCCACAAGACTGCAGCCTGGTGGGTCCTCGTGGCGCTGCTGCTGCATCCGGTCGTCTATGTGGTGCCGACCTTCCTCGCCGACCCGGCGCTGGGGGTCGAGCGGCTCTGGGCCTACCACACGCTGCCGCATTACCGCAGCGGGGTCATCGCGCTTTCGGCGCTGATCTTGCTGGTCCTCGGGTCGGCCGTCCACAAGCGCCTGCCCATTCCCTACGAGGCATGGCGCGCCGCGCACCTCGTCCTCGCGGCGATTGCGTTGGGCGCGGGGCTGCACCACGCGGTCACCGCCGGTCGGTTCAGCGCCGCGGGGCTTCCGAACGGTTACTGGTGGGCCGTGGGCGCGGTCGTGGTTGGGGTCGTCATCACGCTCTACGGGGTGCGCTGGGCCCGGCTGCGCCTGCAGCCATGGCGGCTTGCCTCCGTCTCGAAGGTGGCCGACCGGATGTGGGAACTCGATATCCAGCCTGCTGAGGGCACCCCGCCGCTCGGCTACCGCGCGGGCCAGTTCGTCTGGATGACCGAGGGC
>CAZOBK010000155.1:0-2366 GCA_964578115.1 uncultured Roseicyclus sp.
CGTTCCATGTCGGGTCGCAGACGCGCGATCCGTCGATGTGGGACGCCACGCTGGACCAGGTTGCCGCGATCTGGAACGACGCCAGGAACGAGGGCCTTGCGCTGGACCTGATCAACATCGGCGGCGGTTTTCCGGCCTTCTATGGCGACGACATCCCGCACCCCACGCTTTATGCAACCGCGGTGATGGAGCGCGTCGAGGCCCGTTTCCCCGGCGCAACCCGTGTGATGGCAGAGCCCGGCCGCGGCCTGGTCGCCGAAGCGGGCATGATCGCCGCCGAGGTTCTGCTGGTTTCGCGCAAGTCCGACGACGATCTCTGCCGCTGGGTCTATCTGGACATCGGCAAGTTCTCGGGCCTTGCCGAGACGATCGACGAGGCGATCCGGTACCAGTTCGTCACCGACCGCGACCACGAGCCGGCGGGACCCTGCATTCTGGCCGGTCCGTCCTGCGACAGTGCAGACGTGCTCTATGAAAAACGCCCCGTGGCGATGCCGCTGGGGCTGAAATCCGGCGACCGCGTGATCATCCGCAACTGCGGCGCCTATACTTCCAGCTACTCCTCCGTCGGGTTCAACGGCTTCCCGCCGCTCGATGTCCTGGTGATCTGAGCCCGCAATCCGCCGCGTGGCGAAATGATGACAAGTGATCGCCTCACGCGGCGATCACCTGCTGTCATGCGGCATGACGGCGGGGCATGGCGCCACGAATGTTCGTTCGGTGACCCCGCCACCACTTGCGGGCGTGAAAGGATCAGGATCCGCTGCCGTCCGGGTCGCTTCGTCCTCGACATGACCGCTGAACGCGCCGCCGATCGGGCCGGCCTGCGCTGCAACACCGCCCATGTTCGCTTCCGCCACCCGCGAAGCCGAACAGACCGCAGCGTCCGCCTCTGCGGTTGTCACGGTGCGACTGCGTGGCCGGTCGCGATCATGTTGCGAACATCATCCATAATCGATAGGTCATAGATATTCCGATAAATATCATCGATAAAATGGAGGTTTCGCATCAATGAAGATTGCGGTGTTTTCCGACGAGGCCGGCCCGGGTCTCGGGATCGTCCAGGGGAACGAAATCGCGGTTCTCCATCGCGGTGACGCAGGCGGGGCCCTCAAGGCATTGATAGAGGCGGGTGGTTTGCCGGAACATGATCCCGTGGCCATCGCCCGGGTCAAGCTGTCGGACGTGCGGCTGGAGCCGCCCGTCGTCTCGCGTGACCGGGCGGTGATCTGTGTCGGCAAGAACTATCACGCCCATGCCAATGAGTTTCACGGCAGCGGCTTCGATTCCTCCGCCAACGAGGCCGTGCCGAGCGCGCCGGTGGTATTCGCCAAGCTGGGTTCGTGCGTGGTGGGTGACGGGGCGAGCGTGGATGCATCGCTCGATCCCACCGGGTCGGTGGATTACGAGGGCGAGCTTGGTGTCATCATCGGAAAACCGACGCACGGTGTTTCGGCCGAGGATGCTCTGGACGCGATCTTCGGCTATACGATCTGCAACGACGTCACCTCGCGCGAGCTTCAGAGGACCCACAACCAGTGGCTCATCGGCAAGAGCCTCGACACGTTCGGGCCGGTGGGGCCCTGGATCGTCACGGCGGACGAGATCGACGACATCACGGCGCAGCATCTGGTCACGACCGTCAACGGCGAGGAGCGCCAGCGCGCCTCGATCCGTGATCTGATCTTCGACATCCCATTCCTGATCGAGACGCTCTCGCGGACCATGACGTTGCAGCCGGGCGACATGATCGCGACCGGGACGCCGGCGGGCGTGGGGATCGGATACACGCCCCCCCGTTACCTGAAACCGGGCGACCGGATGGAGGTTTCGATCTCGGGCATCGGTACGCTGCGCAACAGCGTCGCCTGATCGAGGCACCCGATGACGGACCCGCGACGCGCGCGGCGCGGTCGGCGTGTCGCCTGGACCCCGGGCAGAACACGGAAACGGACGGATATGGAAAAACCGGTTTTCAGCGTCACATGCGTCGCGACCGATCGGACCCGGTCACTGGCGACCGGCGAGGTGACGGCGCCGGAATGCGATCTGCGGTTCGACTTCGGCGAGCCGGAGGTGATTTTTCGCGATGCCCTGACCGATCACCGCTTCGAGATCTGCGAACTCTCCATGTCGAGCCACATGGTCACCACGGCGCGCGGCGATTCCGCCTATGTCGGCGTGCCGGTCGTCCTTTAGCGCGCATTCCGGCACTCGACCATCTTCGTCCGCGCCGATGCGGGCATCTCGTCGCTCGGCGACCTCAAGGGGCGCGACGTGGGCGTGCCGGAATACCAGCAGACCGCCGCCATGTGGGTGCGTGGCATGATGCGGGAGGAGGGCGTGCAGGCCGCCGGTCCGCGCGC
>CAZOBK010000156.1:0-2234 GCA_964578115.1 uncultured Roseicyclus sp.
GCGCCTTCCTTGTGCATGTCGATGAAGATCTCGCCAAGCGAGCCGTCCTTGTACTCGCCGGTGCGCAGGTAGACCTTGTGACCGCCGACGATGGCCTTCTGGGTGTAGCCCTTGCGCCGTTCGGGCAGCTTTTCGCGATGGGCCTTGATGATCTCCTTGATGACCACCTTCTCGACGATCTTCTCGGCGAGAACCTGCGCCCGCTCCATGGTCGATCCACTTTCCAGCGTCTCTGCGGCCTCTTCATCATCCTCGACGAGGGACGCGGCGAGCGGCTGGGACAGCTTGGAGCCGTCGCGGTAGAGCGCGTTGGCCTTGGTGCCGAGCGACCAGCTGAGTTCATAGGCCTTCTGGCAATCCTCGATCGTGGCCGTGTTGGGCATGTTGATCGTCTTGGAGATCGCCCCCGAGATGAAGCTCTGCGCGGCGGCCATCATGTAGATGTGGCTGTCGACGCTGAGGAACCGCTTGCCCTTCTTGCCGCAAGGGTTGGCACAGTCGAAGACGTGGTAATGCTCTTCCTTCAGGAAGGGCGCGCCCTCCAGCGTCATGGTCCCGCAGACATGGTCGTTGGCCGCGTCGATCTCGGCCTTCGAGAAGCCCAGGTGACGGAGCATGTCGAAGGTCGGGTCGTTGAGCTTTTCGGCAGGGATGCCGAGTGTCTGGGTGCAGAATGCCTCGCCCAGCGTCCACTGGTTGAAGACGAAGCGGATGTCGAAGGCCGACGGCAGCGCCGCCTCGACCTTCTCGATCTCGGCGGGGCCGAAGCCGTGCCCGATCAGCGCCGTGTGGTTGATACCCGGCGCCTGACCCAGCGTGCCGTGACCTACCGCGTAGGCGATGATTTCCTCGATCTGGGAGGACGAGTAGCCCATCGTCTCGAGCGCCCCGGGCACCGAGCGGTTGATGATCTTGAAGTAGCCGCCGCCGGCCAGCTTCTTGAACTTCACCAGCGCGAAGTCGGGCTCGATCCCGGTCGTGTCGCAGTCCATGACAAGGCCGATCGTGCCGGTGGGCGCGATGACGGTGGCCTGCGCGTTGCGGTAGCCATGCGCCTCGCCCAGCGTCAGGGCCTCGTCCCAGGATTGCTTGGCCAGACCCACCAGCCGCCTGTCCGGGCAGTTGGCATGATCGAGTGCGACGGGGTTCACGTTGACCGCCTCGTAGCCCTCGGTCTTGCCGTAGGCCGCCGAGCGGTGGTTGCGCATCACCCGCAGCATGTGCTCGCGGTTCCGCTCGAAGCCCGCGAAGGGGCCGAGCTCGGATGCGATCTCGGCCGAGGTGGCGTAGGCGACCCCGGTCATGATCGCGGTCAGCGCGCCGCACATCGCACGGCCCTCGGGGCTGTCGTAACCCAGACCCATGGTCATCAGGAGCCCGCCGATATTGGCGTAGCCGAGGCCCAGCGTGCGGAACTCGTAGCTGAGCTGCGCGATCTCCTTGGACGGGAACTGCGCCATCATCACCGAGACTTCCAGCGTCAGCGTCCAGAGCCGCGTGGCGTGCATGTAGCTTTCGGCGTCGAACTTGCCGTCGGTGTAGAAGGTCAGCAGGTTCATCGACGCGAGGTTGCAGGCCGTGTCGTCAAGGAACATGTATTCCGAGCACGGGTTGGAGCCGCGGATCGCGCCATCCTCGGGGCAGGTGTGCCAGGCGTTGACGGTGTCGTGAAACTGGATGCCCGGATCGGCGCAAGCCCATGCGGCATGGCCGACCTTTTCCCACAGATCGCGAGCCTTCACGGTCTTGGCGATCGTGCCGTCCTTGCGGTTGACCAGCTCCCAGTCGGCGTCTTCCTCGACGGCCTTGAGGAACGCGTCGGTCACGCGGATCGAGTTGTTGGAGTTCTGGCCCGAGACGGAGGAATAGGCCTCGCTGTCCCAGTCGGTGTCATAGGTCGGGAACTCGATAGAGGTGTAGCCCTGCCGCGCATAGTCGAGCACGCGCTTGATGTAGGTCTCGGGCACGCTTGCCGATTTGGCGGCGCGGATCGATTTCTTCAGGGGCTCGTTCTTCGTCGGGTCGACCGCATCCTCGCGGCTGCCATCCCACTGGGCGATCGCGTCGAAGATGCCGTTGAGCGTGCGCTCATGGGCCTTGGAGCCCGCCACGAGGCTCGCCACCTTCTGCTCCTCGACCACCTTCCAGTCGATGAATTCCTCAATATCGGGGTGGTCGGCATCGACGATGACCATCTTGGCCGCGCGCCGCGTGGTGCCGCCCGACTTGATCGC
>CAZOBK010000157.1:0-2231 GCA_964578115.1 uncultured Roseicyclus sp.
TCATGACCGCGGAATTCCTCGCCTTCTCCAAATACGTGGGCAACGATCTGTCGACACCGCGCCCGGAGCATTCCTTTGCCGGCCTCAAACCCGGGGACCAGTGGTGCCTCTGCGCATCACGGTTCCTGCAGGCGCATGAGGAAGGTGTGGCACCCCGCGTGAACCTCGCCGCGACCCACGAACGCACGCTCGACATCGTGCCGCTCGACGTGCTCGAGGCCTATGCCACCGGCGATCCCTGAGAGGGCACGGATTCAATCCGTCCCGAAGCATCCATCAGTTCGTCGACGAACAGCGACAGCAGCTGCGGCCTGCCGTTGACGCCGGCCTTGCGGTAGATGGCGTTGGTCTGCGCCTTGACCGTACCCTGCGAGGTCTGGCGGAGGTCGGCGATCTCGGCGATCGACATCCCCTTGAGCGCGAAAAGCGCCACGTCCCGCTCGGCCGCGGTTAGCCCCCAGTTGTCGAAATGGTCGTGGACCAGTTCCATGAACGCCCCGGATGCCGCGCGCAGGGCGCTTTCGGCCGCACGGGTCCGGCGCAGGGAAGCCCGTAGCAGGAGCGCACCCAACACGACCCCGACCACGAGGCCCACGGCGGCCGCGAGTTCCATCGCCTCGCGGTAGGCCCAGGGGATCGGCGCGTAGGGCACGCCGAGCACGGTCAACAGGATTTCCGCGACGAAGAACACGGCGCACAGCGTCTGTATCGCGAGGATGGCCGCGAACACCCAGGCGCGCTTCAGCATGCGCTCGTCCCGGCGCGAGTGGCACTGGGCGCGTCAATCGTCATCGTCATCCCCGCCGTCGTCGTCGCCGTCATCCCCGTCGTCTTCGCTGCTATCGTCGTCGCTGCTGTCGTCATCCCCGTCGTCATCCTCGCCGTCATCATCGTCGTCGTCCGAATGCCCGCCGTTTTCATTCACGCCGTCATCATCCTCCTCCGGCGCGGGGCCGACACTCGGGTTACCGCTTTCGTCGACGGAAAAGTCGCGCAGGATCGCGCCGTTTCGCGGGTCGAGCACGATTTCGCGCCGCAGGCTTCCCCGCTGCGAGAGGACGCGCACACGTCCAAGAAGGGTCCGCCGGACCGAGACAATCTCGAAGCCCTGCGCTTCGAGTTGCCGGATCACGGAGCGCGTCGCGGCGTCGTCCTGCGCCAGAGCGGGCCCGCCGGCCAAAAGGGCCGCGGTTGCGGTCATGAGAAATCTGCGACGGTAGGGGTTCATCAAGGGCGCCTTCGGCAAGATACCCCGCCGGCATGGCACCGACGGGGTCGTGGTTCAAGGACGGGTCCGACGATCAGTCGTCATCATCGTCATCATCGTCGTCACTGCTGTCGTCACTGCTGTCGTCATCATCGTCATCATAGCTGCCGTCATCATCGTCATCGTCGTCGTCATCGTCGTCGTCATCATCGTCGTCATCGTCGTCGTCGTATCCGTCGTCGTCGTCATCATCATAGTCGATATCGACATAGGCCGGATCCCCGCCCGTGTAGGACGACCCGTAGGATGGATTGTCATCGATCTCGGAGCGAAGAAGGTTGCCCTCCGCGTCGTAGTAGAAGTCCCCTTCGCGGCCGCCGCCATAGGCGTCCACGTCGAGGATGCCGTTGCGCTCGATGTCGATCTCGATCCGCACGAAGCCCTGCGAGGACAGGTCGGCAACGATCTGGTCGATGATCTCGGACGAAACCGCGTGGGAAGCGGTTGTACCAACCGCGATGGCGAGGATGGATGCGGAAAGAAGTCTGGGAGTGTGCATTTTCGGTCTCCTGTTGCTGACAATTGCCACACCCGGTCGAGCGCGGCGACAAGCCGGTTCTGCGGTGTCGGCGTCAGGATGAACATTCGCACGGGGTTTAAAACCGGCGCCATAAACGCCGGACCAAGAGGCATAAACCAAAGGTAGATGGGACGCGCGGCGGCAGGGTCTAGCCGTTCATCTCCCAGCCCAGCGCGCGGGCCACGGTGAAGATATCCTTGTCGCCGCGTCCGCACATGTTCATCACGATCAGGTGGTCGCGCGGCAGGTCGGGCGCAATCTTGGCAACATGGGCGAGCGCGTGGGACGGCTCCAGCGCGGGAATGATGCCCTCGGTCTCGCAGGACAACTGGAACGCCTCCAGCGCCTCGGTATCGGTGATCGAGACATATTCGGCCCGCCCGATATCGTGCAGCCATGCATGCTCGGGCCCGATGCCGGGATAGTCGAGACCCGCCGAGATCG
>CAZOBK010000158.1:0-2111 GCA_964578115.1 uncultured Roseicyclus sp.
TGCTGGCGGAAAGCAGTCATCTGACCAAAAGATTCAGATGTCTCGTCAGAGCCCGGAGCGGACAGGATTACGCATCAACGCACACCGCTGCGGTCTGGTTTTGACCGCGGGCACCGGGGCCTATGAGGAAGACAACGCACCGCGGCAACTGCTCCCGCAAATTCATTCGATGCGGAAGAGCCGTCGCGCGTTGTCCTCGAAGAATGCCTTTTTGGCGGTGTCGTCGATCTCCATCGCATCCAGTGCGCCGACCTCTTCTGGGACGAATTGCCAAGGGTAATCCATGGCATACATCATCCGTTCCATACCGATCACCTCCTGTACGTAGCGCACAGGCGGTGCCCATCCGACGCCGGACGACGTGTAGTAAAAGTTGTCGATCAGATAATCCCACGCCCGGCGCTCGAGAGGTTTGACGTTCGGGTGTCGCCCCGTCGAGGCGATACGGCCATGCATGAAATCAATCCGATAAAGCCAGTAGGGCAGCGCTTCACCGCAATGCCCGAGGATGATCTGGAGCTTCGGGAAACGGTCAAAGATGCCTGCCACCATGAGACGAAGAGCGTGTAGCCCGGTATCGCAGGCAAAGCCGTAGATCGCGGCGTCCAGCGCACGCGACAGGAAGGGTTCGATCATCTGTGGCGATGGCATGTTGGGATGCAGGTAGATGGGCACATCCAGCGCCTCGGCAGCGGCAAAAACCTCCCAGTATCTCTCATCGTCGAGATAGGTGCCCAGAACATGGCCGTTCAGGATACCACCGCGCAGCCCGAGCTTGGTGACGCCACGTTCCAGTTCTTTTGCGGCGCCATCGATATCCAGCGGGCTGAAGGCGGCCAGACCGACGTAGCGGTCAGGGTACCTTGCTATTCCATCCGCCAATTCGTCGTTCGCGTCGCGCGACATCGCCGCAGCCGTGGCGGGATCGAAAAGGTTGACCCCGGGTGAGCCCATCGAAAGCACCGCGATGTCGATACCGGAACGGTCCATGTCGGCGATGCGCTCCTCGCCCATCCCCGTCAGCCGCCGCTGGAAGTTCTTCGCCATCTCGCTTTCGCCCGCGAAGAAGGTCCAGAGCTGTTTGAAGCCCGGATCGCCGATCGTTCCCTCGGCGATTTCCTTCTTGTAGGCATCCATCATGCTGGGCGGCAGCCATGCCTCTTCGGTTGCGATCCGCTTGTAAGGCGGATTCGGGTCGCGTTCCGGAAAATTGGGGTAGCGAGGGCTGAGTTCGGTCATCTTTTTTCTCCCTTCGCCGCTGGGTGCGGCGTTTTTTGTCGTTTGGTCAGTGGCCGTCGGCGTATGCGAGCGAAACGATTTGGCGTGGCGCGGACACAAACGGGCGACGCTGCCACCTGTGGGCGCTTCATGGCTTCATTGTTTCGTCCGCGGGATGGACAGGCGCTTTCCGGTTGCAAGGATGCGGAAACGCCGGTGTTCGGGGTAAAACATCGGGTCGCTCAGCACGAACTCGAGCACCTCGTCACGGCTTGCGGCCTGCACGATCCAGATCCCGCCCTCGGGCGGAGCGCCTTCGTCGACCGACAGCGCGCTTCCGTCCTCGAACATGTTCGGGTGCGATCTGACGTATTGGAGATGCTCGGCGAACTTCTCGTCGCGTATTTTCGTCATCGCGGGCGTATCCTCGAAAAGGACGACCCAGTGCGTTTTCGCGGGCCCACTCATGGGCGCACCCCGCCCACGTCCGGTGGGGGCGTGCCGCCTCCGGCGCCGGTTTCGGCCAAGGCCTTCTCCCGCCCTCCAAATGCCTCGACGAGCGCGCGCTGGTCTTCGAACGCCCGGGCATTTTGCAGATCCGGGTCGCAAATCCGGCGAAGTTCCATCTCGAGGCGCTTCACGATCTCGGCATGGTCGGATTTTGCGGCGAGATTCTCTATCTCCTCCGGATCGGCCTCCAGATCGAAGAGTTCCGGATCGAACCCCACGTAGTGAATGTATTTCCACCTGCCCTTGCGGAGCATGTAGCAGCCCGACACGGCGCCTGCGGCGTGATACTCGCTGAAGATGACACGTTCGGGGTCTTCCGCGTTTGCCATTATATCGAAAAGCGACCGGCCCGGACGGTCCCCGTCGAGGGGCGCATCGAAGTG
>CAZOBK010000159.1:0-2103 GCA_964578115.1 uncultured Roseicyclus sp.
CCCGTCATCACCGATTTCGACACGTAGCGCATGACGAAGCCGAGGCGCAGCACGCCCGCGCCGATCTGCAAAAGCCCCGCCAGCACGGTCGCGGCCAGCAGGTATTGCAGCCCGTGGTCGCGCACCAGCGTCACCATCAGGACCGCCGTCGCGGCCGTGGCGGCCGAGATCATGCCGGGCCGTCCCCCGGTGATCGCGGTGATGACAGCGATCGAGAAGGAAGCATACAGGCCCACCTTCGGGTCGACCCCTGCGATGATGGAAAAGGCGATGGCCTCGGGGATGAGCGCCAGCGCCACCACCAGACCGGCCAGCAGGTCGCCCCGGACGTTGCGCAGCCATTCATCGCGATAGGCGTGCAGAGAAAACATCAATTATCCTTTCCCGGCGACCGCTCCTAGCGGGTCCGGCGCAGCGATGCGAATTGTTCCTTTGGAAATGGACCGGGCAGCGCCGCACTGTGCCGTCGCGGGTCTGCCCTCACGGATTTCCGCGACGCAGCATAGGGATTTGCGGACGGACCGCAAGGCGGCCGGCAGCGGGGGCTGCGTCGGTCAGGGCTCAGGCGGCTTTCGACAGGTAGCTCACCGCCCGGCTCAGCGTGGCGATCTCGGGATAGTCCTTTTCGGGGATGTCGATGCCCAGCCTCTCGTGCAGCGCCGCCACGAGGTTCAGGACATCCATCGAGTCGAGCTCGAGATCGTCCTGGATATGGTCGTCATCGCCGATGGTTTCGGCGTCGAGGTCGGGTGCTACGCGCAACAGCTCCTCGAGATAGATGGCGCGAATGTCGTTGCTGGTCATAACTCCTCCGGTGTCTGGACGCATCTGGCGAATTCGGCGATGAAGCGGGCGACCTGGCGACCGTCGCTGACGCGGTGATCGGCCGAAACCGTCACACTCAGGACGCGGCGCGGGACGACCGCGCCATCCACGACCCAGGGCCGCAGCTTTGGCGCGCCGATGCCCACAAGCGCCACTTGCGGCGGAAAGATCACGCCGGCCATGGCCTCGGCCCCCGTCTCGCCGAGGCTGGAGACGGTGATCGTGCCTTGCGTCATCTCCGAGCCGCGCAGCCGTCCCGCGCGGGCGCGGGTCACGAGGTCGCGCATGCCCGCCATGGTCTCGGCGAGGCTCATGGCGCCCGCATCCATCAGCGCGGGCGCGACCAGCCCGCCGCCACGCAGTGCGATGGCGACGCCGGGGTTCACCATGTCGGCGGGCGCGAAGCCCTTGTCGTCGAGATAGTGGCCGTTCAGCTCCTTGACCTTTGCGGCCGCGACGGTGGCCGCGCGCACGAGGATCGCGCCCAGAAGCACGCGCTCCCCCGGCGGGACATCCGCGTTGCGGGTCTCGAGGAAGTCGATGGCGTGGTCCACGTCGATCGTCTCGGTCAGGTAGAAATGCGGGATCGTCCGCTTGGACCGCGTCATCGCGGCGGCGATGGCCTTGCGCATCTCTTCCATGGGGGAGGCCTTTTTCGCGGGCGCACCGGTATTCGCGGGTGCGCCCGGCGCGGCGTTTTCCACGTCGGAGAGCAGGATCGCGCCGCCCGGCCCGCTGCCCTTGAGCTCGGACAGCTCGACGCCCTTCTCGGCGGCCAGTTGCCGCGCGGCGGGCGAGACGCGCAGCGCACCGTCGGTGGCGGCGGATGGTGGCGGCGATGCAGGCGCGGCGGCGGCTGCTTCCGCATGCGCGGGCTCCGGTTCCGGTTCGGTCGCCGGGGCGGGGGCCTCGGGTTCTGGTGTGTCGGCCGTCTCAGGGGGCGCCTCGCCCTCGGCCAGAACCGTGGCCAGCGGCGCGCCAACCGGAAGCTCCCGGCCGAGATCCGCCAGCAGGTCATGCACCACGCCGTCCTGGAAGATCTCGATCTCGATCGCGCCCTTCTGGGTCTCGACCACGGCCACCACGTCGCCGCGATGGACGGTGTCGCCGGGTTTCACCAGCCATTCGACCAGCTTGCCCGCCTCCATGTCCGCGCCAAGCGAGGGCATGACGAAGACGCCCATCTCAGCGGCCCATCTGCACGCGGGCGGCGGCGATGATCCTGTCCACCTGAGGGATCGACGCCTGTTCCAGATGCGCGGGGTAGGGGATCGGCAC
>CAZOBK010000160.1:0-2099 GCA_964578115.1 uncultured Roseicyclus sp.
CAGCCCCTCGTTGCGGGCGCGCGCGGCGGTAAACGGGGTCGCGAGGTCCAGCTCGACGACCGCCGCACCCGCGGCGCGCGCGGCCTCGACGGAACCGTCGGTGGAGCCGGAATCCACATAGACCATGCGCCCGACCTGGCCCCGCGCGGCCTCGAGCGCCGCAACCAGGCGCGCGCCCTCGTTGCGGCCGATCAGGACGGCGCCGACGTTCATGGCGCCACGAAGGGATAACTTGCCGCGAGATGCCGGTGACCGGGGAACCGGGCCGCCAGCTCGGCGTAATCCTCGGCGAAAGTCACCTCCAGCGCCGCGCGCAGCGTATCGGGCAGCCCGGGCCGGTCATGCATCTGCCGGGCGCGCTTGATGCGGTCGCGCAGCCCCTGGGGCACCAGCGCACGGCGCAAGCCCGCGGCCACGGGATTGTCGATCACAAGCCCGTGCAGCGGGAACTTGCGGATACGCTCGGCCGAAACGTTCTCGCGCGCGCGCGCCTCCACCCAGCTCACCGGTCCGGCATGGCCGATGAAATCCGCGACCTCCGACAGGACGCCCTGGGGGTCGGCCTGCATCGCCTCGAGGCTGGTCAGATGCACCGCATCGGCGCCATAGGCCTCGATCCAGGGCCGGATCTGCATGGCGTAGCGCCCGTAATCGACGATCTCGGGGTTGCGCGCGAATTCGGCGGTCATGTCGTCGGACATCACCCCCTGGCTCCATTCATGGATGAAATGGGACACTGCGCGCTCCACCGGGTTGCGGATCATGTAGACCAGCCGCGGCGCCGCCAGCACCGTTTGCGCGCGGGCGACCGTTTCGGGATAGGTCGGAAGCTTGGTGTAATGGGTCGACGCCTCTCCCCTGAGGTCCCCGGGCGCCGCCCCGTCGAAAAGCGACGCGTACCAGTCGCGGCCCCGGGCGAAGACATCGTCGTCGGAGAAGAAATTCGGCTCTTTCGGGACGGA
Source organism: uncultured Roseicyclus sp. (assembly GCA_964578115.1). Lineage (GTDB taxonomy): Bacteria > Pseudomonadota > Alphaproteobacteria > Rhodobacterales > Rhodobacteraceae > Roseibacterium. The sequence continues at coordinate 963 of CAZOBK010000160.1, forward strand.
CATGAAGATGCCGGCCTGCTCGCCCAGCTGTGCCGCCAGCGTGGAGGTGCCGCTTTTCATCGCGCCGATGATGAGGAAATCGGGCCGGCTCAAGGCGTGGTCTCCTTCAGCGCCGAGGCCGCCGCGCCGGGCAATTCATGCGGCGCGCGACGGGGGCCGAGCGGGTCGAAGGCGTTGATCCACAGGTCGCGGGCCTCGCCCTCATGCGCCGGCGGCGCCGGGCGGCCGACAAGACGGCGCGCGTGGGCGATGCCGCGGCCCATGTGCCACAGCAGGTTGGCCAGCATCAGGCCGGCCCGGCCATGGGCCTGGTAGAGAAATCGGCTCCGCGAAGCGTAGAAATAGCCCGGCATGCGCTTTTTCGCCTTCTGCAGAGCCTTCACCGGGCCCGAGCCGCCGCGGAAATGCACCACGCGCGCCGCGGGCACCGCGGCGATGCGCCAGCCCGCCCGGCGCGCCCGCAGGCAGTACTCGGCATCCTCGAAATAGAGGAAATAGCCCTCGTCCATCGGGCCGATCCGCGCGACCATGGCGCCCCGCAACAGGATGCAGGCGAAGCTCGCCCATTCGATGCGCGCCTCCTGAGGGTCCGCCGAGAGCGCCACGACCCGGTGCCGGAAAAGCCGTGTCACGACGCCGGTCTGGGCGGCGCGCATCAGCTCGCTCAACGGGCCCGCGAAGCGAAAGGCGCTGATCTGGGGGGTGCCGTCCTCGTCCTCGAGGCGGGGGGCGAAAAGCCCGATCTCGGGGCGGGCCCGCGCGGCCGTCAGGATTGTGTCGAAAAAGCCCGGCCGCAGCACCGCGTCGGAATTCAGGATGAGGTAGAATGCGGCCGGAGCAAACCCCATGCCCGCGTTGTGACCCCCCGAAAACCCCGCGTTGTCGGGCGAGCGCACCAGGCTGATCCGGTCGCCGAGCCCCTCCTCGGCGATCCAGGCCGCGATCCGCTCGGCCGAGCCGTCGCCCGAGGCGTTGTCGACGATGACCACGTGACCGCCCTGCCCCGCCCCGCCGGATGGCTCCGGCAGGCCGGCCTCCAGCACCGACCGCGCGCAGGCGATGGTCAGATCGGCCGTGCGGTAATTGATGATGGACACCAGAATGTCATAGTTCGGCTGCACCATCCGCACCAATACC
>CAZOBK010000161.1:0-2057 GCA_964578115.1 uncultured Roseicyclus sp.
AGGTCCATCTTCACCTGGTTCAGCGTGCCGAGGCCGAGATCCCAGCCGCGGGCCACGTTGAAGGAGAAGAGGTCGGCCGAGACCCGCACGAGGTTGTCGCGCACGGTGTCGACGATGCTGAAATCGACCTCCTCCGAGGGCTGCTTCGCCATGCCTTCCAGCACCGCGCCCGCGCCATACTGGGCATAGCCCGGCGCCGGTGTGTAGCCCATCGGCCCCTCGCTCAGCGCGTCGACCGCGGCCTGTCCGGTCAGGTCCGGAGTCGTCGGATCGCGATCGACGTAGCGGAATACGTCGGGGTCGTTGGTCGGGTTGAGGAACGCGTCGAAGAGCGGCACGTCCATCTCCTGCCCGTCGGGGCCCATGACCGTCAGCGTCTCACCGATCATCGAGTGGCCGAGGCGATAGACCGCCCCGGCGAACTCATGGCTGATCGCGGCATCCGTCTCGGGGAAGTACTCGTCGTGACCATGACGGCCCGAGCCCTGAAGCCCGCCGATCAGCGCATCGGCGAAGTCGTTGAACACGACCTGCTGATACTCCGCCTCGTTCAGGATCTTCGCGGCCTGGAAGAGCTCCTCGTCGGTGCCCTCGAAGCCCGAGACCTTCAGCTGCTCCACGTAGTAGTTGTGGTTGCGGGCGAAGATCGTGTGCATCGAGGTCAGGCCGATGTTCTCGTTGACGCGGCCGTCGCCGGCGATGGCGTGGTCGAGCAGATCGATGAACCGGTTGGTGTCGATCAGGAGCGGCCAGCCTTCGTCCATGAAGTCACCCGAAAGATCGGCCACGAGCCCCGCATCGTAGGTGCCGTCCTCGGCACGGAGGCCGGGGTAGTACTCCTGCAGCGTCACCATGCTGCCGTCCGGCGCCTCGAAGAGCGTGCCGGCGTCGATATGAGCATCGAGCGCCTCACGCAACGTCGGCAGAAGGCGGAATTCTGTGCCTTCGGGACGCGACGGGTCAAGCGCACCGCCGAGAACCTCGGCGCCCAGGCCGCCATTCTCGCCCGGCTCCCGCAGAAGCCGCCCGATCTGGGCCGACGAGCCGTAGACCTGGTTCTGGTCCACGAAGGGCGAGGTGATGTTCTCGTGCTGAGGCACGCCGTTCTCGTCGAAGCCGACGACCTTGGCGCGGGTCAGGTCGGCAGGATTGTCGCCGCCCGGACGGCCCATATCAGGCCCGCCGATCTCGATCTTGCCGTTGGCCGCGTCCTTGGGAATGAAGCTCAGGCCGTGGTCGAAGTACTGGCCGAAGGACATCAGGAACATGTTGGCTTCGGCAGCCTTGGGCGCGTCCGGCGACTGTGCGCCGAGCGCGTTGGAGATGTCGCGCGGGTCGAGATCCTTGAAGATCGGGTTCACGTCCCGGTTGCCTTCTTCGTTCTCCGCGCCGTAGCGCGCTTCGGTGATCCGGATGAACGGCTCCTTGGCGGCACCCTGGCCCGGGTTGACCGGGTTGTTGTCCACGCCCGGAAGGTCACGTACGCCGCGCATGACGCCGGCCTCGCCCGGTTCGCGGACCTCTCCGTCTTCGAGCGGCAGGACCGGGACCTCGTCCGAGGCGCCGACCATGTACTCGAGCGCATCGACGTCAAGCTGGTCGAGCACGAGCACGCCCTGCGGCACGAGAGCCTCGCCGGTGACGGGGTCGATCGTCTGACGCTCGAACGCCGCCGCCTGCGGAGTACCCGCCCGGACGATGCCCGGCTCCACGTCCGGCTCGGCCGGGGTGAAGGACACGCTGTTCGCGCCATCGGTGAGGGTGGTCATGCCCGTCTCGGGATCGGTTGACCGCGTCAGAGCCGCCATGTCGAAGCCCTCGGGCAGCACGATCACGTCGGTGTCGCGCACCGCGCCCACGACCGTGTTGTTGTTGCCCTCGGTGCGGAACAGGATCCGGTGAACCGAGGTCAGCCCCTCGATATTCACGTTGTCGTCCCCGTCCACGTCGTCGATCGTGATGGTGTTGAAGTTCAGGGCGGTCGGGTTGAAGTCACCGATCACCTGCACGTCATCCGCACCACCGGCGGTGTTGATCTGGATCTCCTCGATGTTGCG
>CAZOBK010000162.1:0-1943 GCA_964578115.1 uncultured Roseicyclus sp.
CGGATCACGAGGTCCGGATCGGGCAGCACGTAGGTGTCGAGGTAGCGCGGGAAGGTCTCGTCCCCGATCTCGCGCGGGTCAAGCTTGCCGGCGGCCACGTCATGGGCCAGCCTGCGCGCGGCGCGCGAGACCTCGTCGCGCCCGCCATAGTTCAGCGCGATGGTCAGGTTCGTTCCCTCATTGCCGGCCGTCATCAACTCCAGCCCGTCCATCAGGTCGACCAGCGCGGGCTCCAGCCGGACGCGGTCGCCGATAAAGCGCACGCGCACGTTTTCCTCGAAGAGCGAGGCCGCCTCGCGCCGGATGTAGCGCTTGAAGAGCTTCATCAGCCCCGCGACCTCGGACTGCGTGCGCTTCCAGTTCTCGGTGGAGAAGGCAAAGATCGTCAGGTAGTCGACACCGAGATCCGGGCAGGCCCGCACGATGTCCTTGACGCGTCGCGCTCCCTCGTGGTGGCCGAAAAGCCGCGCGCGTCCTCGCATCTGCGCCCATCGGCCGTTGCCGTCCATGATGATCGCCACATGCCGGGGCGTCTGATCCGTCATCCGTGGGGTGTCCTTGTCATTGCCGCGCCTGCGGTCTGTGGGAACAACGGGGCGATTTTTTGTCCGCCTGGCGTCAAGCCCGGCACCGTCCCGATTGTGTTGTCCGGATGCACCGTTGTCCCGATGCATCCTGTCCCTTGGGCCGGGCGCGGCGTGGCGGCCGCGCGCGATCCCGTCAGACCTGCATGATCTCCGCCTGTTTCACTTCGAGCGCCTGATCGACCATCGCGATATGGGCATCCGTCATTTCCTGAACCTCGGCTTCCCAGAGCTTCTGGTCGTCCTCGGACATTCCCTGTGCCTTTGCCTTCTTGATCTGGTCCATCCCGTCGCGGCGCACGTTGCGGATGGCGACGCGGGCATGCTCGGCATATTGCGCGGCGACCTTGGTCAGTTCGCGGCGGCGTTCCTCGTTCAGCTCGGGGATCGGCAACATGATGATGGTGCCGTTGAGCTGCGGGTTGATGCCGAGCCCGCTTTCGCGGATCGCCTTCTCGACCTTGCCGACCATCGACTTGTCCCAGACGTTGATGGTGACCATCCGCGGCTCGGGCACGTTGACGGTGCCCACCTGGTTGATCGGCGTGGGAGAGCCATAGGCGTCCACCATAACCGGGTCGAGCATCTGCGCCGAGGCGCGCCCCGTGCGCAGGGACGCGAATTCCGTCCGGAGCGCGGCAAGCGCCCCGTCCATCCGCCGCCCCAGGTCGTCCACATCGATCTCTATATCGTCTTCCGCCATTCTCAGCGCCCGATCTTGTTCGTCTTTTCCGGCGGTTTACCCCGGTCCGGGTTAATATTCCAGAACTGGATTCCCCGCATTGCCCATCCCGCGCGCCAGCAGAGGCCCACGCGCGCCTTGTCTCACCGGACCTTCGTATAGGTCCCTTCCCCCGCGAGGATGCCGCGAAACCCTCCGGGTTCATCGAGGCTGAAGACGATGATGGGCGTCGAGTTTTCCCGCGCCAGCGCGATGGCGGAGGCATCCATCACGCCCAGATGCTGGGCGAGAACCTCGTCATAGGTGATCGTCTCGAACCGCTTGGCGTCGGCGTGTTTCTTGGGGTCCTTGTCATACACGCCATCGACCTTGGTGCCCTTGAAGATCGCCTCGCATTTCATCTCGTTGGCGCGCAGCGTCGCGGCCGTGTCGGTGGTGAAATAGGGATTGCCCGTGCCCGCGGCGAAGATCACGACGCGCCCCTTTTCCAGATGGCGCACGGCGCGGCGGCGGATATAGGGCTCGCAGACCTGGTCCATCGGGATGGCGCTGATAACACGGGTGTAGACGCCCATCCCCTCCAGCGCCGACTGCATCGCCAGCGCGTTCATCACCGTGGCCAGCATGCCCATGTAATCGGCGGTCGTGCGCTCCATCCCCTGCGCGCTGCCCTGCAG
>CAZOBK010000163.1:0-1889 GCA_964578115.1 uncultured Roseicyclus sp.
ATTGTTTTGCGGCATGGAACTTATTAAATTAGTTAGCAGTTTAATTTTGTCTTGTGTAAATACTTTCCCTGCTTTTTTCTGTTCTGTTTTTAATCTGATACCGTGCCAGTACCTATTACCATCCTGGCTTTGACCGTCGCTGACTCCTTTAAACTCTAAAAAGCGTTTGATCTTTATGTCAGAGTGAACCTCAGTTTTATTCTTCTTACAATACTCTTTGTATAATTCCTTAAAATCTTTCTTGCTTACTTTGCCGTCAATGTCCTCATCAAAGAATGTATCATAAAATCCCATAATACTATCTGTTTTTGCAATCCATAACTCTTTTATGTCAGTTCCTGATGAAGAGGCAGTAAATTGTTTGTTTTTGAGTAATTGGTGACCTTTTTCTATCGCTACTCGCAATAACCCGTTTAATTCGTCAGGTGTAGTAATCTTTTTCTCTATAAAAGGATCTTGTAAAAAAATGTTCTCTCGTTCTGATTCTGGTAATTTATTTATATCGTTTTGATCTAAATACCTGTTTGGGAACTGAATTATAACCCATCTATCAAAAAAAGCAGGTGATTTATCAAAAGTATATGGTAATTGATTTGTAGAAAACAGCATCTTAGCATAATTCTCAAAATGAATGTCTGTAAGGAACTTTCTTTGTGCGCTAATGTAATCCCTCCCGACAAGTTCTTTAAAGTAACCAGAGGCTTTTATAGGTGTGTTGCTGATGTCTGCGCCAATGTTAGCAAGCTTGCCAAATATCTCTGAGCGAGAGTATGGATCAGTCTCAAGTTTTGCTAGGCCTACATTAACTACATTTTTTTTCCCGAGTAGTTCCTCCAGCATTTTAAAATACTTTCCTTTACCGTTTCGCCCATCGCCTAAAAACATGAACGCTTTTTCAATAAAATAATCTTTAATAAGGCAAAAACCGACAATCTCGTACATAATTTGCTTATCTTCTTCGCTGCCAGTAATATCGGCTAGATATTTATCTATTTCAGGACAAACTGCCTCCGTATCATATACTGCGTTAATTTTATTAAAATGAATGTCATTAGGTGTAAAATCCTCAAGTCGGCCTGTTTTAAAATCGTACACGCCGTTTTGTAAGCAAATTCTATATTTTTCAACAGAATTAAAAAATAGTTCGCGTTCAATATATGTATCAGTCATAATCTTATCGACCACAAGGTTAGCAAAATGAGTAGTATAGACATCAAGTAACATTTCTCTTACAAACTCTTTAATACGAGAAATACCATTAGGTATGTAAATACCATTGTCATAAATCCAAACTTCGTTAATTTTATCAGAAATAATAGTATAAACGTTGTTCTTTTGCAAAAACGTATCAACAAGCAACTCAGTCGCTTCGTCCCGCTTTTTGAGTAATAAGAGATCTTTTACTCTTACCTGAATATCAAATTTTTTACTATTGGATGTATTTTCCTTTTTTGCATATTTTTTTATATAATATAATAAATGTTGCTTGCTCTCGATAATTTGTTCTCTTGCAAGTATTGCTGCATAAATATCAATATCCTCTTTTTGTTGGTTAGCCAAAAGGGTATATATCTGTTCTCGTAATTCTTTTTGTTTTTGGATAGACTGAGTATCAGTAAGTTCTATAATTTCCAAATAACGCTCAATAGCATCGTCAACCTCTTTTATCGTTCTTCGTCTCAAGAATACACCTCTATTCTTCTATTTCATTTATTTTCTCTATTGTCACCATTAATATATCGTTATCTGTTATACCACCATATTCTCTAATGTTTTTAGGCACTAGCAAATATTTTGCACCATTGATATTGATCATCTTACTTTTATATTGTTCTTTCATTTCTCTGCCTCTTTTAATATGAATCTAATTCATTTCTATCTATCTCGAA
>CAZOBK010000164.1:0-1883 GCA_964578115.1 uncultured Roseicyclus sp.
TCGCCGACCGAGCGCACCCGGCGGTTGCCGAGGTGGTCGATGTCGTCGATGTCGCCCTTGCCGTCGCGCAGTTCGACCAGCGCCTTGATGCAGGCGATGATGTCTTCCTTGCGCAGAGTGCGCTGCGTGTCCTCGGCGTCGAGGTCGAGGCGCATGTTCATCTTCACCCGGCCAACGGCGGACAGATCGTAACGCTCACTGTCGAAGAAGAGCTGATTGAACAGCGTCGAGGCGGCATCCACGGTCGGCGGCTCGCCGGGGCGCATGACGCGGTAGATGTCCATCAACGCGGTGTTGCGGTTGAGGTTCTTGTCCGCCGCCATGGTGTTGCGGATGTACGGACCGACATTGATGTTGTCGATGTCGAGAACCGGGATATCGGTGACGCCGGCGTCCAGCAGGTCCTTGAGCGTGCCGCCGGTGACCTCGCCGTCCTTGTCGACCTCCCAGGTCAGCTCATCCCCGGCCTCGACGTAGATCGCGCCGGTTTCCTCGTTGATGATGTCCTTGGCGACGTAGCGTCCCACGATCTGGTCGAAGGGCACCAGAAGCTCGGTGACTTCGCCTGAGTCGATCAGTTGCTTGACCGCACGCGGCGTGACCTTCTTGCCGGCCTCGGCGATGACTTCGCCGGTCTTGGCATCAACAAGGTCGAAGGACGGGCGGGTGCCGCGCACGCGTTCGGGGAAGAACTTCGTCACCCAGCCCTGGTTCTTCTTGGCAAGCTTGAAGTCGACCGTTTCGTAATAGGCATCCATGATGCCTTCCTGGTCGAGGCCCAGCGCATAAAGCAGCGTCGTCACCGGAAGCTTCCGGCGGCGGTCGATGCGCGCGAACACGAGGTCCTTTGCGTCGAACTCGAAGTCGAGCCAGGAGCCGCGATAGGGGATGATCCGGCAGGCGAACAGAAGCTTGCCCGAGGAATGCGTCTTGCCCTTGTCATGGTCGAAGAACACACCCGGCGAGCGGTGCATCTGGCTGACGATCACGCGCTCGGTGCCGTTCACGATGAAGGTGCCGTTCGGCGTCATCAGGGGCATGTCGCCCATGAAGACATCCTGTTCCTTGATGTCCTTGACCGATTTCGCGCCGGTATCCTCGTCGACATCGAACACGATCAGGCGCAGCGTCACCTTGAGCGGCGCGGCATAGGTGAGGTCGCGCTGCTGGCACTCCTCCACGTCGAACTTCGGCGCTTCAAGCTCGTATTTCACGAACTCGAGCACGGCGGTCTCGTTGAAATCCTTGATCGGGAAAACCGACTGGAAGACACCCATGATGCCTTCGCCTTCGGTCGGGACATCAGCGTCGCCGGAGTTGAGGAACAGGTCGTAGGACGACTTCTGCACCTCGATGAGGTTCGGCATCTCCAGCACTTCGCGGATCTTGCCGTAGAATTTGCGGATACGTTTCTGGCCTGCGTAGGTCTGAGCCATGTGGTCGCGCACCTTTCAAGTCTCTCGCGCGGCCCTCTCGCCGCCGGGGCCTCGGCGGAGAGCTCGCAAGATCACAGACGTGACGGATCAATCCGTTCGCCGTCCCACCGGCGACTCCCGATCCGATGCCACCGTCTTGGGAAAGACCCCCGCTTCGGGGGCCCTTGCCAAGACGCGGACAGCTGGGCCCGGAATTTCTCCGGACCCAGCCATGTTTCTGGCTCAGGGAGCGGGTTTCTCGAGCAATCCGTTTGGAAAACTCGAGTTGTCCTGACGTTTCCAGATCGGAAAACGCTCCCCTGACGTGGCTCAGGCCAGTTCGACCTCGGCGCCAGCTGCTTCCAGCTTGCCCTTGATCTCTTCGGCTTCGGCCTTGTCGATGCCTTCCTTGATCTTGCCGCCGGCTTCGACCAGGTCCTTGGCTTCCTTGAGGCCCAGGCCGGTGAT
>CAZOBK010000165.1:0-1843 GCA_964578115.1 uncultured Roseicyclus sp.
AGAAGTAGACCACACCGGGCGGATCTTCACCGCCCCATGGCCGGTCATCGCGGGCAAGAGCCCAGAGATAGCCGGTTTTGGTCTTTCCGCGACCCGGATCCAGCACTGGGGCGGTGGTTTCGTCCATGAACAGCTTGTCTGATCGTTTCAGGTGTTCAGCCAGCCTGTCGACGACGGGCTTGAGGTGGAATGCCGCCTTACCCACCCAATCGGCCAGCACAGCGCGGTGCAGATCGAGGCCTGCCCGCGCGAGGATCTGGCTCTGGCGATACAACGGCAGATGGTCGGCATATTTGCTGACCAGCACATGGGCGAGCGTCGCTTCTGTCGGCAACCCGCCCATGATCAGGTGGCTGGGCGCCGGTGCCTGAGTCACGCCGTTTGTGCAGGTCCGGCAGGCGTATTTCGGGCGCACGGAGACAATCACACGCAACTGCGCCGGCACGATGTCCAGCCGCTCGCTGCGGTCTTCACCGATCTTGTGCATGACGCCACAGCCACAAGGGCAAATCAGGCTCTCGGGTTCGATGACCTCTTCGATGCGGGGCAATGCTGTCGGCAGATTGCCGATGGTGCGCTTCGGCGCAGGCTTGGTTGTCGTCTTGTCACCTGACCTGTCAGCCAGATGTTCCTTCTGCACCTCGACCTCTGCCAGTGCGATGGACAGATCCTCGAACGCCAGCTGTCGCTCATCCTCGGTCAGCTTTTCCGACCGCTTCCCATGCAGGGCATGGTTCAACTCGGCGATCAGGTGCTCTTGCCGTTGGGTTATTTCTGTGAGCGCCGCTACCTTTTCCATCAACGCCAGAACCGCCGCGCGTTGCGCAGCCGGGATAGCGGAAAGATCAAGTTGCGGGGCAGTTTGCATAGGCCATAGCTACCCAGATGCCCCAGTAAAATCACGCAAAAACATATGGTTGATTCACTCTGCCGCAGCAGGGGGGCGCGCCTCTAAGGCTTTAACCTTACGCCAGTCCAGCCCGGCAAACAGCGCCTCGAACTGGGCATGGTTCAACGCCATCACCCCGTCCTTGATCGCAGGCCAGGTGAAGGTTGCCTCCTCCAGTCGCTTGTAAGCCATCACCAGACCGGTGCCGTCCCAGTAAAGAAGCTTCAGCCGATCGGCACGGCGCGATCGGAACACAAACACCGTGCCGGTGAACGGATCCTTGCGCAGCACAGATGACACGATTGCCGCCAGACCATCATGACCTTTCCTGAAGTCCACTGGCTGCGTCGAGACCAGAACCCGCACGCGGTTTGACGGGAACATCATGGCCGCGCCCCGATTGCCCGCACGATCTCGGCAATCCGGTCAGAACTGGTGGTGCCATCGACCCGGATTGTCACACGACCTATCGCAATCTCGATGGGTTTACAGGACAACCCGTCAGGCTTTGTGAGCTGCCCGGCGACAGCCGGCACATCCGCACCGCCGCCACCATCCGACACGATGATCGGTGCAAAACAGAAGCTGTCATCTTCAACCGCAGGCAAAACCAACCGGCCATCACGTGCCCTACTACGCCATTCCGATAAATGGTTCGCCCGCAGCCCATACCGCGCCGCAACTTCATTCACGCTCACACCTGGCTGCAAGCTCTCAGCAACGATCCGCGCCTTTATCTCTTCCGGCCAGCGTCGCTGTCCGTTGGTCCTTATGTCCACCCCGTAATCTCGGAGAAACTCCAACGTAGTCGCCATCGCGAAACTCCTGCACAGATCTCCATTGCACATGGAATCGCAGGTCAGACAATCTGTTGGAAGGTGAGGGCCAGCGACCGCTTACGCAAGATCAGCTGACTGTCCTTCTTTTTTGCCTTACCACCATCCTTGCCCACGG
>CAZOBK010000166.1:0-1807 GCA_964578115.1 uncultured Roseicyclus sp.
CCTGCACGTCATCCGCACCACCGGCGGTGTTGATCTGGATCTCCTCGATGTTGCGGAGCTGGCCGATCACCTGCTCGCCGTCGCCTGCATCGCGGGTGATGACGATGTCGGTTCCGGCCTCGAGCGGCGCACCGGTCCAGGCATTGGAGGCGTAGACGCGGAACACCTCGTTCGAGCCGTCGCCGTTGACGACGTAGGTGTCCTCGCCCGCGCCGCCATCGGCCACGTCCGAGCCGCCGCCGACGCTCCAGGTCAACAGGTCGGCACCGTCGCCGCCCTGCAGGAGGTCTGCACCGGCGCCGCCCGTGATCTGGTCGTCGCCGGCACCCGCATCGACAACGATCCGCTGCGTGGACAGGAAGCCGGCGAAGTCGATGATCTCTTCGCCCGCCGTGCCGTTCACGAAGATCGTGGTCGGCGCGATCGAGGTGGCGGTGAAGTCGCCCACCGCGTTGATCGTCTCGACGCCCTGGACACCGTTGAAGACGACCTGCTCGATGTTGCGGATCTCCATCACCGGCGTTTCGACGCCGTCCACGGTGCGGGTGATCAAGATCTCCGACAGGGCGTCCTGCGGGAACGCGCTGCCCGGGTTGGCGTCAGCCCAAGCCGCCACCGTGTACATGGTGATTGCCTGCTCGGTGCCGTCACCATTGATTTCGACGGTGTCGATATCCGTGGCGCCGTCACGGTTCGCACCGCCGTCCACGATATCGTAGCCGCCCGTCGGCGCGTTCCAGACGATCTGGTCGTTGCCGGCCTCGCCGAAGATCACGTCCGTGCCGGCACCGCCGTTGATCTGGTCGTCACCGGCATCGCCGAAGATCGCGTCGGGACCGTTGCTGCCGGTGATCTCGTCATTGCCGGGCGTGCCCTGGATCACGCCACTGTCGATCGGCGTGGTCCTGAGATCGACCTCCTGATCCGCGAAGCGCAGGATCTCGATGCCGGTAAGACGGTCCGTGCCATCGCCGAGGATCGGGTTGGGGTCGCCGTTGATCGGATCGATCGGGTTCGGCCCTTCCGTGACGTTGATGTGGCTGACCGTGATGCTGCCGTCGGGGTTCTGACGGATGCTGTAGTTGTCGCGAACATCGTAGTAGACGGCCACGTCCACGTCGCCTTCCTGACCACGATCGACGATCTCTCGCGTGATCTGCAGCTGGCTGGGCGAAATGCTGCCGTCCAGAAGTTGCGGGATGATCTCCTCAAGGCTGTCGATGCTGCGAAGCTCGACCGTCGGGTCGTTCGGATCGCGGATCGAGATCCGTGCGTCCAGCCACTTGTCCCCATCGATCACGTCGTCGCCACCGCGACCCTGGATGGTGTCGCTGCCGCCACCGCCAAGCAGGATGTTGCCGCCGGTGAAGAGGTCACCGGGCTCGACGCCCATCAGGTTGCCAAGCAGCTCGCGCAGACCTTCGATCCGGTCCACACCCTCCTGCGTCAGCTCGTTGCCGAAGAGGGTGACCTCGTTGTCGAGGAGGAATCCGTCTGCCGGAGCATCGTTGCCGGTCCTATTGTCGCCCCAGATAAGGTCGTCATGCTGGGTCCCGGAAACCGCCTCCGCATCAATGTAGCGATCCGCGAAGAACTCGGCCTGTTCGGTAACAACCCGGTCCGTCAGATCGACCTCGGCATGATTGGTGAGGCCCTTGTGCGCAATCCAGTCGTAGCCCAGTTCGGCGAGGTTTACGTGGGTGCCCTGTCCCTGAAACAGGATATCGTCGCCGGATTCTCCGTGCAGGTCGTTGTCGTTCGGCCCGCCCATCAGGACATCATGACCGATCACGCGGGAGCCGCCGAG
>CAZOBK010000167.1:0-1805 GCA_964578115.1 uncultured Roseicyclus sp.
ATATTATTATCCCAGTTAGTAGGAAACGCCCTAAACTTAATCTGTGATTGACTCAACTCGGCCGCCAGATTACTCGACACGTTATAATCAGTATAGGTTCTATCAAAATAATCTGTTGCTTCTACCAGTACTGTGTACGTACTAGTCGCATTTTGCAGTATGTCCGTTGCGATAGTTCCGTTTGTTGTTGTGTATGTTGTGCCATTGAGTGTTGCGTTGAATGTGTTTATAGTGGCACTCGACCAAATATCACTTGCTGTGATTGTAAAGTTACTCGCTGCTGCGTACGGATTAAAATCTCGCCCTTCTGCGTATAAATCGGCAACTTCTGTGGGCGATAGAGATGTGTTATAAATAATAACTCCTGATGCTGAACCATCTAAATAAGTAGCTGCTGATTTTCCTATTTGCAATAAATTACTAACTGATTGTATATTTCCTGTTTGAGAGTAACTTGTTCCACTTTGAACACCGTCAACATAAGTATACATAGTAGAACCATCATAAGTACCAACAATATGAACCCAGTTATTAGTTGTCGTAAACGATTGTGTATTGCCCCCTGCTATCGCTGTTGTATAAGTATAAAATTGTAAATTATTTGCATTCACTCGTAATGTCGCAGAACTACTTGGACTTGTTGATTCCCATTGCGCTATCAACGGACTATTTGTACTCGTCCCATCTAAATTAAACCAACCTGAAAAGGTAAACTCCGAATATCCAGAAATATCTTCAGGTGTTTGTATATAATCATTAACATCATCAAAATCAAAGGCGTTTTCTGTTGCATCATACGTCGCACCATTGTTTGTTGCATCATTTCCATTCGGGCTTTGGTCTAAAACACCGTATGTTAAATTAGTATTAAGAGTGTACCACGCTTGATTATCTGTTGTGAAATCGGCAACTGCAATACTAGAAAGACTAATAAGTAAAAACGCTACCAGTCCGAATAATAATACTTTCTTCATCCTATTGCACCTCTGATTGCTAGTACACTAATAAGTAAATAAATGATCCATAAGAATGGCATAAACCCTTGCAGGATAATCTGTGCGAGTATCTGGTCGCTGCTCATCTGAACCAGTAAATCTTCTCTGACATCATTTATAGTAGGAGTAAATATGAATAATATAAAACCAATTATTAAAATAAGTGCGATTACAACACTAACACCGTCAAGACCTTCTGCCATTAAAACTTAAACCTCCTAGTATTACGTAATGCTTTTAATCCTGCGTCTGTTATCTTTCTTTTTTCTCCAGGACTATTAATAGCAAACTTAGATTTCTCTACTAATATACCTTTGGTTGATTTTGATTTTCTGAACTGTGTAAGCGACGGTAACCGAGGCCTAACTGGTTTCTGAGGTTTTAATTGAGTGCCTCTTACTCTTATACTTCTTGCAGGATTATTATCAACAGCAAAACCTGCTACTCGCAGTGCGTTGTTTTTAGTGGTTGGTACTCTACTCACTTGTTGCCACTGACCATTTATCTTAGCTTCACCGAAGAAGCTTTTAGCACTAGGTTTCTTTTGCGGCTTAGGCCGAGGAAGTCTTAACCGTCTAAATGGTTCTTCAGGTTTTTTAGGGGTAGGTATTTTAATAATAGGAGGTGGCGGTGGTCTTGGAGTAGGGCTGCCGCCGCCATCATCAAAATCATCAATAGTATCCTCTATTATTCGAGTATCTTCTATTGTTGGTGGCGGAGGAGTTTTTTCTAAATCAGTTATATTATCAACTTTAGATAATATATCTTGTCCGCTTCTAGGTTTAAATAAACTGTCAATAGCTAATGAAG
>CAZOBK010000168.1:0-1789 GCA_964578115.1 uncultured Roseicyclus sp.
GGTATTCGATGCGGACGGTGTTGGCCTTGATGGTGATGCCGCGCTCGCGCTCGATATCCATGGCGTCGAGAAGCTGTTCCTTCATGTCGCGCTCGGCCACGGTCCCGGTCAGCTGGATCAGCCGGTCGGCGAGCGTGGATTTCCCGTGGTCGATATGGGCGACGATGGAGAAGTTGCGGATGCGGGAGAGGTCGGTCATGCGCGGCCTGCAAGGGAGAGGTTCGCGAGGGGAGATAGCGGAGTTGGGCAGGGTGGGAAAGGGGTCGAACCGTGGGGAGCATGGACGTTGCCGCACGCCGGGGCGGTCGGCTAGGGTTTGGCCGGAAAAGGTGTGAGGGCCAGGTGGCGATAAACGACCGCGACAGCGCCAAGGCATGGGCGGAGGGCAAGCCGCGCGAGGTGCTGGTCGCCTTTGCGGCGCGCTGTGGGCTGAGGGCGTTGCCGGGGATCGCGGCGGCTGACCGCGCGACGTTGGGTCGGATTGCCCTGCCGGTTCTGCGAGCCGTGCTCACCTCTGGTGTCGCGGCGGTGCGACCGACCCCAGAGGTGAGACGCGCCGCCGCCACCGCTGCCGCCGCCACCGACGCCGCGTACTCCGCCGCCGCCGCCTACGGCGCCGCCGCCTACGGCTCCGCGTACTCCGCCGCCGCCGCTACCGCCGCCGCCACCGCCACCGACGCTGCCTACGCCACCGCCGCCGCCGCCCGCGCCGCCACCGCCACCGCCTACGCCGCCGCCCGCACCGCCACCGCCCTCGCCGCTTGGAACACTGCTAGCGCAGATGCTGACAGCCTAGATGCCGGAGAAAGCCCTGCGTTGCTGTTCCAATACCCGCTGTGGCGTGAGGCCGGGATGCCCGAGGGTTTGGCGAGCGCCCATGACGACCTCATCGCGTTCTGGGACAGCGATGGCCGGACGTGGGGTTTCTGGGCGGGGTGGTATGAGCGGATGCTCCGCGGTGACCCGCTGCGATGGGACCTGCAGGAAAAGATCGCGCTGATCCCGGAGGACATCTGGCAGGCCGGGCCGGAGGCGGTGGCGGAGGAGATCGCGCGGATCGAGGCGGAGTTCGAGCTTCGGGAAAGCATCGCCGATTTTGAAGCCGATCACGCTCTGGTCGAAAAGGGACGCCTCGGTATTGGAGGCAACAACCCACCCGAAGAGATCGATGACCCCGATACACGGGAGCAGGTCAATTTGCTCTGGGAAAGCATCGCGGGCCTGAAAGCTGAGGTCGAAGCGGAGAAGCCGGACGCAGACCGTGTTGCTACGTTGATCAACAGCCTCGGAGCCGCACTCAAGGCAATTTTCGCATGGTGCGCACGTAAAGGTGATCTGATGGTGGACACAGCCATCAAGTGGGTCATTCCTGCAGGGGGTGGCTATTTGATCTTGAACCCTGCGAAGGCGGAAGCGGTCCTGAAGGCCGCTCAGGCTTGGTTGCCGTTCCTTGCCCCATGATCGGGTTGGCGCCAAGCGCGTTAACAGCGGCCGCAAGCCGCCGCGCCATCGCCGGGCCGCATCCACGGCACGGCGATTTGGTGAGGCTAGGTGCCTCGTTCAATCAGCGCGCTGGCTTGGCCACCATAAACCGCGCAGAACACCCGTTGCTTCGCCGCGCCGCGGCCCGTCGATGGCGCGGCTTGATGCTCCGCGTGATCGGCACGCTCACCCTGCGGCCAGGACGCGCACGGACCGCCCCCCCCCCGCACATTTCCACCCGCCGCGCCTCCGACCCGTGCTAGGCTCCCCCCACACCCCCGAAAACCGAGGCCCCATGCTCAAGATC
>CAZOBK010000169.1:0-1771 GCA_964578115.1 uncultured Roseicyclus sp.
TCTTCTGCGACCAGATCATGACCATGGGCTTCCGCGAGGCGTTCAAGGCCGGCATTTCCTTTGGCAAGGACGACATGGTCATCCCCGAAGAGAAATGGGGCCTCGTCGAAGAGACGCGCGATCAGGTCAAGGAATTCGAACAGCAGTACATGGATGGCCTGATCACCCAGGGTGAGAAGTACAACAAGGTCATCGATGCCTGGTCGAAAGCCAACGACAAGGTCACCGATGCCATGATGGGGACCATCTCCTCCAAGAAGACGGACGAAAACGGCGCCGAGATGGAGCCGAACTCGGTCTACATGATGGCCCATTCCGGTGCCCGTGGCTCGGTCACGCAGATGAAGCAGCTGGGCGGGATGCGCGGCCTCATGGCCAAGCCGTCGGGCGAGATCATCGAGACGCCGATCATCTCGAACTTCAAGGAAGGCCTGACCGTTCTTGAGTACTTCAACTCCACCCACGGCGCGCGGAAAGGTCTGTCGGACACCGCGCTCAAGACCGCGAACTCGGGCTACCTGACCCGTCGTCTGGTCGACGTGGCGCAGGACTGCATCGTGCGGATGAACGATTGCGGGACGGAGAACACGATCTCCGCCTCGGCGGCCGTCAACGACGGTGAGGTCGTGGCGTCCCTGGCCGAGCGTATTCTCGGACGGACCGCGGGCGAGGACATTCTCGTGCCCGGCACGGACGAGGTCATCGTCGCCAAGGGTGAGCTGATCGACGAGCGCAGGGCCGACGCGGTCGAGACCGCCGGCGTTCAGGTCGTGGCGATCCGTTCGCCGCTGACCTGCGAGGCCGAGGAGGGCGTCTGTGCCACCTGCTACGGGCGCGACCTTGCCCGCGGCACCAAGGTGAACACCGGCGAGGCCGTCGGCATCATCGCCGCGCAGTCCATCGGTGAGCCCGGCACGCAGCTGACGATGCGGACCTTCCACATCGGCGGCGTCGCGCAGGGCGGTCAGCAGTCCTTCCAGGAGGTGAATGTCGAGGGCAAGGTCACCTTCGCCAACCCCAACCTTCTGAAGAACGCCGCTGGCGAGCAGATCGTCATGGGCCGGAACATGACGCTGGTGATCACCGACGATCAGGGTGACGAACGGGCGAGCTTCAAGCTCGGCTATGGCACCAAGGTCCTGGTGGAGGACGGACAGACCGTGTCGCGCGGCGACCGCCTGTTCGAATGGGATCCCTACACGCTTCCGATCATCGCCGAGAAGGCGGGCACGGCGAAGTTCGTGGACCTGACCTCGGGCGTGTCGATCCGCGAGGAAACCGACGATGCCACGGGCATGACCCAGAAGATCGTGTCCGACTGGCGCACCGCGCCCAAGGGCAACGAGCTCAAGCCCGAGATCATCATCGTCGGCGAGGACGGGGAACCCGTGCGCAACGAGCAGGGCAACCCGGTCACCTATCCGATGTCGGTGGACGCGATCCTCTCGGTCGAGGAGGGCCAGACGATCGAGGCCGGCGATGTGGTGGCGCGAATCCCGCGCGAGGGCGCCAAGACCAAGGACATCACCGGCGGTCTGCCGCGGGTGGCCGAACTGTTCGAGGCGCGCCGTCCCAAGGACCATGCGATCATCGCCGAAATCGACGGCTACGTGAAATTCGGACGCGACTTCAAGAACAAGCGCCGAATCTCCATCGTGCCCGCCGACGACAGCCTCGAGCCGGTCGAATACATGGTGCCCAAGGGCAAGCACATCCCCGTTGCCGAGGGCGATTTCGTCCAGAAGGGCGACTACATCATGGACGGCAACCC
>CAZOBK010000170.1:0-1709 GCA_964578115.1 uncultured Roseicyclus sp.
TTCCGCGAGAAACCGAAATCCGGCCTTGCAGAAGCGGTGCGAAGCCTGCGTACGAGCATCCTCTTCTCCAACGTCGACAAACCTCCGAAGGTGGTGATGTTCACCTCGTCGGTGCCGCGCGAAGGCAAGTCCACCACCGCCACCCTCGTGGCCATGACAAGCCGCCAGATGGGCAGGTCGGCCGTCATTGTCGATTGCGATCTGCGTCTGCCTGCGCTTGCCGATCTTCTCGGCACGAAGTCCGAGGGGCCCGGCCTGCTCTCTGCGATCGAGGGCACGGCGACGCTGGAGGAGGCGATCCATCGCGACGAGGAATCCGGCCTTCACGTGTTGATGACGAAGCCGTCTGAACCCCGCTCGACGGTCAACGCGGCAGATATCCTGTCGTCGCAGCGCTTCGACGACATGATCGAGGAGTTGAAGCGGACCTACGACCTGGTGATCCTCGACACGCCGCCGACACTTGCCGTCGCAGATCCGCGCATCCTGTCATCCCATGCAGATGTGGTGGTCTATGTGGTGCGCTGGGACAACACGCCGAGGGGCGCTGTCATGGAAGGCCTCAAGGAGCTCCGGACGATAAAGGCGCCGGTGGGCGGTGTCGTCCTGTCGATGCTCAACGAGACCAAGGCGTCACGGTATGCCTATGAAGGCTACAACTCCTATCGCGGGCGCTATCGCAATTACTACGTCGACTGAACGAAAGCCTGCGCATCATGGTTGAACATGCCGTGCGGCGATCTCCTGTTGCCTCGATCAGCCAGTCGGTCATCGGCTGGTCGACGCTCGTCCTGACGCTGCTCTTCGTGCTGCTCTACGGCGGAAACTCTCCAGCGTACTGGACGCTCTTCGGGTTCGCCATTATCGTTCTTTTCGCCCTTCAGTGCGGATTGACCATGGTCCGGGGCGGGCATTGGGCGAACGCGCGCCTTTTCATACCGGCCCTTCTCTACCTGAGCGCACTGGCCTGGGGACTGCTTCAGACCTGGCCCGCCCTGCCCTCCTCCTGGAGCCACCCCTTCTGGGCACTGGTCCCTGGGTCGGAGGCGACCGTATCGGCGACACCCGTCTCCGGCGGACATGGCGTTTTGCGGCTGGCCACTTACGCAATGATCTTCTGGATCGCGGTGCAGGCGTCGATGAATGCGAAGCGAGCGCAACGGTTCCTCGCCCTCTTCGCGCTCTTCTCGACGGCTCTCGCGCTTTTCGGGCTCTATGCCGCTCTTTCCGGCAACAATCCGATCCTGCTCGAACAGGCGACGAGCAACGTCTCCGCGAGTTTCATCAACCGCAACTCCTACGCGACCTACGCCGCGATGGGTCTCGTCACGAACCTCGGCCTCTATCTCCACCTCGTCAGGTCCGGAGAAATCCCGAGCGGGTCGCGCGGCAGCGCCCTGCGCGGCTTCCTGGAACGCTTCTTCTCGGTGGCGTGGATCTTTCTCTTCGGCGCCGTCATATGCCTCTCTGCGCTGCTTCTGACAGCGAGCCGTGCCGGCGTCGCGTCAGGCCTGGTCGCCGCGATTGTCTTGTTCGTCTTGCTGCGCCGAAACAGCGGGTCGTCGAAGATCGTGTGGCTGCTTGCCGCTGTCCTCTTGGGGGCGTTTCTCACAGTACTCTCGGAAAACGTGCTGACACGCCTGCTCGGGCAGACCAGTGACCTGCGCTTCGTCATTTACCCGATCATCATCGAGCACCTCGGCGACAGG
>CAZOBK010000171.1:0-1698 GCA_964578115.1 uncultured Roseicyclus sp.
AGGCTGCGCATGGCAGCCAGGGTAGCGGGTCATGGCGGCAGAATTAAGGAGGCGGACGTGTCGTCCCTCCGTCAGGTCGGGTCAGGTCGGGTCGATGTCAGCCTTCGTCCTTTGAAGGCATATTGACACACCCGACCATTTCCTTAATATTGCTTACAAGCAATAAGGAGGCTAAAGGTGGTTCAGCTTACAACCTGTACTCAGCTCGCGAATGAACTCAAGGCCGTTGAAAAGGGTGGAGGAGCGCATGTATGGATAGACAGCGCGTCAAGGATGATCGTAGGCGACTTTCCTCAGGCTATTATGTTCTTCGACTTCACCCGAGAAGCGTTCATGCCGCTGCCTAACGAAAGCGGACCTGCGGCCATGGAGAAAAAGCAAGCCGGCAAGAAAAGAGTATCGCTACTCAATTTGGCGCCGCGAGTAACTCAGATCTTTGAGATAGAGACGGATGTTGCAATTCACGAAGTCGGATCAGCTACCGAGGCCCTTGTTAGGGGGCTGGATATAATCGAAGACAAGCGTCCAGGGACTCACCTCGAACTTGCCAAGGAGAAGAAGCGAACGAAGAGAATGGTCGCTCAAGAACGTGAGCAACTCTATGACCATCCTCATCCGCCCGAACATTCTCGAAAACTAAAGTCTGGGTTTTGGGTAGCCACGAACAATAAGGCAGATGAAGCAATCAGCTACCTTAAAAAAGCAGCCGATATGGCCGGAATGACGGAATCCTTCAGTGTGCGAAGAAAACCGACCGAATGAATAGTGGGTGCGGTCAGCCCAGGCTCATGGACGCCGCACTTTCCGGCAGTTCCTCGTCGAAGCAGCGCTGGTAGAACTCCGCCACGGTCTGGCGCTCCAACTCGTCGCACTTGTTGAGGAAGGACACGCGGAAGGCATAGCCCACGTCGCGGAAGATCTCGGCGTTCTGCGCCCAGTTGATGACCGTCCGGGGGCTCATGACGGTCGATAGCTCGCCGTTCATGAAGGCCGTGCGCGTCAGGTCGGCGACCGTCACCATCTGCGAGACGGTGCGGCGGCCCTTCTCGGTGTTGTAATGGGGGTTCTTGGCCAGAACGATCGCCGTCTCGGCGTCATGGCTGAGATAGTTCAGCGTGGCCACGAGGCTCCAGCGGTCCATCTGCGCCTGGTTGATCTGCTGCACGCCGTGATAAAGGCCGGTCGTGTCGCCGAGGCCCACGGTGTTGGCGGTGGCGAAAAGACGGAAGCAGGGGTTGGGCGTGATGATCTCGTTCTGGTCGAGAAGCGTCAGCTTGCCGTCATGCTCCAGCACGCGCTGGATCACGAACATCACGTCCGCGCGGCCCGCGTCGTATTCGTCGAAGACGATGGCGACGGGGTTCCTGAGGGCCCAGGGCAGGATGCCCTCGTGGAACTCGGTCACCTGCTTGCCGTCGCGGAGCTTGATCGCATCCTTGCCGATCAGGTCGATCCGGGAGATGTGGCTGTCGAGGTTGACGCGCACGCAGGGCCAGTTCAGCCGCGCGGCGATCTGTTCGATATGGGTGGATTTGCCGGTGCCGTGATAGCCCTGGATCATCACGCGGCGGTTATGGGCGAAGCCCGCGAGGATCGCCAGCGTGGTGTCGGGGTCGAACTTGTAGGTCGTGTCGATCGCGGGCACGCGGTCGGTCCGCTCCGCGAAGCCCTTGACCCGCATATCGCTGTCGATGCCGA
>CAZOBK010000172.1:0-1641 GCA_964578115.1 uncultured Roseicyclus sp.
CTGCGCATAGCGCAACCGGGTATCGGTTCCGAAGGGCGAGGCCCGGCCGGTGATCAGGCGCACACCGACATCGATATCCTCGCGCACGCCGTCCTGCCGCTCAAGGTCGCCGGCATCGAAATCGTCGTCGAGATCGTCGCCCTCGATCTCCGAGCGCAGATAGGACAGGTCGAAGCCGATCTCCGTGTCCCGGTTGAACCGCGCATAGGCGATCGTGGCGAAGGGGTTGATCAGGTCAAGGCGATCTTCGTCGGCACGCGCCGTGACGCCGGTCTCGAAACTCAGGCGCTGATCGGCCGTCGACGAGAAATACCCCACACCCAGCGATGTCGTGGCCTCGAAGGCTCCGTCCCGGTTGAGCTGGTCCTCGTATTCCAGGCCGGTGGAGATATCGATGAACAGAAGCGGCGGGGCGCCTGCATCCTGCGCCAGAGCGGGAAGCGCGACGGCCGACAGGCACAGCGCGGCAACAGGACCCGCGAACAGGACCCCCGAAACCGGGATCCTGTCACTGGATGTTTTTGTGTTTGTTTTTTGTGTCATCGGCCTGCCCGGAACCGAAGGATCAGCTCACTCGAAGAGCCGACGTTCAGGCACCAGGATCACGTCGCCATCGGCCAGAACAGGATCATTCCGCAGCGTACCGCCATCCGACAGCGCGCGGTAATCCAGCGTCACCATCGACGTCTCACCCGTATGCGGGTTCGTGCGGCGCAGCTGGATACGGCGCGTGGCCGCGAAATTGGTGAAGCCGCCGCCGAGCGACAGGCCCTGCAGAAGCGTGGTGCCCCGCGCGAGCTCGACCATGCCCGGCGCGTTCACTTCGCCCAGGTAATAGACGTCGATCGTGCGCACGCCGACCCCGCCCGTCGGGACACCGACCTGGCGGACGGTGGCGAAGACGGTGGGCTGCACGGCGAAATTCGGCGAGATGCCCTGCGCGATCTGCGCCTGCACCTGCCCGATGGTCATGCCGCCGGCCTGCACGGTTCCAGCGAAGGGAAAGTTGATGCTGCCATCGGGCAGGACCAGCACTTCGCGGTTCAGGTTCGGGTCCTGGACCACCTCGATGGCCAGAACGTCGCCCGCACTGATCCGGTAGCCGTCCTGCGCGACGGCTTGGGTCGTGACGAACATCGCGGCAATCAGGGCCCAGATGGTCAGAATCTTTTTCATCGGTCGCATCCCGTAATTCTTCGCTTCCTTACTGCCGGGTCCGCCGGCAGTTCTGAAGGGGTTTTTCCACACCCCGGCTGTTTCCACCATGATCTGTTCCCCTCAAACCACATTGCCATTGGAATCAGGCTAGTCTGGGGCGACGGCTGGTCCGTTCTCTGCCCCGTTTTCACTGTTTTCGGCCGCGACGAGAGCGGAGATCTCGCTGCGCGCGGTGTCGAATTGCGGCCGCGAATCATCCGGCCCGGCCAGCTCCACCGCGCGGCGCAGCCGGTCGAGCGCCTCCTCCTGCCGGCCGAGCGCCAGGTAGGTCATGCCCAGATGGAACTGGACAAGCGGGTCCCCGGAGAGCGCCGCGGCGGCGGGTTCGAGATGCTCGAGCGCCTCCTGGTATTCGCCCTTGCGATAGGCGATCCAGCCATAGGTGTCCTGGAACGGCGGCACATCGGTGCCCCGCAGGCGGCG
>CAZOBK010000173.1:0-1611 GCA_964578115.1 uncultured Roseicyclus sp.
ACCATGCAGAGACACGTAGATCAATCTCTGATTGATGGCGCAATCCAAAGGCGCGACTTCGAGACCGGAGACGTAATTAGATACTTTCCGATTGATACCCATTCAATGGTTATGGCTATGGGCGAAGACTATGTTCTTTGTTTGGACCTAACCACAGAAAATGGCTCTTCAGCTCCGGTAGACTTTTACATCACAAAAACTGACAGTGGCTTTCGCGTTTATCAGACCGAGATCAATAATCGCGAGGCGCTTGAAAAGCTCATGCGGGCGGGTCGCGTCGAACGCATCAAATAATTGGTAGGAGTGTAATTTGCTCCAGCTGCCGCAACCAGCTTTTCTTTTTGCGAAGCTGCTACTGTTTACAACCCCCATTTTCCTCCTGTTGTCCGCACTTGCACTCTACTTCTTATACAGTGACCGCTTTTTTGACGCTCGCGATGACTTTTCGACACGCCTGGGGAACACAGTTGCCCGCACTGCCGGATCGATTGAAAGTGTATTAGACAACCCCGACCTCGATCAGAACGCAAAAAGTGATATCACCAATCAGCTTTTGCAGCTTCTGCTTGGCAATCAATCGATCAAATGCGCAACACTTTCACGTAACGATGTTGAAGTCCCCGATTTTTCGGCGCCTTCGGTGATAGGTTGTAGATTTATTGACGTAGACGATTGGCTTGAGGTTCAACTTAATGCCGCTGATTGGGCAACACTCCGCGTTGGGTTCAGCACTGAACAAGTATCACAGATACGTCAGTCCCAAATACGGAACTCCATCACTGTTCTGGCTCTCAGCCTTCTGGCCTCAATTCTTTCTAGTTGGTTTGCTTTTCGAGTAATCGTCGGAAGACCACTAAAAGCTTTGATCAAGGACATCGTTCACTCACGCGATGTGGCTGAAGCCGCAAATGCTTCGAAAACTCGTTTTCTTGCAAATATGAGTCATGAGCTCCGCACTCCTTTAAATGGCGTTTTAGGTAACGCTGAGTTTCTCAAAACTACTAACCTCACCGCCAGTCAAAGCGAGTGCTTGAACACCATTACGAAGTCAGGCAACGCACTCAAGTTAATCATCGAGGACGTTCTGGACTTTGCACAGATCGATGCGACGGAAATTAAGCTTAATAATGAAGATTTTGATCTCATTGAGATGGTTTTTGACACAATCAGTATGGTCGAGCTCGATGCTACCAGAAAAGGCATAGAGTTATTGGTCAATTGTCCTACACACCTTGAATATAATCTCTTCGGTGATGGTGCACGCTTTAGGCAAGTTTTTCTGAACCTTTTAAGCAACGCGATTAAGTTCACGAGTGAGGGAACTGTAACGCTAGAAGTTAAGCTCGTACCCCAGGATGGCGGAGCGGAAGTTTACTGCAGTGTCGCTGATACTGGCGTAGGCATATCGGCAGATGCACTCGAAACGATTTTCAAACCGTTTAGCCAAGTGAATGAAAGTACGACCCGAAAATATGGTGGCACTGGCCTGGGACTAACGATTTCCCGAGAGCTCATCCGAATGATGGGCGGTGAGGTGACTGCGGCTTCCTCCCTCGGCAATGGGTCGAAATTTACATGCAGAGTTCCATTTCAGTATGGGGCAGTCAGCGA
>CAZOBK010000174.1:0-1581 GCA_964578115.1 uncultured Roseicyclus sp.
GCCGTTTGCCGTTCATGAGTTCTCGGACTTACTTGCCACTCCATTTACCCGGTTTGAGGTGGTGACCTGATCCCGGGCGCGCTCAGGGCTTAGAATGGCCGCTCAAGGAGATTGCCAGAATGAGCAAGAAGCCCCTCAAAGACGCTAGCAAGTCACGACGTCAGTTCACCGATCAATTTAAGAACGATGCGGTTCAGATGCTGCTCGACGGCCATACCGCGAGTTCAATTGTCGACCGACTCGGCCTGACGGGTACAAACTTGTTGTACCGATGGAAGCGAGAGCAGTTGCGACAAAGCGGTCCAGTTGCTTCGTCGCTCGACAGCCGAGTGAAAGAACTGGAAACCGAGCTGAAGAGAGTAGAGCGAGAGCGTGATATTTTAAAAAAAGCATTGTCCATTTTCAGCCGAAGCGATTGAGCGATCGATTCGTCGCAGCTGCGGAGGTGATTGATACGACGACTGCGTCGGCCACCGAGGTCTGTCAAGCCTTGTCACTTTCACGAAGTTCGTTCTACGGGTTCCAGGAGGCGACTCAACGAAATGAACCAACGCGGGCGGAGGAACTTTCACCCATGATCATCGACATATTCTGGAAGCATCGGCGACGCTATGGAGCTCGGCGAATCACCAGTGAGTTAGCTGATCGTGGCATTGTCGTTTGCCGAAGAACCGTTGCCGAATCGATGAAATCACAGGGTTTAAAGGCAATTCAGCCCAAATCGTTTCAACCAAAGACCACCGACAGTCGCCATCGGCTGGGGTATAGCCCAAACTTGCTCCTGGACCCTTTCGAACTCAACGCCGTTAACAGGCTGTGGGTCGCCGACATTACCTACGTCCCTATAGCAGGCCGCCGCTTCGCTTATTTGTCAATGATCATGGATCGCTTCTCACGACGACTCATCGGATGGAAACTGGATGTGACGATGACCGAGCAACTTGTCATTGGAAGTCTGAAGGATGCGATTATGATTCGGCAGCCTGGCTGTGAATTGATTCACCATAGCGATCGTGGTGGCCAGTACGCTGGCAATCGCTTTCGGCAGATTTTGAAGCGGTCGTCGATTCGACAGAGCATGAGTCGCGCCGGCGACTGCTACGACAACGCATTCATGGAAAGTTGCTTTGGAACAATCAAGACTGAACTCGAGATGACCGAATACGAGACTGTATCTGAAGGCGAGCGCGAACTCGGAAACTACTTCAGCTACTACAATCAAGATCGGAAGCATTCGAGTCTTGGCTACCAGACACCCACGCAGTTTGAATCCACTCACCCAGGTCGAGAATAAGCCCTGAGCGCGCCCGGGATCAGGTCACCACCTCACGTCGTACACGAAAATTCGTGTGGTCGGTGACAGCGCGATCACGATTGCACCTGGGCGGAGGTGACTTGCAGGACGGCGGTGATCAGGTGGCGTTGCTGGTCGACGGTTGCGTCGCTGGGAAACTTGATGACGGCACCACCGGGCAAGTCGATCTGGTTCATCCGGCCAGCGTACTGGTCGATCAACCTGGAATCGACATTGACGGGGATGAACGCGGGGCCTTTAAGACTTCGGAGAGTCCCTGAGTTTTC
>CAZOBK010000175.1:0-1526 GCA_964578115.1 uncultured Roseicyclus sp.
GGGCGCTGGTGATCGAACGCGACGGCGGGCAGGGGCACCCGAGCCTCGCTTGTGCCGAGGGCGAGACGGAAGGCTGTTTCCGCCGCCCCGCGCGGGTCAAGCGCGTCACGCTCATAGATACGGGCCGGATCGACGCGGAGGGCTTCGTGGCAAGGCTGGCGCAGATCGACCTGATGGACATCGCCGACCCAGATGGGCTGGCGCGGTTGTCCACGGACGGGGACGTGCCCGAGGGGCGGTTCGCCTTCCCTTTCGTGACCATCGAAAGCGTGATCCGCGACGGGGAAGAGCACATCATCGTCGGCAACGACAACAACCTGCCGTTTTCGGCGGGGCGGCAATTGGGTGTGGCTGACAACAACGAGATGATCCGCCTGCACGTGCCAGCGCTGTTGGCCGCGCCTTAGGACAAGAGGCCGAGATCGCGCGCCCGGTCCCGCGCCTCGGTGAAGAGGACGGGCGGGAAATGCACCTCGACCACACCGTCCGGCCCGATGAGCGTGGCGCTGAGGCCCGATTGCAGCGCCACGTGGAAATCGGCGGGCGACAGGATGAACGTGCCTGTCTGATGGCATTGGGCGCGGCCTGTGCAGAACCGCGAGGACCGGGTGGCGCGGCGGAAGGACAATTCCCGGCCTTCGTGCCATGCGCCCGACACGCGCAGACGCGCCTGCCCGCTGCGGCGGAGCTGCCCGACCTCCGCGACAAGCGCGCTGTGCCCGTCCTGCCGTAGGATCAGGACCTGCCCGACAAGCAGCGTCTGGCCGTGCTCCGCGACCACGGCCTGCCGGGACCATGCGCCGTCGATCCCCGTCGCCGGCAGCCGTGCCACGCCGCCCGGCGCCAGCGGCGTGCAGGCCGGCCCGGCGGAGAGGATGAACAGCAAAACGAGGAAGACGAAGCGCATCATGCGCCGAGCATCCCAAGCGCATGGTTAATGGACGGTTAAGCGACGGCTGTGGCGGATGGATGCAGCGCCGGGCGGTATCCGCGGCGCAGCACCGCGATGCTGGGCACGGGCGTCAGGATCGTTGCGCGCCCGGATGGTCGGGGTGTTGCGCTTTCATAGCGCGCAAGCGTGTAGGCCAACAGGCGATCCTCCAACACCAGACAGGCACGCCCGTGATGCAGAATGAACGCACCGTCAGGCAGGTCATCCAGATCGCCCTCATGCCTGACCTGCGCCCGTGCCCGCGTCACGCGCGCGGCATGGAGCGCGCCGTCCATCGCCATACGGTCGGGCGGGGCGCGGAAGGCCTCCGCCCAGGCCGCGCGGTAGGCGTGATACGCCTCCCGCCGGCAATAGCGGCAGGGCCGGTGGCCTGCGGAAAGCGCCACCGCCTCGTCGAGGAAGAACAGCGCGGTCCACCCCCGGTCGGGCATCGGTCCGTGATAGCGGCCCCGTGGATGGGTGAGCGTGCAGATCAGCCAGTGCCGGTGAGCCCAACGCGATGTGCCGAGCGTGCCGTCAGGGCGATGGATGATCCCCCGGTTCCCGGTGAAGGTCCCGCGCGCGGGGTCGGCGA
>CAZOBK010000176.1:0-1518 GCA_964578115.1 uncultured Roseicyclus sp.
TCTTCGTGATGCATGGCGACGAGGTGCTGATCCAGCGCCGCGCCCTGGGCAAGTATCACACCCCCGGATTATGGGCCAACACCTGCTGTACCCACCCCCATTGGAATGAGGCGCCCGAGGCCTGCGCACAGCGCCGCCTGTCCGAGGAACTGGGCATCCAAGGGCTGAAGCTCGAGCACCGCGATCAGGTCGAATACCGTGCCGATGTGGGCGGCGGGCTGATCGAGCACGAATTGGTGGACATCTTCATCGCGCGGGTGCCCGCGCGGATTCCGGTGGCCCCAAATCCCGATGAGGTGATGGAGACGGACTGGATCCAAATGTCTGATCTTGTTAGAAAAACAAAGCGCGATCCGGCCCGGTTTACGCCCTGGCTACGGATCTATCTCGATCAACATGCCGAGCAGATATTCGCCTGATATCGGGCTGGATTGTTAAAATTTTCTTACATTGATCTGTGTCAATCAAAGTTGACACATAGCATGGCACGCTTGTCCTGAATAGGAGGCGCCATGAAACTGCTCTTGATCCACCCGAACTATCATTCCGGCGGTGCCGAAATCGCCGGCAACTGGCCCCCCGCATGGGTGGCCTATCTCGCCGGTCCGCTCAAGGCTGCGGGCTATGACGACATCACCTTCATCGACGCGATGACCAATAATGTCGAAGAGGATGAGCTGCGCGCCCGCATCGCCGAGTTGCAACCAGATATTGTGGGTTGCACCGCCATCACCCCCTCCATCTACCGTGCCGAACGCGTCCTCGAGATCGCCAAAGAAGCCGCGCCCGACTGTGTCACGGTCCTTGGTGGCGTGCATGCGACCTTCATGTTCAAGCAGGTCCTGTCCGAAGCCCCCCATATCGACGCCATCGTGCGCGGCGAGGGCGAGGAGGTGTTTCTCGATTTCGTGCGCGCGGTCGAGGATGGTCGCTGGTACACGGATCGCAAACATATCAAGGGCATAGCCTATACCGATGAAGGCGAGATCGTCGCTACTCAGGCCGCGCCCACGGTCAAGAATCTCGATGGGCTGACCCCCGATTGGTCAATCCTTGAATGGGACAAATACATTTACATCCCGCTCAACACCCGGCTGGCTATTCCCAGCATGGCGCGCGGCTGTCCGTTCACCTGCTCGTTCTGTTCGCAATGGAAATTCTGGCGCGATTACCGCGTCCGCGACCCCAAGAAGGTCGTGGATGAAATCGAGGATCTTGTTGAAAATCATGGTGTTGGCTTCTTCATCCTCGCTGATGAGGAACCCACGATCAACCGTCGCAAATTCACCGAATTCTGCGAGGAGCTGATCGCGCGCGGCCTGCCTGATCGGGTGAAATGGGGCATCAACACCCGCGTGACCGACATCCAGCGCGACAAGGATCAGCTTGGTCTGTGGCGCCGCGCGGGCCTTGTGCATATCAGCTTGGGCACCGAAGCCGCCGCCCAGATGAAGCTGGACCTGTTCAACAAGGAAACCCGCGTCGAGGAAAACAAGGAAGCCATCCGCCTCCTGCGCG
>CAZOBK010000177.1:0-1491 GCA_964578115.1 uncultured Roseicyclus sp.
GGCATCACGATCACGCTGCGGATCGCGGCGGGCTCGGAGGCCTTCGGCGATTTCCGCTCGCGGGACTACCAGATCTTCTGCGGTTCCTGGGGTCTGGGCTATCCCGATCCGCACTACAACGCGGGCAGTTTCGCCGACAATCCCGGCAACGACGATCCCGACAATGCCGGCAAGCTCGCTTGGCGCGCGGCTTGGGTGGACGAGGACATCTTCGCCCAGACCGCCGCCGCCATCGCCGAGACCGACGCGGAGACGCGGGAGCAGATGTATTTCGATCTGCAGAACGATTTCCGCGCCCGGGCGCCCTTCGTCCTCATGTTCCAGAACACCGAGCAGGCCGGCATCCGCGCCAACGTGGAGGGGCTGGTGCTGGGACAGGGCGTGTCGCGCTGGCATGTCTGGACGGCCAGCAAGTCGTGACGCTTGCGCAGGAGCCCCAGAAACCGCAACCGGCGTCGCGCGCGCGCGGTGCTGGACGGTGTGTGGGCGGCGTGGCTACGGCGATCCTGTCGCTGGCGCTGACGTTTCTGGGGCTTCTCGCTGTGACCTTCGTGATCGGCCGGGTCATCCCGGTCGATCCGGCCTTGGCCATGGTAGGCGATCAGGCCTCGCAGGAGACCTACCTCGCAGCGCGCGAGGCGCTGGGTCTCGACGAGCCGATGCTGCAGCAGTTCGTGATCTACGTCCGTTCGGTCCTGGCCGGCGATCTGGGCGTGTCGCTGACCTCGGGCCGGCCGGTGGGCGAAGACCTCGCCCGCGTCTTCCCCGCCACGATCGAACTGGCCACTTCCGCAACCCTGATCGGCGTCTGCCTCGGCATTCCGCTGGGCATGGTGGGCGCCGCCTTCCAGGACCGGCCGGTGGACCACCTGGTGCGCACCGTGGCGCTTTTCGGCTACTCCACCCCGGTCTTCTGGTTGGCGCTGATGGTGCTGGTGGTGTTCTACGGCCAGCTTGGCTGGGCGCCCGGCACCGGACGGCAGAGCGTCTTCTACGACGGCATCGTCGAGACGCGGACCGGGCTCCTGCTGGTCGATGCCGCGCTGGCGCGCGAATGGGCGATCCTGCGCGACGCGCTGGCGCATCTGGCGATGCCCGCCATGGTAATCGGCTTCGCCTCCACGGGTTATGTCACGCGGATGACGCGCAGTCTGCTGATCACGGAACTGTCCAAGGAATACGTGCTCGCAGCGCGCATCAAGGGTGTTGGCCGCGCAGGCATCGTCTGGCAACACGCCATGCCGAACATCGCCGTGCCGCTCGTCACCGTGGTCCTTCTGACCTACGCCACCAACCTCGAAGGCGCCATCGTCACCGAGATCGTCTTCTCTTGGCCAGGCATCGGAAGCTACGTCACCAACGCGCTGTTTGCCGCCGACATGCCCGCCGTCCTCGGCGGCACGATCGTTGTGGGGATCGTCTTCGTGCTGCTGAACCAGACCGCGGACCTGCTCTACCGCCTGCTCGACCCCAGGACGACGCGATGAAGGC
>CAZOBK010000178.1:0-1475 GCA_964578115.1 uncultured Roseicyclus sp.
CCGATCTCGCCCGGCAGCGTCTCCATCAGGGCCTGGCTGGTGAAATTGTCGCGCACGTAGCCGAAGCGGCGGGCGGAGTTGAAGCCCAGTTCGGGGTCGTGGGTGACGATGCCGCCGGCCTCCTGCCCGCGATGCTGGAGCGCATGCAGCCCGAGCGCCACGAAACTGGCCGCGTCCGCCACGCCGGTCACGCCGAAGACGCCGCACTCCTCCCGGAGCTTGTCGTCGTCGAGCGGATCGAAAGGATGGTGAAAAGGTTGGGTTTCGGCGTCGCGCATCGGCAGGGTCCCCGGCAGCTGGCGAAGACCCCGATTCCCCGTCCGGGCCCTTCCTGTCTCACATAGGGCAGCAGATGCGCCATGTCACCCGCCCTGTCACCGGGGTGTCATGAAATCACGCCCGCTTTCATCCGCAGCGCATCGCATGTCGCACTGGGTGGGGAGGCGGGGCCTCGGGCCCTCGTGCCGGGAGCCTCTCACCCAAGCCTGATGCCCCCGGCGGGGAATACCTGGAACCAGAGGAACGGCAGTGCGGTCCTTGCAGCGGGTCTTGCCCTTTCGGTGCGCGGGCTGTCCGGGCGCAGACCCCATCGGAGTCCCGGTTCGCGCTTATTGCGCAGCGCAGGTGCCGGTCAGCTGCTCGTAACGCTGCATGATCCAGTCGGGCGCCTCGGTCGGGATCTGTGCCTCGACGCCGGTCTGGGCTTCGGCGAAGATCGCGGCCGAACGGCTGTCGGCGACGGCGGCGATGGGCTCGTCCCCCGCGATACGCTCATAGGCGATGAGCGCCACCACCACGAGAAGCGCGCCGCGCGCGACCCCGAAGAGAAAGCCGAGACCGGCATCCAGTCCGCCCAGCGGCGAGTTCTTGATCGCCGAGGAAAACACCGGCGTGAAGAACGAGATCACCACCAATGCCACCACGAACACGGCTGTGAAGGCGGCGAGGATGCCCAGCTCGCAGCTGGTGCCGATGAAATCACCGAGATAGGGCACCTCGTTGATCAGGGGCACCACGTCGGGGGCGAACATGAACGCGACCACGGCCGCTGCGACCCAGGCTGCGATCGACATCGCCTCGCGCACGAAGCCGCGCGAGAACGCGAGCACTGCCGAGATCAGGATGACGCCCGCGACGACGCCGTCGAAGATGGTGAAGCCTTCCATTGCCGCTCTCTCGCCTCTTGTCGTTTTTTATCGCCGCGCATCTTCCGTGGCGGCGGGTCTTGCATGTTGGTCCGATCAACCTGCCCCGAAAACCTCCCCGACGAAACGGGGCATGTCCTCCATGGTGCGAACCGACACGCCGCTGTTGGCAGGAATACTACACCCTTTGGGCAGGATTGCGGCGGAAAAACCGAGTTTCACCGCCTCTTTCAGGCGATTTTCGGCTTGTGTGACCGGCCGGAGCGCGCCCGACAGGGACAGCTCGCCGAAGACCACGGTGTCGCGGGGGAGCGCCGCGTCCTCGCGCGC
>CAZOBK010000179.1:0-1468 GCA_964578115.1 uncultured Roseicyclus sp.
ACGTGGCGAGATGAGCAACCAGGGCGACGGCCGAGAACAGCCAGAGCCCGCTCATGTACACCGCGTGCAGCTCTTGCGCCTGCTCGTCGGTAAGACCTGTGAAGGACAGGTCGGAATTATCAGCCATTAACTTTCCTCCGGAACGTTAGACCGATGCCGCGTTCCCCGCGGCCGGGCCCCGACAAGGCCTCATTGCCCTGCCGGCTTTCCACCCATCGCGGCTTGGACCGTTCGGGGTGAATTCAGTCTCGACTCCGGTCGTCACGCCGAGTGTGTCGCGTGGTCCCGTCTTCCGCGCGCCGGGTCTGAAGCAGCGCGTGTCGCGGAAGCGGGAAGGCCTCAGGCCGAGAAGATCATCGGTGTGATGATCCGCGCCTGGCTCCAGGCCCGTTTCACGGGGCCTTTTTCCGTCATGTTGCCCGCCCGGATCGCCGCCAGCGCCCAGGTCACGGTCGCAAGTGGCAACGTCGCGAGGAACACGATCGCGAAGTAGATCATGAATTCCGTTTTCGGCGGCTTGTGCCGCGCGACGGGGCCATTTGAGGTGTAGTCGGTCATGTCACTCTCCCTCGATGAAGTCGAAACCCGCCGGCGCGAGCGCCTTGACGGTATCCTTGACGACCCGCTCCGCACCGTTGGCGAGCGCGGCCTTCTCGGCGGCGTCGCGCAGGGTCTTGGCTGCGGAAATGCGGGTCAGGATGGGGTGCTCGGCCACGATGCGGTCGAGCAGGGTCTGCGCGTCGTCGTCCCACGGGAAATCCCGGCGCAGGGTCGCGGGCGTGGCCTCGGCGCTGTCCATCTCGCTGCCCAGCGGCAGAATGTGGAAAAGCGCGTCGAAGAGGCCATTGCAGACCTCCTGCAGGATGTAGGTCGCCCCGGCATAGCCCATGAAGGGCGTGCCGGTGGCGCGCCGGATCGCGGCACCCGGGAAGCTTGCGGGAATGAAGGCCGGTTTCGGCCCGTGCCCGGCGGCCATTTCGGCCAGGTACATCTTTTCGTTGATCGACCCCATCAGGATCAGCGGACGCTTTTCGCTGACCATGGCGCGGACCTTGTCGTTGTCGGTCTTGCGACCCGCGACGCGGGCCACTGCAAAGGCGCAGGGCAGGCCGAGATCGGTCTCGAGATAGTTCCGGACGCCGCGCGCGTAGGTCTCGTTCGCGACGATGCCGAAAGAGGCGGTTGCGAAGAAATCCTGTGTCACGGACCGCCAGAGATCCCAGACCGGCTTGATGGTCGAATGCTTTTCCTGCTCGATGAACGGTTCGGGGTCGAGACCCGTCATCTCGCCCAGCGTGCGCAGGAACTTCGTGGTGCTTTCCACTCCGATCGGCGCCTGCAGGTATGGCTTGCCCAGCACTTCGCAGAGCCCGCGGCCGAACTCGCGATACATGCAGATGTTGACGTCGGCGTTCACCAGGTTGCGCATCTCGGCCAGGTGGCTGCCCAGCGGCATCACCATGTTGAC
>CAZOBK010000180.1:0-1464 GCA_964578115.1 uncultured Roseicyclus sp.
GGCACCATGGATTTCTGTCCGGTCCCCAAAAGCCCGACATTCGAGATATGGAACCCGTCCACATCCTTGGCCGGATCAATGGAGTTTATCACCAGATCCTCGTTCAGGTGCTTGGGCAGAGGCAACTGGACCAGAATGCCATGCACCTCGGGGGCGTTGTTCAGCGTATCGATCAGCGCCAGAAGATCCTTTTCCGAAGTATCGACATCCAGCTTATGCTCATAGGAATTCATCCCGACTTCGACGGTCTGCTTGCCCTTTGATCGGACATAGACCTGGCTGGCGGGGTCCTCTCCGACCAGCACCACGGCGAGGCCGGGGGTGATCGCATGCTCTTCCTTCAGACGCGCGACATGCCCCGCCACTTTCTCGCGTACCGTGGCTGCAAAAGCCTTGCCGTCGATGATCTGTGCCGTCATCGGTTTCCCTTTCCGAACATGGGTAATGCTGCGCCCCGAATACAGGATACGGGGCGCATATGGTCAAGAGTCAGACCTTAGAACAGGCCCTCGATATCGCCATCAGCGTTCAGCTTGATGGCCTCGGCCGCCGGTTTGCTGGGCAGGCCGGGCATGGTCATGATCTCACCGCATATCACGATGACGAAACCCGCACCCGCACTCAGCCGAACTTCGCGGATCGGCACCGAGTGGCCCGTGGGCGCGCCACGACGTCCCGGATCGGTGGTGAAGCTGTACTGTGTCTTGGCCATACAGACCGGCAAATTGCCATAGCCCGCGTCTTCCCATTCCTTGAGCTGATTGCGGATCTTCTGATCGGCCAGCACCTCGTCGGCGCGATAGATCCGCTTGGCGATGGTCTCGGCCTTTTGTAGCAGCGGCATGTCATCGGGATACAGCGGGGCGAAATTCGCCTGATCGGCTTCGGCGATGGCGGCCACGCGGGTTGCCAGCTCTTCGGTGCCTTCAGACCCTTTGGCCCAGTGCTGGCACAGGATCGCCTCCGAGCCCTGCTCGGCCACGTAATCCTTCACGGCCTGCACTTCGGCGTCAGTGTCGGTCACGAAATGGTTGATCGCCACGACCACCGGCACGCCGAAGGATTTGACGTTCTCGATATGGCGGCCAAGGTTCGGGCAGCCCTTCTTGACCGCCTCGACATTTTCCTCGCCCAGATCGGCCTTGGCGACGCCGCCGTTCATCTTCATCGCGCGCACTGTCGCCACGACCACCACCACAGACGGCGCCAGCCCGGCCTTGCGGCACTTGATGTTCATGAACTTCTCGGCACCCAGATCGGCCCCGAAACCCGCTTCGGTGACGACGTAATCGGCCAGTTTCAGAGCCGTTGTCGTCGCCATGACCGAGTTGCAGCCATGCGCGATATTCGCGAAAGGACCACCATGCACGAAGGCCGGGTTGTTTTCCAGCGTCTGCACAAGGTTGGGCTGCATCGCGTCCTTCAGCAGCACGGTCATCGCGCCATCGGCCTTGATGTCGCGGC
>CAZOBK010000181.1:0-1427 GCA_964578115.1 uncultured Roseicyclus sp.
CGTGTCTGGCGCGACCATGTGCGCATGCACGTGCCCGTCCTCCTGATCGCCGTGGCCCTGATGGCGATCGAAGGCGCAGCGCTTGGCGCGTTTGCCTGGCTTGTCCGGCCGCTCTTCGACGGGCTCTTCGAGGATGGATCCCTCGACGGGGTGATCATGATTGGAGGGCTGATCGCCGGCCTCTTTGTGCTGCGCGCCGTGGCGAGCTTCACGCAGCGGCTGATCGTCGTCTCCGTCGGCCTGAAGGTGACCACGCGGCTTCAGGGTCTGCTGTTGCGCCACATGCTGACGCTCGACCAGCGCTTCTTCCAGGACAATTCGCCTGGGTCGCTCCTCGAGAGGGTGCGCGGCGACGCGACCGCGCTTCAATCGCTGGCCACCACCGCGCTCATGTCGCTGGGTCGGGACTCGATCACCCTGATCTCGCTTCTCGTCGTGATGCTCGCGACCGACTGGCAATGGACCCTGACCGCCCTGATCGGCATCCCGCTTCTGGTCGTGCCTCTCTACCTCCTCCATCGTCTGATCCGCGCCACGTCCCTGCAATCGCGCGCCGCAGCCGCCCGCCTGTCAACGCGGCTCGACGAGATTTTCCACGGGATGCAGACCATAAAGCTCAATGGCCTTGAAAAGTCGGAAGACGCCCGCTTCGAGAGCGAACTGAAGGGCTATCTGCGCCCGTCGCTGCGCGCGCAGGCGGGTCAGGCCGCGAACCCGGCGACCATGGATCTGCTTGCTGCCGCTGGCTTCATCGCAGTGCTCTGGTTCGGAGGCCAGCAGATCATCTCGGGCGAGAAGACGATCGGCCAGTTCATGTCCTTCTTCACCGCTCTGGGGTTGATGTTCGAACCGCTCCGGCGGCTGTCCAACGTGGCCGGGCAGATCCAGGCGAGCCTTGCCTCGGTCGAGCGGATCTATGCAGCGTTCGACACGAAACCGACCGTGGTGGAGAAGGCGGACCCGAAGCCCATGGAGCCGGGCGACATCCGCTTCGACGACGTCGTTTTCGGGTATGAGGACGCGCCGGTTCTGCGGGGGTTGTCCTTCGTGGCCGAAGCGGGTCGCACGACCGCGCTGGTCGGTCCTTCGGGGGCGGGTAAGACCACCGTCCTTGCACTTCTGAGCCGGTTGGTCGACGCGAATTCAGGCGTCATCTCGATCGGCGGAACCCCGGTGCAGGACATCGAGATCGAGGCGCTGCGCGCTGGGATCGCGGTGGTGAGCCAGGAAAGCGCCCTTTTCGACGAGACCATCGCCGCCAACATCCGCATGGGCCGTCTCGACGCCACCGACGAGGAGGTGCGGGACGCCGCGCGCAACGCCTCGGTGCTGGAGTTCGCGGACCAGATGCCGCTGGGGCTGGACACGCCCGTCGGTCCCCGGGGCTCGGCCCTGTCGGGCGGGCAGCGGCAACGGGTCACGATCGC
>CAZOBK010000182.1:0-1412 GCA_964578115.1 uncultured Roseicyclus sp.
GGCTGCTACCTGCTGCCGGCCACCACGCAGTTCGAAACCTACGGCTCGGTGACGGCGTCCAACCGCTCGATCCAGTGGCGCGAAAAGGTCATCGATCCCCTGTTCGAGTCCAAGACCGACCACGAGATCATCGGCCTCTTCTCCAAGAAGTTCGGCTTCCATGACCGGATGTTCCGCAACATCCAGCTCGAAGCGGATGGCATCACGCCGAATATCGAGGACACAACCCGCGAGTTCAACCGCGGCATGTGGACCGTCGGCTATACCGGCCAGTCGCCCGAGCGTCTCAAGCTGCACATGGCCAACCAGCACACGTTCGACCGGACGACGCTGAAGGCTCTGGGTGGCCCCGCCGATGGCGATTATTACGGGATGCCCTGGCCCTGCTGGGGAACACCGGAAATGCGTCACCCGGGCACGCCGAACCTCTATGACATGTCCAAGTCGGTGGCCGATGGCGGCCTGACCTTCCGCGCCCGTTTCGGCGTGGAGCGGGATGGCGAAAACCTGCTGGCCGAAGGCGTCTACTCGAAGGATTCGGAAATCCAGGACGGATATCCCGAATTCACCATGCAGATGCTGATGGATCTTGGCTGGGACGGTGACCTGACGGCGGATGAACGCGCCGCGATCGAAAAGGTCGCGGGCAGCGCCGACAAGGTGCCCGGCGTCAACTGGAAGACCGACCTTTCGGGCGGTATCCAGCGGGTTGCCATCGCACATGGCTGTGCGCCCTTCGGCAACGCCAAGGCCCGGACCGTGGTCTGGACCTTCCCCGATCCGGTGCCTCTGCATCGCGAGCCGCTCTATACGAACCGGCGCGATCTGGTGGCGGATTACCCGACCTACGAAGACCGGCACGCTTACCGCCTGCCCACCCTCTATGCGTCGATCCAGAAGAACGACTTCTCCAAGGATTACCCGATCATCCTGACATCGGGTCGCCTTGTGGAATACGAGGGCGGTGGCGACGAAACACGGTCGAACCCGTGGCTTGCCGAACTTCAGCAGGACATGTTCATCGAAGTGAACCCCAGGGATGCGAACAACCTTGGTGTGCGCGACGGCGAGCAGGTCTGGGTCGAAGGCCCGGAAGGCGGCAAGGTCAAGGTCATGGCCATGGTCACCGAACGGGTGGGCGAGGGCGTTGCCTTCATGCCCTTCCACTTCGGCGGTCATTTCCAGGGCGAGGACCAGCGGTCGAAATATCCGGACGGGGCAGACCCCTATGTCTTGGGTGAATCGACCAACACGGCCCAGACCTATGGCTATGACTCTGTGACCCAGATGCAGGAGACCAAAGCGACTCTCTGCAAGATCATGCCAGCGTAAGGAGACAAGAGAATGGCAAGAGCAAAATTTCTCTGCGACGCCGAGCGCTGCATCGAATGCAACGCCTGCGTCACCGCCTG
>CAZOBK010000183.1:0-1409 GCA_964578115.1 uncultured Roseicyclus sp.
GCTCTCGACCAGTGGGACGGCGCGCCGGATCCCGCCAGACCTGATCCCGTCCGCGAGTGCCTGCGTTCTCTTTGAGATCGCCATGCTCGCGGATGCCTCGGCGGACTGCACCACGGAATGTCGGGAGGCGTGGTCATGCAGGTGGCCTGCGACGACTCTGCAAACCGCATCTTCGAGCGCTGTCGCCGGAAGCCGCCAGGCGTTAGGATCTCGCCCACCGGAGACCAGCCGGTTGGAGATGTAATAGCGCAAGCGGCGTCCATGACGCTGGGTGTGCGAGGGAGTGAGAAGGTCCCCCGTTTCGTCTTTTACTTTGCCCAGGAGTGGGGCCGCATTCGCGATCATCTCCTGCGAGGATGTCTTGCTCCCCCGCCGTCTCGCGCTGGCGTCCTGCAGCATCGCCTGCACCCGGTCCCAGAGATTCTGATCGACGATGGCGTCGTGCAGGCCCGGCCATGTTTTGTCCTTGTGACGGATCAAGCCGCGGTAGACCGGGTTGGTCAGCAGCTTGTGGATCTGGCCACGGCTGAAGGGCAGGCCGCCTTGTACACGGCCCGACGAAAAGACATGGCGCTTGGAACGTAAACCAAGCGTCTCTGCCGCGCGCGCCGTTGCGTTCAGGCAGCCATGGATCTCGTAGAGTCCGAACATCTGCCGGACGGTTTTCGCTTCACCCGTGTTGATCACGAGTTCGCGCCGGGTTGGATCGGGATGCGGATCATAGCCCAGCGGTGGCAAGCCCCCCATCCAGAGCCCCTTCTTCTTCGACGCCGCGATTTTGTCGCGGATCCGTTCCGCCGTGACCTCGCGCTCGAACTGCGCAAACGACAGGAGCACGTTGAGCGTCAGCCGTCCCATCGAGGACGAGGTGTTGAAGGCCTGCGTGACTGAGACGAAAGAGCAGTTTGCGGCCTCAAGCCGCTCCACCAGCTTCGCGAAGTCGGCGAGCGACCGGGTCAGGCGATCGATCTTGTAGACCACGACCATATCAATACGACCCGCGTCGATTTCGGCCATAAGCCGTTGCAGACCGGGCCTCTCCAGTGTGCCTCCCGAGATGCCGCCATCGTCGTAGCGGTTCGCCATCATCTTCCAGCCCTCGTGGCGCTGGCTCGCGATATACGCAGCACAGGCCTCATGTTGAGCATCGAGCGAGTTGAAGTCCTGGTCGAGACCCTCGTCCGAGGATTTGCGCGCGTAGATCGCGCACCTGATCGTTGGCCTGCTCATGATCCCTGCTTTCCGTTGAGACCGAAGAACCGGGGCCCGGACCAGTGCGCCCCGGTGATCTCGCGTGCAATGGCAGAGAGCGAGCGCCACGTTTCGCCCTTCCACACGAAGCCGGTCCCGGTGACGTCGACAACATGGGTCACACCGTTCCACTCACGGATCAGGCGGCCGCCTGCCTT
>CAZOBK010000184.1:0-1403 GCA_964578115.1 uncultured Roseicyclus sp.
TCGCCTTCCTTGATCACTTCGCGCACGTAGATGTCCTGCACCGGGTGGTTGTTGGCGGCAAAGGAGAAATCGCCCCGGACGCTGTCGAAATCGGCGGCTTTCAGGGCCGCGCGGAACGCCTCGGCATCGGAGATGTCGGCGCTGGCGAGAGCCGACAGCAGGAGGTTGGCGGTGTCATAGCCTTGCGCTGCATAGAGCGAGGGCAGGCGGCCATATTCGGCCTGAAACGCCTCGACGAAGGTGGCGTTGGCGGCGTTGTCGATATCCTTGTTCCACTGGCTTGTGTTGATCACGCCGAGGGCGGCGTCGCCGACGGCTTGCAAGATGCCCTGATCGAAGCTGAAGGCGGGGCCGACCACGGGGATGTCCAGACCGCTTTCGGCATATTGCTTGAGGAAGGAAATCCCCATGCCGCCGGGCAGGAAGAAGAACACGCTATCGGCGCCCGAGGCCCGGATCTGGGCGATTTCGGCGGCGTAGTCGGTTTGCCCCAGCTGGGTGTAGATCTCGCCGGCGAGACCCCCGCCGTAAAGCCGTTTGAAGCCGGTGAGGCTGTCTTGGCCTGCCGGGTAGTTGGGGGCGAGGATGAAGGGGTTGGTGTAGCCTGCGTTCTTGACATAGGCGCCCGCGGCCTCGTGCAGGTTGTCGTTCTGGTAGGAGACCGAGAAGTAATTGGGATGGCAGCCCTTGCCCGCAAGCGCCGAAGGGGCGGCGTTGGTGGACAGGTAGAACTTGCCCTGTGCGGTGGCGGCGGGCACCACGGCCATGGCGAGGTTGGACCACACGATGCCGGTGAGCACGTCGACCTTGTCGGACTGGATCATCTTGTCGGCCAGCTGCACCGCGATGTCGGGCTTGCGCTGATCGTCTTCGATCACCACCTCGGGGGCCGCGTCGCCGGCCATTTTCATCGCCAGCATGAAGCCGTCGCGGGTGTCGATGCCAAGCCCGGCGCCGCCGCCCGACAGGGTGGTGATCATGCCGACCTTGACCGAGCTGTCCTGTGCCGTCGCGGCGGTGGCCATCAGGCCCATGCAGGCCGCGGCCACGAGTGATTTGAATGTCATCGGATCGTCTCTCCCTTGAGGTTTTTTATAGGTCAGAACGCCTTGAAGGTCAGCGTTGTTTCGGTGCGTTCGATCCCGTCGATATCGAGCAGGTGATCGTTGATGTATTTGCCCGTGTCCTGATCGTCGGGAATGTAGAGCTTGAGCAGAAGGTCGAACGGGCCGGAGGTGGAATAAAGCTCGGAATGGATTTCGCGCAGGGCGATATCCTCGGCCACACGGTAGGAGGTGCCGGGTTTGCAGCGGATGTTGACGAACACGGGGCGCATGGTGTGACCTCTTGTGAATCCGGCGGTATTTAAACGCGAAAGCCGGGGGAATGGAAACGGCGAATTT
>CAZOBK010000185.1:0-1387 GCA_964578115.1 uncultured Roseicyclus sp.
GTAAGCGCCGTCTGGGCCCCACCTTCCAAGCGATCTGAAGAGTTGCGAAGGCATCTCTGTCATGAGGCAGGGAGTGCGTTTCGCAATGTGTGCTACGAATGCGTTTCTCAGATCGCTGGGTGTTGAGATTTACGCGTCTGGCCATCGGCGCTGGCCGGACGAGGTGAAGGCGCAGGCGGTGGCCGAGACGCTTCGGCCCGGTGCGACGGTCAATGACGTGGCCGCACGCTTCGGAATCCAGCCGAACCAGCTGTCGGGGTGGCGGCGCCTGGCGAAGGATGGCGCGCTAGTCCTGCCGGCGGACGGCGAGGTTCACGAGGCGGTCTTTGCCCCTCTCGTGGTGTGTGACGTGGAGATCCCCACGCACGGTGCCGACACCCGAGCGGCCGGAGGCGGAATCCGGGTCGTCGTTGGCGATGTCGTGCTCCATCTCGACGCCGACACGTCCGCCGGGCGCATTGCCGAGATCGTGCGCGCACTCGGAGAGCCCTCGTGATGCTGCCGTCGCACAAGATGCGCATCCTG
This sequence comes from uncultured Roseicyclus sp., assembly GCA_964578115.1. Lineage (GTDB taxonomy): Bacteria > Pseudomonadota > Alphaproteobacteria > Rhodobacterales > Rhodobacteraceae > Roseibacterium. Next base: position 526 of record CAZOBK010000185.1, read on the forward strand.
GTGACGACGCAACCCGTGGACTTCCGCAAGGGGCATGATGGGCTGGCTGCACTGGTGCAGTCGGCGCTGAAGGAGGACCCGTTCACCGGAACGGTCTTCGTCTTCCGAGCCAAGCGGGCGGACAGGCTGAAGATCCTGTTCTGGGACGGGACCGGGCTCGTGATGGCTTACAAGCGCCTCGAAGAAACGACGTTCGCGTGGCCCACGGTCCGGGACGGCGTGATGACGCTGAACCGGGCGCAGTTCGAGGCCCTGTTCGCGGGCTTGGACTGGCGCAAGGTCCGGGCGCTGGAAGCCAGAAAGCCGGCTGCGGCAGAATGACTCTGATCCATTGAAATGACGGGTCTTTCCAGTTGGTTCAGGGTATTCTGGCAGCATGCCTGCCGCCGCCAAAATCGATCTGTCGAGCCTGCCTGAGGAGCAGCGTGATGCCGTCGCCGATCTCCTGCGCGAGCATGCGGATCTGCTGGCGGCGAACACAGCCCTGAAGGCAGAAGCCACCGATCTGAAGCAGATCGTCAAGCGGCTCGAGCACCTCGTCGCCGAGCTGAACCATGTCGTGCATGGCAAGAAATCCGAGAAGCTCGGCGAGGACGACCGGCAGCTTGCCTTCGAGGACCTCGAGGCCGCTGTGGCCGAGGTCGAAACGCAGCACGATGATCGCGCTTCTGCGGATGAGGCCCCGCGCCGCAAGGTCGCTCCGGCGCAGCGCAACCGCGGCAATCTGCCAGCGGACCTGCCCCGTATCGAGCGGACCGTCGAACCGGACAGCCTGGAATGTCCGTGTGGCTGCGGGCAGATGCACCGGATCGGCGAGGATCGGACGGAGCGTCTCGACATCGTGCCTGCGCAACTGCGGGTG
>CAZOBK010000186.1:0-1382 GCA_964578115.1 uncultured Roseicyclus sp.
CGAAGGCGTCCTCCTGGCCGGGGATCACGCGGAAACGGTTCATGGTCAGGTGCATTGCGAGTTACCTATGACAGTTGAACGTGTAACAGGGCCAAAGTAGCGCGGCTTGTCCAGGGGACGCACTAGGCGTCCTAACCTGCCTGCTTCAGCACGTCATCCATGCTCAAGGAAGACAGGACGCATCCAGCGCAAATAACTCCTGAATCTTTTCGTCACTCAATTCATTTCCAAAGCCGCTACGCCGGCCAGAATTATTTTCAACACTGTCCTGATCAGGATGAATGGAATAAATGAAAGAAGTCTCGCGGGAGTCGAGGATAACAGGGCAGCGACGATCGGCCCTTGAATGTGCCCCCAGCCCAAATGCGCCCGCGGGTAACGACAAAAAATCACTTCGATCCAAGTCGAAGCCACCGACCAGAGCAAGTCCAACGGATTTTGCGCGATAGAACTCGAAAAACCCAGTGTATTTTCCGGATGGTGGATCGTATTCACCTGCGACGCCCCGGCCAAAAGAGATCGCGTATCCAATGTTGTGCGGCTGAACGTAACCTCGGAGGCGTTCAACGAAATGACGCGCAACTGCATCGTCATCATCCATGCGCACATGGGCATAAAGCTGCGCCGACAAACGCTTGCACGTCTTCTTGAGGTTCTCGTCAAAATCCAGTTTTTCATCCTCGGACACCGTTATGATCTCCACAAAGGGAAAGCGTGTTTTGGTATCACGAAGCGCAGAAAGGTATTTCTCGGGAAGGTGTTCAGACGTGTAAATTAGCACATGCGTGCTTCTGGTGTCCGACTGCCCCGCGATTGACGAAAGTGTCACGTTCACGAGCGAATGAAACCGCCTGTCCAAGCGTTCCTGCGAAAAAAGAGTCTTCTTGTAATCCTCGAAAGATTCCGATTTCGCTTGCCGTCGATATTTGTTTTTTACATTCCGCTCCAGCACGGAAAATCTGATAGCAAAGACAACCGGAGGAACGGTTTCAACTCCAGGCACGCCTTCAGTCAGGTCGTCCGCAGACGATGACCGGTACGCAGTGTCACCATGGTTTCTCTCCAAACCGTCCGTTGGGGATCGATTTGACATTACGATACCCTCTTCGAATACCCGGGCGTGTCCAAACAGCAATTGTATTGGATCAAATCCTTTGTCGATGCAACCTTAACCAATAATCGATCAGTTCCTCTCCGGGCAGAACGACTGTTCGTCACTCCGGTCGCCTGCCGTCAAACTTACCAAGCGCCCGATTTCCGCCTCGCTTGCGCGCGATGAACAAGGCCAAGCGCGCCAAGCCCGGCCAGCAACATGGGCAGGCCGGCTGGCAGCGGCACCGGGGCGGGGAGCGGCAGATCGGGCGGCGCGGGCACACCGGGAT
>CAZOBK010000187.1:0-1366 GCA_964578115.1 uncultured Roseicyclus sp.
GCGGGCTTCAACCCCGGCCGCACGGGGCATTCGGGCTGGCTCGGCTTCGTGGCCGACATGGGCGACTTGTCCGAGGCACAACGCGCGACCTGGACGGCACATCGCGCCCTTCTGGACGAGATCGAGACGACACGGATGACCCGCAGCTACAAGATGCTGGTCTTGCGCGCGATGATCGAGGCCGGCGCTTTCCCGGGCCGGATCGCTCTGACCGATCTGGTTGGCCGGGTCGCCCGGCTGGCCCGTCGAAACCCCCAGATCAAGACGGACCTGAGCGTCGATCCGGACGACACCCCGCGCCTGCGCGCCGTCATGATGCAGCAACCGCTCAAGATCATGGCCGAGACGGATTGGTTCCGGCTGGGGCCGGGCACCTTCGAGACCACATTTGCCGACGCGGAGAACACCGCCCTTACTGCACTTGCGTCGGAGCTCGTGGATTGGCGGTTGCTGCGCTACTTCCTGGCGAGGGATGTGGTTTATGACATGCCCGAGGGCAAAAGCCTGGCCGAGGCTGCCGAAGACGCCGCCCCCGCACCAAACGCCCCCGCCAAGGGCCTGACCCTCTGGCAGGAGTACCAGCGCGACCAGATCGCGCCTTATTTCGGGGCGGTGTTCAACACCGGGTCCTGGAACGCCGGTATCGTGGTACTCAAGGGCGTGCGGGCCATGATCCTGCTGGTGACGATGGACAAGGGCAGCATGTCCGTCGGCGGCCACTATGCCGACCAGTTCGCCAGCCCCACGCGTTTTGTCTGGCAAACCCAGACCAGCACCCGCCGCGAAGACCTGCGCGGCAGGATCATTTCCGGCGCGGAAGCCGGCTGGACGGTTCACCTGTTCCTACGGAAGTCGAAACTGCGCGACGGGCGCGCGGCTCCTTTCCGCTACGCGGGCCCGGTCAGCTTTGCTGGGTGGGATGGGGAAGCGCCTATGACGGTTAAGTGGGACATGGCAGCGCCTGTTCCAAGGCACTTGAGGGCGCTCTATGGGGTGGAGCAGTGACTTCGCTCATGACGCTTGATCCAGCCGAAGCAGATTATCACGTCCATGCATCGAGCGGTTGTGAAGCCCTCCACTTCAATCGACGAATATTTTGGATCTCAGTATCCATCACCTAACGCGACCCGCATCGAAGCCAATCGCATGAAACGACACAGAAATCTTGAATTTCAATAGCTTGAAAGGCTATTCACCAAATCGGAGCAGTCATGAGGTCCGGAGAATATCTGCCCTGAGAGACCGCTTCCGGGCCACGTGGCGCCGGGGCCAGTGCTCAGCCCCTCCCGTATAACACTCGAAAACAAAAAGAAAATCCGGCCGCAGCCGGATCGGGAGAACGCTTTCGCGGGGGCATTTGGCGGAG
>CAZOBK010000188.1:0-1364 GCA_964578115.1 uncultured Roseicyclus sp.
ATCCTGATCCTCGACGAACCGGTCTCGGCGCTCGACGTGTCCGTGCAGGCGCAGGTGCTGAACCTCTTGGCGGACCTCAAGGCGCAGTTCGGGCTGACCTACCTCTTCATCAGCCACGACCTCGCCGTGGTGGAAGCGGTGAGCGACCGGATCGCCGTTCTCTATTTCGGCGCGGTGGTGGAGGTGGGCCCGGCGGTCGAGATCTTCGCCAACCCGCGCCATCCCTACACGAAGCTTCTGGCCGACAGCGCGCCAGTGGTTGGCCGCGCGCTCAAGGCACCGGAGGGGCGGGAGACGGAACTGCCGGACCCCGAAAACCCGCCGGAGGGCTGTGCCTTCCGCGCCCGCTGCCCGCGCGCGATCGACAGATGCGCGCGAGAGGTGCCCAAGCTGACGGCTGTCTCCGACAGGACTGAGGCCGCCTGCTTCAACCCCGAGGGGACCTAGCGCCGACCGGCCAACGCCGAGACCGCGACGGCAACCGCGAACGCGAGGCCGACCAGAAGCGCCTCGCCGCCATGGGGATGCAGGTGGAACACACCGCTTGCCTCATGGGCGGCGGCGGGGGTCGCAAGAAGCGCGGCGGCGGTGAATGCGAGCAAACGGGTCATCTTTCGGTCTTCCTTTCTTTGTCAGCCAGAAAATCACGGATATCCATCACGTCCTTCTCGTCCATCGAGACGTAGACGAGCGACATGTTCGAGCGGTCCCGGATCAATTCACCCGGGAACGGCAGGTAACTCAACTCCCGCGCCCCGAAGGACGGGGAGGCCGTGCCCACCTGCCACTCGGTCGTGAGCTTCACGTCCACCAGCTTCAACTCGCTGCCGCCCGCCTTGCCGGGACGTTCCAGCGGCACGCCGGCAAGACGCAGATAGGCCTGCTTGTCCTTTGCCGCGACGAAGCCGTCGATGAACTGCGCGGTCAGGACCTGAAGGTCCGCCGCCTCGTCCTCGGGCGTCAGATGCGAATGGAGGTGATCGGCATGGTGATGGTTGTGATGATGGTGCGGATGATCATGGGGCATTGGACCAGCGCCTCCCTTCGAACGCGCCATGGGGAATGGTCACGGGCTTGTCGATGTGCGCTTTATGGGCGCCCATTTTGCCCGCGGCGACCATGGAGCCCAGCACGTCCACGATCACCCGCGTGCCCATCAGCGCGGTTATGTCGGAGGTGTCGTAGGGCGGCGAGACCTCGACCAGTTCCATCCCGCAGAGGCCCTCGGCCGCGACCTTGGACGCCAGCGCCAGCGCCTCGCGCGGGAGGAAGCCGCCGGGTTCGGGCCAGCCGGTGCCGGGCACGAAGCCGCAGTCGATACTGTCGATGTCGAAGGACATGTAGACCATGTCCGCCCCGTCCCA
>CAZOBK010000189.1:0-1362 GCA_964578115.1 uncultured Roseicyclus sp.
ACCTGCAACCTATCCCTTAGGAGGGGATTGCTCTATCCAGTTGAGCCACGGGGCCACGCCTGTCGTTCTGGTCCATTTGGCACGGTGACGCAACACCGGCCAAGCTCCGGCTTGCGGCCACGCGGCGGCGCGGCGTATCAAGTCTGCAACGCCTGATGTTCCGGAACCCCAGATTTGCGCGGACGCAATCCCTTCGACGGCAAGCCCCAGATGACGCTTCGCGACGTGGCCGAAGCGGCGGGCGTGTCGGAAATGACCGTGAGCCGCGTCCTGCGACAGCGCGGCGATGTGTCGGAAAAGACCCGCGACCGCGTGTTCGCCGCGGCGCGCAGCCTCGGCTACGTCCCAAACAAGATCGCGGGTGCGCTGGCCTCGAACCGGGTGAACCTCGTGGGCGTGGTGATCCCGTCGCTGTCGAACATGGTGTTCCCGGACGTGCTGCACGGCATCGGCGCGGTTCTCGACGACACGCCCCTGCAGCCGGTCGTGGGCACCTCGAAATACGACGCTGCGCACGAAGAACACGTGATCTACGAGATGCTGTCCTGGCGGCCCTCCGGCCTGATCGTGGCGGGGCTGGAGCATACCGACGCCGCGCGCGCCATGATGGCCAATGCCGGCATCCCGGTGGTCGAGGTCATGGATGTGGACGGGGACCCCGTCGCAGCCGCCGTGGGCATCAGCCATGTGTCCGCCGGTCGCGACATGGCGCGCGAGATCGTGAAACGCGGCTACCGCAAGATCGCCTACCTCGGTTCCTCCTCGAACTCCGATCACCGGGCGCAGAAGCGTCTCAGGGGGTTCCGCGAGGGGCTGGCCGAGGCGGGTCTGACGGCAGTGGACGAATGTTTCTACGACGGTGTCTCGGGCTTCGGCACCGGGCGGGCGATGACCGAACAGGTCCTGACCCGGCATCCGGAGGTCGATTTCCTTTACTACAACACCGATATCAACGCCGCCGGCGGGCTGCTCTATTGTCTCGAGAAGGGCATGGATATTCCCGGCCGGATCGGTCTGGCGGGGTTCAACTCCTTCGAGGTGCTCGACGGCCTTCCGCTGCGCATCGCCACCATGGACAGCCGCCGTTTCGAGGTCGGCCGCCGCGCCGCCGAGCTTGTCGCCGCCAATGAACTGACCGAGGAAGTGGTGAAACTCGACCCGCGTTTCCTGTCCGGCGACACGGTGCGGGACGCCTGAAGACCATAGTGGAGGGACCTCCCCGCCACCGCTTCACGTAGCGATGACGGTCAGCACTCCGGCAGGTTCACCGCCAGCCCGCCAAGGCTGGTTTCCTTGTATTTCGTACTCATGTCGAGCCCGGTCTGGCGCATCGCTTCGATGCAGTTGTCGAGCGGCATGAAA
>CAZOBK010000190.1:0-1356 GCA_964578115.1 uncultured Roseicyclus sp.
CATGTCGAGCCCGGTCTGGCGCATCGCTTCGATGCAGTTGTCGAGCGGCATGAAATGCGTGCCGTCCCCCCTCAGCGACAGCGACGCCGCCGAGACCGCCTTGATCGCACCCAGCCCGTTGCGTTCGATGCAGGGCACCTGCACCAGCCCCCCCGCCGGGTCGCAGGTCATGCCGAGGTGATGCTCCAGCGCGATCTCGGCGGCGTTCTCGATCTGCGCGTTGGTCCCGCCCAGCGCGGCGCAGAGCCCCGCGGCGGCCATGGCGGAGGCCGAGCCGACTTCGCCCTGGCACCCGACCTCGGCGCCCGAGATCGACGCATTGTGCTTGATCAGCCCGCCGATGGCCGAGGCCGTCATCAGGAAGATGCGCCGCCCCTCCTCCGTCGCGCCGATGCAGTGGTCGCGGTAATACCGCAGGACCGCAGGCACCACGCCCGCGGCGCCATTGGTGGGCGAGGTCACGACGCGGCCGCCCGCGGCGTTCTCCTCGTTCACCGCCATGGCGTAGACGGAGAGCCAGTCGTTGACGGTATGCGGCTGCGCGAGGTTCGATCCACGCTCGGCGATCAGCTGTTCGTGGATCGCCTTGGCGCGCCGTTTGACCCGCAGGCCGCCGGGCAGTTCGCCCTCCATGCGCAGCCCGCGCTCGATGCAGTCATCCATCGCCTGCCAGACGGCGTCGAGGCGGTGGCGCACCTCCGAAGGCGACGCACCCGCCGTCTCGTTGGCCCATTTCATCTCGGCGATGGTCTTTCCCGTGGCGCGGCCCATCTCCAGCATCTCGGCTGCCGAGCCGAAGGGATGCGGATAGCCGGCCGCGGCCTTTTCGTCGTGGAACGCCTCGGCCCCGCCATGGGCTTCGCGCGCGAGTTCCCTTGCAGTCATCACGAAACCGCCGCCGACGGAGTAATACGTCTCCTCCATGTAGAGGTTCCCGGCGGTATCGTAGGCGCGCAGGATCATTCCGTTGGCATGCCCCGGCAGCGGCGGGCCGTAGTCGAACACTAGGTCGGTCTCCGGCACGAAGCGCAGCGGCGGCAGACCCGGAGGCGTAACCATCCCGGTCTCGCGCACTTCGGCCTCAAGCACCTCCGCCCGGTCGGGGTCGAGCGTTGCGGGCTCGAACCCGGACAGGCCGAGGATCACGGCGCGGTCGGTGCCATGTCCCTTGCCGGTGAAGGCGAGCGATCCATGCAGCGAACAGGCCAGCGCGGCAAGCGCGCCCGCGCCGGGCTCCTTCTCGCGGCCCGAACGCAGGTCGTCGAGAAACCGCGCGGCCGCCGTCATCGGCCCCATCGTGTGGGACGAGGACGGGCCAACGCCGATCTTGAAGATGTCGAAAACGCTCAGGAACAT
>CAZOBK010000191.1:0-1353 GCA_964578115.1 uncultured Roseicyclus sp.
AGCAGGTGCGGCAGGCTGATGTCCTTGGTCAGGTAGTCGTCGGCGCCGAGCCGCAATCCCGACACGACGTCGAAGTCGCTGTCGCGCGCCGTGAGGAAGATCAGCGGCAGGCGCGGCGCGCGTGCGCGCAGTTCACGGCACAGCTCGAAACCGCCTTCCGGCTCCGCGCCCAGGCTGACGTCGATCACTACGAGGTCCGGCAGGCGCGCGTCAAAGGCATCGAGCGCCTCGCGCCGCGCGGCGAACATGCTCACGCGATACCCGGTGCGCCGGAAGGCGTCGGCGTAGTTCTCGCGGATCGCCGCTTCATCCTCGACTATGGCGATGTGCCGGCTCACGGGGTGTCGGACAACTGTTCGCGCAGGGCGGCCTCGATCGCCGCCTCGGAGGCCAGCACGGTATCGGCCGCGGGGCCCAGCGGCACGTAGGAGTCCTCGCTGGTGACCCGCGCCTTGGCCAGGCCGGGGCGGGCGGACTCGTCGAGCAGCGTGAAGATCTCTTCCGCGATTCCCCCGGTGCGCCGCCCCTCGTCGACCACCAGAACTTTTCCGGCCGCGTCGGCCTCGCGCACGATCGCCTCGGCATTCAGCGGCTTGAGCCAGCGCAGGTCCAGCACGCGAATGCGGCGTCCCGCCTCCGGCACCACGCGCTCGGCGGCGCGCAGGGACATCCGCACGCCGTTGCCGAAGGTCAGGACCAGGACCTCCGGTCGCTCGTCGCCGTAAGCACGCGGCGCGCCGAAGGGCACGAAGGTCTCAGGCGAGGGATAGCTGCACAGCCAGCCGCCGTCCTTGTCCTCGTGCAGGTCCTTCGTCATGTACAGCGCGATCGGCTCAAGGAACGCCACCACACGGCCGTTCACCTTCGCCAGGGCGGCGGCCGTGCGCAGCATGCCCGCCGCATCGTCCCCGCGTGAGGGGCAGGCGACGACGAGTCCGGGGATGTCGCGCAAGGCCGCGAACGAATTGTCGTTGTGAAAGTGCCCGCCGAAGCCTTTCTGGTAAGCCAGGCCGGCGATGCGGATGACCATGGGATTCGCCCACTGGCCATCCGAGAAAAACTGCAGCGAGCAGGCCTCGCCGCGGACCTGGTCGCAGGCGTTGTGGAAGTAGGCCAGGTACTGGATCTCGGGGAAGGGCAGCAGTCCCATGTATCCCGCACCCTGCGCGAGGCCGAGGATCGTGGTCTCGTCGAGCAGCGTGTTGAAGACGCGGCCGCCGCGAAAGGTGCTCGCCAGCCCGGCGGTCACCGTGTAGACGCCGCCCTTGCGCGCCACGTCCTCGCCGAACAGGGTCATCTCCGGATACTTGATCATCAGGTCGTGCAGCGCGCGGTTGATCTGCAGCGACAGGT
>CAZOBK010000192.1:0-1333 GCA_964578115.1 uncultured Roseicyclus sp.
GATTTCGACGAAGCTGTCCCGCTCGCTTCTACGCTCGTCTGTCGCAGCTGCGGCGATACTTGGCTTGTCCGCTGAAATGGCGGACGCCGAATGTAGGGCAGCCGGACAACCCGGTGATGACCCGCGCGCTACGATTGTCTGCGACACGAATGCACCCAACCCAGATGGCGACGGGGTGGTTGGTGACGACGAGAACGTTCGGCTTTTGCCAGGTGCCTCGATTGCAACCAATGGCGAAACCGCGATTGCACTCTCTGGCGGAGAAGTTACTGCTGTGGGCAGCGAGACAAATCGCGCAAACATATCGACGAGTGGCGACGATGCGCCGGTTGTCGTTATTGCACCGGATGATGGCGAATCGGCAGGAACCACCTTGGTATTCACTGACGCGTCGAGTGATGGAGAAAACTCTCACATAATCGAATATCAGGGACCAGGAGCCACACGGTTTTCCTTTCTGGCCGCGGAATCTTCGTTTGAAACGTCTGGTGCGGGTTCAAGTATTTATTCTAGCAGTGGGCTCCGTCCTTCCGATGAGGAAAGCGTAGTCTTCGCGAATTCTGATCTAGTGACCCGAGGCAATGACGCTCCCGCCATCGTTACCAGCCTTGTGGATATCATCAGTCTTTCCTTAATTGAAACCGAAATTTTGACCGCAGGAGAACGGAGTGGTGGATTAGTTATAGACCTGGCTGGAACCAACCGGGCGGATAACTTTACGTTTGGCGCCTCTAATATCGCGACCAACAATAACGAATCAACAGCCCTCGAGCTTAGCGGCTCGGGTGCAGGGTCCACTACATCCTTCATTCTTGGTACTTCGCAATTGAACACCGCCGGGAGTCGCTCCCACGGACTTGTTTTAGGAAACTTCCTTGGTGACGGCACCGTCTCAAATTTTGGATTGAACTCAATGTCCGTTCGGACCGATGGTGAAGGGTCGAACGGGGTTGTGCTCGGCGAGGGTTTGGGAAGCGCCACACCTGGCGTTACATCAAAGGCCATACCCCAAAATGTTGCGGATCTACTTTCTGACAGGGCGACGCAGCTGAGTGTTGGGTCCCTAAGTCGTTGGGCAGACCTGGAAATTGGTTCGGCAGACGTACGCGTGACTGGTAACGACGCGCACGCCCTCGTCATCGAGCGAGGCGCCGCCCTGACCGAGGACGAAACCCGCATCGGCTCGACCCTGTCGAACGGCACCATCCTGTCTGGCGTCGTATCGGACTTCGACGATTTCGTTGCCACGGGAGAAGGCGGCTACTCGATCCTGAACCACGGCACGATCGCGGGCGGCTTCGACATGACCGGCGATCTCGGCATGGATGGCGGG
>CAZOBK010000193.1:0-1328 GCA_964578115.1 uncultured Roseicyclus sp.
TTGGTCACTTCTTTCCTACCCAAACAGTCTTAATCCCCCAAGACTGCCTAGAGTCTTGCGATACATCAGCACTGAGTTTCAAGCTGAAAATCCATTTTTATCAGCGCCTTGCATTTTGCGTCACGTGAATATCAAGGGTTGAGACGGTGAATTTCCCATTCATTTTCAGGGTCTTCGCGTCGCCAGACAAACCTGTCATGCAGTCGAAATGCGCCATCTGCCCAGAATTCGATTTCTACAGGCGACAGACGAAAACCGCCCCAAAACGGCGGGCGCTCGGGATTCGGTCCCTTTTGGGCGGTGATTTTGGCGACCTTCGCCATCAATGCCGTGCGCGATTCCAAAGGCTCCGACTGCCGCGAGGCCCAGGCCCCCAAACGGCTCTTGAGCGATCGCGACGCGTAATAGGCATCCGCCTCGGGCCCATCCTCGCGGGTCACGGTGCCGCGAATGCGCAACTGCCGGCGCAGCGATTTCCAGTGCAGCACCATGGCGGCCTTGCCGGATTGCTCAAGCTCGTGCCCCTTGGCGCTGTTGTAATTGGTGTAGAACCAGAAGCTGTCGGGACCGATCTCCTTGAGCAGCACCATGCGCACATTGGGAAGCCCGGTCGCGTCCACCGTGGCCAGCGCCACGGCATTGGGGTCGTTGATCTCGCTCTGTTCGGCCTCTTCCAGCCAATGCTGTGCGATGACGAAGGGATCATCCCCGGCGAAAATGCCTGTTCTGTCGGTCATGTCCTGTTTTCCATTTGCGTGTCTCATGCCGGCGCCTAGCTCGTCGCCCGCCATCAGGCAAGTGTTCCTTGGTCTTGAAGCGCGCGCGACGCGGGCGCGTTTCGCTTGATGCCCCATCGGCGATCGCCTAAAGGGAACAGCAGAACGAAAGCTGGGCCGGGGGCAAGAAATGTCAAATCAACTGATGGCGGGCAAGCGCGGTCTCATCATGGGTCTTGCGAACGACAAGTCCATCGCTTGGGGAATCGCCAAGGCCTGCGCCGATGCCGGCGCCGAGCTTGCCTTCTCCTATCAGGGTGAGGCGCTCAAGAAGCGCGTGGGCCCCTTGGCCGAACAGCTTGGCTCATCCATCGTTCTGCCCTGCGATGTCGGCGACATGGACACGGTCGATGCGCTTTTCTCGGATCTCGAAGCCCAATGGGGCAAGCTGGATTTCGTCGTGCACGCCATCGGCTTTTCCGACAAGACCGAATTGCGCGGGCGCTATGTCGATACCAGCCGGGCCAATTTCCTGAACACGATGGACATTTCGGTCTATTCCTTCACCGCCATCGCGCAGCGCGCCGAAAAGATGATGAACGAAGGCGGCTC
>CAZOBK010000194.1:0-1324 GCA_964578115.1 uncultured Roseicyclus sp.
TGGGCCAATGCGGGCGCCGCAAGCGGGGCCGCCGCCGCACCGACAGCCGCCGTCGAAAGAAACTTCCGTCTTGTGGTATTCGTCATATCAACCTCCATAAGGTGCTGGTTTTGCGTGCCTTTCGGCCTTCTTGTTATTTTCCGTAAACATATTCCGGCAGCCACAATGCGATCTGCGGGAACATCATGAGGATCGCCAGAGACAGGATCATCAACCCCACGAAAGGGACAATGGATGTGTAGATATCCCTCAACCCGATTTCCGGCGGCGCCATCGCCTTCATCAGAAACAGGTTATAGCCGAATGGCGGCGTCATATAGGCGATTTGCGTGGTGATCGTATAAAGAACACCATACCAGATCAGATCAAAGCCCAATTCACCCACCAGAGGCACGTAAAGCGGGGCGACGATCACCAGCATGGCCGTGTCATCCAGGAACGTGCCCATCACGATGAACGACAGCTGCATCAGGATCAGAATGACCCAAGGGTTAAGCCCCAGCTGTTCGGTAAACAAGGCGTCGATCGACCTCACCGCGCCAAGCCCGTCGAACACCGCGCCAAAGCCGAGAGCCGCCAGAATGATCCACATGAACATGCATGAAATGGCAAGCGTCTGCTTCGTGCAGATGTGAAATATCTGCCAGGTCATCCGCCGCTTCACGATGGAAGCCGCAAGTGCCGCAAGCGCGCCAATCGCCGAGCTTTCGACAAGCGAGGTCCACCCGTTGACGAATGGCACCATCATCGACGCGAAGATCAGCAGCGGCAGAACCCCAGCCCCAAGCAGCCTGATCTTCTCGGCCCGGCTGACACCGGCCAGATCATCGGCAACCGGCCCAAGTGCGGGGTTCACCCGGCAACGCAGCCAGATATAGAGGATGAACAAGGCCGCCATCATCAGACCCGGCAGAATGCCCGCAAGCCATAACTGCCCGACAGGCTGACGCGCGATCATCGCATAAAGCACCAGCACCACCGAAGGCGGCACCAGGATCCCAAGCGACGATCCCGCCTGAATGACGCCGGTGACCATCTTCTTGTCATAGCCGCGCTTGAGAAGTTCCGGCAGCGCGATGGTGGCCCCGATCGCCATACCTGCCACCGACAGGCCGTTCATCGCCGAAATCAGCACCATCAGCCCGATCGTACCTATCGCCAGCCCGCCACTGACATTGCCGAACCAGACATGAAACATCCGGTAAAGATCGTCCGCCAATCGGCTTTCCGACAGCACATAACCCATGAAAATGAACATCGGCAGCGTCAGCAGCGGATACCATTTCATCAGCTTCATCGCCGCCGAGAACGGGATGTCCTGCCC
>CAZOBK010000195.1:0-1320 GCA_964578115.1 uncultured Roseicyclus sp.
CGTCCTGCTCCGCGCGCAGCCGGTCGATCAGCCTCTCGCCCGGCATGCGCACATCCGCCAGCCCGATCGCGGCGTCCTTCGGCACGTCGCGGGTCAGCGTGCAGCCTTCGGACAGCCCCATGGGCAGAAGCCCCTCCGCCGCCGAGGTCCAGGCGTTTTCGCAGACCCCGTAGCTGAGGAAGCCGCCGATCCCGTCGAGCACCTCGCCCGCCTTCAGGTCGCGCTTGGCGGTGGCCACGACCTCGACCCGGATCGGCCCGTCCGTGGCCAGCACCGTGTCCCGGAAAAGGGCCGCGCGCGCCACCGAAATGGGCGCCTCCAGGTGGAACAGGTGATAGGGGATGTAGAAGGAATAGAGCGGCCCCTTCCCCATCTTGGCGTAATGCAGGAACTCGTGGACACGGGGGTCGTCATGGGCGCCGAAGACATACACCCCCGGCGACGGCTCGGAGCCGAGCGCGTAATCCACCACGCCGCCAAGCGCCCTGAGCGCGTCCACGTCGTAGAAGTCCAGAAGATCGTCGATATGGCCGGGATGCTCCGGGCCCGCCATGCCGCGCTTGGCCACGCACATGCCGGTGGCATTGGCCACGATGGCCTGTTCGAAGGACACCTTGGTGCCGTCGGCGAAACTGGTGACCATGTAGGGGCTCTGGTTCCACTGCTTCGCGAAGGCGGCCTGGGTTTCGGGCGTGCGGTAGAAATCGATCATGCCCTTGATGTTGCCGCAGACAAGCGGGGTCAGCCCCAGCGTCCTGACCCAGCGATAGAGGTTCATCTGCACGCCGGGCTGGTCGCCTTCGCAGACGGTGTAGATCACGCCTGCCTCCTCGGCCTTCTTGCGCAGGATGGGCCCGACCGTGGCGTCCATCTCGGCGTTCATCGTGACGAAATGCTTGCCGCCCTCGATCGCGGCCAGCGCGGCCAGCGCGCCGAACTCCACTGCGCCGGTCAGCTCCAGGATCACGTCGATCTGGCCCGATTGCGCGAGAAGCGCGTGATCGTCCGTCACCACCGCCGCGCCGTTGCCGATATGGCGTTCGAGCGTCTCCAGGTCGGCGGCCTCGGCGACGTCCTCCGCGCCCAGATCGCGCCAGATGCCGATGGCGCGCTCCACCGTGCGGTTGGAGATGGCCGAAAGCACCATGCCCGGCGTCGAATTGACGATCTGGATGGCGTTGGCCCGCGCGATGCTGCCCGCGCCCACAAGGCCCACGCGGATCGGCCGCCCGGCCTCTTCGCGGCGGCGCAATTCTGTATCGACGATGATCATGGGATGATCTCCCTGAAGGAAAACGATGAATGCCGGTCCGGAGCGCC
>CAZOBK010000196.1:0-1310 GCA_964578115.1 uncultured Roseicyclus sp.
GCTGCCCTGCACCCTCGAGTTGCAACACACCCTCGACACAACGCCGCGCACCGGGATCACGATCCTGGCGGATGGTGCGGGGCGTCCCTTCAGCTACTTCAAGACGGCGCGCATCATGCGGGAGGAGCGGACACGCCTCGGGCTGCTGGATCACGATCTCCACGCGCTGCGGTACCGGGGCGTTCAGGAGCTGGCCCATGCCGGCTGCACCGACGACGAGATCGCGGCCTTCAGCGGTCACGCCTCGATGGCGATGATCCGCAAGTACGCAGGCGCCGCGCGGCAGGAGATGCGGGCGCGATCGGCGATCGCCAAGCGCGTCGAGAGGTACCCCCTGACGGCCTGAGCACCTGAAAGGTACCCGTCTCTGGTACCAGGTACCCCGCAACCTGATCATAGTACCCCCATGTCGGTACCGGGTACCAGGAAATGGTACCTCACCGCGCGGTTTTAGCGACGGTGGCTTTAAAGTCCATTTTCGACCGAAAACGCCGCTCCGACGCCACCTTGACGGCGCCTGTCCCAGCCTCTAATCACGCTCCACCGGCGAGTTGGCGGAGTGGTTACGCAGCGGATTGCAAATCCGTGTACACCGGTTCGATTCCGGTACTCGCCTCCACATCTTTTCAATGGCTTAGCAGAATGTGGGCGTGCGCGTGATGGCCCGTCTAAACATTCGTCTAAACATTCTGTTTTTGTTCCGTTCCGCAGCGAGCTCGCGAAACGCCTTGGCGACGTCCGGCACATCGCGCCAAGATGATGCCAAGAGGCCCACGCTCCGCACGTCAGCCTAGACGGATCGCTGAGCAATCGAGGAGGCAGAACATGATTTTCGTGCGGATGGGCCAGGTGATCGCATGGCTTCCGATCATTGGCGGGGTGGCCGGAATACTGATGGGCTTTATCGTCACCTCTAACGCCGCCGACCCTGCGGCCTTCGAGGCCGCACAGCGAAGATATCTTGGATCGTCCAGTCCCGGTGAATCAATCGACCGCGGATTTATGTGGATAGCGCTCGGTGTCGCGATGGGTCTGCTCGCAAGGATTGCTAACCGCGCGGACTAGTCGCCCGCCACGATGCGGCCCTGACGCATTTTCTGCGCCTGTACGGCCCGCACGCGCTGGCGAACTTTCTTGGTGTAGTGCTGGACCATCGCCGGGCTCTGTCCGGTCACGGAGGCAATGAGGTCATCGCCACAGCCCGCTTCCAGCAGCTCACAGGCAGCGTTGTAGCGCCATGAGTGGATATCGTAGTCAACGGCCCCAATTTGCTCCCTGACCTTCCTGACGGCCGCTGAGGCGCCCCTGTA
>CAZOBK010000197.1:0-1296 GCA_964578115.1 uncultured Roseicyclus sp.
CGAGCTGGACCTCGCGACCCCGTTTACCGCCGCGCGCGCCCGCAACGAGGGGCTGTCGCGGCTCTTGCACGATGGGCCGCTCGATTACGTGCAGTTCATCGACGGCGATTGCGCGCTGCAGCCCGGCTGGATCGACACTGCAAAAGCGTTTCTTGACGAAAATCCGCAGGCCGCCGTGGTCCATGGCCGCCGCCGCGAACGCTATCCCGAGGCCACGGTCTACAACCAGCTCTGCGACTGGGAATGGGACCGGCCGGCGGGCCAGGCGACGTCCTGCGGCGGGGACGCGATGATGCGGGTGACGGCGTTTCAGGCCGTGGGCGGCTACGACCCGGGTCTGATCGCGGGCGAAGAGCCGGAGCTTTGTGTCCGGCTGCGCGCGGCGGGCTGGCAGATCTGGTGCCTCGATGCCGAGATGACACTCCACGACGCGGCCATGACGCGCTTTGGCCAGTACTGGAGGCGCGCGCGCCGGGCCGGGCATGCCTATGCCGAGGGGGCTGCGATGCATGGGGCGCCGCCCGAGCGTCACGGCGTGGCCGGGCGCAACCGGGCGCTTTTCTGGGGGGCGGGCCTGCCCGCGGCGATCGTTGTGGCTGGGTTAATTTCGCATTGGGCGTTCTTGATAACCTTAGCTTTTCCTATACAGTTAGCACGTATAGCGTTCACTCAAGGTCCGCCGGGTTGTCAGGGGTGGGTCCGGGCTTTCTTTCTTACCTTGGAGAAATTTCCCCAAGCGCAAGGTGTGATAGGCTATTTTTTCGACCGACTACGCGGCCGGCGGACTAAGTTAATTGAGTACAAGTGAATAGATCGCACTGTTAGCACGCCAAGGGAACATCTGAAAAACCCTGCACTTGTGGTTTGATCTGGTAGATTTGGGCATCCCTGCAAGGAGGCCCAGCCGATGCCGAAGCAGACTGTTATTCCCGGACTTCGCGACGCGATGAAGAAGAAGGTGACGCGGAGGGAGCAGTTCCTCGGTAAGCATCCGGCGTAGGCCGCGGTCATGCAGCGAGTTGGCGCTCCGTTGGGCCATCTCCCTGTCGCGCGAGAAGTGGAACAGCGCGGCCGGTGGCGCGCCGCCCGCGAACGGGCGATCGTCTCGGACATAGGTCCAAAGCCGGGCCGTCCGCGTTCCGCCCTTCGCGAGCAGCGGCACGGTCGTGTCATCGCCGTACAGCCGTCCGGCATCGAGAACATGCGACTGGATCATTGCGTGGATCGGCGCGAGCGCTGCCGCGCAGGCCCCGACCTGGTCGGCCAGCGTCGAGAGGCTGAGATCGACGCCTTCCT
>CAZOBK010000198.1:0-1281 GCA_964578115.1 uncultured Roseicyclus sp.
TTTCGTTGTCAGGCTTGGGTTTGTTGAACCGATGCGCATTGGCCGGATGCAGGAAGATCGACATCGTCAGCAGGCTGAAGATGAACTCGTAGGCCTCCCACTTGCGGGACACGGTCGCAAGAATGCCGATGACAAGACTGGCCCCGACCGCAGTGATCCCGTGGCGCGCCGACGGCAAAGGCAGCATGATCCGGTCAACAAGGCGCGCGACAAGCGAGACGCGGGAATAAAGAAGAGGCAGAACGACGAGATACAACAGGATGGCAACCGTCAGATAGGATCCGAAAAGGGATTTCGTCAGCTGTTCGTCGCCAAAAGCCAGGTTATGCAGGGTGGTTTCGTTCTGCACGTTGTGTTCGGCGAAAAAGCCGGTGGTTTCCCAGCCGATGATCCGCTGTCCCCAAGAAATTTCTTCGCCGGCGCCAAACAGAAAGGCTGCCGAATAAAGAACAAGCCAGAGCGAGGATGCTCCGCTGAAACGCGCCGTGCGGATTGCCTGGCTCATCAGGATCAAGCACGAGAGGAAGAGGCAAATGGCGGTGCCGTATTCAACCGGGCCGTCCTCGACGCCGAAACCTGCCTCGTATTGCAGGTTCATTCCCAACACGCTGTACGCCAATGTGAAAAGCAGTGTGGCGTTCATCAGTCCAAAAAGGATTTGGTCAATTGGACTGAGCCTGATCATTTTGGGTCCGTCATAAGTTTGTCATGTATGCCTGCTGGGTATATTCAAGCAGCCAAGGATGCAAGCGATCCTCGTTTATGACGCTACGACGCGCGGAAACCGGATCAGACCAGATGTTTTGTCCCTAGCCCGCGATTTCACGGAATGGCCAAGGCGCGGTGGCTTGCAGATCCGGAAGACACGGCTTTGACCACAACGCTTTTCCATGAACGCGACTCCAGAAAAGACAAACCCCCGAAGCGGCTGCCCGGGGGTCGTCATTCTTGTGTCGCGTTCGGCGTGCTGCGGTCTTCAGAGAAGGCCTTCGCGTTGGGCTTTCTTGCGCGCCAGTTTACGAGCGCGGCGGATTGCCTCGGCTTTTTCGCGCGCTTTCTTCTCGGACGGTTTCTCGAAATGCTGCCGAAGCTTCATTTCGCGGAAAACGCCTTCGCGCTGCAGCTTTTTCTTCAGGGCACGAAGCGCCTGATCGACATTGTTGTCGCGAACACTAACCTGCATGTGGTGTCACCACCTTTCCAAGTTGAAGTTGCGTAAGGTTGCAGGAAGTGGCCGTATAGCAAAGCGTCTTTCTTTTGTCTAGGGTGGCGCCGATCGAA
>CAZOBK010000199.1:0-1280 GCA_964578115.1 uncultured Roseicyclus sp.
GATTAGCTCAGTTGGTAGAGCGCTTCGTTTACACCGAAGATGTCGGCGGTTCGAGCCCGTCATCACCCACCAACAAAATCAATTCCTTATACCGATTTTGCGAAGTGCGGTCCGGTTCATTGAACCCGGGAAGATCCAGGATCTCAGCCGCTGTGGAGAAGCGTTCCGGGGTGAAACGGGCGTAGGTCTGCTCGGTGATCTGGGTGTTGGAGTGGCCGAGGAACTGGGAGACCTCGGCGAGCGGACGGCCGGCCTGGAGCATCTTTACCGCGACCGTGTGACGGATCTGGTGGATGTGCATGTCAGAGAGGCCAGCACGCTCCATGGCTGCCTTGTAGCCAGTCCTGATGGACTTCACCGGATGCCCGGCCCACGCGATGACGAAGTCCGTCAGGCGGGCCTCGCATGCGCTCTCCAGCGCGTTTCGCGCCATCCGGTTCATCGGAACCACGGACCGGCCCTTTCGGGTGATGCCGTCGGAAAGCCGGAGATCGATGATGCCGGTCTCGAAGTGGACCCTGTCCCAGGTAAGATCCAGGATGGCTCCGACCCGGGCCCGGTGGAGATGAAAAGGATGACGGCCACCGGTCTCGAACGAGATGTCGATCCGGTCGGTATCCCGCTTCATGTTGTACCCGGTCACATCCCTGGACGTGTTTCGCCAGTCCTTGAGACGATGGATGAAGCTCATCGTTCGATGTCCCCGCCATTGAACTGCTGGTCGAAGGCACCGGTGGCCGCTTCAGGCTGCTTACCGGCCACCTGATGAAAACACTCGGATGTCCGAGAAGACCCGATGCTGTTGAAAAACTCCATCGAAAACGCGGGTTGCGATGCCGGTCGAGCCGGGTGGATCCCGCGGTTCACACCGGCATTGGCCTGAGCTTGGCGAGCTTGCGGAGGTTCTGGACGGTTGCGGCGAGGTGGAACTCATCCTTGGCGCCGTTGGGTCCCCTGACGCGGAGGCGGTCGAGACCGATGATGCGTTTGAGGTGTGCAAACAGCATTTCGACCTTTTCTCGGAGCTTCAGCGAGATCTCGTACTGCCTCGTCTTCGCGATCTCCCAGGCGACTTGGCGGGCATCTTCATGTTCCTCGCGGGTGATGGAGCGGAAGTCCATGTTCGGGCGGCAGCGTGGCTTTGGACGTGGCGGCAGTCGTCTATCACCGAGACCGTGTTCTCGGTGTCGAGAGTTTCCCCACGAGCCGCTCGAAGCCATTCGGACTAGCTTGATTAACGCCAGATCCGGTCCAACGATCGGGGAGTGGCTCACTGCACG
>CAZOBK010000200.1:0-1279 GCA_964578115.1 uncultured Roseicyclus sp.
TGTCAACGGCGGAGCAAAAACCGGCCACGTGGCAGCGCAAAACCAGGCCAGTGGCGGTGTCCCAAGCGCCATGGCGCGCGTGCTCCCCAGATAGCTGGCGCGTGCCATGGCGCATTGGCCCATAGGGCCAATCCTGTGACGAGTGATCAGGTTGGAACTTCGGCCTTTCGGGCGCGGCTTTGGCCGAGCCGGTAACTGTCGCCGTTCATCTCGAGGATGTTGACGTGGTGCGTCAGCCGATCGAGTAGGGCGCCGGTCAGGCGTTCGGTGCCGAAGGTTTCGGTCCATTCATCGAAGGGAAGGTTGCTGGTGATCATCGTGGACCCGCGCTCGTAGCGCTGCGAGATCAGTTCGAACAGGAGTTCGGCGCCGGTCTTGGACAGCGGCACGAAGCCCAACTCGTCGATGATGAGCAGCTTGACGGCGGCCAGCTGCTTTTGCAGGCGGAGCAGGCGGCGCTCGTCGCGCGCCTCCATGAGTTCGTTGACCAGCGCGGCGGCGGTGATGAAGGCGACCGCCATGCCCTTCTGGCAGGCGGCCAGCCCCAGCCCAAGGGCCACGTGGGTCTTGCCCGTGCCGCTGGGCCCCAAGGCGATGACGTTCTCGCGGCGGTCAATCCATTCGCAGCGGGCCAGTTCCAGCACCTGCATCTTGTTGAGCTTGGGGATCGCCTTGAAGTCGAAGCTGTCCAGGCTCTTGGTGGCCGGGAACTTCGCAGCCTTGATGCGGCGCTCTATCATCCTGCGCTCGCGGTCGATCAACTCGAGCTCGACCAGACGCGCGAGGAACTGGACATGGTCCTGACCTTCGGTCGCACATTGCCGGGCGAGCTTGTTGTATTCCCGCAGGAAGGTGGGCAGCTTCAGCGTCTTGAGATGATCCGCGAGCAGGATCTCAGGGGTGTCGGTCATGCCGCATCCCCCGACAGCAGGGACATGTAGCTGGCCGCCGACGTGGTCCCGACATTCGCGCGCGGCAGGTAGGGATAGATGTCCAGGTCGAGCTTCGGCGGCCGCCTTTCGACCTGGCAGAGAACAAGGTGCTTCACGGCATCGAAGCCGACCGCCCCCAATTGCAGGGCCTTCTTCACGGCGGCATGAAGGTCGTCGATGTCGAAGGTCTCGAGCAAGCGCAGAACCTGAACATATTCCCGGCGTCCGGCCTTGATCATCCGCGCTTCCATCAACCGGCGCAGGGTAGCGAACTCGGGCGGCAGGTCCCATTCCGCCAGAGGCGCCGCCTGGTCCAGGGCGTTGATCTTCTGCTCGATCAGCGGGAG
>CAZOBK010000201.1:0-1258 GCA_964578115.1 uncultured Roseicyclus sp.
GGCGCCGCGACCGGCGGCCGGTGATACCGGCTCCTGCGAGCAAAGCAGAGTTCACACCGACACTCCATCGGCTGGACGAAGAGCTGGCGACCGTCGATGTGGACGTGTCGCCGTTCCGCACCCTCGACCATCGTATGGCGATGGTCACACGCCGGCCGATCAGTGAACTCCATCAGCTTGTTGCAGAGGAGGAAGAGCCACTACCCGCACCACCAGTGGCCACCATCAAGGTCGCTGACGAAGCGGAAGCCACGCTGATCCTTGAGGAACACGTGAGGTTCGCTCCAGTCGATCAAGATGACGACGTCGACGGTCTAGCGGCAGTACGACTGCAGCTTCCATTTCTTCGGGCATACGCCAATTGGGAAGGGTCTGTGCTGCCCCGCGTTAGGGGTATCGCCACGCTGCCGATAGTGCTGCCCGGCCGCCAACTCAAGACCGGCCGACGCCTCGATCGGGATCTGGGTCTCATCTTCGAGGTGGATCCCATACTAGATGATGCCGTTTGCCAGATTGGCCCAGTGCCACTCGCGGATGCACAGGAGGCCTACACCTGGCTAGCCGAGAATTGGCTCTGCGATGTGGCAACGGACGACGAGGGGCGTGCCGTGCTGATTGCACTGGCCCTCACTGTCATCGAGCGGCACCTGCTGCCGGAGCGCCCGGCCTTCTTCGTCGCAGCAGCTCAGCGGGGGAGTGGTAAGACCACGGCCCTGAACATGATCTCCACGGCGATTACGGGGTCGATGGCGTCGGCCGCGTCTTGGTCATTCGATGAGGAGGAACAACGCAAGGCTGTCTTTTCTTACCTTCGGGAGGGTGCGCCGATGGTCGTGCATGACAATATCCCGCGCGGCTCGGCCATCAGCAGTTCCACTATCGAACGTGCACTGACCTCTTCCGAGCTCACGGATCGCGTGCTGGGCGAAAGCCGGTCCGAGACTGTGCCAACAGCCACCATCATCACGTTTACCGGCAATAACATCAGCCCCAAGGGCGACATGGCCTCGCGCTCCCTGGTCGCGCACCTGTCGACGAACCGACCCGATCCTGAGAACCGGGAGTTCGTACATGAAGACCCAATCGCCTGGACGAAGGCGTACCGTGTTGAGATCCTAAGGTGCCTGTACACCATACTGATGCTCGACAGGGCCAAGCCAAACAAGCTTAAGACCCGCTTCAAGGATTGGTGGTCGTTGATCGGTCACCCGGTCGAGCTGGTGGCCGGCGTCGACTTCGAGGAGATCTTCCGAGCCAA
>CAZOBK010000202.1:0-1256 GCA_964578115.1 uncultured Roseicyclus sp.
CCCTTCACCCGCACCAAATAGAGCAAGGTAACTGTTCATTATTAGTGGTTTTGAAATAGAACCATCGTTCGCAAGCCACCCTTGAAGCCACCCTGTGGCGCTGGTTGCATGGATGGCTTTGCCCGACGCGTAGCTACAGACCTTGGAGGAGTCAGCCGGTCCTCGGCGACTGCTCCCACGATACCTTCGGGACGGTACGCTTCTCGCAGTGGATCGCTGACGGTGTCGGCTACCGAGACGAAAATTGCCGACGCCAAGTGTTGATCCGCGTGACGGGCGTGACGCCCCGAACGATCCACCAGATCGGGTGACACGGTCCAATCGGGGGCGTTTTGGTGCCGGCTGGCTGGCTTTTTCAGAAGAACTCGGCTTGAGCGCCCGCTCGCTTGAGCATTTCATCGATTGCATGGAGACCGTCGCCGGAACGTGACCATGGTCGAACGTGCGCAAGACGAGATGAGTGCATCCCCCGCATCTTGATGATCGACCGCGTCTATCCGCAGAACTGTTGGCGTCCCTGGATTTTCAGACGATAGGGTCTCGATCCCCACGTCTCCAATCCAGGAAGTCGCGAAAATCCAGGATGAGTGAGACGAAGACCGTCGCGATTACGGAATACGCGACGAAAAGCTCGAACCCCGACAGCGTGCTGTAATAAAACACGAACTTGCCCAACATCGGGGTCCAGAACAGGATGTGAGCCAGGCTGAGAAGTTTCACCAATCCGTAGCGCAGCATCAGCCAGCCACCGAACACGATGTTTGCGGCCTGGCACACCATCAAGGCGACGAAAAAAGGGTGCGAGAGGAACGCCAGGGGTATCGCCAGCGTGGCGAACGTCAGCCAGGCAAGCCAAAGCTTCAATCTGAATGGAAGCTCTCCAAGCTGACGGGCAATGCGCTTGAAATCCACCTTGTCCATTGGTCGCTCCTGAAGTGGACGTACTCGCGAGAAATCCATAAGACAAATCCAGGATGGATGGGGTGACATGTCCGTGAGACCACCCTCGGACATATCCCCGATTGCGTTGCCTGCGCTCAGGCGACCTTGCTGTGGCGATGATACGCCTCCAACGACGCAAGCCCGGCTTCGTACATACCCGTCACCATCGCCGCGATCTGATCCGCCGATTGCGGGTCCAGCGCCATGTTGGCCGACCATGTGACGTGGCTGACCCCGTCCCCGATATCGTCGATGCGGATCGTTCCCACGACGTTTTCCGCAGGGAGCGGATGGCGGTCGATGGCATAGACGAA
>CAZOBK010000203.1:0-1238 GCA_964578115.1 uncultured Roseicyclus sp.
ATCCCGTGCCGCGTCAGCAATTCGAGGATCTTGGCGTCATAGCCCTTCACGCCAACCATATCCTGTTCGAACAACTCCAGCGCATGCGCTTCAAGCCCGGTGACGATCTCGGCGCCCGGCGTGTCGGCGGGCTGATCGTCGATCAGCGTGCCGGGATCATGCGGCTCGAACGCGTTGGTCACCCGCAGCGCGACATCCGCCTGACGCAGGGTCTTGGCGGCCTTGGGGTGGATCGCCTCCATCCCCATGTTCGACAGCTGGTCGGCCACATCGTAATTCGTATGGCCCAGCTTGCGCACCTTGCCCTTGACCAGCTTCGGATCGGCCGAGGACAGGTGGAACTCCTTGTGAATGATCGCCTCATGCGCGCCGGTCAGCGCCGCGATCCGGCTGAACGTCACCTCGGAATAACCGCGATCGAACTCGGCCATCAGCCCTTCACGACATTGCGCATAGCCTGTGACGATGGGCAGTTCTTCGGTCACGTCCACATCGTCCAGCCCGTCATGGATGCGCTGATCCAGCGTCATCTCGCGCTCATCGCGCCAGCCCGACAGATCGACGAACCGCGCATTGATGCCCGCCCGGCGCAGCGCCAGCGTGGCCACATAGGCCGAATGCGCCTCGCCCAGACCGGACAGCAATTCGCGCGTCAGCATCATGTGCTGGCTCAGACGGAAATGCCCGTAGGAACACAGGCGCTGCAAATCGATCAGGCAGTTGCGTGCGCCTTCCACACGGTCACGCACGAAATCATCCGCATCGCTCAGATCGGCGGGATTGCCCAGAACCGCGCCATGCGCCTCGCGCATGCCCTTCGCGACACCGGACAGCGCATCGAGCCAGCCGTGATCGTCCTCGTCATTGGCAAAGCGCGCATAGACACCCGCCTCTCCGGATTTCTTGTGCTCCAGCAGCAGATCGGTAATGCCGCCAAAGGCCGAAACAACGAACATCCGGTTATAGATCTTCGCGGGATCGTCGCGCTGAAACAGCGTTCCGATCAATTCGTCCAGCCGCGACATCGATGTGCCGCCAATCTTTTCGACTGTATGGGTCGATTGGGTCATCTTTGCTCACCCCCGGGCTTGCGCCCAGGGGCGCCTCTGAGTTCAGGATACTTCTTCGGGCGCCGCGTAAGAGCCGTCCTCGCGGTGCACTTCCCGACCGGTCACCGGCGGGTTGAACACGCAAGCCATCACCAGCTCTTCTTCGGCGCGCAGCGTGTGGCGGTCATG
>CAZOBK010000204.1:0-1230 GCA_964578115.1 uncultured Roseicyclus sp.
CGACCCCCGGCGTGACAGGCCGGTACTCTAACCAACTGAGCTACAACCGCGCATCAACCGGGTCGCCCCGGCGTGACGCGTGGTCTATTGCCCCGTTTCGGCATAGTCAAGCGGGCTCGACGCCCCTTGCAGAGGTTTTTTCGCCCGCTTTCTAGGCCCGCCGGACGGGCGCCGCGGAGGCCAGCGCGCGGTCCCGCGCCCGTTCCCGCGCAAAGACGTAAAGGCCCGCCCCCGCGATCAGCGCCGTGCCCAGCCAGATCGCGGGTCCCGGCATCTCATCGAAGATCAGCCAGCCCCAGAAGATCGCCAGCGGCAGGGCGACGTATTCGTAGGACGCCACCACCGAGGCCGTGCCCAGCCTGTAGGCCTGGCTCAGCGAATAGCCGATCCCGGCCGAGAGGAAGCCGAGCAGGACGAAGATCCAGATATCCCCCCGCTCGGGCCAGACCCAAGCGCGCAGAAGGAACTCCAGCGGCCCCGGCCCGAGCCCCTCGGCGAAGCGCCCGTCGCCGGCGACGGCCCAGAAACCGAGACTGACGAGGATGAAGGCGCCCTGGATGTAGATCGCCATGGCCGAGGCCGCCGAGCGTGCGCCAAGCTTGCGCGTAAGCACCTGCATGCCCGCGTAACAGGCCGCCGCCAGGACCGGCAGGGCCAGCGCCCATCGCGGCACGTCGCCCCAATCCACACCGGGCGCTGCCATGATCGCCACGCCCACCAGCCCGATGGCGACCGCCGCCAGACGCTGCCGTCCCACGGGCTCGCCCAGAACCGGGATCGCCAGCAGCGTGATGAAAAGCGGCGCGACGAAGAACAGCGCCGTCGCCGCGCCCAGCGGCATGACGGATAGCGCGAGGAAAAACAGCATATTCGCCACGACAATCAGACCGGCGCGCAGGGCATGGAGCGCCGGGCGCTCGGTTCTGAGCAACCGCAGGCCGCCCTCCATCCGCAAGATGACAAGACTTGCGGCAATCCCGATGGCCGAGCGGACGAAGACCATCTGGTGCAGCGGATAGCCCCCGGACAGGACCTTGATCAGCATGTCGTTGAGCGAGATGCAGACCATGCCCACGAGGATGAAGGCGATCGCTCGCGGCGCGCTTTGAACCGGGGGGGAAATGGTTTCCATGGTCCAAACCGTGGCGCAACGTGCGCCGCGCCACAAGGCGAACCGTGCAGTGAGCCACTCCCCGATCGTTGGACCGGATCTGGCGTTAATCAAGCTAG
>CAZOBK010000205.1:0-1226 GCA_964578115.1 uncultured Roseicyclus sp.
CGTCGGCTGCTACCACGAGGATCGCGCGGTCGGCACCCATCGCCAGCGCCGTGCGCAGCGTTTCCTGCGCCTGTTTCACGCCGATGGAAACCGCGATGACCTCCTCGGCCTTGCCGGCCTCCTTCAGGCGGATCGCCTCTTCGACGGCGATCTCGTCGAACGGGTTCATCGACATCTTCACGTTGGCGAGGTCGACACCGGAACCATCCGCCTTCACGCGGACCTTCACGTTGTAGTCGATCACGCGCTTCACGGGCACGAGCACCTTCATGGGCTGTCTCACTCCTCTCGCAATCTCATGGGCGAAGCATAGCGCGGCTCCGCGTCAGGGGGAGTGTTAGACGGTCGCAGGCTTCTGCGACAGGTCAAAATCGACGCGGAATGGTCCGGGGACGCCGCGTCGCGGGCCTCAGGGGGCGGGTACGGCGCCCATGACTTCGACCGCGATGGCCGCGTAGCAGACGCAGGTCGCGGCCAGAACGAAGAGATGCCAGATCGTGTTGTGAAACGGCAGGCGGTGCCACAGCAGGAAGGCTATACCGCCGGTATAAAGAAGCCCGCCGGTCACCAGAAGCGCCATCCCCGCGCCGCTGAGCCCGTCGATCAGGGGCTGGCCGAACATGTAGCCGGCCCAGCCCAGCCCGAGATAGAGCGTGATTGCCACAAGCGTGCGCCGCTGCGTGCTGAACACGATGAGGGAGGCCCCCGCGATGGCCACAGCCCAGATGCCGGCCAGAAAACCCGGAGAACCGGGGAAAAGCACCACGAACGGCGTGTAGGTGCCGGCGATCTTGAAATAGATCGCGGACTGGTCAAGCCGGCGCAAACGCTCGCCCCAATGGGGCAGCCGGATCATGTTGTAGAGCGCCGAACAGGTCAGCATGGCCAGAAGGGTGACCGCATAGATCGACAGCGCGGTGACGGTCGTGACATCGCCGATGCGGATCGCGGCGATGGCGACAAGGGCCGGCCCAGCGATCAGGGCGAAGGCAATTCCCAGCACGTGGATTGCCGCGTCCGAGAGATACTCGGCCCGGGAATAGTCGCGCGATCCATTGACGTGGCTCATCAGGTAAGCATAGCGCAAAAAACGACGATGACCAAATGATACCCAACGTCAACCATATTGGCGGCGGCGTTTCGGCAAGGTTCAGTGGTTGGAAACCGCCCGCCCGGTCGCCCGCCTTGCCACTGGCAAGGCGTCCGCTTGTCAGCGGTTCGCGCCC
>CAZOBK010000206.1:0-1217 GCA_964578115.1 uncultured Roseicyclus sp.
GGGAAAAAGCCCGGACCGATGGCGTTGGCGGTGATGCCGTGGGGCGACCATGCCTCGGCCATGGCGCGGGTCAGTTGCGCCACGCCCGCCTTGCTGGCGCCATAGGCGATGCCGCCGGGAAAGGCGCGGAAGGTCTGGAGCGAGGCGAAATTGACGATCCGGCCCCAGCCCTTGGCCTTCATCGCCGGGACCAGTTGCTGTGACAGGAAGAACGGCGCCGACAGGTTGAGCGCGAGGGTGGTGTCCCAGCCTTCGGGGGTGACATCGTCGGCCCGCTGGCGGGTGTTGATGCCCGCGGCATGGACCACGATATCGGGGGCACCGAAGGGGGCTGCCACGGCGCGGACGAGATCGGGCAGGCTGTCGCGGTCGGCCACGTCATGCGCGACGCAAGCGGCGCGCGGGCCGGTTTCGGCCTGCCACTCGGCCAGAGCCTCGGCGCGGCGCGCCACGCCCACCACCTGCGCGCCGGCACGGGCGAGCAGGCTGGCGGCGTGACGGCCAAGGCCGGAGCTGGCGCCGGTGACGCAGGCCACCTTGCCGGTCAGATCGAACAGCGCAGAGAGGTCAGCCATTGGCGGAGAGGTCGAAGTTCTGGCCGGGGAAGTATTTGCGCAGCCGGATGTCGGCGGTGCGGGCGTGGCCCTCCATGCCTTCGAGCCGCGAGATGCGCGCGGTGGCTTCGGCCACGGGTTTGCAGCCTTCACGGGTGGCGCGCTGCCATGTGACGATCTTCATGTATTTGTGCACGCTGAGCCCGCCGGTATAGCGCGCAGCGCCCGAGGTGGGCAGCACGTGGTTGGTGCCCGACGCCTTGTCGCCGAAGGCCACGGTGGTTTCCTCGCCCAGGAACAGCGAGCCATAGCAGCTGAGGCGCGACAGCCACCAATCCAGATCGGCGGCCTGCACGGTGAGGTGTTCGGGGGCATAATCGTCGGAGGTGGCGGCCATTTCCTCGCGGTCGGCGCAGAGGATCACCTCGGCGTAGTCGCGCCATGCGGCGGCGGCGTTGTCGCGGTTCACCTCGGGCAGATCGTCGATCAGGCGGGGGACAAGCTCCATCACCTGCTCGGCGAGGGCGCGATCATCGGTGACCAGCCAGACGGGCGAGTTGTAGCCATGCTCGGCCTGCCCCACGAGATCGGTGGCGACCACTTCGGCATCGGCGGTGGCGTCGGCGAGGATCAGGCTGTCGGTGGGTCCGGCGATCATGTCGA
>CAZOBK010000207.1:0-1198 GCA_964578115.1 uncultured Roseicyclus sp.
CCGACCCAGTCGGCGAGCGTCGAGCGGTCGAGGACGACACCCTGACGGCTGTAGATTTGCGCCTGACGGTACAGGGGAAGATGGTCGGCGTATTTGCTGACAAGGACATGCGCGACCGTCGCCTCGGTCGGCAGCCCGCCGGGGATCAGACGTGCCGGCGCCGGTGCCTGCACGACGCCATCGGTGCAGGCGCGGCACGCGTATTTGGGGCGGCGCGTCACGATCACCCGGAACTGGGCGGGGACGATGTCCAGCCGTTCCGACACGTCTTCGCCGATGCAATGCAGGCAGCCCCCGCAGGCGCAGGTCAGGCTCTCGGGTTCGATCACCTCCTCGATGCGCGGCAGGTGCTTGGGCAACGCCCCGCGATTGACCGCCCGGGGCTTGGTGCTCCGCTTGGCGAGCGGGGCATCGGCGTCTTCTTCTGCATGGACCGCGGCAATCGCCGTCTCCAGATCCTCCAGCGCCAGTTCGAACTGGTCCGGGTCGCTCTTCTCCGACTTGCGTCCGAAGGCGGCCTGCTTGAAGGCCGCGACCAGCTTCTCCAGCCGCTCGATCCGCTCATCCTTGCGCAGATTACGCGCCTCCGAGGCAACCAGCATCGCCTTCAGGGCGTCAATGTCATTGGGCAGATCGGAGGCAATCAGCATGGGGCCGACCTATCAAATCACCCCCGGTTCCGCCCGGCCAAAGTGCCACCCGAGTCACCCTGCCGCAGTCATTCGACAGTCTCGGGCGCGCGGGCCTCGATGGCCCGGACGCGCCGCCAGTCAAGGCCGGCAAACAGGGCCTCGAACTGGGCATGGCTGAGCGTCATGAGCCCGTCCCGGATGGCAGGCCAGGTGAAGCTGTGCTCCTCCAGTCGCTTGTAAGCCATCACAAGGCCGGTGCCGTCCCAGTAGAGCAGCTTCAGCCGATCCGCCCGCTTCGCGCGGAACACGAAGACCGTCCCGGTGAAGGGCGCCTTGCGCAGTTCGTTCTTTACCAGGGCCGCCAGCCCGTCATGGCCCTTGCGGAAGTCCACCGGCCTGGTGGCGACCATGATCCGTACCCGGTTCGACGGGAAGATCATGCCGGAACTGCCAGCGCACGCACGATCGCGGCAATCCGTCCCGCCGAAACCCCAGACTCGAGCCGGATCGTCACCGACCCCATGATGATCTCCAAGCTCCCGGATGCGGGGACCGCATCATCAGGG
>CAZOBK010000208.1:0-1197 GCA_964578115.1 uncultured Roseicyclus sp.
GAGAACGAGGAGATCAGACTATGAAGAAACGCAGGAACCATGACGCTGGGTTCAAAGCCCGTGTGGCGCTGGAAGCCGTGAAGGGCGAGCGCACGGTGTCGGAGTTGGCCGCCGAATACGGTGTGCATCCGACGATGATCCATCAGTGGAAGAAGGCTCTTCTGGAGGGCGCGGCCGACATCTTTGAGCGGGGCGGCAAGAGAGCGCCCGAGATCGACGAAGACACAGTGCGGTCTCTGCATGCAAAGATCGGGGAGTTGGCTGTGGCCAACGATTTTTTGTCCAGAAAGCTCAAGCCTTGGACCGGCAGGTGAGGCGCGAGATGATCGACAAGAACCATCCAAGCCTGTCGGTCGGGGCGCAATGCCGCCTGCTGTCGATCTCGCGCTCGTCGTTCTACTACGAGCTGATGGGCGAGACGGCGATGAACCTCGACCTCATGGTGGTGATCGACAAGCAGTTCCTCGAGACACCGTTTTACGGCGTCCAGCAGATGACATGGCACCTGCGGAACGAGGGGTATGTCGTGAACTACAAGCGCATTCGTCGACTGATGCGGCTCATGCGCCTGATGCCGATCTACCAGAAGCCCGACACCAGCCGGCCAGCGAAGGGGCATAAGACCTATCCCTATCTGCTCGGCGGACTTCGGGTCGATCGGCCCAATCAGGTCTGGTGTGCCGACATCACTTACATCCCGATGCGCCGCGGCTTCCTCTATCTGGTCGCCATCATGGACTGGTATACCCGGAAGGTGCTGGCCTGGCGCATATCGAACACGCTGGAAGCCGACTTCTGCGTCGAGGCTTTGAACGAGGCGATCCATAAGTTCGGTCCGCCCGAGATCATGAACACCGATCAGGGGTCGCAGTTCACGTCCTTCGCCTGGACCGACAGGCTGAAACGGGTCGGCAGCCGGATCTCGATGGATGGCAAAGGGCGCTGCATCGACAACATCTTCATCGAGCGGCTGTGGCGGTCCTTGAAGTATGAATGCGTTTATCTGCATGCCTGGGAAACCGGCTCGCAGGCTCGGGTCGGCATCGGACGCTGGATCACCTTCTACAACCACCAACGCCCTCACACCGCCCATGGCGGACAACCGCCCGCCGTGGTCTACTTTAACAGCATTGAAACCGATCAGCAGGTGCAGGCAGTAGCTTAAATCACACCGGAAACTGTCCAAGAGTTGGGGAG
>CAZOBK010000209.1:0-1180 GCA_964578115.1 uncultured Roseicyclus sp.
GTCGATGTAGCGAAATCCGAGGGTTTCGAAGATGCGGATGCTCTCCTTGTTTCCCTTGATGATGTTTATGACGAGCCTGCGCCAGCCCATTGCCTTCGCCGCCTCCATCTGCGCCGTGACGAGCTTGCGACCGAGGCCATTGCCGTTTGCCTCGGGGCGGATGTAGAGGCGTTTGAATTCACCTGAATCCGGTCCGGCCTGTTGCAGTGACGCACATCCCACCAGCCGATCCGAGACGTCATGCACCAGCAGGAGCCGCCCGTTCGGCGGCAGGACCTTGTGCAGGTTGGGCCAGAAAGAGGCCTTGAGGCCGGATGGCGTGTAGCCGCCGGGGGCGCCGGCGGCCGTGAGTTTTTCAACAAGCACACCGTAGTATTCCAACATCAGCGCATCCAGCGCGTCCCGATCCGTCACCTCCGTCACCGAGGTGATACGGTAGGCCGAGGAGGCGCCCATGCGGGTAGCCGCGTCGTGTTCGAATACGGGCTGAATCGTGGTCATCACGCCCACCCGAGCTGACGCAGCGCCTGCGCGTCGTTCCAGATCTTGGTCATGTGCGCGATGCGGTCTCCATCGAACCGCATGACATAGGCGTAGTCCGAAGCGACGGGCCGACCGGTGGGCGCCCCCGGCCCGCCCGCGCCGGTCTGCGTGCCGTGGAACACGACGGACGCGACCACCGTGCCGCGATCCGCATCCGTCGCGAAGGCCGTAAGCTCGTACCGCCCGTCCGGGATCGGTCCCAGAAGGCCCTTCATCCATTCGGCGTACCCTTCCAGCGTGGTCGTGCCCGCCAGCGCATCCGCCTGGCAGGCGAAGGACGCTCCGTCATGGCAATACCCCTTGCAGGCCTCCCAGCCGCCGCCCGTCTCGCAGGCCTCGAAGAATTCGCGTGCTGTCTGTTCGAGTGTCATCGGACCGTCTCCCTGTCGAAGATGGGATCACGATGCGCACAGCGCGGTTCATGGGGTATCGGCCAGGTGCAGTAATTTCTGCGCGTGCGTGCAGTATTCGGCTACAACATCTGCAGGATTGCCTGATGCACCCGGGTGCAACAGACTTCGGCAAGACCCCACCTTAGGATTGTTCCGCCCCGTGTCGCCCGACGAAATCCTCAGCCCGCGCGAGATCGAGATCGCCAGCGCCTATGCGCAGGGCGACACCTATCAGACGATCGCGG
>CAZOBK010000210.1:0-1175 GCA_964578115.1 uncultured Roseicyclus sp.
CATGTGCGCAACTACACGATGGGCGACGTGATCGCGCGCTACAAGAAGGCTGTGGGGCACAACGTCCTGCATCCGATGGGATTCGACGCCTTCGGAATGCCTGCGGAAAACGCCGCGATGGAAAACGGCGGCCACCCGGCCGACTGGACCTATCAGAACATCGACACGATGGTCGAACAGATGAAGCCGCTGGGATTCGGGCTGGACTGGTCGCGCATGTTCGCCACCAGCGACCCGGAATATTACGGCCAGCAACAGGCGCTGTTCCTCGATTTTCTCGAGGCGGGGCTGGTCTATCGCAAGAATGCCGTCGTGAACTGGGACCCGGTGGACATGACCGTTCTGGCCAACGAGCAGGTGATCGACGGCCGCGGCTGGCGGTCCGGCGCCGAGGTGGAACGGCGCGAGTTGACGCAGTGGTTCTTCAAGATCTCGGACTTTTCCGAGGAATTGCTGGACGCGCTCGACGGGCTCGACGACTGGCCCGCCAAGGTCAAGCTGATGCAGGCCAACTGGATCGGCAAGTCGCGCGGGCTGCAATTCGCCTTCGGCCTGACCGAAGCCACCGCCGGCCATGACCGGGTGGAGGTCTACACGACCCGTCCCGACACGCTGTTGGGGGCGTCCTTCATCGGCATCTCGCCCGACCACCCGCTGGCCAGGGAGCTGGAGGCGCATGACCCCAGGGTCGCCGAATTCTGCGCGAGGGCACGGCGCGGCGGCACCACCGAGGAGGCGATCGAAAAGGCCGAGAAGCTGGGCTACGACACCGGCCTGACCTGCCGCCATCCCTTCGACACGTCTTGGGAGCTGCCGGTCTACATCGCCAATTTCATCCTGATGGATTACGGCACCGGCGCGATCTTCGGCTGTCCGGCCCATGACCAGCGCGATCTCGATTTCGCGCGGAAATACGGGCTCGACGTGGTCTCGACCTTCGTGCCGATCTCCGGCGATCACATGAAGCCCGAGGATGGCGGCGACGCCTATGTGCCGCCCAAGACGGAAAAGGTGCACTGGACGCTGCCCTTCAACTGGGATGCCGAGGCCACCGGGACCGAAGCCATCGACGCCGCGATTCGCTTCTGCGAGGAGAAGGGCGTGGGCCACGGGGTCACCAAGTTCCGCCTGCGCGACTGGGGCCTGAGCCGCCAGCGTTACTGGGGCTGTCCGAT
>CAZOBK010000211.1:0-1174 GCA_964578115.1 uncultured Roseicyclus sp.
GCAGTGGATTGAAAATCCTCGTGTCGGTGGTTCGATTCCGCCCCCGGGCACCACTCCCATCAGGCAACCTGTTGTTCACCCTCAGTTTTCTTGTGGAGATTGCGCGGGTGTAGGACATGACGTATGACAAATTGGTTCCCTTCTCGTTCACCAAGAACGGCATCTACTACTTCGAGAGACGTGTCCCAGCGGACCTTCTGAAGCACTACGACACCGGAAAGATTGCGTACTCACTGCGAACACGGTCGGCGAGGGTCGCCGCGGTGCGGGCGAGACGGGCTGCGGATCAGCTGGATGATCACTGGTACCACCTCCGATCAAAGGACGCAGAGTTGCCTGGGAGGCACCGGCTTCGCATCGCATCTGACACGATGGCTGGAACTCCTTTTGGTTCGGTGTCCGACACGTTGATGCTGTCGGAATCTGTCGCCGTATACCTGAAGCTCAAGGGCAACGGGCGCCCCGTAACCTTCCAACGCGCTGCAGAACGAAGTTGTGGCTATGTGATGGACGTAGCAGGCGACAAAGACCTCCGAGCCTACACCAAGGGGGACGCCAACAAGTTTCGTGATGAACTCATGGACCGTGGCCTGTCAGGCAGCAGCATCACTCGTATCTTCGGCACGGTCCGCGCGGTCACCAACTTCGCCGCCAGTGAGATGGGCATCTCGATCACCAACCCCTTCGGCGGAGTGTACTTCGATCGCCAGGCCGGGGTTCAGGAGCGTGTACCTCTGCCAACCGATGTGCTTCGTGATGTACAGAGAGAATGCCGGCGACTGGACGACGAACTTCGATGGCTCGTCGCGCTCGTGCCTGACACCGGAATGAGACTTGCTGACGCAGCAGGTCTCTCATTGGACGACCTCATTGTCGAAGGACCTCTGAACTGATGCGGTGGATGCCCCCACCCAGCGGCATCTCGTATGGCATGATGGTTCCATCGGAACCGAACGGAGGGCACATCGATGACGACGACGATCAGCATGCTGGCGATCGATCTGGCGAAGGGCAGCTTCCAAGTCTGCGCAATCGGAGCGGATGGGGCGTGTGTGGATGCCCCCTGTTTGGCAAGCTTGATCTTCGGTCTTTCGGCGGGGTCTTCGATCGGACGTGTGTCAGGCCTCTGAGCGTGGCCTTCATGACGCCACGGGCCGGTATGCTGTTCGGAAGG
>CAZOBK010000212.1:0-1172 GCA_964578115.1 uncultured Roseicyclus sp.
ATCGCGCGGGGCCGTGACACGGGTGTGCCCTCTCTCAACGCCGCGCGGGAGCAGTTCTACAACGCGACGGGAAGCGAGTTTCTCAAGCCCTATGAGAACTGGGCCGAGTATGCCGCGAACCTCAAGAACCCGGCCTCGGTGGTCAACTACATCGCGGCCTACGGCAAGCACGACACCATCGTGAATGCCCAGACCGTCGTCGAAAAGCGTGAGGCCGCCACCGACCTCGTGCTGGGTGGGGATGGCGCTCCGGCCGACCGGCTCGACTTCGTCAACGGCACCGGCGCATGGGCCGGGTCCGAGACCGGCATCAACGATGTCGAGTTCTGGATCGGCGGTCTCGCCGAAGAGATCATGCCCTTCGGCGGCATGCTCGGTTCCACCTTCGGCTTCGTCTTCCAGCACCAGATGGAGAACCTGCAGAACGGCGACCGCTTCTACTATCTCGGCCGGACCAACGGCATGAACATGATCGGTGAGCTCGAGAACAACTCCTTTGCGTCGATGATCGTGCGCAACACCGACATCGCCGACGGGGGTGCGCATATCCCGGCCGACATCTTCTCGTCGATGGAATACATCCTCGAGGTCGATCAGTCGGTTCAGGCCATGGCCGATCCGGTCTCGACCGAGGTCGATCCGTTCCTCGCCGGAATGGGCACGACGCTGGTGGAGCGGGAAACCGCCACGGTCGACGCACCGCTCGTCGATGGCGCGAGGGAGTATGACAACTTCCTCAAGTTCAACGGTGGTGAGCATGTCGTGCTCGGCGGAACCGACCAGCGCGATATCCTGAACGGGGGCCTCGGTGACGACGCGCTCTGGGGTGGCGCAGGCGACGACCTGCTGATCGGCGACTCCGGCGTCAACACCTTCCGCGGCGGTGACGGCAACGACATCATCAAAGATGGCGACGATATCAGCTTCCTGCACGGTGAAGACGGCGACGACGTGATCTCCGCCGGGGGTGGTGCTGCCGAACTGATCTTCGGCGGCAAGGGCAACGATGCGATCCTGATGGGCCGTGACGATGCCAAGCATGCCTTCGCGGGCATGGGCAACGACTTCGTCCTTGGCGGTTCCGGCGCTGATATCGTCGATGGCGGCGAGGGCGATGACTGGATCGAGGGCGGCGACGGCTTCGACTTCCTCGTCGGCGACAACAACGACAA
>CAZOBK010000213.1:0-1167 GCA_964578115.1 uncultured Roseicyclus sp.
TGGCCCGCCGCGAAGAAGCATGGGACCGTCTCGAAAAGGCCTATGCCGACGATGCACGCGTCGAAGGCGCGATCTTCGGTCGGGTCAAGGGTGGCTTCACCGTCGATCTTGGTGGTGCCGTGGCGTTCCTGCCCGGCTCTCAGGTCGATGTGCGCCCCGTGCGCGATGCCGGCCCGCTGATGGGTCTCAAGCAGCCGTTCCAGATCCTCAAGATGGATCGCCGCCGTGGCAACATCGTCGTGTCGCGCCGCGCCATCCTCGAAGAAAGCCGCGCCGAACAGCGCGCCGAGGTGATCTCGCAGCTGACCGAAGGCGACACCGTGGACGGTGTGGTCAAGAACATCACGGAATACGGCGCCTTCGTCGATCTGGGTGGTGTTGATGGCCTTCTGCACGTCACCGACATGGCATGGCGCCGCGTCAACCACCCCTCCGAGATCCTGGCGATCGGCGAGACCGTCAAGGTCCAGGTCATCAAGATCAACAAGGAAACCCACCGTATCAGCCTCGGCATGAAGCAGCTGCAGGAAGATCCGTGGGATCTGGTGGCCGCCAAGTATCCGCTGGCGTCGGTCCATACCGGTCGCGTCACCAACATCACCGATTACGGCGCCTTCGTGGAGCTGGAGCCCGGTGTCGAAGGTCTGGTCCACGTTTCGGAAATGTCCTGGACCAAGAAGAACGTGCATCCCGGCAAGATCGTGTCGACCTCGCAGGAAGTCGAAGTCATGGTGCTGGAAATCGACCAGGCCAAGCGCCGCGTGTCGCTCGGTCTCAAGCAGACGCAGCGTAACCCGTGGGAAGTCTTTGCAGAAACCCACCCCGTCGGCACCGAAGTCGAGGGCGAGGTCAAGAACATCACCGAATTCGGTCTGTTCATCGGCCTGCCGGGCGATATCGACGGCATGGTTCACCTCTCGGACCTCAGCTGGGACGAGCGTGGCGAAGACGCGATCCAGAACTACAAGAAGGGCGATGTCGTCAAGGCCGTCGTTTCGGAAGTCGATGTCGAGAAAGAGCGTATCTCGCTCTCGATCAAGGCTCTGGACGGCGATCCGTTCGCAGATGCCATCGGCGGCGTGAAGCGCGGCTCGATCATCACGGTCGAGGTCACCTCGATCGAGGATGGCGGGATCGAAGTGCAGTATGACGGGCTCAAGTCCTTCA
>CAZOBK010000214.1:0-1156 GCA_964578115.1 uncultured Roseicyclus sp.
ATGGAACGAAAGATAAAGTTTAAAGATTTAAGCTTTGCAATGAAAGTGGCAATGATTGGCGCATGGTGTGGCTTTGTATGGCTCGTATTGTTTACAATAGGATTTATGTACGGATTTTTGAGTGCGTTTGTGGCATATTAAGATGAAAGTAGCAATTTATGCGCGAGTAAGTACAAGTGAGCAAACTGTTGAGAATCAACTTTTAGCGCTGGAAAAATACGCTAAACGTATGGAATGGGAGTACGATATATTTGTAGAGTCTGAAAGTACTAGAAAGACTCGGCCTGTGAAAAATAACGTATATCAAGCATTATTACGCGGAGAATATGACGGGCTTTTAATATATAAGTTCGATAGATGGGCAAGAAGTACGACTGAACTCATAAGCGAGATGGAAGTATTAGTGCGTAGAAAAGTATCAATCCATAGTTTAAACGAGGGTTTTGATATATCCTCATCAATGGGCCAGGCTATGTTAACTGTTATTAGTGCATTTGCTCAATTAGAGCGAGATCTAATACGAGAACGGACACTTGCAGGCTTAGAACGTGCAAAAGCACAAGGTAAAAAACTAGGAAGACCTAAAGGCAGTAAGGACAAGGGGTATAGAAAACGACGGAGGATAAGAGAATGAAAATAATAGGTAAAAAAAATGTTTGTAAAAAACATAGAGAACCATTTTGTATCACAAAAAGACAAAAATTCGAGTGTGTTAGTTGTATGTTGGATGAAATAAAAACCCCCCCTGCAAAAGAGACAAAAAACAACGCTAAAAATAGCGTTTTACAAAATAACTAAAAAACGGACGTTTTTAGTGACGACTTTTTGGCATTGTAATACATTTGCAAGGCATTTTAAAAAATTTTCTAAACTTTTAAAAAACAAAAAAAATAAATTGTAACACATTTGTAATCTATAAGCCCACCTATACAAAATCAGAAAAGAATCAAGGATTAGCAAAATTTATATATTATAATTAATTATAATCCTATGGAGTGAGGTATACTGGTATTTTCCAGTATATTTTTTTTGTGTGTTTTTTGTTTTTTTTCTCAAAAACCGATAGCACACCAGCACAAATAGCACAAAAAAAGGTTATTCTGTGCTATTTGTGCTATTAGGATTTCTATTTTTGTTGTTTATTCTGTGCTATTTG
>CAZOBK010000215.1:0-1150 GCA_964578115.1 uncultured Roseicyclus sp.
GGGACGAGGACGGGCCAACGCCGATCTTGAAGATGTCGAAAACGCTCAGGAACATGTCGTGCTGAATAGCGGATCGCGCGCGGGAGACTCACACGGATTGCGACAGGCCCGGCGTGGATCGCGACACCAAGGTACGCGTGATTTCGACCAGACTTGCGCTCGTGATGTTGCGCCCGTTTCTCTGATCGCCCGATGGAGCGCATCGGTCTTTACGGAAAACGCAGCCCGGAATCTTATGATGCCATTCATATTTTCTGGCAGCAGTTATATCTTTTTTATAATGCCGATATCCAAATAGGGTTTATTATTTCAAAAGTCACTTATAAAGTTTCGTTAGAGCATGTCAAATTCGATGGCATTTTATTTACTATTATGGGCTTCCTGCTTCTCGACACAAAACCCAAGTGCATTCCATGAGAATAATGGCAGATTGCTCGGCGCAAAATCCACTCAATCGCATGCCAATGCAGCATGGGACGCAATACCCGATTGGTGCGTGGGCTGTGGATTCGGAAATATCTCTGAAATCAAAAAGAGCGGGCCATTGGCCCGCTCTATGCTTGATGCTTGATCCGGTTGGATCAGAACGACATGTTCAGACCGAGCGACCAGGTGCTCGTGTTGTTCGAAGGTCCGTCCGGATTGCTGTAGCCGTAGCCCAGGTGAGCCGAGAGGCCGCCGCCGAAGTCGTAGGCAGCCGACAGACCGTAACCGGAAGCGTCATCCTCGGTCGCTGCGGCGTCCCAGTTGTAGTGTCCGTAGTTGGCATGCAGCGTGATGGCATCGAACGAATAGCTGACACCAAGGCCCGTGTGGACACCGTCTTCGAGCGCCTCAGTACCGGTGCCGTTGATGATCGAGTAGTTGACTGCGCCGGAGAAGCCAGAGTCGAGGGCGACGTTGAGCGACAGGCCGGTGATGGTGCCGCCCTGATTGTCAGCGGCGACCGGATCGCCATCGTTCACGAACTGGTAACCGATGCCGACACCGAAGGTGCCACCAGCGAACGCGCCGGAGTACTTACCACCGATGCCCCAGATCGGGTCGCCGGTCAGGCCATCGTTTGCCAGATTGTCGTTGTTTTGGTCGTCATCTGCTTCGACCGAGACTGCGAAGGCGAAATCGCCGAAGCTGTAGTCGTAACGCACGA
>CAZOBK010000216.1:0-1143 GCA_964578115.1 uncultured Roseicyclus sp.
CGCCGGTGCCCTTCTGGCGATAGATCTTCTTGGTCGAGTAGCTGGTTTCCGACCGCGTCTTGACCTTGTGCGTGCCGGCCTGCGCCTTGTTGCGCTGCCAGCGGACGACACGGTGAAGGATGTCGGCGCGGGGTTCGAGGCCAAAGATGTCCTCGCCCAGCTCGACCGACCCGGCCTTCTCGCCGTCCAGTTTGATCACGTCGAGTTTCATTCCTCACCGTCCTTCTTCTCGGCCTGGATCTCGGCCTCGGCTTCCTTCAGCGCGGCCTCCTCGGCGGCGGCGGCCTCGGCTGCAGCGGCCTCTTCGGCGGCCTTGGCTTCGGCTTCGGCCTGAGCTGCGGCTTCCTCGGCGGCCTTGGCGGCTTCCTCGGCGGCAGAGCGCAGCGCGGCGGGGAGGATTGCAGTCTCGGGGAACGGCTTCTTCACCGCATCCTTGACCGTGACCCAGCCGCCCTTCGACCCGGGGACCGCGCCCTTGACCATGATCAGCCCACGGTCGGTGTCCGTGCGCACGACCTGCAGGTTCTGCGTCGTCACCTTCGCGGCACCCATGTGGCCGGCCATTTTCTTGCCCTTGAACACGCGGCCCGGGTCTTGACACTGACCGGTCGAGCCGTGCGAACGGTGCGAGATCGACACGCCGTGGGAGGCGCGCAGGCCCCCGAAGTTGTGCCGTTTCATCGCACCGGCGAAGCCCTTGCCGATCGAGGTGCCCGTGACGTCCACGAACTGCCCTTCGAAGTAATGGTCCGCGATGATTTCCTCACCGACATTGAGCAGGTTCGCGGGGTCCACGCGGAACTCCACAAGCTTGCGCTTGGGCTCCACGCTGGCCTTGGCGAAGTGGCCGCGCATGGGCGCGGAGACGCGCTTGGCCTTGGCCGTACCGGCACCGAGCTGCACGGCGGCATAGCCGTGCGCCTCGGGCGTCCGTTGGGCCACAACCTGCAGTTTGTCGAGCTGAAGGACGGTCACGGGGATCTGCTTCCCGTCCTCCATGAACAGCCGGGTCATGCCCAGCTTCTTGGCGATCACACCAGAGCGCAACATGGTCAATGCCCTCCCTTACACCTTGATCTCGACATCCACGCCGGCGGCGAGGTCGAGCTTCATCAGCGCGTCCACCGTCTGCGGGGTCGGATC
>CAZOBK010000217.1:0-1140 GCA_964578115.1 uncultured Roseicyclus sp.
CCCGCCATCGCGCCTTGCACCTCGCGCTGGCCCTCGGCGGCCCATCGCGCCACGTCCTGCGCGCCGCCCATGCCCCAAAGCCAGACCGCCAGCGCCAGCAGGGCCAGGGCCGTGCTCAGGACGACGGTGCGCATGTGATCTCCAGCGTGTCGGCGTAATGGATGCCGACCTCGACCTCTTCGAACAGCGTCTCGTTGGATGTGCCGCCAAGGCTCGCCACGATGGCATCCGCCGCCTCGGTGTCGGCCGGCTCGATCCGGGCGCGGCAGCCATCCGGCAGCCCACCCGCGGCCTTCAGGCTCAGCGCCGCGTAATAGGACGGATCATAAGGCCGCACCACCAGCCCGGCGGGATCGATCGGATCGAAGCTGCGCACATGGCGCGTGACGATCCGCGCCCCCTCCATCCCGGCCTGCAGCGCGCTTGGCGCGCCAAGCGCGATCTTGTGCTCGCCCTGATAGAGAAACATCGCGCCCTCGAAACCCTCGGGCCAATCGCTCAGATCGAACCCCAGAAGCGCCGCGCGCTCGGCCTCGGTCAGGATCATGTCGCCATCGGCGTCCAGCCCGCGATCCTCCAGCACCAGCAACGAGAAGAAATCGTCATAGGCCCAGGTCACCTCGACCCCGGTCAGCCGCCCCTCGGCATCGGGCAGGAAGCGCAGCGTGACATCCACGAATACATGCGGATGCGCCCAGGCGGCAGGGGCGCAGAGCGTTGTCAGCAAAAGAGCGAGGGCACGCAACATGCCCAAAGTCTTAGGTGCTCGCCGCCCTCACGGCAAGCAGTGTCGCACGGCTTGCGCGCAGCCTTGCCGATCGCGGATCAGCGCGGCTTGCGCGTCTCGGGATGCAATGACTTTCCAAGGATGTGATCGCTGCCATGCAGCACATGCTGCGCCGTCGAGACCAGCAGCGGATCGGGCTGGCCCACCAGCTTCACATCCTTGCCGGGATAGTCGATCGTGCTCAGGAAATGCCGCATGCAGGCCAGCCGGGCGCGTTTCTTGTCATTCGATTTGACCACCGTCCAGGGCGCATCGGCGGTGTCGGTGTAGAAGAACATCGCCTCCTTGGCTTCGGTGTAATCGTCCCATTTGCCAAGGCTCTGCTTGTCGATCGGGCTCAGCTTCCATTGCTT
>CAZOBK010000218.1:0-1137 GCA_964578115.1 uncultured Roseicyclus sp.
ACTGGGCGGGAGGGTAGGCGGGCGAGGGGGGAGGGACGTTGATGTGGGTCAAGGTAGTGGGGGGATATCAGAT
Source organism: uncultured Roseicyclus sp. (assembly GCA_964578115.1). GTDB lineage: Bacteria > Pseudomonadota > Alphaproteobacteria > Rhodobacterales > Rhodobacteraceae > Roseibacterium. Next base: position 74 of record CAZOBK010000218.1, read on the forward strand.
ATGAAGGAAGCGCGTTCTATTTTCTAATCATATGAGCGGTCATGATTGCTTTGTTCAATAGTCTATTCGTCGTAACTGGTGATGGCATGCGCACCCAAAAGATATCCATAAAAATTCCGAACCCAACATTGATCATGCAATAGAGGGTGCGTTGGCCCAATTCAGTGACTTCAAAAACTTCTACTAGTGGCAGGAAGGACCCCTCAGTTCCTTTTGGTTTACTGAACACAAAATCACACGAAAGGTGTTTGCCGACAACTCTGCACGGTTTTGCCTCGCCTCGAACTACTGCCGCTAAGTTGGAGTCATGCAATGCGCGGTTGGTTGCAATTGTGAAGGCGCCAATTGCTATCTTGGCCAAAAAGCGCTCGAACGCACCGTTTTTGTAAGTCACGCTCATGGATGCGCTTTTGACACCTGCCAACCTGGAAGCATTTATTGCTCCATCTCCCGGAACCACACGAGCCGTGATTCGTTCCGCTGTCCCAAAAGTCTCGCAATAAAATGGCGGGTAACCGTATTCCAAGTGTAGTAAGGGTGGCGGGTATTCACGTGCATCGAGGAGTCTGAGTTCTTTGCGGCCATCCCAGAACTCTAAGTTAACGGGGATAAAACCCGGTTGCGGCCGAAATTTCTGCTTTTTTGATCTGTACCCAAGCGCGCGGCGTAGCTGTTTGTACAATCCGCCAAATAGTGGCCCCTCTATTTCCTGGTTGATCAATTTCTGACATTTAATACAGCAGCTTTTCTTTGCCTTTAGGAATCCGTTCAACGCCTCTGGGACAATATGCTCATCGGTCAGTTTTCCAGATGCAGTACCACAGTAAATACAGTGACCAATTGGCTCGGAGGAGATAGTTCTCCAAGAAAACGGCTCTCTATCCAAAAATCTGAATTCCATTGTTCAACGCCGATTGCGACCGTCCTCAGCCAGACCTCAACCAAGTGAGCTTTCTTACTTTGCTTCGCAAATCAGCGTTTTCCAACCACAGAAATCCGCCTCTGCCCGGCGGCGGGACAAGTCCCGCCCTACGAGTCCATCTTCAACGCATTGATGAACGCCG
>CAZOBK010000219.1:0-1133 GCA_964578115.1 uncultured Roseicyclus sp.
GCGACGGACGGGGCCATTTTTCACCCTGAGAGGGTGTCGTTCAGAAACTGTAGCCTATCCTCAGCGCCGCGCTGACGGCTGTGTTGTCCGTGAAGGATGCCAAAGGCTGGACCGGTCCGAAGGCTGTTTGCGCCTCGCCGAGCCAGCTGTATTGCAGGCCACCCGATATCACGACTGGTCCGGTCGTATAGCGCGCGCCAACCGACAGTGCCGTACGACCGTCCGTCGGGCCAAGGTTGCCCACGAATCCTCCGTTCGCATTTTCGTAGAGCGCCGAGCCCAACACCGTCCAGTTTTCGTTCAACTGACGGGCGACGCCGAGGGAATATGTGAAACTGTCGCCACCGTAAAAGGCCAAGTCGCCACCAACTGTAACTGCTGGAACCAGTGTGAGAGGGTACAGGTTCGGCGTGATCGTAAACTCGCTCCAATCGACCCAACGGACCGATCCGAAAAGCAGGGTGCCTTCGGCGATGCCCGATTGGGCTTCCAAAAGTATGGAGTCAGGCAGCGTTATGCCGAAGTTGGAGGGCCCTGCAATGCCAGCAAGCGCCGGCTCTGAAACACCCGCGCCAGCGAGAGCTTCCCGCGAGTCGAACTCCAGATCCACCTCGCTGAAATAGGTTAGGGCAACGCGAAGCGCGATTTCCGGGACCTCGTAGGCGGCCCCGATCATGTAGCCATAGCCGGTATCGCTCTGCGCATCGTCCAGAATGTAGGAAAAGCCCAATCCGCCGACATTAGTGGTGACATAGGCGTCGCCCCAGACGCGCGCCGCACGAAGTCCACCGAAGACGGAGACGTTCTCGGTTATCTCATAACGGGCGGCGGCGGTGATCTGGCTCGAGCGCAACTCCGCCGTCGATCCCGCAAATGGGTAACCGGGGCTGGCACCATATGCGACGTCCGCGCCGATGGGCGCATCCAACACCAGCGAGAAGGTCAGACGGTCATTGACTTCATTTGCGAAGCTCAACGTTGCAAAGCCGTAGCTCGGCGCGACGTCTCCCGATGGGGGAGCGCCGGGAAGGGCCACCGCCCGTCCGGTCACGTCTGGCGCTGTGAATGAATAGCCTAACTCGACATAGGTCCCGGCCTCAAACAGGATACCCGTGGTGAACGCGTTGCGTTCC
>CAZOBK010000220.1:0-1103 GCA_964578115.1 uncultured Roseicyclus sp.
TGCTTCATCTGGGTGACCGAACCACGGGCGCCCGAATGGGCCATCATGTAGACGCTGTTGGGTTCCATCACCGCGCCGTTCTCGTCACGGATTTCGGCCGAAATGGTGTTCATCATGGCTTCGGTGACCTGGTCGTTACACTTCGACCAAGCATCGACCACCTTGTTGTACTTCTCACCCTGGGTGATCAGACCGTCCATATACTGCTGTTCGAACCCCTTGACCTGGTCACGGGTCTCTTCAACGATCGTCCATTTGTCATGGGGGATCACCATGTCGTCCTTGCCAAAGCTGATGCCGGCCTTGAACGCCTCGCGGAAGCCCATCGACATGATCTGATCGCAGAAGATGACCGATTCCTTCTGACCGCAATAGCGGTAGACGGTGTCGATCGTCTGCTGCACTTCCTTCTTGCGCAGCAGCTTGTTGACCAGGCTGAACGGCGCCTTGGCATTCAGTGGCAGCAACGCGCCGATCCGCACGCGACCCGGCGTGGTTTCGAAGCGCATCATCACTTCGTTGCCTTCCTCGTCGATCTGCGGAACGCGGGCGATGATCTTGGCGTGCATATGCACTTCGCCGGCGTCCAATGCGTGCTGCACTTCTTCGATCGAGGCAAAGGTCATGCCCTCGCCTTTCATGCCTTCGCGCATGATCGAGGTGTAATAGAGGCCCAGAACCATATCCTGCGACGGAACGATGATCGGCGCACCGTTTGCCGGTGACAGAACGTTGTTCGTCGACATCATGAGAACACGGGCTTCCAACTGCGCCTCAAGGCTCAGCGGGACGTGCACAGCCATCTGGTCGCCGTCGAAATCGGCGTTGAAGGCCGAACAGACCAGCGGATGAAGCTGGATTGCCTTGCCTTCGATCAGGATCGGCTCGAACGCCTGAATGCCCAGACGGTGCAGCGTCGGTGCCCGGTTCAGAAGAACGGGGTGTTCGCGGATCACCTCGTCGAGGATATCCCACACCTCGGGGCGTTCCTTTTCCACAAGCTTCTTCGCCTGCTTGACGGTCGAGGACATGCCCTTGGCTTCCAGCCGCGAGTAGATGAACGGCTTGAACAGTTCCAGCGCCATCTTCTTGGGCAGGCCGCA
>CAZOBK010000221.1:0-1091 GCA_964578115.1 uncultured Roseicyclus sp.
ACCCGCGAGGAGCTGTTCTACGACAAGGCCAAGCTTCTGGAGAACGGCGACCGCTGGGAGGCCGAGATCGCCCGCAACCTCGAAATGGACGCGCCGTACCGATGAACGACACCCCGCAAAACCCCTTCGAGGCGATGTTCCGTCAGACCCAGGAAATGGCGCAGGAATGGGCCAAGGCCGTGAACCCGGCCATGGCCCAGTTCAACATGGCCTCGATGGACAAGCTCTGGCCCACGGTGCCCGCCGACATGCTCGAAGCCTTCTGGGGCAAGCAGTTCAACCCCGAAGGACTGGACGCCAAGACGCGGCTTTTGCTGACCCTTCAGGGGCTGACGATCCAGGGTGCAATGGCCGAGGCGCAGATCCGGCTGACGGTGCGCCACGCGGTCGAAGCGGGCGCCACCAAGCAGGAGATCGCGGAAGCCATCGGCATGGCCGCGATGTTCGGCGGCGTGCCTGCCATGAACAAGGCCATGGACCTCGCGAAGGACGCCCTCGAGGGCGCGGAGGAGTGAGATGACGGTTGCGGATTTCACCTTCTATCTCTTCGCGATCTGCGTGGTGACCGGCGGGCTTCTGACGGTCACGGCGCGCAACCCGGTGCATTCGGTGCTGTGGCTGATCCTCGCCTTCCTGTCGGCGGCGGGGCTTTTCGTGCTGCTGGGTGCGGAGTTCGTCGCGATGCTTCTGATCATCGTCTACGTGGGGGCGGTCGCGGTGCTGTTCCTCTTCGTGGTGATGATGCTCGACGTCGATTTCGCCCGTCTCAAGGCGGAGATGGCCAAGTACATTCCGCTGGCGGGGCTGATCGGTATCGTGCTGCTGATGCAGTTGGGGCTGGCCTATGGCAGCTGGACCTTCTCCGAGGGGATCGATGCGCGGCTGGGCAACCCGACGCCGCCGCTTGACGAGGCGCATAACACGCAGGCTCTGGGCCTGATCCTCTATGACGGGTATTTCCTGGCGTTCCAGCTGTCGGGGCTGATCCTGCTGGTGGCGATGGTGGGTGCGATCGTGCTGACGCTGCGCCACCGCGCCGACATCAAGCGGCAGGACGTGCTGGCGCAGATGTATCGCGACCCGGCCAAGGC
>CAZOBK010000222.1:0-1089 GCA_964578115.1 uncultured Roseicyclus sp.
ACCAGTCATACGACAGGATGTCCGCAAGCCCTATCCAGCTCCCAGGAACTGAAACACCGCCCGTTGAAGCATGAGTCGGCCGCCGACCCCGAGGCGGCGGTAGATCTCGATGGAATGCTGCCGGGCCGTCTGGGTGCCGATGTCGAGCAGAACCCCGATCTCCGCGTTGCTCTTGCCCTTGAGTATCCAGAACGCCACCTCCGCTTGTCTCTCGGTCAGGCCCAGCCCCATGAGGCTTCGCTTCAAGTCGGGCGACAGCGTCGCGCGGTAGAGAAGCCGGAGGTGATGATCCAGCCGCTTGCGGCGAAGCACGGGCCGCGCGATCCGGCGCAAGAGGTGCAGCACTTCCATGTCGCGGTCGGTGAAGTCCTGTCCACTGCGGTTGAGAGGCAGCCCGAGCGCAAGGGGATAGGCGCCGGTATTCAGACCATCCTGCGGCTCGAAGCCCAGATGCATGACAAGCTGGTGGCGCGTGTCCACCTCGCGGAAGAGATCGTTGTAGATACCGCTGCGATAAAACTCGGTCAGGCTCGTCACGTCGGAAAGCCGCACGATGGAGACGTCGGGGTTTTCCTCGCGGAAGCGCATGATCGGATGGGCCGGCATGTGGTGCCGCCAGAGGTCGGCCTTCTGATCAACCCAGTCCGACACCTGCGGTTCGCTGGAGAAAAGACGCGTCCTGTCAAAATGGAGATCCACCTCGGAATAGCCGCCGTGATCGCAGGGCACGAGCTGCATCGTGGCGTTCACGAGTCTTCCGGCGGCTGCCTCCAGCGAGGAGGCTTCCTCCATCTCGACGATGCACTCGTAGATCGCGCGATATGTTCCATCGGTGATGGTCATTCGAGGGTTTCCCGCCCAAAGGAAAGCACATGCTGCAAAACGCGCGGAGTCTTTTTTTTTCGTCCTGCCTTGATACGTTCGAGCGCCGGGGCTCGTGTATCCACCACCTGGTGGATGGACATATCGCAAAGACTGCTGAACCATCTAGCCATTGTTCAGCCATTTTTCGGCCATCAGGGGGTCACGATCATGATTTCGACGAAGCTGTCCCGCTCGCTTCTACGCTCGTCTGTCGCAGCTGCGGCG
>CAZOBK010000223.1:0-1085 GCA_964578115.1 uncultured Roseicyclus sp.
TGATCGGCTGCTCGGTCCCGTCGGGACGGCGCCACGTGGCATGCGGGAACTGGCCGTTGCGGCGCTCGATGTCGATGAAGGTCCGGTAGCGGCCTTCCTGATGCAGACGATCGATCGCGTCGTCCAGCTTCGCCGTGTAATCCACTGGCGTCCCCTCCTTCGTAGCTCCCGCCTGACCTTTCGGTCCCTGCGGATGGCGCACATGGTGCGACATATTCATTAACGGTGATGCATATAGAACCAGCACCTTGCACGCAACAGGTTACAAATTGCCGCGCGCCGGTCCTTGACCTGGATCAATCGCGCTGGACAGCAGACTCGGGCCTGTTACCCTTGCTGACACATAGCAGTTACACAAGGATTGACCATGTCACTGGACGCCGTTCTGGCCCGCATTGACGACCAGTTGCCCGCCGCCACCGACCGGCTGCTGGCGTTGTTGCGCATCCCCTCGATCTCGACCGATCCGGCCTACAAGCAGCCCTGCTCAGAGGCCGCCGATTGGTTGGTGGAAGACCTCAAATCCCTTGGAATACAGGCCGAAAAACGCGCCACCCCCGGCCATCCGATGGTCGTGGGCCATGTGCCCGGCGATGGCCCGCACCTGCTGTTCTATGGCCATTACGACGTGCAGCCCGTCGATCCGCTGGAGCTGTGGGACAGCGACCCGTTCGCCCCCTGCGTCGAAGAGACGCCCAAGGGCCGCGTGATCCGGGGCCGGGGCAGTTCGGACGACAAGGGACAGCTGATGACCTTCGTCGAGGCCTGCCGCGCGTGGCGCGACGTCAACGGCGCCCTGCCCTGTGCGATCACCTTCTTCTTCGAGGGCGAGGAAGAATCAGGCTCGCCCTCGCTGGTGCCCTTCATGCAGGACAACGCCGACGAGCTGCGCGCCGATATCGCCCTGATCTGCGACACCGGTCTGTTCCAATCGCGCACACCCGCCATCGTCACCATGTTGCGCGGCATGGTCGGCGAGCAGATCACCGTGCAAGGCCCAGACATGGACCTGCATTCCGGCTTTTTCGGTGGGCTGGCGATGAACCCGATCCGCGCCCTGTCGAAAATCCTCGCCGATATCCACG
>CAZOBK010000224.1:0-1080 GCA_964578115.1 uncultured Roseicyclus sp.
CTCGACAGCCAGGGCTCGATGACCTCGATCTTCGGCGGGCGCATCGCCGATGAATGGCAGACGGCCTTTCCGATGCTGGGCCGGCACTACGCCGAGTACCTGCGCGCGGAGAACCGGGCGCGGCAGGGCAGGGGGGAGGCGCCCCAGGCGCTCGACGAGACGCTGGACGAGGCGCTCAAGGTCTCTGCGGCCGATCTGATCCAGACGACCCACTGGCCCAATATCGACCTGATCGGCGCGCAGCTCGATCTCTACTGGGCGGAGTTCCAGATCCCGGTCTGGCGCATGCAGGGGCGCGGCTGGAAGCTCTGGGACGCGCTCGGGGAGCGGCTGGAGGCCGACGGGGTGCTGTCGGAGTATGACATCGTCATCCTCGATACGCCGCCCGCGCTCGGGTATCTGACGATCAACGCGCTGGCGGCGGCCGATATCCTGCTGGTGCCGCTGGGGGCGTCCTTCCTGGAATTCGACTCCACGGGGCGGTTTTTCGACATGCTCCACGCCACGTTTTCCTCGATCGAGGACACCGAGAACATGGCCGCCCGCGCCCTCGGCCTGTCGGAGACGCGCTTCGAGTGGGACGCGGTGCGCGCGGTGCTGACGCGCTACGACGGCACCCAGCAGGCCGAGATGGCGTCGCTGATGCAGGTCTACATGGGCGCGAGCCTCAGCCCATGGCGGCAGGATTACACCGCGCTGATCGGGCAGGCGGGCGAACAGATCGCCGGCATCTACGAGGCCGATTACCGCGACTTCAACCGCGAGACCTATGCCCGCGGGCGCGCCGCCTTCGACGAGACCTATGCGGGCTTCAAGCGGCTCCTGATCGGGGCCTGGCACCGGGACGCGGGCCTGCGCGCGGACCACGCGGCGGCGGAATAGGGCAGGGGAGAGAGACATGGCCAAACGCAAACGACTGTCGCCCGCGCTTCTTGCCGCCGATATCGGTGGCGAAACAGGCTCTGACAGGCCGTTAGAGACACATTCGCGCCCGCCCATCGCGCAGGTCGCGGGCGAGACGGCCGAACATGCCGCCTTCGCGGAAGTGACCCGCATGCTGACCGAGGCGCGCGAGGAGGG
>CAZOBK010000225.1:0-1068 GCA_964578115.1 uncultured Roseicyclus sp.
TGGCGTAGTAGATGAACTTGGGCCGGAAATAGGTGTATTTCTTCTTCTGCGTCAGAAACCCGAGATTGACCGCGACACCTGCTTCGCGCAGGGCATCGTTGATGAAACCGGCATGACGCGCCTCGTCGCGGGCCATCAGCTGGAACAGCTGCGTGATGTCCGAATTGGACCCGCGCCGCTTCATTTCCTTGTAGAGCACACAGCCCGAGAATTCGGCGGTGCAGCTGGAGATCAGGAAGTCGATGAATTCCTTCTTCAGCTTGGGCTCCATATTGTCCCAGTCGACGTGATCCCAGTCTTCGTTCTTCTTGAAATGACCCTTGTTGGGGTCGCTTTCCATCTGGTCGATCAGGTGATCCCAGTCCTCGCGCACCGAGCTGACGTCGATTGCGTCGAGCTCGTCGAAATCGGTGGTGTAGAAGCGCGGGGTGAGCAGGGTGTTCTGCATGGCCACATCGGTGGCGGCCTTGCTGTCGAACTTGGACTGCTCTTCCTGAATGGCGAGACCTTCCTCGACGGTGGTGGCGTCGGCGGAGTGCTTGGGCTGCATGTTCATAGCGTCACCTCCTCGGAGAAGGAGAATTCACACAGCTCCATCACTTCGAAATCGCCGGTCAGCCGTGTCCAGAGCTGTTCCAGCTTGGAGGCGCGGAAGATGATCGCGTCGCGATCCTCGGATACGATCTCGCCGAAGGGGGCCATGATCTCGGGTCCCTGGACCTTGACCTCGTCACCCGGATAGATGACGGCCCCGTTGTTGAACCGCACATGCGCGTGCAGCGACTCGAATTTATGACTGATTTCCACAGTGCACGGCGCGTGCTCTATTTCCTTGGTAAGCCATCCCATTCTTGGCCTCCTTTCCCTATTGTGCCAGCAGCCGCGCGAAGGCCCTGGCGTTATCTGCACCGAATCCCATTAAATCGGCGCCCCAGCCCGTGCTGGGATCCTGGATCTCGACCCGGCCATTGTCGCGCCGGATCAAGATGACGGGCCCGTCAAGGGCCACGCGATGCTTCGTGCGTTCGCGCAGAACAACGCGCCAGACGCCCGAAATGAAACCGCCCT
>CAZOBK010000226.1:0-1066 GCA_964578115.1 uncultured Roseicyclus sp.
GACGACACCAAGACCCATCGCAAGATCAAGCATATCCTCGGCGCGGGCCATCACGACAGGGTCGGGCGGCTTCTGGTGTCGGAGCTTTTCACCGTCGGCGCTGGCGGCTGGTCGGGCTTTCCCAGCCACAAGCACGACACGGACAGGCTCCCGGACGAGACGCGGCACGACGAATGCTACAACTTCCGCTTCAGGCCGAATTACGGCTCGGGGCTGCAGATGCTCCAGCGCGTCGACAACGAACCGGGCGACGCTTATCACATCATGGATGGCTCCACGGTGCTGATCGACAAGGGCTATCACCCCTGCTGCGTGCTGCCGGGCTACGAGATGTACTATTTCACCATCCTCGGCGGGCTGTCGCAGCGGTCGCTGAAGCAGTACTTCCAGCCCACCCATGCCGAGCAGCTGCACACGATCCCCGGGATCATGGACATGGTGGCTAAGTTCAAATGACGCTCGCAACCCTGTCCGACGTCCTGCAGCCCGCGCTGCGGGACGGATACGCGGTGCCCGGTCTCGTCTGCCTCGGCTGGGAAGACATGCGCGCCTTTGCCATGGCCGCGCAGGCCGAACGCGCGCCGGTGATCCTGCAGGCAGGGCCGTCCTGCCGGGAGCATACGCCATTGCCGATCCTGGGCCGGATGATGCGGCATCTGGCGGCGGATGTGGACGTGCCCGTCGTGGCCCATCTCGACCATGGCTACACCCATGACGAATGCCGCGAGGCGCTGGACAGCGGCTTCACGTCGCTGATGTTCGACGGCTCGCGCAAGCCTTTGGCGCAGAACATCGCCGAGACGCGGGCCATTGCGGATATGGCGCACGCCGCCGGGATATCCTGTGAAGGCGAGATCGGTTTCGTGGGTTACTCGGGCGGGGAGGCCTCGGCCGGGACGGACCCGCAGGAGGCCGCGATCTTCGCCCGCGAAAGCGGCGTGGACGCCATGGCGATCTCGGTCGGCAACGTCCATCTGCAGCAGGACCGCGAGGGCGGGCTCGACGAGGCGCGCATCCGCGCGATCGAGGCCATGACGGAGGTGCCGCTGGTGATCCATGGCGGCTC
>CAZOBK010000227.1:0-1048 GCA_964578115.1 uncultured Roseicyclus sp.
CTTAAAATCCGTGGGCCGCATGGCCGTGGGGGTTCAAATCCCCCCGCCCGCACCAAATTATTATTGATTATGTATATTTATGAATTGTTTGGCGACGAATCGATGATTTTTAACCCCCACTATATCCCCCAGCCTTGAACGTGTTTGGCCTGATCCGTTCGAATGTACGAACTGCTTCAGATCATGGGGCGGATAGACCCTCCGGCCACCACTTTGGGAGATCGGGCATTATGCGGCCTCCAGAACAGGGGTTTCGGCAAGCAGGCCTTCAAGGATCGTCAACCCCCTCGGGCGTCCGACACGGTAGAAGTCGATCGGCAGGCAGCGGCGACTGTTCCGGGTTTCCGGCCTCCAGTTCCAGGAGTTGATCAGATCGACGCCCGCGATGCCGATCTTCCTGCGGTCTCCGTCCTTGGGAAAGCGCTTGGGAACTAGCGTGTAGACATCTACCAGTGTTCCGGCAGGAACCGGCATCCCGTCGCCATGATGTCGCTTCCACGGCCCCCACTGTTCGCATCCGTCAGACATGCCAGCGCCCCCTCCTGACCCGACGCTCTTGCATGGCGGCACCGCCTGAGACCGTGGCGCCGGTGTTCTTATTGTTAGCCCTCATCGCTCGCCTCCCCAGACCACCCGAGCGATCGCCATCCATTCGGCGACCGAGAGCCGCTCCGCCTGGTTGATCCAGTGGAACTGATCGAGGCCGCAATCATCCGCCTCCGAGATCCACGTCGCCGTCATCAGGTGGATGGCCGCGCTGTGCTCGTCGATGTCTGCCCTCGGCATGTAGGCCGTCACCATCCACTCGAACTCCGGGTCGAACGGGTCCATGTCCTGGCTGTAGATCATCCAGTGGCTCCGCCCACGGTGAAGGTGGTAGGCGGTGATCCGATCGTGCATGGGCGACCACGCCCATTCGAACGATCCGAGATAGGTCATTCTGCCGGGGGCGCCGTTTCGGGAAGAATTCCTCATGATCGGACCCAAAACAGACGACGGGTTCTATCCCTTCGGGCAGAGACGGAAGATCCACGACTTCGTACAGGCG
>CAZOBK010000228.1:0-1035 GCA_964578115.1 uncultured Roseicyclus sp.
CATCGGTCATCTCGTCGGTCGCGTCGCCACGGCCCGGCGTGAACGGCACCTCGATATCGACGCCCGCGGCCTTGGCCGCATGCTCGACGCCGACATTGCCCGCCAGAACGATCACGTCAGCCACGCTCGCGCCGGTCTCGGCGGCGATGCCTTCCAGCACACCCAGCACACGTGCCAGACGCTCGGGCTCGTTGCCGTCCCAGTCCTTTTGCGGGGCCAGACGGAGGCGGGCACCATTGGCACCGCCGCGCAGGTCCGAGCCGCGGAAGGTGCGTGCGCTGTCCCATGCGGTGGCAACCATATCGCCCATCGACAGACCGCTCTCGGCGATCTTCGCCTTGACCGCGGCCACATCGTAACCGGTCGAACCGGCTGGGATCGGATCCTGCCAGATCAGATCCTCTTGCGGTGCGTCCGGCCCGATATAGCGCGTGCGCGGGCCCATGTCGCGATGGGTCAGCTTGAACCACGCGCGGGCAAAGGCATCGGCGAAATACTCGGGATCGGCCATGAACTTCTGGCAGATCTCGTTATAGACCGGGTCCATCTTCATCGCCATGTCGGCATCGGTCATCATCGGCATGACACGCTTGGTCGGATCGGTCGTGTCGACCGGCATGTCCTCTTCCTTGATGTCGATCGGACGCCACTGCAGTGCGCCTGCGGGCGATTTGGTCAGCTCCCACTCATAGCCGAACAGCAGGTCGAAATAGCCCATGTCCCACTGGGTCGGGTGCGTGGTCCACGCGCCCTCGATCCCTGAAGTCACGGCATTCGTCGCCTTGCCGCCCAGATTGGCGTTCATCCAGCCAAGCCCCTGGTTCTCGATGTCGGACGCTTCGGGCTCCGCCCCAAGCGTTGCCGCATCGCCATTGCCATGCGCCTTGCCCACGGTGTGACCGCCACAGGTCAGCGCGGCTGTTTCCACGTCATCCATCGCCATCCGGGCAAACGTCTCGCGCACCTGACCTGCGGTCTTGAGCGGATCGGGCTGGCCGTTGACGCCTTCGGGGTTCACATAGATCAGACCCATCT
>CAZOBK010000229.1:0-1032 GCA_964578115.1 uncultured Roseicyclus sp.
GGCGGTCTCGTCCTTCGCGCAGGTCGCACTCAATGCCCCTGCGTTTTCGCCGGACGTACGGGAGGAAAGCGTGCTGGGCGACTGGCGCCTTGCACAGGGCGAGACGCATTACGTGGTCAGCGATTACCTCTACCAGCTCGGCTACGGCTACCTGCAGGCGGATACAGCGTCGCTCCTGCTCGGCAACGACGCTCTTCCGGAACTGGAGGTGTTCGACCGGCAGATGCAGCGCTCCATTGATCTGCTGGAGGACAGCCTGACCTATTCACCCGGTCGCGCGGGCGCATGGACCAGCATCGCCTGGGCGTCGCTCCTGAGGGACGATGTTGACCGCGCAGAGCAGGCCTTGATGACGTCCTGGCAACTTGCGCCCTTCAACTTTGCCGAGGCCGCGGATCGCGTCGGGCTGGTGTCCTTCATGGAGGACTTCTATGGCCCCATTGCGAACATCAGCGGCTTTGCAGAAACAGCAGCCGCACGGGACGTTGAGACGCTAGAAGCGTACGATCAAGGTTATCTGAGCGCGCTGCCAGACGACCTTGAGCTTCTGTTCGAGTGAGCAAGAGCGAGAGCGACGCCAAAGCGCCAACGCCGCCCGCTACCGGCGAACGGCGATGTAAGAGTAGGTATGCGTCTGAGCTGTAGGGCTCACAGGCGGTTGGTGGCTGTCGACCAGATGCTCGCAGAACTGGGCCGTGCGGCGCAGCTTTCTGCGAAGATGCTGAAAGTAGTGGTACCGCGCGAGATGCACCCGATGACCGGCATCGCGGTCAATACGATATGACGCAAGCACGGTTTCGTAGCGATCAAGGAAGCCTTCGCAAAAACGAACCAGGTATTGATCCGTGGCATAGGCTGGCGCAGAAAATGAAGTGGCACCCAACAGCATCGCTGCGGCAATTACACGTCGCATGGAAAGCCCCCGGTTGCGATCACACACTCCTCGATAACGCGTCATGTGCTGTTTTTCAACGAAGAACGGCCAAACTGTATCAATTGTCCAAATTTTCGGCATAGTGCGCCGGAAGCGCT
>CAZOBK010000230.1:0-1024 GCA_964578115.1 uncultured Roseicyclus sp.
TCGGCCAAATCTTCGAAAGCTCTGGCGTCGTAGTGGTTGCCCACTACGCGGGTCTTACAGTTGCCGAGATGCAGGATCTTCGTGCACGCGCCCGCGCGGCCGATGCATCCGTTCGCGTCGCCAAGAACAGGCTCGCCAAGATCGCCCTTGAGGGCAAGCCGTGCGAAAGCATTGCTGGCTATCTCACGGGTATGACGGTTCTGACCTATTCGGAAGATCCTGTGTCCGCCGCCAAGGTGGCAGAGGGTTTCGCCAAGGACAACTCGAAATTCGAGATCCTCGGCGGTGCGATGGGATCGGATCCGCTGGACCGTGCCGGTGTCAAAGCCGTGTCCGACATGCCGTCGCGCGAAGAGCTTCTTGCTCAGATCGCTGGCATGCTGGGCGCACCCGCTTCGAACATCGCCGGTGCAATTGGCGCCCCTGCTTCTAACATCGCGAGCATCCTTTCGACCATCGAAGAGAAGGCGGAAGCTGCGTAAGCGAGCAACTGGAATATCCGCGTTTGGGGAATGCCCGACGTTGGAACACATCTTAAAACGGAAAGAGCTGAACAATGGCTGATCTGAAAAAACTTGCTGAAGAGATCGTTGCGCTGACGCTTCTCGAAGCACAAGAACTGAAAACCATCCTGAAAGACGAGTATGGCATCGAGCCCGCTGCTGGCGGCGCCGTGATGATGGCTGGCCCGGCAGGCGACGCAGGTGCTGCGGCGGCTGAAGAGCAGACCGAATTCGACGTCATCCTGAAGTCGGCAGGCGCATCCAAGATCAACGTGATCAAGGAAGTCCGCGCCCTGACCGGTCTGGGCCTGAAAGAAGCCAAGGACCTGGTCGAAGCCGGTGGCAAGGCCGTCAAAGAGCAAGTCTCGAAGGACGAAGCCGAAGAGATCAAGAAGAAGCTTGAAGAAGCCGGCGCAGAAGTCGAGCTCAAGTAATCGGTTTTCCGGGGCAACCCGGCATCACATATCAGGCTGGGTCCGGATTTCCGGGCCCAGCCGAACCTGTCTCAGCAAGGCCCTGAT
>CAZOBK010000231.1:0-1019 GCA_964578115.1 uncultured Roseicyclus sp.
CCGCGCGCGATCCGAGCCGTCGGCTGTACTCAGATCCCTTGCGTGATCCAGAATGAAGCGCAACACCACCTCTTCACGTTCTGGCCATTCTGGTTCGCCGCGAAACACGAGCTGTCGCCAAGTGGTGATATAGACCAGATCCCGCTCGTAAGCCCGCAACGTATTCTCTGGCGTGCCGCGAATGAAGAGATTGGTCAAAGCCTCCTGATCATCCGCGGTGAGTTGTGTTTGCACTGGAAGGGGCAGGGGGGGCAGAATGACATCCCTCATGAGCGTTTTCAGGTTTCCGGACACGAGAAGCCTACCCTGCTGGCACGGGTTGGTCAAAGATATAGCCTGCGTAGAGGCTGGGGGCGGTAGGCCAAACCGATGGTTATCATGCTCTGATCCGTGATTAGGGATAATCGCCGGATGTAACGGGCTCGCCGTTGCGCCTGCGCCCGGCTAGTGGGTGCTTGCATTTTACGCTAGCATATCCTATCTTGTCTCGATGAACAGTAAGCACCGCAAGACCCTTGCCGCCGTCTTCACCGACCCGGTGTCAGGCACCATTGAATGGGCGGCAGTTGAAAGCTTGCTGACTGCCGCAGGGGCACGTCTGATCGAAGGGCGTGGATCAAGGGTGCGGTTCGAGAAGGAGGGCGAGGTTGCGACGTTCCACCGCCCGCACCCTGCCAAGGAAGCCAAGAGATACCAGGTGCGCGATGCCCGCGACTTTCTGGAACGGATCGGAGTGAGACCATGACCAACATCATGACCTATATGGGCTATGCCGCCCGGATCGAATATGACGACGAAGATGGCGTTTTCACAGGCCGGATTGCCGGTATCCGTGACGGGGTGGGCTTTCATGCCGACACCGTGGAAGGGCTGCGCGAAGCCTTCCATGACGCTGTCGAAGATTACATCGAGACATGCGCTAAGATAGGTAAGGAACCGCAGAAGGCCTATTCAGGGCAGGTCATGTTCCGGGTCAGCCCCGACGTTCACCGTAAGGCCGCGCTGGCTGCCGAACTGTC
>CAZOBK010000232.1:0-1014 GCA_964578115.1 uncultured Roseicyclus sp.
TCCTCAAGTCGCTGCCGTCGCGCATCGGCCTGATGCTGGACATGACCCTGCGCGATCTTGAGCGGATTCTCTACTTCGAGAACTACGTGGTGATCGAGCCCGGTCTCACGGACCTCAGCTATGGCCAGCTGATGAGCGAGGAGGAATTCCTCGACGCGCAGGACGCCTACGGCTCCGATGCGTTTAGCGCCAATATCGGCGCCGAGGCCATCCGCGAGATGCTGGCCGCGATCGATCTTGAATCCGAGGCCGCACAGCTGCGCGAGGATCTCAAGGAGGCCACTGGTGAGCTGAAGCCGAAGAAAATCATCAAGCGCCTGAAGATCGTCGAGTCGTTCCTCGAGTCCGGTAACCGTCCCGAGTGGATGGTCATGACCGTCATCCCGGTCATCCCGCCCGAACTGCGCCCGCTTGTGCCGCTCGATGGCGGCCGCTTCGCGACGTCGGACCTCAACGACCTCTATCGCCGGGTCATCAACCGGAACAACCGCCTCAAGCGTCTGATCGAGTTGCGCGCGCCGGACATCATCATCCGCAACGAAAAGCGGATGCTGCAGGAATCGGTCGACGCGCTGTTCGACAACGGCCGCCGCGGCCGCGTGATCACGGGTGCCAACAAGCGCCCGCTGAAATCGCTGTCGGACATGCTCAAGGGCAAGCAGGGCCGGTTCCGCCAGAACCTTCTGGGCAAGCGCGTGGACTTCTCGGGCCGTTCGGTCATCGTGACCGGCCCCGAGCTCAAGCTGCACCAGTGCGGCCTGCCCAAGAAGATGGCGCTGGAGCTGTTCAAGCCGTTCATCTACTCGCGGCTCGAAGCCAAGGGCCTCAGCTCGACCGTCAAGCAGGCGAAGAAGCTCGTCGAGAAGGAGCGGCCGGAAGTCTGGGACATCCTCGACGAGGTTATCCGCGAGCACCCGGTCCTGCTGAACCGTGCGCCGACGCTGCACCGTCTCGGCATCCAGGCGTTCGAGCCCGTGCTGATCGAAGGCAAGGCGATCCAGCTTCACCCGCTGG
>CAZOBK010000233.1:0-1007 GCA_964578115.1 uncultured Roseicyclus sp.
TGTTCTGGAAATTCAGGCCGCATCGGCGGCCTCGTTTGGCTTTGTTTTGGATTTTTGTGCCCGCTTGAGATAGGCGGTCCACTCCTTAAGCGCGCGACGGCGACGGCATTCTGCCTCGCGGCGGTAGCGCAGCAGGCGTCTCAGCTCGTCGGAGTATTCGGTCAGGTGGATCTTTTCCTCGCGCTTGATCACGACGGGCTTGGATTTCACCTTCACGGGCCTTGGAACACCATCGGCATCGAACTTGTAGCTGTCGAAGATCTTCACCGACGTGCTCACCAACTCGTGCCGGTTCACGAGATGGTCGTCGCTCCGATCGAGGACATGGCAGTCCTCGAGGAACCGGAACTCCGTCTCGCGCACGCGCTGAAGCCGTGCCTCCGCATCCGCGAGGCTCGCAGCGCGGGACTGTCCCTCGAAGGTCAGGACATGT
Organism: uncultured Roseicyclus sp.; assembly: GCA_964578115.1. Classification (GTDB taxonomy): domain Bacteria; phylum Pseudomonadota; class Alphaproteobacteria; order Rhodobacterales; family Rhodobacteraceae; genus Roseibacterium. The sequence continues at coordinate 434 of CAZOBK010000233.1, forward strand.
CCATCGAGCGCCGGATCCTCGAGAATGATCGAAAGCCACCCCTGGACCATCTCGTCATCGGGCGGCAGCGATAGTCCATGGCGTCGCGCGTTCTGGGACACGCGCCGCTTGCCGACCTCCGACTTGGGACCGGTGCTTTTCTTCGCGTTTTCCCGATTGGCCTCGATACGGCGGTCGCTGGTCATGGCGCGTCTGGCAAGATTTCCGCGTCTTCGATACCGGTGCGCGGGATCGCTCTCAGCTCTTCGAATTCCTTGCGCAGCTGCCGGCGGCGGAGCTCGAGATCGCGGATCCGGGCCTCGTGAGCCTCTGCAGCATGGCTCGTGCCAGCGGCCATGGCGAGAACATGAGCTGGGTGCCAGTTTGTCTTGATGAGGAAGTCCTCCTCTGCATCGGCACGCTCCTTCGGATCCGAAGAAACAAGATCGCGCATCAACAGGAGCTGATCCTCATCGATGTCGTCCCCACGCGCGTGGAAATTGGCGGAGCCTTTCACCAGCAGGTTGGTCGCGTACTGGCGGTACTTTTCGAGAACGCTTGCGTCGCGCAGCTTTCGGTGGCGCAGGATTTCCCA